>CAYYUP010000055.1:0-10178 GCA_964474905.1 uncultured Nannocystis sp. | reverse complement strand
TGACCCTCTCAGCCCCCTTCGAAAAGGTGCTTGTCCTGAACAAGGAGATTGTCGGTGAAAAGCCTGATCCCAATGATCTCACCGATCTTTTCGTCACCAAGGCGACAATCCTCAAGTTTAAGTTCTCGCTATAGAGCCCCGACAACTCAGTCCCCGGTCAAGCCGGCAGGCGCTCGCGCAGCCAGGTGCCGACAAGCGCCAGCTCGGCCGGCGAGACCTCGTGACCCATCGGGTACTCCTGCCAACGCAGCTCCCGCAGCGCGCCCCCGTCAGTCCCTTGCCCTTCGCGATCAAGAGCGCTGATCTGCTCGAGCGCGGCCCGCCCGGCAAAGGTCGGCACGAGATCGTCGAAAGTACCGTGGGCGAAGAGCATCGGCGTCTGTTGATTCGCCGCCGCGATCTCCTGGGGCAGCGCCTGGGGCAGCAACATGTAAGCGCTCAGGGCGAGTAACCCGGCGAGCCGATGCGGGTAACGAAGGCCGGTGTAGAGGGTCATCGCGCCGCCCTGGGAAAAACCACCGAGGACGATGCGCTCGCTGTCGATGCCTCGCTGACGCTCGCGTTCGATGAGGGCGTGGATGCTCGCCGCCGAGGTTCGGATCTGCACAGAGTCCTCCCGATCGGGGCCGCGATCGAGACTGCGGATGTCGTACCAAGCACGCATCACCCAACCATTGTTGATGGTCACCGGGATCTCGGGCGCGTGCGGAAAGATGAAGCGGGCGTGGGGCAGATCGAGCAGCGGCACGATCGGCTCGAAGTCATGCCCAGAGGCTCCAAGACCGTGCAGCCAGATCACAGAGGCGCTCGCAGGGGCATCGCGGGGCGCAACTTCGACGGTCGGCAAAAAATCGCTCATGGTTCGCGTTGATGCCACGGAGCGACTCCTCAGACAAGCATCCGCCCGCGCCTTCGCCCTCTGCCCGCGTCTTCGCCCTCTGCGAGGACCCTGCGCCGCCACAATGCCCCCAGGTTGGCCCTGGCAAAGGCCGATGCCTCTCGGGGATACTCCACTCCATGCCGACCTGTCTCCGCCCAGCATGGCTCATCTCTTCGCTCGCGACACTCTCCCTGCTCGGCCTCGGCAGCGGCTGCATCGTCGGCTTTGAGGTCAATACCTCCGCCACCAACGGCACCGCCAACAAGGCCTCCGACAGCGACTCGGCGTCATCTTCGACGGGCTCCACATCGTCGACGGGCGGCGACTCCAGCAGCGGCAGCGCGAGCGAGGCGAGCAGCTCCACCGGCTCCACCGGCTCCACCGGCTCGGGCTCCACCACCGCAGGCTCCACCACTTCCGGCTCCACCACTGCGAGCGAGACCACCGGCGAAACCAGTGGCACCACCGGTGACGCTATCGACGAATGCAAGGTCGACGCCGACTGCAAACTCTTCTCGGACTGCTGCTCGTGCCAAGCGGCGCCCGTCGGCGAGATGCCCGACCAATGCGATCTCTCCTGCAAAGAGACCCGCTGCGAAGTGCTCGGCATCGACAGCGCGGTCTGTCGATTCGGCGTCTGTGCGACCTCGCGGGTCAACTGCGACGCCACAAACATCTCCTGCAACGCACTGCCCCCAGAGTGCCCTGCGGGCCTCCTGCCGCAGGTCAACCAAGGCGGTGATTGTTGGACCGGCGAGTGCGTGCGCGGCATCCAATGCGAGTCGGTACCGAGCTGCGACGACTGCCCCGAAAGCGGCTGGACCTGCGTCAGCTACCAGGCCTTTATCACCACCTACATCTGCGAGCCCGTGCCCGCCGCCTGCGGGGGCACACCGACCTGCGACTGCGCCGGCGACCTCTACTGCAACGACGAGGATTTCTCGATCTGCAACGACCTCGGCGATGCGGTCACCTGCGCCTGCCCGAACTGCTAATCGTCATCGCTGCGACGCGCACGATCCTCGGCCGTGATCTCAAACCCAGACTCCGGCCCGGGACGCTCGCGCTCACCTGCATCGCCGGGATAAAGCGCTTGGTGGCCGTAACGACCCCGGACCGCGCTCATCACCGCCTGCAGAGCCTCGCCCCGCGCGGGACGGCCGTTTGAGGCCCCCGCCAAGAGATCGAGCTGCTCGGCGCCCGTATCAAAATCGCCGACGCCAACGCCGGTCAGACGAAAGCGACGACCCTCGATCTCGACGCTCTGCAGCAACTTGCGAACTGCCTCAAAGATCACCTTTGCCTCGGCACTCGCCCGCCCAAGAGTGAGCTGCCGAGTCTCGGTTCGAAAGTCCTGATCGCGGATCTTGAGCTGGATCCGACGGGCGCGCAGATCGGCGGCAACCAGGCGATCGGCGACCCGTGTCGCCTGCCGCAGCAGCTCGCAATGGATCCGCGACTCGCCTTCGATATCCTCCGTGTACGTATCCTCGTGGCTCACTGACTTCGCGGGGCGATGGGCGAGCACCTCCCGCGGATCGATCGCCTGGGCCAGGCGATGGAGGTGGGCGCCGTGATGGCCAAACCAGCTCTGCAAGCTCGTCGCACCGGCCCGCGCAAGGTCGCCGATCGTCGCGATACCGCGGTCCTGAAGGCGCTCTTGGGCCTTTGGACCGACCCCCCAGAGCACACCAACGGGCAATGGATCGAGGAAGGCTCGCTCATCACCTGGGGGCACGATGGTGATGCCGCGGGGCTTTTCAAAGGCGCTCGCGATTTTGGCGACCAGCTTGCAGTTGGCCGCTCCGACCGAGCAGCTGAGTTGCGTCTCCTTGTAGACAGCCTCGACAATCGCCTGCGCGGCCGCTCGCGGATCGCCAAAAAGCCGCCGAGCGCCGCTCATGTCGAGGAAGGCCTCGTCGATCGACAGACCCTCGACGAGCGGTGAAAAACGATCCAAGACCGCGAAGACTTGGCGCGAAATCGATTTGTACAAGCTCAACCTGGGCGGCAGGATCACCGCTTTTGGACAGTGCCTGCGGGCGATCGCGGTCGGCTGTGCAGATCGGCAGCCGTACCGCCGTGCCTCGTAGGAGGCCGCCGCGATCACCCCGCGCGGACCGTCGCCACCCACGAGCACGGGCGCGCCCGCAAGCTCTGGACGCTCGCGGATCTCGACGGAGGCAAAGAAGGCATCCATGTCGACGTGGAGGATCACCCGCTCCATGTCGCGATCATACTCGAGCGCGCCCACTTCCGCCTGCCCAAGGCACCCCCCTCGCACACCTTCGCCGTGGTAAAAACGCCGGCCCGTGATCCTGCGATCGTCCACTGACCCGAGCCCCCGTAGGCTCTCCACGAGCCGATGTGATGACTGCCTCCGCAGCCTCACGCAGATCTGCTCCAGTGCACAGGTCCCCTAGGAATGCCCATGTACGGGCACTTCAGCACGACCTTCGAGGACATCCGTCTCGCCCGGCGTCGGGTGGTACTCGCCAGCGTCGTCTCGTTCGCGGTCCTCGGCCTGGGCGCCCTCGGCTACTGGTACCTCGGTTACCGTTACCAGCCTGGGCTCTGGACGGTCGGCGAATGCATCTACATGACGGCGATCACCGTCACGACCGTGGGTTTTGGCGAAGTCATCGATATCGCCACGGTACCCGGCGGTCGCATCTGGACGATGATCTTGCTCCTCTTCGGGATCTCCGCCAACCTCTTCGTCATCTCGTCGATCACCTCGTTTTTCGTCGAGGGAGATTTTGGCCAATACCGTGCCTACCGCCAGACCCAGCGCCGCATGAAGCAGCTCTCCAACCACTACATCGTCTGCGGCTGCGGCTCGACCGGTAGCCACGTGATCAAAGAGTTGCTAGCGATCGGCGAGACCGTCGTCGCCATCGATCACTCCGAGAGCGCGCTCGCCCACCTCGAGGGCACCGAAGTGCTGCCGATCGCCGGTGATGCCACCGAAGACGAAATCCTCGACCTCGCCCGGGTCGACGACGCCAAGGGCATCGTCGCCACCCTCGACGACGATAAAAGCAACATGTTCGTGGTCGTCAGCGCCCGCCAGCGCAACGTCCAGGCTCGCATCGTCGCCAAGGCGGTCTACGTATCGGCGATCCAAAAGCTCGAACGAGCGGGCGCAGATGCGGTGGTCTCACCCAACCGCATCGGCGGCATCCGCATCGCCTCCGAACTCCTCCGCCCGCACGTCGTTAAATTCCTCGACGACATGCTCCGCGATACCAACGTCGGCCTGCGCATCGAAGAGGCTGAGGTCGCCACCAGGGGGGCGTTGCACGGCCGTACGCTCGCCGGCGCCGATGTCCGAGCCGCCACAGGCGCCCTGGTCCTGGCGATCCGACTCAACGACGGTAGCATCGAGCACGCACCCAAGGGTGACATGGTCCTTGAGACAGGCTACACGCTCATCGCGATCGGCTCGCTCGAGCAGATCGCCGCCCTCCGAGCCCTCGCTGGCGATTCCCGCATGCCGAGATAAGGGCGCTCGCGGCCCCCTAGCGCCCGCGGATCCGCAACCAGTCGTCCATCGAGTTCATGCGCAGGTAACGATTGGTGCGCCGCTGATCGCCAAAGGAACTCTCTTTGGTCGGCCCGTAGTCGTGACCCGGCAGCAGGATGATGTCATCCGTGAGCTTGGCCAAGGTGCCGGTGAGCGTCTCGTACATCTGCTCAGGACTGCTGCCCGGCAGGTCGACACGGCCGCAGCCGTCGACGAAAAGCGTATCGCCGGCGACCAAGCGCTTGTCAGCGAGAAAGCAGAGCGAACCCGGAGTGTGTCCTGGAGTGTGGATCAACTCAATGCGGACGTCCCCAATTTGCAAGGTATCGCCGCTGTCATGACGGACAAGATCGCTTTCGCTGATTCCCGTCACTTTTTTGAGCCCATCGGCCTCGATTTTGTGCACATGGACCTTGCCGTCGACACGGCCCAAGAGTTCTGTAACCCCGCCCGGGACCTTAAAACCCATCATCGAACCGCCGCAGTGATCCGGGTGGTAATGGGTGACAAGCGCCCCTGTGACCTCCATGCCGTCCTCCGCTGCGATCTCCAGCAGGGCGTCTGTATCCCACGCAGGATCGACGACGAGACACTTCCTCGTCCGTCTAGAGCCAATGAAGTAAACAAAATTCGCCATCGGTCCGATCGGCACCTGGCGAATGTAGAGATCCGGGTTTCTTCCCATCGCCCCGACGATCCGCGCTAGCTCGACCTTCGTCAAGGTGGCTGCGCGCGCTAATCGCGAAGAAGGCTTCGGCCTGTGCTGGCCAAGCGTTGCCGATCCCCAGTAAAAAGTTCAACGGGCATGGGGTACGAGGAGCAGCGAGCGGCAGCGACCACGGGCAACCGCCTCGACGAGGAGTACGTGATCAAGATGCTCCGCCGGCGCAGCGCGCTGATCACAGCCCGCTACGGCATCGCCGTCGGCGTTTTGCTGAGCGCCAGCATGATCGCCAACTACGTCATCAACGGCGACCCCAACTCCCTCGGCATCGCCGGGACTTGGATCGTCAGCATCGCCCTCTGGATCTGGGCGCTGCTGCTGCTCCGCCGCAAGCAAACCGCCGCCGCCACAAACCGAATCCTGACCGCGATCGCCCTGATCCTCATCTTTAGCAGCTACTTCGACTCCGGCATCCTCGCGCTCGCGTCCTACTTCCTCGGCTTCCCGGTCCTCCAAATCGCCTCGCTCGCGCTCGCCTCTCCGCTCTACCTCCGCCGCTGGTCGCGGGCGATCCCGCCAACATTCCTCATTACCGTGCTCGTCCGCCAGTTGACGCACCCGCACCCGGCACTCAACGGCCCCCTCAATCTCGCGCTCGTGATGGTCGGCGGCACGGTCGGGCACATCATGATCTCGCACCTCTCGCTCAGCATCATCAAGGCCCGCAAGCGTGCCCTTGCAGCCAGCGAAAGCAATCGCAGCGCCCTCGCGGCCGCCAACACCGAACTCGAGGTCGCCCGCGACGAGGCCCTCGCAGCGAGCCACGCCAAGAGCGGTTTCTTGGCGACCATGAGCCACGAGCTGCGCACCCCATTAAACGCGATCATCGGCTACTCCGAACTCATCGGCGAAGAGTACGAGCACCTGCCCCTGACGACCGACATCGAGCGCATCCTCGCCGCTTCCCATCACCTTTTAGAGCTCATCAACGGCGTCCTCGACCTCTCCAAGATCGAGGCCGGACGCATGGATCTCTTCTTCGAATCGATCCCGGTCGACACCCTGATCCGCGGGGTCGCCGATGCCGTACGGCCGACGATCGAGGGCAACGAAAGCCGCCTCGTTCTCAACCTCGGTCAGGCCCTGGGGACCATCGAGAGCGACCTGACAAAGGTGAGACAGATCCTGCTCAACCTCGCGAGCAACGCGGCAAAATTCACCTCCAAAGGCACGGTCGAGATCGTCGCCGCCCGCTCCCGCAATAGCGACGGAGAGAGCGGCCTCGAACTCTCGGTCCGCGACACCGGCATCGGCATCCCGCAAGAGAATCTCGAGACGATTTTCACACCCTTTGTCCAAGCCGATCCCTCGACCACCCGTCTCTTCGGCGGCACCGGTCTCGGTCTCGCGATCACCCGTCGCTTCGTAATGATGCTCGGCGGCCACATCGAAGTGACCAGCAAAGTCGGCGCCGGCTCTTGCTTCACCGTCTGGCTGCCTCGGCGACCGCCGGGTTCAACCGCGAGTTCGCACGAGGGCTCCTCCGCCTGGCAGCTCGCACAGCTCGAGGGCGACGACTCGATCGAATCGTCGAGCGTATCGATGTCCGTCGGCCCCATCGGCGGCGCCCATGTGCTGGTGATCGACGAGAGCCCCGAGGTCCATCAGCACCTCCGCCGACTCCTGGTCAAGGAGGGCTTTAGGGTCAGCGTCGCGACCTCCGGCGCCGAGGGCCTGGCGCTCGCCCACCGTGATCGCCCCGACCTGATCACCATCGATGTCGTCAAGCGCAGCGCCGACAGCTGGGAGGTCCTCTGCGAGCTGAACAACGACCACGAACTCGCACGGGTGCCTGTGCACGCGATTTCATTCGGTGCAGCCGGTCCCGACAAGCCGCCCTCAGGCCTCCGCGTCGCCGACTTCTTCAGCATCCCAGTGGAGCCCGAGCTGCTCAAAGAACTCCTGGACCGCTACTTAAGCGACCCGCAAAAAGCCGCAGGAGAGCGACAACGTGTGCTCATCGTCGACGACGATCCGAGGACTCGCGCCCAGCTCCGCACAGCCCTCGACCGCAAGCGTTTTCGCATCGCCGAAGCGCACGGCGGCGCCGAGGCGATCGTCGCCCTGCGAGCGGCCCACGCCCCAGACATCATCATCCTCGACCTGATGATGCCGGTCATCGACGGCTTCGCGGTGCTCGATGAAATCGCCTCAAACAGAAAATTACACGGGCTTCCGGTGCTCGTCTCGCTGCCGCGAGTGCTCACGATCGCCGAGTTGTACATCCTCAGCGAACGCGCCCGAACCCACATCAGTCGCGGCCGTATCGACGGCGAAACGGCACTCCTCAAGAGCCTTCAGCAGCTCCGCGATCGTGGCGAACTCGCCCGCTCGAGCGCCGGCTAGATGAGGACCCGACACGTTGCCCGTGCGGACTGAGCAAACCTGTCCCTCATGCCTGCCGAGCATGTCCGCTCCCGCACATCGATCGCCGCAGCGACGATTCGCATCGACCATCGCGAGGCATCGCCCGCGTGGTAGCGTTGCCCCCTTCTCACGGTCGAACGTGAGCATCGGAGGTGGACATGAGTCTGAATGTGACAACCCTCGCTCAGCTCCTACACAAGCGCGCCGAGCAGAGCCCCAATGACATCGCCCTCCGGGTCAAAGACGGCAACGACTGGGCCGATCGCACCTGGAAGCAGCTCGCCAATCGTGCCGACATCATTGCGGCCGGCATTCTCAGCGCCATCGAGCTCGCCGACAACGACGTCGTCGGTCTCTTAGGACAGACCAGCGAAGACTGGCTCGCCTGCGACTTTGCGAGTCTCTCGGTCGGCCTGCAAACAGTACCGATCTACGCGTCGCTGCACGCCGAAGAGGTCGGCTACGCCCACGTCGATACCGGCATCAAGCTCGTGATCATCGACGACGTGGCCCAGCTCGCCAAGATCCGAACGATGCGCGACGGCTTCACCTTCTTCAACAAAGAGTACACGCCCGACCAAGTCCCGCTGCGCCACATCGTCGTCATGGATCCCACGGGCATCGATCCCGCCGACGACTGGGAGAGCCTCGCCGACCTGGAGATCCGCGGAGCCGCCAAGCTCGCAGAGCTGCGCCCCGAGATGAAGCGCCGTTGCGACGCCGCAACACCCCACCAGACCGCGACCTACACCTACACCTCGGGCACCACCGGCCCGCAAAAAGCGGTCATCCAGACCCACGACAATCACCTGGCGATGGCCCGTGCGGTCGATGCTGCCGACGTGATGACCAGCAACATGAAAGAGGGCGGTCTCTTCCTCTTCTTGCCGCTTGCTCACTCCTTTGGCCGCCTGATCCAATTCAGCGCCCCCTACAAAAACATCCCCCTGGTGATCTCGACAATCCCGACGCTCGCCGATGACGCCCGATCATCGCTGCCCGGTATGTTCCCCTCGGCACCGCGGGTCTACGAGAAGATGAAGTCCAAGATCGAGGGTGCTGTCGCCGGCGCGCCCGCGACCAAGCGCATGCTCTTCAACTGGGCGATCAACACCGGCAAAGCGA
Source organism: uncultured Nannocystis sp. (assembly GCA_964474905.1). Taxonomy (GTDB): domain Bacteria; phylum Myxococcota_A; class Polyangia; order Nannocystales; family Nannocystaceae; genus JADJRG01. The sequence goes on along the minus strand of CAYYUP010000055.1, from coordinate 1,556 downwards.
CGATCCCCTACCGCACAACCGGCCGCGATCTGCCCTTCCTGCTCGGCATGACCTACAACCTCGCCGACAAGCTGGTGCTCTCCAAGCTGCGCGCACGCCTGGGGCTCTCGCGAGCACAGGTCCTGCTCTCCGGCTCGGCACCACTCGACTCCGAGGTGCACACATTCTTCCTCGCCTGCGGCCTCACCCTGCTCGAAGCTTACGGCCTCACCGAGACCTGCCCAGGGCTCACCGCCAACCGTCCGGGACAGATCAAAATCGGCACCGTCGGTCCGCCGCTGCCGGGTGTCGAGATCAAGATCGCCGACGACGGCGAAATCCTGGCAAAGGGCCCAAATATCACCCAAGGCTACCTCAACCGCCCCGAGGCGACCGCCGCCGCCTTTAACGACGAGGGCTGGTTTTGCACCGGCGATCTCGGGGCCATCGACGCCGACGGTTTTGTCCGCATCACCGGTCGCAAAAAAGAGCTGATCAAAACCTCGGGCGGCAAATACGTCGCACCCGCCAAGATCGAGGGCCAGATCAAACTGCTGCCAATCATCCAAGAGGCCGTCGTCGTCGGTGACCGTCGCAACTACTGCGTCGCCCTGGTGGCGATCGATCCCGAAGAGCTCGACGAGTGGGCCAAGCAGATCGGCATCCCCGCGGACCAAGATAACGACCGCGTTCGCGAGGCGATCGATACCCACATCGCCAAGGTCAACGAAGGCCTCGCGAAGTTCGAAGACATCAAATACTGGCGACTGCTGCCCGAGGCGATGTCCGTCGACAATGGCCTCCTCACCGCGTCGCTCAAGGTCAAGCGCAAGATCGTCGAAGATCGCTTTGCCGAGCTGATCAACAGCATGTACGCGTCGGCCAAAAAACCCTGAGCCGCAACGCTCTCCGCCGAGGCGCACCGCCCAGATGGGCCGTGCGCCTCGCCAATTTTTCTATCGATTCTTCTATCGATTCTCCTCCGGCAATTCCCGACTCAGCGAACATCGACTCCGGTCAGCAGCGGGGGCACCTCCTGCGATCGTCGTGTAGGATGTATGCATGCTCCGCTGGCTCGCCCCCTCTGCCACCACCGCGCTCCTACTCGCGGGCGGCCTGGTGGTCGCTCCAGGGCTCGCAAATGCCTCAGTCTCGCCCACAGGTACCCCTGAGCCGCTCCAGGGGGTGCACAGGGGCGAAGGCTGGTACGACGCGACGGTGCAGATCCCAGAGCCGCCGCTCGCCCTCGCCTTGGTGCTTATCGGCGCGGCCGCAATGCGCCTCCGCGGCCGCCAATACTGACCAAACCCATACATTGCCACATCTCGTGATCGAGCCTTTTGCCCGCTCGCTTCGATGCTCACGGCTTGATTCGGGTCATGAACCCTCGGGTGGCGTCGAGGTCTCCCATGTCCGTCGGCTTTCCTTCGGAGATCACGAACGACTCGGTGCCGCGGAAGAGGGTCCTCCACCCCTCATCGTTCAGCGCGGTGATGGCATAGGTGCCGATCGGAAGATCGAGGATCTCAAATCGTCCATCGGCGTCTGTAGTTGTCTCATAGCGGGGCGGGCTCTTA
>CAYYUP010000054.1:37227-45282 GCA_964474905.1 uncultured Nannocystis sp. | reverse complement strand
CTTCAGCCTTCAGCCTTCAGCCCCCTGCGGGGACCTCGCGGATTCAACCCAAGAAGACATTGGCAAACCTCCAAGGAACCCGCAAGATCAAACCCGCGCCATGATCTTTCTGAGATAAGCGCAAGCCCTCTCTTTCAGTTTTCAGTCCTACCTGGAGTCACCGACGATGCCCCTCAAGATCGCCCTCATCGCCTCTGAAGCCGTGCCTTGGTGCAAGAGCGGCGGCCTCGCGGATGTCGTCGGTGCCCTGCCCCGGGCACTCGCCCAGGCCGCAGGTGCCGACGATGTCGAGGTCGCGTTGTTTTTGCCGATGCACCGCCAGGTCCGCGAGTACCTGGGTCGCGGCGAGCAGCCGATCGAGCTCCAAGACATGGGCTCGCTAAGGGTGCCGATGGGCCAGGGCGCGAGCGAGCCGGTGCGCATCCTCCGGGCAACAGGCGATGCCGGTGAGTCGGTGTTTTTTGTCGACGCTGCCCACCGCTTCGATCGCGAAGGGCTCTACAACGACGCCAACAACCGCTCCTTCGCCGACAATGGCGAGCGCTTCGCACTGCTCTGCCGGGCCGCGCTCGAGGTGATGCCGCACCTGATGCACGGGCCGCCGGACATCGTGCACGCCCACGACTGGCAAGCTGCGCTCGCACCGGTTTATCTAGAGACCCGCTACCGACATTCGATGCCGCGGACCCGATCCATCCTGACGGTCCACAACCTCGCCTACCAGGGCGTGCTGCCGCCGAGTCAAGGCGGCTACCTCGACCTGGACGAACATTTTTTTCACCTCGAGCGCGGCGAGTACCACGGCAACATCAACCTACTCAAAGGCGGCATGGCCTACGCCGACGCGGTGACAACCGTCTCGCCGAGCTACGCCCAAGAGATCCGCACTCCGCGATTCGGCTGCGAACTCGACGGCTTCATCCGCGCCCACGTACCGGTGCACGGGATCCTCAACGGCATCGACATCGGCAGCTGGAACCCAGCGACCGACAGCGCCCTGCCGGCCAATTTTAGTGCCGACCAGATGGACGGAAAATCGGCCTGTCGCGCAGCCCTCTTGGAGGCCGCCAATCTGCGCCTAGATCCGGGCGAGGCACTGCTCGGTGTCGTCTCCCGCTTCGCCAGTCAAAAAGGGCTCGACCTGGTCGCCGATCTGGTGCCCGAACTCGCCAGGATGGGCGCCCGATTGGTGCTGCTCGGCGACGGCGACCCAACCCTAGAAGAGCGCTTCCGCTGGCTCAGCAACACCTTCTCGCAGCACCTGACGATCCGCGTCGGCTTTGACCCGGCGCTCTCTCGCCGCCTGATCGCCGGCTCCGACATGCTGCTCTTGCCGAGCCGCTTTGAGCCCTGTGGCCTCACCCAACTCTACGCGATGCGCTACGGCACAGTGCCGGTGGTGCACGCAGTCGGCGGCCTCCGGGACACGGTGATCGATCCCGGCGATACCGGCCTCGCCCACGGCCAAGGCACCGGCTTCCGCTTCGAACATCCGACCGTCGAGGGCCTGCACTGGGCGCTGTCGAGAGCGCTCCGAATGCACCGCGAACAACCCGAGGCGTGGCGAACAATCGTCCGCACCGGCATGACCCAAGACTTCTCGTGGGCCCGCTCGGCCGAGGCCTACCTCGGCCTCTATCTCCGGGCACTCGCCTGAGTGCAACCACGCTCGCACAACGCTCGCACAACGCTCGCACAACGCTCGGCCGTCAAGAAGCGACAACAGAGCTGCGGTCTCTTCGGCCTGGAGCCGCACCCAGACCGTGATGGACTCGCCCTAGCGGCCGGACGAGCGATGCTCAGGCGCGCAGCGCTTTGCCGCTTGCCGCGGGCAGGGCCGCAGCTTCGCCGCCCTTGCGACTCGCCGCCCAGCTCGCCTTAAACGCGGCCTTTTGCGTCGGCCCCAAGCCCTTGCCGGCGCCCCAACGCGACATGCCCTTGCGACGGGCGTCGAGCGCCAGCGCGTAGCAGATCTCGGGCAGCGAGAGGCCAGCGCGGATCTCCCTGAGATTGATGCCACAACCGCCGCCACAGCAGGAGTTCTCGAAAATGTAAGCCCCGTTGGCGAGCCATGGCGCCATGCCCAGCGCGACCCCAGCGAGCTCGGCCGCAGCCTCGTCGTCGAGGGTCGCAAGCACCTCTGAGGGGCCCGCCTGCATCAGGCCGATGCGCCCGAGTTCGCGGGCGATGCTCGCCATCAGCAACTCCTTGACCCGAAAGAGCCCGCCGCTGACGAGAATGATCTTCTCGTCGTCGCCCCGCGCGAAGGTGTGCATCAGATGGCCGGTGGCATCACCGACCGCCTTAAACCCCGGCGGCACCGAAGGATCGCCCTGCTGCATCTCGAGCAGCGTGAACTCAACATCGCCCTGGCCGAGCTGATCCTGGAGCCCGCAGATCAAGTCGAAGAGGCTGTCGAGATCGTTTGCCGCAGGCAAGCCGCGGGGCTGGGGATCGGCGAGCCAGCGCGGCTCCAGCGCAGCCGCACCGAGATGGTTGATGACATCCGTCAACGCCCCCGCGAGCCAGCCCCGTGTCTCGTCATCGGGGATAAAACGAGGTGCCTTGGTGGCGGCTGCGGACCCGAAGTTCATGCCCCAAAAGATAGCGCGGCGAGGCGATCAAAGCCCACTTCGCCGCCGATCGCTCGGCTGACGCCCAGAGCAAAAAAGCACGCCTACACCCCGCATATTGGGGCATGAGCCCATTGCGCATTTTGCGCATGTTTCATCCGGCCCGCTTTGCCTCCACACTCTTAAGAGGCGTGACTTGGCCAACGTTCAAGGGATGATGGGTGTGGAGGATCGAGGCATCAAACGACGGCGCGCCCTGGCGCTCTTCGCGGGTCTTGCCGCAACTCTGCTCGCCACCAGCGCCCAAGCCGGGGGCGGTGGCCACAAGGTCCCCGACCTCCGCCGCGACCCAGACCGACGTGCAAACACGGGCCTGCGCACCCTCACGATCCCGTTGACCGTGCACCTGGCGGCCTCCGAAGAGCACCCGGCATCGACGATGCGCCGCCTCGAGCAGGGGCTCAAGCAGGCCAACGCGACCCTCCGAAACTTCGGCATCGAGGTCAAGGTCCGCGAGCTGCTGCGCATGCCCGGCGGTTACAACTCGATCACCCGCCGTCGCGACCGCCGCAGGATCGCCGGCTACGCCACGCCCAACGGCTCGGTGCACCTCTTTATGGTCGACGAACTCGAACTCCGCCGAGGTCGTCACGCCCGTTCGGTCCGCGGCCTGCACTGGCGCTATCGCGGATTGATCCGCCGACTCCGTAAACGAGAGTACGTTGTCGTCAGCGGCGACGCACCGTCGACAACCTTGATCCACGAACTCGGCCATCTCTTTGGCCTCAGCCACAGCGACAACCACGAAAACCTGATGTGCTCCTGTCGCCGCGGGCCGCGACAAATCTTCACTCGCGAGCAGGGCACGATCGTCCGAGCGGGCGTCCGGGCCTTCCTGCGCAGCTGATCTCGCGGGCCATCACGCCGACCCCAGCGCTGCCCGGGGCGATCGGCCATGCCCTATGCGGCGGCCCTTCGAGCGCCGTATAAGTGCTCCATCAACGCCGGCTCAAAGCGACTGCGCGAAGGAACAACGCCGATGACCACGTGCTTCGACCGCCTTGTCATTCTCGATTTTGAGGCCACCTGTAAGCCCGGTCCGCCACCCGATCCACAGGAGATCATCGAATTTCCCTCGGTGCTCCTAGACCTGCGAGAGGGCCGAATCGTCGACGAATTTACCAGCTTCGTGCGTCCTGTTCACCACCCGACGCTCAGCGATTTTTGTACCGAGCTGACCTCGATCACAGAGGAGGAACTCGCCGATGCGCCGACCTTCGTCCAGGTCCTCGATCTCCACACAAAATGGCTCTTGGGACATAACCTTCTGGGGCCCGAGCGCCCGGGCATCATCGTCACCTGCGGCGACTGGGACCTCGGCAAGATGCTGCCGGCGCAATGCCACACCTCTGGGGTGCCGATCGACTCCCTGCCACCGATCTACCGCCGCTGGATCAACATCAAGAAGACCTTTGGCGCCTCTCTCTGCACGACAAAAGTCTTCGGCATGCCGTCGATGCTGCGCAACCTCGGCCTAGAACTCCTCGGTCACCACCACCGCGGGATCGATGACTGCCGCAACATCGCTCGCATCGCCCAGTCGCTCGGGGCCATCGGCGCTGAGTTCAGCACCAACGGTCACCTCACGACCTCGCGCTATCCGCCACTGCATCTGACCCTGCGCCGCGGTGATGCACAGCACCCGGTGATCCTCAACAAACGCCGCCTAGCCCCGCTCCTCGTCTTGGCAAGCCGCACCTTTCGCCTGCCGATCGCGACGCTCAAGGGCGCGGGCGGGGCCTTTTTGACCGACAGCTATCTGACCGAACTCGTGCAAGAGAGCGAACTCGAGTGCCTGACCGAGCATGACCTCTCGGGATTGCTCGCCCAGACAATCGGCGACGCGGACTGACGCCACACGCGGACGCCGTCGGTCGCGATCCGCACCTCGGGTACACTCCAGGCGATGCCTGGCCAGAATTCGCCCTCACCCGGCACAGCCCTCGCCTTCGCCCTTCCTCTCGCTCTGGCGTTTGGCCTCGCGGACACGGGCTGCAAACAACGAACCGCACCACCGCCGATTCAGCCCGTGAGCGAAGCGGTCGCGATCGAAGAGCCGCCGCCGCCCCGTCGCATCGACCCTCAGCTCGAGGCGATCGCCGACCAAGTCGACCCCGGCGCGATCGATCCCCTGATCACGGCGATGCCCGAGTGGCTCGTGAACACGCTCGGCTCCCCCGTACCCGAGGGAGAGGCACCCGCCGAGACCCTGCGACGGGCGCAGGAGCTACTCGCAGCCTGGGAGAGCGACCAAACAGACGGCGATACTGGTGTCGACTCACTCGCCAAGCTCAGCGGCGCCATCTACCTTGGCGAGCGAATCTTACTCTCAAAGACCGCGAACGATCCCGACTTACTCGCCCTCCTGAGCAAGCTCTACTCGATCTTAGACCAATCCTTCTTCACCAACGAGCAAGGTTTCTTCCGCCAGAGCATGGGGCTGATCATCGACGCCGCCGCCCGCGAAGGAATGCTCGCGGAGCAGCGCCAGGTCGGCGAGTTCATCGCTTTTTTAGAGAGCTCGATCGGCCGCGCCAACGCCCTTAAACGACACAGCGCTGCGACCCTCCTTCGCGAGCACCCAGACCACAGCTCGGTGCCGCAGGTGCTCGCGACCTTGGCCGACGACGCGACCGGGCGCCAAGACTTCAAGCGGGCGATCGAACTCTCGACGATCGCCCTGGCCCACAACCACGACATCAAGGCCACCGACCACATCGCCCACGCCCAGCGCTGCTACGCCAACTTTGATATCGATGCCGGTGACGCCGCCCGCGAGCTGGCCATCGCCGGGGCCCCCGAGGAGAGCACTCGCAAGCCCTACGACGAGCGCATGACCAAGCTCGAGATCCAACGGTCGCGAGCGATCGAAGCAAACGATTTACGCGACGACGAGGCCATCGATGCCCGCCTGCGACGGGGCCACCTGCTGATCCTCTTGGGGCATTACGACGACGCCTCCAGGCTTTACGACGAACTCAAGTCGCGCTTCCCCAAGGACTCGCGACCCTACGCGGGGCTCACGAAGGTGGCGCTCTCCCGCGACTTTAATTTTATCGGCGAGCTGCCGATCCTGAGTGCCCGCGACCTCGAGAACCACGACCGCGACTACTACGAGGTTTCCCTGGGCCTCAGCTTTGGTCGACTGATGGGTGAGATCATCCCGGCCGCCAGCGGTGACCCCGGCAAGATCGATCCGGTGATCCGCGAATTCCTGGGACAGTTCCGCGAGGATGCCGTCGGCTGGGGCACCTACGAGCCCGGCCGCGCCGCGGTGCTCATCGCCCTCGACGAGGCGATCGGCAGGACCCTGCAACACGGACTCAAGGGCGACCTCAAAAAGCTCCGTCCCGGCATGCGCCGCCTGGTCAGCGACTTTGATCGGGTGCGCAAGCGACACCCTGAGATCCCCGAATCCTGGAGGGCGAGCTACGTCGCGGCGCTCTTTGCCAAAAGCAAGAAAAAAGCCTGGAAAACCGCCTTTATACCGCTTCCTGAGCCCCTGGCAGCCGATCGAGATCTGCAGATTCGGCGCCTCGAGACCCTGCGAAACATCGTCCTCCTGTGGGAGCAGGGCGACCCGATCGCCGACCTTGAAGCCGCGATCAACAGCGTGCCCACAGCGCTTCGCGACGATGACGTTGTCGTCGAGACCGTCGGGCTCATAGACTACCTCAAGCTCCTGCGCGGCGACCGAGCGGCGGGTCTGCGGGCACTCAGCGCCTACCGCGGCCTCGCCGATCGTCGCTCCGGCGCCAAGCGAGCGCAGGCGCTGCAAAACCTCGCGGTCATCCGCTCGCAAAGCGGCGACCAAGCGGGGGCTATCGCCACCTGGGAGGAGGCCATTGCCATCGCCGACGAACGCGGCCGCGACATCATCTACCTCAACGCGGCGATCCAGGGGCTGAGCCCAGCGGTCCTACCGACCCTCGAAACCCTGAGCGCCAGCACACAAAGCGCACTGATCCGCATTCAAGCGCTGGCATGGCGGGCCGAGCTTGCCACCCGCAGCGGCGACAAAACCCAGGCCGCGCTCGAGGACTACCGCAAAGCTCTACATACCGAACGCAGCGGTGAACTTAGGGCCAACCTGCCCCTGGGCGGCTTTGGCGTGCTCTCCACCGGCGACTTTACAGCCAACCTCAGTTATTCGGTCGAAGACGGCCTGGCGCTCGCGCTCGCGGTCAATGCCGACACCTGGCTCGTACCGCCAGCACCCCTCAGCACGCCAAACCGGCCTAAGACCCGAAAAAAATCGACCTCAAAAACCCGAACACGCGGTGCGAAGTCGACAAAGGGCACCCCATCAAAACCAAAGAGCACCAAGTAGACCGAAGGGTAGCCTGGTTGGCGCGGCCGCAGCAAAACTCCGCCGATAGGCCCGAAGTGGGCTAGTCCCACTCACAGACGCCCTCGTCGTGTTTGCATTTTTGGTCGGGCAAACAATCGCTGTCACCACCGCAGCGGTAAAAACACGCACCATGCTCGCAGGCCATGCCTCCCGGGCATTCGTCGTCCCCATCACATCGGAATGTGCACATTCCGTGGGCGCACTGTTTTTTGTCACAACAGTACCCATTATAGCAAGCATTATCCCCATTACAAAACGCGCCAATGCCACCTCCACCACAGTTTGGATCATTGCGGCAGTCGCGCGGACCGCAGGCGAAACCAAGCGCAAGCCCGCAAAACAGCGCAAAGCCGCCGAACTTGAGGGCACTGACCGGTGAAAAAATCCTACGTACGTTGATCACAATTACTCCCGCTTCCGACGCTAAAAGTGGAACTCGATTTTGCCCTTATGGCCGTGGCCCCCGTGTTTATGGCCCTTGGATTTGTGATGTTTGACTTTATGGTGCTTGAATTTATGGTGCTTGCCCCGATCGTGGTGACCGATATCGACGATCACCACGCCCGGAACTGCGATCCATTTCTCGTGCACATAAACGCCGACGTAGACCTCGTGTGATCCGTAGACCCAGCCAAAGAAGGGAGCATTGTCGACGATGATCACATCGCCCTCCCAGGTCGCCTTGATCGTGTACTCGTATACGTATACATCGTGATGCTCGACCACATCCGTATAGGTCGCGCGCACGCGGATCTTGCCGCCGCTCCGATCTGAAGTGAGGACGATTGCAGCCACTGTTACGGCGTACTCGGGGTCTTTTTTTGTCGACGGAATCACCCGCAGTTCGAAGGTGATGTCATCACCCTTGCGAACCTCGACGACCTGAACAAAATCGATCGTACCGTCGCCGTCGAGATCGATCTGGGCGAGTTTTTTCTTGGGATCGTTGAGCCGCTTTTCGAGGCTTCCAGCGTCCTTAACCTTGCCCGACTTGATGAGTTCGACGGTTGTATCTAAGTCGAGCATGTCGACCTGGATCTCGCCCTTGATCAGCGCCCTGCCCTTGCTGGC
>CAYYUP010000054.1:28258-37127 GCA_964474905.1 uncultured Nannocystis sp. | reverse complement strand
CCTCAGGGCTGCCCTCCGCCGGCGACTCGACCTTGGCATCGGCCGATGCCTCAGCTCCACTGTCGCAGCCACCCGTGAATACCAAAAGGCTGAGGACAAGTAGCGATCGTATGGTTGTTTTCATTCCACCTCTAGAGGCTCATGGTACCGCTTCCATCTTCACATCAAAACCACCTGTTGGCGAGCGCAGAGGGGCCGCAGTGCGGCGAAGATTGGACCCGCAAGTGCCCCGATGAGGGCGCCCTCAGTCGGTCAAATCCGCGATTGAGAGCTGTCCGCCAACCCGCGGGCCGACGGGCACCGAGCCGCTCGGTCCAGTAACGAACTCTGGAGCGTATAGTGTCGCTGGCAAAGGCTGCTTCTTTTTCATGGCCAGCACGATCCGCCGACGCCGCCTCCACCTCGCGCTCGGGCTCGTCAGCGCCCTTGTGATCACGCTCGGTGTCTTCGCCGAACTCGCAGTGCATCTACTGCCGCAGACGGCAATTCCCCGGAACCTACTGACGCTGTTCTCGCTGAGCTACGAAGGCAACCTGCCGACCTGGTATTCGTCGACCCTGCTCGCCCTCTGCGGTGGCCTGCTGGCGCTCTGTGCCGTCGACAGCCGTGATGACCGTTGGCGCTGGATCCTGCTCTGCGCCGGGTTTTTCTACATCTCGTTTGACGAGAGCGTCGGCGTTCACGAGGCCATCGATGCGATGTTCGAGAACAGCTCAGGCGTTTTTTATTTCGGGTGGGTGATGCCGGCAACGGCCCTGGTCGCCCTGCTCGGGCTTGTCTACATGCCCTTCCTGCGACGCCTGCCGCCGCCCTCCCGCCGTCGCTTTGTCATCGCCGGCGCGACCTATCTCTGCGGCGCGCTGCTTCTCGAGCTGCCGCTCGGCCTGTGGACCGAGCACGCGGGCCCCGACAACCTCGTCTACGCCCTGATCGACCTGCTCGAAGAGTCGCTCGAGATCATCGGCGTCAGCCTTTTCATGGCCGCTTTGATCGACCACCTGGGCGGTGAACATCAAGTCTACAACCTGAGTATCATTGACTCCTAAATAGCCGTAAGCATATATCATAGTATGATCATACATAGTCCGCGAGCCCGCGAGCGCGGATCCTGTCGCGTGTCAGCGTGCCCTGATCACACTGAACTAAAATCGCAGACCGACTCCGGCCCTGTATTGGTACCGAATCAGCGGCGGCTCGCCACCACTGCCCTCAGCCAACGCAGGTGCAGAGAACGCGAGAGAAAATGCCTCTAGAAGGACCGCCAGCCGACGCACCCGGGTCTGAATCTCGAGGCCCAGGGGCACCGCCTCAAAGAATAACCCGACGCTACCACTTGCATGTCCGCTGAGCTCCTGGAGCAGCACCGCCGGACCAACGCTGATCCGCTGACGCAAGGTGACACGCCCTAGCGGCACCCTGTACTCGCCCATCGCGTAGACGTGCACGGCCCCCGCCGCGACATCGCGACCGCCAACCCCTGCGTAGGGGTTGATCTCAACACCGACTCCAAGCGCCACCCGCCGCCAAGCGTAATCCGCGCTGAGTGCAAGGCCCATCGCAGGCTGATGAAGCGCCCCAAAGAGACGGAGCTCGCCGCCAACACCCAAGCGCGACTCAGGAAGATCGATCGCCGCCTCCGAAATTCGAGACTTAGACTCGGTGCCCCCACCGCTCTCTCGACTTGTCCCGCTTGTCCCGCTTGTCCCGCTTGTCCCTGCCGTCCCGCTCGTCCCGCTTGTCCCTGCCGTCCCGCTTTCCCCTGCCGTCCCGCTTTCCCCTGCCGTCCCGCTTTCCCCTGCCGTCCCGCTTGCCCCTGCCGGCCCGCTCGGCCCGCTCGTCCCGGCCGGCTCGCTCATTCCAGCGATCCCCACTAGCCCGGGAAAAGAATCCGCTGCCGCAGCGATCCCCCCACCAGCGCTCACGCCGAAGACAAGCACCACCTGCACCACTCGCACCACCTGCACAACCTGCACAACCTGTACCAAAAGGGCCTCAAGCCCTGTCAGAAGGGCCTCCTTGGACCTCCTCAGGGTCTGCGCGCAGACCCTGCCAGCCCCAACCGGGCCGCTGACGACTCGCCAGAGAAGTTTCTCTTCGCCCCGGGAAGCGCTTGACGGCCGCACCGGGATTTCGTACCACCTTGAGCCCTCGCCCAGATAGCTCAGTCGGTAGAGCAGGGGACTGAAAATCCCCGTGTCGGCGGTTCGATTCCGTCTCTGGGCACAACACGACGGCCGATCCCCTCTCGGGGCTCGGCCGTCACTTTTTGGAGCATACGAGCGTCGCCTCTCGCCAACGCCCCTCCACGCCTCCACGCCTCCACGCCTCCGCGTCTTAACGCGTCCGCTCAGCGCCCCGAACTCACCCGCCGCCAGCGCTCGACGGTCGCCGCAAAGCCGCCCAGATCGATTCGCTGCCAACGCTCCAAGTGGAGCCCGGCCCCCTCCGCCACAGGCGCGGTTCGCCGCGGCTCCGGGGTGATCCAGACCAGACAGCCACCGACTCGGAGGTTTCTCGCGAGGTTTGGCAAGGCATCGCAGAGCAGGGATTGAGCGACACCGCGATGCACCCTGCGCCCGAGTGGCGGGTTGGTGATGATCGCGCTGACGCCCCCGGCGATGCTCAGCTCGCAGGCGTCCCCGACCACCATCTCAAAACGATCGAGCCCGGCGTTCTCCAGGTTTGCGCTCGCGATCTCCAGCACCCGCCCGTCGATGTCACTGCCCCAGAGCCGACCGTAGGGGCCCAGGAGCCCGCGCTCGCAGAGTTCGAGCCCAGAGCCGACAAATGGATCCCAGATCACCGCCTGCTCGCCCGTGCCTGTGCCTGTCACCATGCGCACCAGCGCGGCCGCGATCGTCGGATGTGAGGCCGCTGGCACATCGCCACAGCGGTAGGCAAAGCGCGGATCATCGACAGCCCTCGGCACCAACGAGATCACCAGCTCGCGATCGACAAACCGCGTTCGGATCTCCCAAGTGCTCGCTGTCGGATCGTTGATGAGCTCCGGCGCAACCTCGCGAAGCTGCTCGGCGATCCTCCAGACCTCAGCTCGCCGATGACCGCCGGCAAGGTCCAGGCGGTAGCGGATCGCCCCCCGGGTCCAGCGGCCCAGGCGTTCGCGCAGCGCCGGATCACCGAGCCTGTTGATGACCGCGTCCACCTCGTCGCCGCGACCCTGCTGCGACCCTGCTGCCGACAACGGAAAGCCAACCTCGAGGGCAAGGCGAACCCGAAAAAGTTCGCCAAGCGGCCCCGTGAAGCGACCCCCGACAACACCTTGGGCGATCACAACCGGGTTTTTGAGAACCCCGAGGGCCACGACCTCGTCCACGAGCAGCTCCTCGAGACCGGCGCGACAGCGAAACTCGACCGCGAGCGGCGTCTCGACCCGCGCCCCGAGATCGACCTGCCCGCCAACGCCATCGACCCGAGCGAGGGTGCGTTCGGCGATCAGCAGCGCCTTTGTCCTTAACCGAATGAGTTCCGGATCCCCGCGATCATCGAGCCCGCGCAGCCACTCGAGACCCTGCACACCACCGACCTTGCCCAGGGCATCCGCCAACGAGCGCAGATGCGGCAGCCGCTCCTCCACCCGAGCGACGTCCAGAAGCCGTCCCGCGACCCGCGGATCGTCGAGCTTGCCCGCAGCGATGATCGCGTTGCGCTGGGTTTTTGGTTCACCGTCGGCGAGAGCCCGTAGCACGCCGTCAACAAGCTCTGGGCAGGTCAGCGCCCAACGCCCAAGGATCCGCATCAAACGTCCTCGAAGCGGCCGTTTGGCGGCCGCAAAGGCCTGCTCTAACGCCTCGCCGACCGCCGGTCCGATACGCAGAATCGCCGCCTCAACGAGCCGCGCTTGGCGGGCATCGGCGGCCGCCAAAAGCTCGATTAGAGGCGCCAGATCCCGCCGCCTCGGGGTGAAGCCGGGATCGTCGAGGGCTTCGTTGAGCGGTCGGCGAGCCCGGCTACTGGCCGCAGGCCGGCTACTGGCCGTCGGGACTGAGGGCATCCATCTGGACCGGCACGCGGTTGCGACCGGGCTTGATGATGTAGACGTTGATTTTGGTCCGGAAGCCCGGAGCGTTGAAGGCGAAGATGACCTTGTTCTGCGCGTCGGTCTCGCCCAGATTGAAGTTCATGCCCTCCGTGACCGGATGCTGCTTCGCGTCGGGACAGCGGGCTCCCTGACAATTGACAAGCGCGCCCTCAGGCGCACCGTCAAAGGCGACGCTCGCTTTTTTGGGATCGATCGTGCCGTCGGATACGAGCGCGAGATGGATCGGATTGTCACCGGGCATCACCCGGTGGTCGAGGACCGTCGAAGTAAAATTGGGAGCGGCGATCTCGAGACGCACCGTCGCGACTTCACCGGCGATCGGCACCTCTGGATAACCCGCGACCGAGATCATCACCGCAGCCGAGGTCGGGCAAGGACCGCTGACACACTTGACGGTGGTGTACAAGGGCGCGTTGTCAAAGACGAGCTTGCCGAGCTTGATGCCGCCACCTGGCTTACCCGGCGTCGGCGGCTGCGGCTGAGTCGTCGGCTGCGCCTGGGTCGGCTGCGCCTGGACGATGCGAGCGCCACCCACCGAGTTGAGCCCGCACTGGCAGTGCCCGGCGTCGACGGTCAGGCATTGCACGCCTGGGGCAACGCGAACAACGTAATCAGCGCAGGTTTCATTGGCTGCGGGCCCCGCCGCGACCGACGGATTCGACGAGCCATCCGTCGAACTCCCGGCACAAGCAAAACCCAGACATACGGCGGCAGTGAGGAGTAATCTCGTGTTCATCGGCCTATCCCATGTGAGGACCTATCACACTCATATGGAGATCCCAAGCCCTTGGCACCCATGCGCACCAGGCCCCTGAGGACCTCAGAAGCCCGCAAACCCTGCATAGAGAGGTCGCGAGCGGATTCGCTCAGACGATACTGCGAGCACCCTGGTGCCCCCTGACCGCAACGCAGAGACGACCCGAGAGTGTACGCGCACGCACCTCAGCGAGATCCGACGCTGGCGATCCAGGACCCAAGTCCTAGGGCGACTCTTTTTTTGTCGACCAGATCTGCAGAATACCGGTCGTGCGCGCGAGCTCGCCGATAACACCTCGGTGCAGACGATGACGGGCGCTGAGCCCTGGCCACGCGCAACCCCCAACCCGATAGAGCGGCGGCATCGCCCGGAGAAAACCAGCCCATCGCGCAGATTCGGCGCAGCTCAGGCCCGCAGGCACCCGGATCGCGACCTCCGCCGCACGCCGGCTCTCGTAGCGAATCGCCAACCCCACACCGTAGTGGACCCAACCATCGTCCCCGTCGACGCCATCCGAGACCAGTCGAGCCTCGATTCTTCTGCGTGTGCTGCCGAGCACGGTCTGCATCGAAGTCGGCGGCCCCGGGATCTCTCGGGCGCTAATCGGCGCGGGGGTCGCCCTGGCGCGGGCTCCGTCCCCACTCGCATCCGTATCGCGAGCTGACCCCCGCCCCGCCTCAGAGAGGCGCAACTCCGTCTCTCGACCGCCATCGCCAACCCCCTCGCTGACCTCTACGGTCTTCTTGGTCTTGTTGTTTTTCTTGCTCGTCTTGCTCTTCTTCTTTTTCTTGTTCTTCTTGTTCTTCGCAGTCGCCGCTTCGTCCTCGAAGCTTAGGTGCCGACGCGGAGTCGGCACCGGCTCGACGTCCCCCGGCGCAGACCTCTCTGCAACCGCAAGAACCTGACCGGGCGAACCTCCAAACACCGAGGTCAAAGCCTTTGTAGAGTCCGCAGGGGCGACGCTTGCGCGATCGGTATCAATCCCTGTGGCCACCGAGCTCGAGGGACCCCGCGGCGGTGCCTCGCCGTGCAGACAGGCGGCCAGGTGCAGCAGAGCCCCGAGCACCGGCGCCGAAGCCCACGACCGCCGATAACTCCAACGCGCACAACCCATTGATCTGAGCATACTCTGCCTCGGCGATCTCTGGGTGATCATCGGCGGCCGGCCATCCGGTCAAGACCCGCAATAACGCTCCAGATGCTCAAATCGCCCCAATCGTTAGAGACACCCGAAATCTCCACCGTCTGCAAATCGCCCTGATTGGCAGGACTCGCCGGGCTCCGCCAATCGCCCAATTCGCCCAATTCACCTGACTCGCCAAACTCGCCTGACTCGCCTGACTCGCCAAACTCGCCAAACTCGCCAAACTCGCCAAACTCGCCAAACTCGCCAAACTCACCCCGCGAGCGCGGGCTTGCGGCCTCGAATACGCGCGGTCGACCGAAGCCGCGGCTGCACGCGACTCCACATCGTCCAGCACTGCGACCGTCAACCATCGTTCTCTTCACAACGTGCGCAGGGCGCAAGGGCTCTCCGCGAAGTGACGGCTCGTACTTTCCCGAGTAGGTTGAACCGATGCGCTTCGCTCAAACGTATCGTTGTGAGGTGAAGCTGCGCTACCGCTGGCGATCTCGCGTCGTCGCCGGGCTCTCGATCTTCGGCCCGGCGATACTCGGGCTCGGGCTCGACCTCGGGTGCTCCGAGCCAAAACATAGGGACCAGCTGCCGCAGACCTGCGCCGCCGCCGAGCGCCTGGATTTCACCACCGCCGATCGCCAGCGCAAGGCCCTGCGAGCGCTCTTTCTTGCCGCCGACAAACCGCACGCGGAGGACTCCTTCGCCCTCGTCGACGCCCGCCTCGCGGCCCACATCAACGACTGGAGAGAGCGTGCCCAAAGGCTCGCCTGCTCCCCCGATCCAGCAATCCGTGAATGCCTGGCAACACGGGCCCAAATCCTCCGCGCCACCCTCGAAACCCTGCTCGACCTCGACGCCGAAACTCTCGAATTTGCCATCGATGCCGCCGCTGCACTCGAGCCCGCGAGCACCTGTATTCGCAGCTCTGGAGCGCTCGACGGGCAGATCACACCCGCCTTAGATGAACTCCGTCTGCAGGTCGCAAGGGCACGTGCGCTGGCCCGGAGCGGCCAGGTCTGGGCCGCGCTTGAGGCCGCCCGCGATGCGAGTTCGGCGACCGACAGGGCGATCTCCGAAGCCCTCGCCAAGACCCATGCCGACGCCTACCGCGACCCACCACCCACCGCACAAAACGACCGAAAAACGAACCCAAAAACGAACCCAAAAACGAACCCAAAAACGAACCAAATAACGAATCCAAAAGACGCCGTACTCGACGTGAGCCGCGATCGCCTGGCCATTTCCGTCGACGCCAACACCCTGCTCGCGGGGCTGCTCGCGGACACCGGTGATGCCGACGGGGCGCTCGAGATCCTGAAACGCGCCCATCGACATGCGACGAGCCTCCGCGATCCCTACCGTCTGCTCTCGATCCAGACAGCCCGGGCCCAAATCATCGGCCTCCGCCAGGGTCAGATCGCCGAGGCCCTCGCGCTCTGCGAACACGCCCGCACCGATGCCTTGGCCCTGGGGGATGCCGCCGCGCCCGAACTCGCGATCCTCCACGAAACCCGCGGCCTGCTCCTCGAGGCGAACGACGACAGCAAGGCTGCCGAAACCGCCTTTAAGTCTGCCCTCGAGATCCACCGCCGCGCCCGAGCGGATGGTCTGCGGGCCCCCGCGGCCTCGGCGGTGATGAACCACCTCGGCACGATGCTGATTCAGGACGGCCACTACGACCGGGCCTGCGAACTCCTAAAACGTACGCTCGATCGCTACCGCGAGGATTACGGACCCGCCCACCCGGTGCTCGCATTGCCGCTGCAAAACCTCGGCCTCGCCTACCAACGACAGGGCCGCTACGCCCTGGCCCTGGCCTCGCTAGAGGAGGCGGTCGCGCTCCAGGAGCAGACCCTCGGCGTCGAACATCCGCGCCTCGCCTCGACGCTCGACAACCTCGGCCTGGTCGCGCGCAAGCTCGGCGACTTTGACCGCGCCCGCGAGTGCTCCGAGCGGGCGATCGAACTCTACAGCCAGAGCCTCGGCCCCGATCACCTGCGCCTCGTCGCCCCCCTGCGAAACCTCGGCAACATCGCCCGCGAACGCGGCGATCACCGACAGGCGCTCGACTACCTGACCCAGGCGTTGGCGATCCAAGAGCGCGAGAGCAACGACGCGAGGGCCCTCGCCCACGTGCTGCACGACCTCGCCAACGTCTACGGCCGCCTGGGTGATCTCGACCAGGCCGAGTCACACTTTACGCGCGCGCTCACCCTCCTCGAGAACGCCCTCGGCAAGACCCATCCCGACCTCAAAGGGCCGCTCATCGGCCTGGGCAACGTCGACCGCGATCGAGGCGCCCTTGGCCGAGCCGAGTCTCGCTACCAGCGGGCGCTCACCCTCATGCGCGACCACTTCGGCGACGAGCATCCCGAGGTCGCCGTCGCCCTGTTTAACCTCGGCAATATCCAAAAAGACCTCGGTCACCTCGACATCGCCGAGCACCACTACCGCCAGGCCCTGGCGATCCGCGAGGCCGCTCTCCGCGAGGATCACCCGCTCGTCATCAAAAACCTCACGACCCTGGGCAAGACCCTGATCGCCAGCGGTCAGCCGATCGAGGCCATGCAATTGCTGGAGCGAGCGCTCGACCTGAGCCTCACCAAAACTTCGCAAAGCACACCCGAAGAAATCGCCGCGCTTCGCTTTCTTTTTGCACGGGTTCTTTGGGACGGCGTGCCTGCACCGGATGTCGAGCGGGCTCGCTCTCTCGCCGAGTCTGCGGCCGTCTTTTACGCAGCCGCGGGCATCGACTACGCCCGCCAAGCTCGCACGATCGATCGCTGGCTGGCACACAGAGCGCCCTAGATCCACTCCTCAACCTGGTCAATAGCGATACATCGCCCCTGCTGCGAAATCTATACACTCTCGGTACGAGGCCTGTCCTGTTGACTGGGCTCAACCCGGCACCACT
>CAYYUP010000054.1:0-28158 GCA_964474905.1 uncultured Nannocystis sp. | reverse complement strand
GAGCGAACTCGCGCCATTCGTATGAGAAAACCCTCGCTTTGAGGCGCGGACCAAGCGCACTCGGTACAGCCGCCGCGCGTCCTGCAGCCGGTCGCCCGACGCTGTAATCCGCCCATCATGGCCACGAGAGCACTGCTGCGGCCCCTGCTGAAGTCTGCGCCGTGGCTCCGCCCGGCCACCGTGTCCATCGCATCCGGCGCGGCCGCCAGGCTCCGCTTCTAGATACGCGCCCAAGACCCCTAGAGACCCTCTGGAGACTGTAGCGCCCGCCCTCAAGTCGCGGTATCCATGGTGCGCCAAAACCCGTGCAAGCTTCGATCCCCTACGCCGTCCCGGTCTCGAGCCGCGAACTCGCCCTCGAGGTATTGGCTCTGCTCCGCGACCTCGATCCCGCGAGCTGGCGCGAAGGCCTGAGCACCGCCGTACGTGCACGCCTGCAACGGGTCGCCGCGCTGATCCACGAGTTACTCTCCACCGCGCCTCCTTCGGAGGTCTTCGCCGGCCTCCACGAGCGCCTCCACGAACTCTCGCTGCTGCTCGACGAATACACACCCAAGCTCGACCTCGGAGCCCATGAGTGCAAAGAGGCGTGGATGCGGCTTCGCAGCCAACTCTCGCTGCGCTACGACGCCCTCGCCCGCACGCTCCGCGAGCTCGAAGTGCATGTGCCGTGCCTGCGACCGACCAACTACAAACGCAACATCTTTCACCTCGCTTCGGCGGTCTTCGCCCTGCTCTTGGTCGAGGTCTTTTTGAGCCAGTCGCAGCTCGTCGTCGCCTCGGCCGCAGTCACGACCTGGGCCTGGAGCACCGAGTTCGGCCGCCGTCGCTGGCCACGCCTTAATCAAGCGCTGATGTGGGTGCTCGGACCCATCGCTCACCCGCACGAACACTGGCGGGTCAACTCTGCGACCTGGTACTCGAGCGCGATCTTCCTACTCGCGCTGACCGGCGAACCGATCGTGCAGATCGCCGCAGTCGTGATCCTCGGGGTCTCCGATCCCCTAGCGGCGATCGTCGGCCGGCGTTACGGAAAACACAAACTGGTGCACGGCCGCAGCCTCGAAGGCAGCCTGACCTTCCTCCTCTCGGGTTGCATCGCCGCAACCGCACTCCTGATCTGGCTGCACTCCCTGCCGCTGACCACAGCGCTGCTGATCTCTGCCGGCGCCGCGCTACCAGCAACCTTCGCAGAGCTCTTTAGCCGACGTGTCGACGATAACTTCTCGATCCCCGTGAGCGCTGCCATCGGCGCCTGGATCACCCTCCAGCTGCTCACCAGCTGAACTTTCCTTTTTTCCCTTTCTTCCTTTTTTCCTTTTTTCCTTTCTTCGCGACGCTCGATTGCATCCCCGGACGGCCGGCTGTGATCCAGGTACTGCGAAAATTGCTGCTCTCTACGCGGCCGACGGGCCCGGTGGTAGATTCGGCGAATGCGTAGCCCGTCCGTCGCCCCCATCGCCCTCCGGCTGCTCTCGCTCGCGACTCTGCTCCTACCGGCCTGCGGCGACGACTCGGGTACAGGCACTGGCGCAAGCGACTCCGAGGGCTCCTCGACATCGACCACCGGCGATCCCGGCGAGACAAGTAGCGGCGGCGAGGGCCTCTGTGTCGACAATACTCAATGCGACGACGGCAACGCCTGTACCTACAATCGCTGCGCCGGCGACGGAGTCTGTCTGGTCGAAGCTGTGCTCTCCAACGCCTGCCGACCGCAGATCAATATCGACTTTCCACCGCGAGGCGCAACCCTCCAGGGAGAACCAGGCGTTCCGGTCGTCAAGGTCAGCGGCAAGGCCGAGAGCGCCGCCGGCGACATCGACAGCTTGATTTTAAATGGTGAAAAGGTCGACCTCGCCGCTGACGGCTCTTTTCATGTCGACCTGCTCGTTTCGCCAGGTGGAAATTATCTCGACCTGGTCGCGACTGATGTCATCGGTGCCCAGCGGCGGCGGGTTCAGTCGTTCCTCTGGTCCACCGAGTACCTTTTACCCGAGGTCAGCGGCGAGCAAATGGTGCCCGAGGGCATCGCCTTTTACCTCAGTCAAGAGGCGCTCGACGACGGCGACAACGGCAAACCCGCCGACGACATCGCCACAGTCCTCGGCATCGCCCTCGCAAATTTTGATATCGCCGCGCTCCTCGATCCCAAGACACCGATCGCCACAAATGCCGGTTACAAGATCTATCTCACCGACATGAGCTTCGGCTCGACCAAGGTCAGCCTCGCAGGCATCGACGGCGGCCTCCACCTGAGCGCGGCGATCCAAGAGGTCACCGGCGACCTGATCTTTGACTGCACCACAGCGGCCTGCATCCTCTTGGGCGGCGATAGCACGGGCGGTCTCAGCATCGACTCCATCGAGGTCGAAGCCGAGACGATGATCTGGGTCGACGCCGACGGCCAAGTCCAGGTGACAGTCATTAATCCAATGACCACCTTGCAAGAAAAAGACGTCGATATCTGGTCGAATAAGGGCTGGACCAACTTTCTGCTGACGATCATCAAACCATTCATTATGGGGGGCATCGTCACCGATTTGGTCGATTCGATCACCGATCAAATCGAGAACCAACTGGGCCCGGCACTGGCTGGCGCCCTCAATACGCTCGAGGTCGATGCGCTCTTCGAACTCCCCGATCTCGGCGGCGGCGATGCCAAGGTCGCGGTCAACCTGGTCACCGAATTTGCCGATACAATCTTCCACGACGGCATCGCTCCCCCCGATCCCTCGCCGCCCCAGGGCGGCCGCATCGAGCAGCGCGGCGGCGGCTACTTCACCGCTGACATCACGCCCTACACAAACCTGGGCGTGCCCGGTCGGGTCGGCTGCTCGGCGAGCAAAGAGACGCTTAACCTACCGCAAGAGGCCGAGGTCGAAATCGGCCTCGCCGATGACATGATCAACCAGGTGCTCTACGGCGCCTGGCGGGGCGGTTTTTTGGAGTTCATTGTGCCGCCTGCGCTCGCCGAGAGCGACGCCGTCGAGGTCAACAGCTTCGTCGCCTCGGGCATGCTCGCGCCCACCGCCTCGGACTGCAAAAACCCGGGGGAGTTGCTCGCCCAGATCGGCGATCTGCGCTTCGACGCCAGCCTCGTGGTCCTCGGAAAGCCGATGACCTTCACCGCCTGGATGACGATGATCGTGCGCCTCGAGATCAGCGCCGAGGGCAAAAACGTGGCCATCGGCATCCCCGAAGTGGTCGAAGTCAGAACCGAACTCACCGCGAACGAGGACGACATGATCGACGCGGAGGAGTTTATCGCACAGCAGCTCGAGGTCGGCATCGCCAACCAAATCACCCAGGCCCTCGGCGGTGACGGGCTCGGCGGCATCGAACTTCCCGAGATCGATCTCAGCGCAAACCTCGGTCTGCCGCCCGGAACAGCGGTCCTGACCATGACCGCCGAGGGAGCGGGGCGCGAACCGGGCACAACAGTGATCTCTGCACATTTCTGAGTGCCTACATTGTCGACACGATCGGCGATGTACCGACCCTAATGCCGGCTCCCGAGCCCGCTCGCGATGCCGCTCCGAGCGGCGCGCTAATGTCTACTATGATGCTCATGGAGGA
This sequence comes from uncultured Nannocystis sp., assembly GCA_964474905.1. Lineage (GTDB taxonomy): Bacteria > Myxococcota_A > Polyangia > Nannocystales > Nannocystaceae > JADJRG01. The sequence continues at coordinate 24,582 of CAYYUP010000054.1, read as the reverse complement.
TCGGTTACGATCAACAAATGGATATAGTTAGGTTCGGAGCATTGGTTTTTGGCGGCGTCGCGCTTCTCGTGACCAACGCAGGTTGCGGCGATAACAGCGCCGAAAGCGCAGGCTCAGAGAGCGAGAGCGCTACGGACAGCAGCAGCGGCACCGGCACCGATAGCGCCAGCACGACCGAGGGCGGCAGCGCTTCGCAGGGGTCCAGCACCTCAACGGAGGGCGGCAGCGCCTCGCAGACCGGCTCCACCACCGGCATGACCGACACCGAAGGCGTCAGTGTCAGCGACAGCGATACAACCTCCTCCGAGACCGACAGCACAACCGCGAGCACCGATAGCACGACCGCGGGCACCACCACCACCGGTGATACCGAGGGCACCACCACCACCGGTACCACGGGCGACACAACGACGACCACCACCACTACCGGTGATACCACCACAACCACCGGCGACATGGTCGAGTGTGGCAATTTACTCGTTACCTATCGCGACTTCAAACCGAAGGACCTCGACTTCGGCTGCCATATGGGCGCGAATAAGGAGTATCCGGGCCTGGTCATGTCGCAACTCGGCAACGACTCCAAGCCTGTATACAATCCGAAGCCGCCGCCAAAACCACCAGGCTGGAGCGGCTCGATCCCCCAGATCACATCACAGACCACATTTGACCAGTGGTACAACACCATGGATGGCATCAATATGGAGATCTCCTCAGAGATCGAACTCACCGAGATCATGCCCGGGATCTACAGCTTCGCCAGCAACTCGTTCTACCCACTCACCGATATGGGCTGGGGCAACAATGTCGATCCAAATTGGGCCAACCAGACCTTCCCCGATCGCAACGGCTCGTTCACCACCGAAATCCATACCTTCTTCGTCTATGAACTCGGCCAGGTGTTCACATTTACCGGCGATGATGACGTCTGGGTATTCATCGACGGCCAACTCGCAGTCGATCTCGGCGGCCTGCACGGGCAGCGCAGCGGCAGCGTCGACCTCGACACGCTCGGGCTTGCGCCCGATCAGACCTACTCGCTCGACGTCTTCCACGCCGAGCGCTGTGAGAGCGGCAGCAATTTTCGGATCGATACCTCGATTCAGTGCTTCCTGCCCCAATGATCCGCCCTACTCGCGAACGCTGATCTCAACCCACTCCGCCGGCTCCGACGTCGCCAAATAGGCGGCGGCGTCTGGATTTTCGCGGATATGGAGGTCAAAAAAGGCGAGGGCGTACGCGCCGGCTAAGCGGCGAGCGACCTCGATCTCCAGGTAGTCGAAGGGCTCGCCCGGCATCGTCTGGCGGAGCCCATCACCGCAGCCAGCGGCAAAGCTATCGGTCAGGCCGCAGATGTCGGTAAAATTCCAATGACCCGCATCGTGCACCTTGAGCAACCACGCCGGCGTGTTCGCGCCCTTAAAGTTGAGTTCGATCAGCGTATTGCCGAGCGCTTGGATGCTGTTGTCCTCGTCGGCGTGCACAAACAAGAGTGGTCGCTGGATATCGGCGACGTGGGTACCCGAGAAGATCGGATTCTCGATCGGTGCAGCGATCGGCATCGCCGCTAAAATACGCGGATCCTCCTGAGCCAGACGACCCACCGTCGCAGCGCCGTAGCTATGACCAAAGGCGCCGACCTTCACCGGATTGGAAAGCCCCTTAAGAGCGCTCGGCAGCTCGGCAGCATCGCTTAACAGGGCGTCCAGGACCGCACTGAGATCGCCGACGCGGGTCATCAAAAACGAATCGCTCAGCAGCGCACCGGGGTCGAAGATCGTATTGCCCGTGTGGTCCGGTGCGGCGACGATAAAGCCATGGCTCGCGAGGTGTTCGGCCATGCTAAAGGCCGAAAAGCGAACACATTCGTGACAATGGGAAAATACCAAAACAGGCCAAGGACCCGCGGCCGCCGGGGCCCCGAAGGCGGATGATGTCTGCTTGCGAGTGCCGAGTTCTCCGGCCGGCGAGAGGTCGGCGAGCAGGGCCTCAAACGTGTCACGATCTGGCCCAAGGGGCACAAAATCTTCGATCGGGTGGCCTTTCGCCGCCTCCTCGGCAGCTGACGCAGCCGCCGGATACCAGACCTCGACCAAGAGTTCGCGGTCGCCGACGTTCAGGACAAATCGATCGTTCGCGACTGGATGGGGCCCCTTCGCATCGTAGTCGATGCCCAAGCCGCCGGTCTCGGTACCGGTTGAATCCGTCGCGCTGACCGTCGTTCCCGTCGTTCCCGTCGTGCCCGTCGTGCCCGTCGTGCCCTGGATCGACATCGACGTCGCGGTCTCTGTGGCCCCTGAGCCTTCGCTGCCGGAGGGGCCCCCACTGCAGCCGCCCTGCAGAGGTGCAAACGCCAGGAGAGCGGTGAAGAAAAGGGCGGAGGCGAGTGGGCGATGCAAGACGATCATCGCCGGCAGTGTCGACAATTCAGCCCCCCCATGGAAGAGCCCCCTACGCGAGCTTCGGGAGCCACTCGACGCAGACACGCTCCGCGCTCCACCCAGTCGATCGGCCTGCGCGAGCCCTTCGAGATCAAAATCTGTGGGCGATCGGCTCACTTCGCAGAGCTATTGCCGGTCGCTCGCGCCTGCGGGATATGCAGACCCCCAAAAAACTGCCGCAGCTGCTCGCCATGCGCCACCTTGGTCCGGTGCACGAGTACACCCTCGACGTCGCGCATGTCGTTCGCCATGCCTGCACACCACACCTCGAGCGCCGGCCAACCCTCGGCAATCTCTTGCCAGCTCGCACAGCTCACCTTGCCACCCGCGGGCGCAACCTTGGGCCGGAGCTTGGGAGCGTCCGCACAGCGATCGGCGACCTGGGGCCAGGCTTCGGCGAGCGCCGGGTGCTCGACGCACCATGCATTTGGGCCTGCCATCGGATCGGCGATGCCCCCGTCGCGGATCACCAAGACCACACGGGCGCGGCTCTGATGGGCCCTTACCTCGGCATAGCAACCATCCGCCCAGAGATGAAAACCGGCGTCAAGAAAAATGTACTCGTCGACCCCGGCCTCGTTCCCCCGAGCGATGTTCCAGAGGGCAATGCCGCCGGCGCTGTGACCCTCGACGGTGACCCGCTCCGGCAGCTTGCTCGCATGAACACCAAGCCTGTCTTTTAGAACATCCTCCGATTCGCTGCGCAGGACCCCAAAATCGTCGACAAACCCGGGCCCCGTCGGCTGCATCCACATGCGATCGTAGGCCTTGTTGCTCCACCCCTTCCACTCGGGCTCCATGCGCTTGCCTGCACTTATTGGATAGATGAGCGCGACGTTCTCGGGAGCGCTTGCTTGCAACTCGTCGGCGCCATCGATGGCCTGCTGGAGGCGGTTCCAGCCGACCCAACGCCGCTTTTTGAGCCCCAGAGCGCGGCGCTCGATGTGCTCGCTGTAGGTCCCGTGGAAGTGAAAGACGAGGCGAAAGTCGGCCCTAGGATCGGCACCTGCGGGGATGTAGATCAGGACATCTCGGCCGCCATTACCCGCGAGCGGGCCGACCCAAAGACTGCCCTCATTGCCCACGGCTTCGAGTTCGGCGGCAAAGTCAAGCAGACCCGCACTCGACTCGGAACTCAGGCTCTGTTGACCGCCAACGATCGCCGAGTCTGCGGGCGGCTCCGCGAGCGGCGAATCCTGCGGTCGCTCGACACTCGCTGCCGCGCTCGGACCGGCACCGAGGGGTCTCTGCACGACCGCACTTCGGGGCTCTGGGACCGCAGGCGGGTTCACGACCACCTCCTGCTCCGGCGCCGCGCAGGAGACTGCGACGAGAGGGGCCGTCAAGATCCAGGTGATCACGCGAGAGCAGAACACAGAGTCCCCGCAGCATAGCACTTGCGCCACGCCGTCCACGAGCCCTGGCTATTCGATGTATGCCGACGTACGCCGACGAACCATCGCTGGCTGCCGTCGCCGGGCCGGCGATGCGCTCCGTATGCTAGTAATGGAAGGTGCGTCGAGAATTTTTGTTCGCAATACTGCTACCGGTGCTTGTCGGGGCTTGTTCCTCCAGAAAAACTGGAATCGCCGGAGCTTCCTGCAATGCGTCCGCTGACTGCGATGACGATCTCCAGTGCATCCAACAGATCTGCCTGGACATCGCCGCCTACCCGCGCCAGGAGGCCGAAGCATGGGCATTGCTAACCGCGGTCACAACGCTGCAGCGACAAGTGATGATGAGAAGCCAAAGAAAATCTCACAAAGTCAGCGCCCTCAAATGTAGGGCGTTTACGGACAAGGTCGTCGAGCTCACGGTACAGGAGCAGTCTAGCGACATCGCTAAAGATATGGCTCGGGGCATGATCGAAGCAAGCGTCCCAGAGATGCAGCGGGACTGTCTCTCCAAGGCAACAAAAATGGAGATCTCTTGCGCCTTGCAAGCTCACTCCCTAGAGGAGCTAGAGCTGTGCGAGGGCAAACAGGCCACTGCAAGTCGGCCTAGCCAAGTCTCCTGCGCAGCACTCGCCGACAAAATCATCGAACTCACCGTCCAGGATCAGCCCAGTGAATCCGCAGCGATCGTGGCGGCAAGCCTATCCCCCTTAAAACCGGTGATCATCAACAACTGTATCAGCATGGGAACCGAGGCTGAGGTCAGCTGTGCTCTCCGCGCCAAGTCTCTCGATGATCTCGATCGGTGTGACTAAACCTCCCAGTCAGGAGTCCGCAGGATCGACGCGCCTTAGGTGTGCATCGCAAGCACTCATCGCAAGCGCGCCCGGACAGCGACAAATCTCTGGCTGTCGCCGTCTGGCCGGAGATGCGTAAACCGCCGCGCATCCAACCCCTCAAAAGCCGGCCCCAGCTCCTGCAACAGCGCCTCAGGGCTGTAACGACGCACCTCTAGGCCGCTGCAACGCAAGGGACCATCGTCGGCAAACGTGGAGAGCACCACCTGACCCCCGGGACGCAACGCCCGGAGGAGACGAGTCCTGTAAGCGGCCCGCTGCGCGCCCTCGGTCAAGAAGTGGAAGACCGCTCGATCGTGCCAAAGATCGTAGCTCTGGCTCGCGAGGCTGACCGTGGTGATATCACCGACGATCCACGACACCAGCTCTGCACGTTCCCCTAAACGCTGCCTACTGGCCTCTAGGGCCGCATTGGCGACATCCAAAACGGTCACCCGATACCCCGCCTCCAGGAGGTCGCGGGGCAAGGTCGAAGCGCCTCCGCCCACATCAATGATGCTCGCCGCCGACTCGAGTGAGGCCTCGGCGATCATCTTTAGGGATACATCCAGGCGCTCCGCATGCCAACTCGCAGCCGCAGGATCAAGCCCCCTCCAGGCCCGCTGCCAATGCTCCTCGGTGCTCATCGAACCTCTTTGCAGGTCTCCGCCACCAAGAGCGTCGGGTTCTTGAGAACCAGCTCAACACGGCGGTTTTGCAGGCGCCCTTGACTGGTACGATTGTTGGCAATCGGCAACGATTCGCCATAGCCCTGAGCGTAGAGCATGCTCGGTGGGACTCCCTGTTCGATCAAGTACTCACGCACAGCTTCGGCCCGCTTTCTAGTGATATCCACCGCCCGCACCGACTCGCCGGGGCTCTCGTCGCGATGACCCTGGATCTCGATCTTCGCATCAGGATGCCGCCGCAACACATCGGCGATGCGGTCGAGATCGGCGTAGGAAATCGGCCTTATCCTGGCGCGATCAAACTCGAATACCAACTCGTCGATCCGGCCAAGAGCTGTGTTTAGGTCGGCATCGATCCTGAAGAGGGGTTCGTCTGGACAGCCATCGTCGTCTTCGTTGCCGTTTAGAGACTCGCAGAGATCGAGACAAGCATCCTTCGAGTCGACGATTCCATCGCCATCACCATCGGCCCCTGCGAGTTCGTTTTTACAGCCTTCGGACTCTGCACATTTTGACATGTCGTTTGAGTCATCTTCGTGTGGTCGAGTTGGCTCCGCTGAGGACAACGCAACCGGGGTCTCAACGCGACGGCTCGGCGGCTCTGACGAACCTGACGAACCTGACGAACGAACAGACTTGCACGCACATGCGAGAGGCACGCCCAAGGAGAAAAGGAAAAGGAAACGGAAACGGGCCCGGCTCGCGGCGCTACGCCCCTGATTCCTCGGCTCCATGCGCCGACCATATCACGGACACCGAGCCGGCTTCAGGGCAAGGGCACCCACAGGCGCACGTTGCGATCCTCGGCCTCGCCAATGCCGTTGCCTGTCCAAGCACTCGTAAAATCCGTGACCGCCCGGGCCCGGCCGTCGGCGGCGAGCGGGTCGTCGTCGGTTTGATAGTCGACAGAAATTCCGGTGATGCTGATGTAACCGTTGTCCTCGTCTCGGATCTCGACAAGGCGCATCTGCTGGGGAAGATCGGCCAACGAAGCGGTCGCCACTTCCCAATAGGCAGTGCCGCCCAGGGGCTCGATCCGCTCGATCCGGTTGCGATGCGAGTGGGCGCACAGGTGCATGATCACAGCGGGCTCTTCGCCGAGAAACGCCTGCCAATCGCCGGTCGTCAGGGCGTCCTCTTGGACCTTGCCACCGAGGCCGCCACCGTCGCTCAGAGAGGTCGAACAATGATGTGAAGTGACGATCACCAGCTCGCCATCCGCTTCGGCTTGGTCGAGTGTGGGTCGCAGGTAGCTCTCGACATCTGCCTCGTGGATCACCCCGCTCGCCGACCCCGTCTCGGCGGCGCTATCGACCACCACCACCCGCACAGGTGTGCCCTCGATCAAAAAGTCGTAGAGGGCGCGACCGCGGGCGATCACTGCGTCGTCGATGCCATGACCATCGCCCTCTTCGGCAATCGTCGCCAGCAGCGAGGCGACCGAGTGCAGCTCACGTCGGGGATCGGCGATGACCGCCCCGACGACCACCGGTCCGCCTAGCTGTGACCAATCACGGGTGCCACCATCCGCCTGCCCGCCGAGGGCCAGGCTAGCCTGGGCGATGACCTGAAAATTACCCTGCACCAAAATATCGTGATTGCCGGTCACCCAACGCCAGGGGACGTCCAGACCCACCGGCGTGAAGGGGTCCTTGGGGTCATTGTCGGCACCTGGCAGCGGATCGTCGTCCTCACCAGAGTCGCAGTGCACAGCTCCGCCGCCTCTGAGGATCGACGTAAACCACTCGAGTTCGTTGTCCTGAGCCGAATCTGTGTTGTCACCGCCGAGGAGAACAAAGTCGAGCGGGTGATCGAGATGGACCGCGTTGATCGTGCGAACCGCGGCATTTAACACCTGGCACAGATGGGCCTCCTGCGGACGAAAAGACGACTGCAGGGCGTCGGGTTGATCGAGCAGGACGACCCGCGTAGGCGACTCGTCATCGACGAGCTGAGTGTCCGCGAGGTGCATAAAACGGGTGAGCAAGAGCGGCTCGGGACCGGCCTCCGGCGGCGCTCCAAGGTCGAGAGTTGCGTCGAGGATAGGCTCACCTTCGACCAGCAATACCTCCCCGTAGCCCTGCTCCAGCAGCAGCTCTAGGTCCGCCGGAATCCGCAGATCGGCGAGCGCTTCGCTCGACTGCAGCTTTTCGGGCATGATCCGCTCTTCGGTGGTCAAGGGCGCAGCCTCGAGCGGCGGCAGCGGTGGAGGGCCCACCTCGCCGCTCGTCTCACCGCTCGTCTCGCTGCTCGTCTCGCTGCTGCTGTCCGCGGTTGTCCCAGTCGTGCTCTCCGAAGTTGTGTCTGTCGTCTCGCTGTCGCTGCCCGTCGTCGATGATGCGCTCGCCTCGGAGTCCTGCCCGTCATCGGCACCGCTATCACCGACATCATCCGCACAGCCGCCACCGACAACGAGCCCCAAGCAGAGGGCGAACGCGGAGCTGCAAGCAAAACCAAGACGCGAAGGCTGCATGCTCCGATGATACGGGATTCGGCCGGCCCCCCCCTCCACAGATCAACGTTCGCAGCGTCGATGCGTCGATGCACTTGCGGCCTCCGAACCCGCTCTGGTAGGGCCCGAGCGCACCATGAAGACCTTCGCCACAAATATCTCCATCAACTCGCCATTGCCGACGATCTGGACACTCCTCACCGACGCACCCGCCTACCCGCAGTGGAACCCAACGGTTGTCAGGATCGAAGGCACCATCGCCCAAGGCGAGAAGATCAAAGTCTTCGCCGCGATCAGCCCCAAGCGCGCGTTCCCGGTGAAGGTCGCGGAGCTCGTGCAGAACGCCAAGATGGTCTGGTCGAGCGGCATGCCCTTTGGCCTCTTCAAGGCTGAGCGAACCTTCACGCTCACACCGAGCGCCGATGGCTCGGTCGAGTTCTCGATGCGCGAGGTTTTTAGCGGCCTGATGTCTCCGCTCATCGAGCGCTCGATCCCTGACCTGCAACCGGATTTTGAGCGTTTTGCCCAGGCCCTCAAAAGTACGGCCGAAGCCTCTCAAGCCAGAGCCTGACCGACCTGCGCTCGGGCGGTGTCCAGCCTTGGCGTAGCCCCCTCTCGCCGACAGCCAACAGAGAATGCGGACCCGCAGCCGACGCCAGCAACAGCGAAGCAGCGCCGGCTCACCGCGTAATTTCCCTGGACGAGCGCGTCGAATTCGCGTTCGATGATGTTATGGCCTATCGAACTGGAAATATTCGTACGTCGGTCGCGTCGGTCGCGTCGGTCGCATCGATCCTAATCGCAGCCCTCGCGAGCATGACCTTCGTTCCGAGCGTCGCTCAGGCCTGCGGCGGCCTCTTCTGCGATAACCAGCCGATGCCGATGCCGGTCGATCAAACCGGCGAGAACATCCTCTTCGTGATCGACGAAGCGGCTGGCAAGGTCGAGGCGCATATCCAAATCCGGTACATGGGCGACCCGCAAGAGTTCGCCTGGGTGATCCCCGTGCAGTCGATCCCCGACTTCTCTGCCGGCTCAGAGCTGCTCTTTAACAACCTGCTCGCCGGCACCGCACCGACCTACAGCGTGCAAACGGTCTCTGATTGCGAAGATAACAGCAACAGCGGGCCTGGCTGTGCCTCCTACGCCCTCGACTCCTCGGTCGGGGCGGAGACCTCAGCTGGCGGCTCCGGTGATACCGGCAATACCGGGCCGACCATCGTCAAACGCGATATTGTCGGCGCTTTCGAGATCGTCGTGCTCACCGGCGGCAACGCCCAGGAGCTGGTCGACTGGCTCGACGACAACGGCTACGCCCAGGATCCCGATGCGCCGCCGATCATCGAGCAGTACCTCTCGGAGGGCTACTATTTTGCCGCGGCCAAGCTGATCAACGGCGCTGGCATCGACGAACTCCAGCCACTCGTCGTCAGCTACGCCGGCACCCGCCCCTGCGTGCCTCTACGTCTCACGGGCATCGCCGCGGTCGACGACATGCCGATCCGCATCTTCGCGCTAGCCCGCGATCGCGTAGTTCCGATCGGCTACAAACACGTCGAGCTCAACGAGACACTGCTCGACTGGCAGGGCCAAGCGAGCAACTATTTCGACGTCGTCATCCAGGCGATCGACGAGGCCGGCGGCCTCGCGTTTATCACCGAGTACGCCAGCAACAGCGCTTCGATCGATCAAAGCGGGCTCTTTGACATTCGCTGGGATCCGTCGATCTTTGTCGATGCAGAGCCCGTGCTCGGCTTCGGCTACACCACCATCGACGCGCTCACCTCCCAGGGCCTGATGGAGTGCTTTAGCGGCGGAATCTGCACCTACAACCATCCAATGCTGCTGCCGCTGCTGCGCAATTTCTTGCCCACGCCGCCCGGCATCGCCGAGGACGATTTTTACAGCTGCCTCGAGTGCTTCCAAGAGGAGATCGATCTAGTCGCCTGGAACGGCACCAGCTTCGCCGCCGCCCTCGACGAGCGCATCGTCCAGCCAGGCAAGCACGCGGTCGAGATCCTCAATACGTGGCCATCGTTGACCCGCCTGCTGACGATCATGTCGCCGCACGAGATGACCGCCGACCCCGAATTCGTGCAAAACGCCGACCTCCCAGAGGTCCTGCCAGGTCACACGACGACCCGGATGATCCCCTGCGAAGGCTCGGATAAATTCGTCTTTGCCGACGGCCGCGAACTCTTGATGCTGCCAGACGACAACTGGCCCGACCTCGAAGACATGCCCTACGCCGAACGCGTCGAAATCATGATGCCAGCCGGTGCTCCGCAGATCGAAGACGACAACAAGAGCACCATCGACGACATCATCCGCACCTCCAACAAGCGCTTCGACTACGACAACGGATCGGGCATCAAGTGCGCGCTTCGCCCTGCAGGCGGCCTTGGTGGTGGGCTCACCCTCGGCTTTATTTTCGCCTTCGCCTGGCGAGGCCGTCGCCGCCCAAGCGCACATTAGCTCGCCCTTCACCGCCAGACGCAAGGCGAGCAAAGGTGTCTCTATGGACATCTTTGATCGCCGCTCAAGACCGCGACGCCGCGAAGAGATCTTCCCTCCTCTCCCAGCCCTGCCAGGCAGGGCAACGGGCGAGTCTGGCCCCTTCGCCCCTTCGCCCCTTCGCCCCTACGATCGCGTCGCTTGTCGGGGCCGGACTCGATCGACTATTCTGCCCTCGATCGCGTGCGAGGCGACCTCAAGCATGCATCTAAACGGCGCTCCACCGCAGACAAAGAACCTCCTCGGTCGCGCCACAAAGGCGACCGAGTTCGCTGTCATGAGGCCGAGCTTCGGGCTCACGGCGGGCTTCTTGCGCGGGATCACCGGCCTCTTGCTCGCTTCTACCGTGGCCCTCGCAGGCCTCTGCACGGCGCCCTCATGGGCCTACGCTTCCCCGGAAGAGGCCGCGATTCTTTACGAGCAGGGGCGCAAGGCCCTCGACATCGGCGACCTCGCGGGCGCTGCCGACTTCTTTCAAGCCGCCTACGAAGCACTCCCCCGCGAAGAGCTCGACCGTCGGGCAGCGCTGCTCTTTGAACTCGTCGAGGCCCGAGTCGCAGCCTTCTCCGAAGACGGCCGCCCGACGCACCTCTGCGATGCGACCAAAACCCTGGGCGGCTTCCTCGACGACAACGCGGAACTCCGCGGATCTCGTCGCAGCCGTGACGCCCGCAAGGCGGCCGAGCTTCACGAGACCTACCTCGACGAGCTGGATCTCCTCCGCTCCGACAACCCGGACTTCCAGTGCGAAGACGCTGAGTCGCTCCCCCCCTCCCTCGAAGACGTCTCCGCAGAGCCCGATCCCGAGCTGTCACCAAAACCTCGCGAACCACCGCAACGGGTGCGGCTCCGCGACCCCCTCGTCGGCAGCGGAGTCGCCTTGATCAGCGCGGGCGCACTGCTTCTGGGCGCAGGAGCGGCCGGCTTGGCCCTCGGAGCAGAGGCCGAATTCGAAGGCAGGTGGCTGCTCATGAGCCGGCCAGATCTGCCCTCCAACGCGTCCGAGACCGAGAGGCTCAACTCCATTGGCAAGCAGGCGAACCTGCTCGCGATCATCGGCGGAGCCACCGGCAGCATCGCCCTCGGCACTGGAATCGCGCTCTACGTGATCGGCAAGCGGAGACAAGCCCGGTCGACACCGAAGCTCTCGCTGATGCCCTCGATCGCGCCGCATAAGCTGGGCGCGGGGATCCATCTCCGCTTCTAAGCTGGATCTCGCGGCTCCGCGCAGCGTTTAGCAAGCGGGATCTACGTCGCAGGTTCCGCTATGCTAGCGTCGCTTTTCGACCGTCGCCGATGTCCGACAGCCCCCCAGGAGATCCGCCCGAGCGCGTCGAGGGACCGTCCTCACTCATCAGTCAGGGCCTTGCCTTCGCCGAGACCGAGGCGGGAAAGCGTGCCCTCTCGCGAGCGGCCGCAAAAGCTGTCGCCGCCGAAGACCTCGCAGGCGAGACCTTAGCTGAGCGCTACCGCCTGATTCGTCAGATCGGCCGCGGCGGCATGGGTGCCGTCTACCTCGCCAAGCACACGCTGATCGGTAAGACCGTCGCGGTCAAGGTCCTGGGTTACGAGCACAGCAAGCGGCCGCAGGATATCGAACGCTTCCTGCTCGAGGCCCGCGCCGCCTCGAAGATCCGTCACGAACACATCGTCGACATCACCGACTTCGGCTACACCGACGACGGCCTCGCCTTTTTGGTGATGGAGTACCTCGAGGGCGAGGACCTCGCGGCCACCTGCAAGCGCGAGACACGACTGCCCTGGCCCCGAGTCCTCGCGATCACCGAACAGATCTGTGCAGCCCTCGGCGCGGCCCATGACGGCGGCATCGTGCACCGCGACATGAAGCTCGAGAATTGCTTCCGAATCTCCCGCGCCGGCAATGACGATTACATCAAGGTGCTCGACTTCGGCATCGCCAAAATCCTCGACGAAGCCCAACAGCAGAGCGAAGAGGCGATGACCTCGTCGGCGCTTGTCGGCACCCCAGAGTACGTCGCTCCAGAGTTGGTCCGGGGGCTCAAGGCCGACGCTCGAGCCGACATCTATGCAGTCGGTGTCGCGATGTACAAGCTACTCACCGGCGACGTACCACTGCGCGGTGAGAGCTACATGGCGACGCTCACCAAGCACCTCCTCGAGAAGCCACTGGCGCCCAGACGACGGGTGCCGAGCGTCGGCATCCCCGAGGCCATCGACGAAGTGGTCATGCGGGCCCTCGAAAAGGACCCTGACAAACGCTACCAAACCGTCGTTGAAATGGGCGCCGTGATCTCGCTGCTCCGCGACGATGCTGAGGTCGAGCCAGGCCGTCGCCGCCTCTGGCTCGCCCTGGGCGCGCTCGCCCTCTTGGTGCTCACGCTCCTCCTCATCCTCGTCAGCGGCAGATGTGGACCCAACGTCGACGGCACTCAAAATGCCGCCCTCACCAGCGAGAAGGCGACATCGACTTCAACCACAGGCACCAGCTTGAGCACGAGTACAGGCCTCGAGAGCGAGAGCGGCCCGGACCCGACGACTTCAACTTCGACTTCGACTTCAACTTCAACAGCGGGCACCAACGGTGAAGCTGCCCCCCCGGAGCCCGTCGTCACACCGCCACCGCAGCTCGCGACCAAGCTCAGCTCCCGCGAGATCAGCCGCGGGCTAAACGGTGTGCAATCCAGAATCAAGCGCTGCTCAAACAAGTACGCGCTACCCGGAATGAAGGTAAAGGTTCGCCTCAAAATTGCCGGCGCCACCGGGCGGCCGATCAGCGCCGAGGCGCAGGGTTCACACAAAGGATCTTCCCTCGGTGAATGCATCGAACGCGCCATTCGCAAGGCCACGTTCCCCAGGAAGTCGTCGGATACACCCGTCACCCGCAACTTCAAGATGTGAGCGCTCCGAGCCACCGACCGAGCGGTGACCAAGCGGTGACCAAGCGGTGACCAAGCGTGGTATGCGAACATGTGCAGAACAAGCCCCTATTCGCAGCGCTGGTAGCACTCCTCGCCCTGGTCGGCCTGTGGTTCGTAGTCAGCGACGAGGAGCCGAACACGGACTCAGCTGCGGCCCAACGGATACATGCTCCCAAGTCGCATGCCGTGGCTGCTGCGACTCCCAGCGGCAACCCTCAAGCGAACTCCAAGCCTCGAATCCACGCACAACCACACCAGCGGACGGCCGAGAACAAGGCCATGCGTCAACGAATTATCGCAGGTCTGCTCGCCCGCGAAAATGCCACGAAGCGCGACCTTAACAACGACCCAAAGCAGCCCGCCAAAGCGAACGAGCGGCCCGCGGAAGCAGCCGGCCAAGCGCCCGTGGTGGGCGACCTCCAGGATCGCAGCGGCAACCACGGCTACCTCCTAAAGGTCATGAACGAAGATCTGATGCCGCTCGCCGACGAGTGCTACGCGCTCGCCCTCGAGCAAAACCCGACGCTCGAAGGCGACCTGATGCTCAACATCGAGACCATCGGCGACGTGGAGATCGGCGGCGTCGTCGAGATCGTCGAACCGGGCCCCGACAACCAGATCGTCGATCCGCTCTTTCTCGAGTGCATGCGCGAGTCGATCTTCGCGACCACCCTGCCGGCGCCCGACGAGAGCGGACGAGACGCCTTTATGCTGTCGATGCCACTTCATCCGGAGGTGTGAACAGTCGCTACTCTTTACGATGACAAGGCCCCCCTCAGCGTCTATATTTCGGCGCCACAGCCCCCCTATGAGGCGCCCGCTGCCAAGCACCCCGAGATCATGCATCCGGCGAGGTTTTACATACGGACTGGCCGCTGCCGATTGCTCAGATACCGGCGAAGCCGCGGGATCCCAAAGGCGATCAGATGAGGCCAACTCAATGATATATAGATCACCAACCATTCTCCGTCCATGAAGTGGGGGTTGCGCTGGCGATACCAGATGGCATCGGCATTCTGCGCCATCTCGGCCGAGGCCTCTAGACGCTCAGGAGCCTGCATTGCAACCGGCTGATCAAGGGCAACGATCCATGGATCACCAGCATGCAGCGACCGAACGCCCCGAGCCTTCATCACATCCTGCACCAGAGCAGTGACCCGATCTGGAATGGCAACACCTGGTCGCGGATGCACCACCGCAAAGTAGGTCGCGCCCAGCACATACGTCACCGGATTTGCACATAGACCGACAAACACAAAGGGGGCCAAGGGATGCCGTATTCGTAGTTTAATAATACTGCGCAGGAGAAATCGCTGCACCCTGCCCCTCACGCCGCGGACGCCAGGGCGTACATAAATCCCGGAATCAACGACCATCCAATAGCGTGATTTACCCGCCCCAGCCCCCAACCGAAACCGATTCACACCAATGCTATTGAATCCCAGCACCGCATCATCAACGCCGTAGCAGATCATCAACCAGCCACGTTGGCGAAATACCACATTCTCGGCCACGAAGGCGCGATCGTCGATCGCATACCAGGTCTGGACGATGTCGATAAGAGGCTCTGCCAACGCTGCGCGTTCCCGGGCCGTGAGGGCCTCAAAGCGCAGAATCTCGCAGCGAGCGATTCGCATATGCGGCGTATACTAGGCAATAGGAGCCGGCGTCAAGAGACTCGAACGCAGCTTGTCCTGTCATTGCAGACGTATTTGAAAATGAAAAATTTCAAGCGGCGAGCCGGCATTCACGACAACGCCGCAGTACCCCGTGGCATCAACGTCGCTGAGCATGCGGCGGTCAAAGCCGCCGGACTCCTCGATCGTCAAGGCCAGGCCCACGGATGCGCGATCGACCCCGTATTTCCCCTTGACCGCCGACGACATCATCGTCGAAGCCATCGATCGCGCTCGCTCGAGCCCAGGCGGGCAAGCCCGCGAATCACGGCTCGTGATAGGCTCAACTGACATGCTCTGGAGATCGACGACGGCCCTTGCTGCGCTCACAGTTGCGCTCACAACCGCTTGCACGGATGCTGCGCGTATTCCGAATCAAGACCCACCAGCAGTCCCCGTACCCGAGCCCGATCCCAGATCTGCACTCGTAACTGCAACTGCGCCTGCACCTGCGCAAGAGGCCGCGCTTGGGCTTGATGCAGGATCTCCGCCTTCGGCATCCATCGCGCGGTCGCGTATGGCCCGAGTATTTCACTCGCTACCGCCGCCGGAGTCCATGGAGGAAGCGCGGGACTGCGATGCAAAGATCGCTCCGACCGATGGCAGCGCGCTCGTGATCATCGACGAAGCCCTGCTCGAATACCTCGGCACCGGCATCTCAGCGAGTGATCTCGGGGACGGACCCGAGCATAAGGGCGCGAGCTTTGGCCGCGCGAGCGAACTCGACGACTGGCGAGCGCTCTCCTCCCCGCTCTTCGACGATCTCCGCCGGCTCGATGGTACGAGCGGCGAGCAACAAACGCTCCAAAGCGCGAGCCTTCAGGCGGAGTTCGACCGCACAGTAGCGTCCGGGCGGCTAGGAGTGATGCTCAGCGAAAAGCGCTCGCTCGAGCCCCCACGCTATCGAGGTTGGCTTGTAATGTACTCAATGGAGTCGACACTGCCCTGGTGCTGGCAACGAATCGAGGTTCTCGACGCTTCGACCTCGTCGATTGAGACCCGCGTTCAAGATGCTGTCAATCGTGCCGTCAAGAGCATCGTTCCCGGCGTTGCGATTGATTGGCGTACACCGAACGAATAGAAAAAGGAGGTCGCGCAGCAATCACCACAAACTCGATGCACCGATGCACCGATGCATGAAAGGGCGCCCACCGTAGCGAGCGCCCTCTCGTCGCGAGCGACCTATCAATCTATCTACTAAAAACCCCAGCTGAGCAGGATCTGGCCGTCGCCCATGCGGATATCCGGTGTCGTACTGGTATTCGCGTCCATGCCATCGTGGTACGCAGAACCTCCGCCTGCGTGGCCGTCCTGGCCACCACCGCCGCCGCCGTACCAACCGCCTCCGCCTCCGCCCGCGTGCAGGGTATTCGCTGAGGCTCCGCCGATCCCGAAGGTGCCGTTTTGGCCATTCGCCGAGCCGGTCCCGCCCGCTCCTCCCGCGTTCTGAGTTCCGCCCTGGCCGTCGGCGTTGCTGTTGTCGCCACCCGAGGCATTGAGGCCCATCAGCCCACCACCTCCGCCGCCACCTTTGCCGCCGCAGGAGTACTCGGCACCGCCACCGCCTGCGCCGACGATGATGCGATCGTTGAGCGTCTCACCGCCACGGCGCACGTCCGAGGCACCGCCGCCAGTCGAGCAGGTCGCGGTCTGGTTACAGGTCGCGCCCCCCCCATTCCATCCACCCATAGGACCGGGCTCGCCAGCACCACCGACGTAGATCGAGAGCTGCTCCCCAGGCGTGACGTTAACCTCGCCCACCGTGAGGCCACCTAGGCCGCCGAAGTCTCCGTTGCCTTCACAGTTGTTCTGACTATTCGTCGGAGTCCCGCCCTCGGCACCCCACACCTCGATCTTTAGCACAGTAACGCCAGGAGGGACCTCGAATTGCTGGACGTCACCGGTGTACTCGAAGAGCTGGTCGCCGGGCTCAGTCGTGCAGGTGGCCGAACAGCCGTCTCCGTCGGCATTGTTACCATCATCACACTCTTCGACCTCTGCCTGGGTAAATCCATCGCCGCAGGTCGCCAGGAGGCAGCCATCGACACAGCCGTCGTCGCTGAGTTCGTTGCCGTCATCGCACTCTTCGATGCCATCTTGGACAAAACTGTCGCCGCAGCTCGCCGTGATGCAAGTATCGAGGCACATATCCGTGTTCACGTCATTGCCGTCATCGCATTCTTCATTGTTACCCTGTTGGAGAACTCCGTCGCCGCAGCCGGGGGAGGTGCAGGCATTGGTGCACTCGTCGTCGTCGACATCGTTGCCATCGTCACAGGTCTCGACCCCCTCCTGGATCACTGTATCGCCGCAGATCGCTGCTTGGCAGTTGTTGAGACAGGCATCGCTGTCGACGTCATTGCCGTCATCACACTGCTCTGCGCCGCCAAGCACACCATCACCGCAGGTCACCTCTTCACAATTATTGTTGCACGCGTCCGCGTCGTCCTGGTTGCCGTCATCACAGGACTCCCCTGGGCCGACAAAACCGTCGCCGCAGGCCTGAAGCGTGCAGTCGGACTTGCAGGCGTTCTGATCACCGTTGCCATCACCGTCATCGCATTCTTCGTCGCCAAACACCATGCCGTCACCGCAAAAAGGATCGGGCCCGCCTGTTGTAGTTGTAGTTGTGGTCGTCGTCGCAACACTGGTGTCCTCGGAATCCGAGCCGCTCTCGCTGGAGGTCTCGTCGGACCCCGTGCTTGTCGTGCCCGTCGTTGTGGAGGTCGAGGTCGAGGTCGAGCTCGACGTGGCGGTCGTATCGGAGCTAGCGCCCGAATCGTCGCCGCAACCGACGGAGAGAGAGAGCAGCAACGAAGCCGCGAGTACAGTTGGTACTGAGTATCTACGCATTGCCAGATGGTGATGGTTTAATGGACCCGTGTCACGGTACGAGGCCACGAAATTAGAGCGCCTGGTCTCGCGGGCCGCCTCCTGACAAGTTTCACCAGCGCACGGCGGCCACCTGGCACGCTCCGCCATGAGTTCGCGAATACCCTGCGGCGAAATGGTACGACCAACAAGGAGGAGGGAGATGCACGGTCTCTTCTATAAGCCCATCGAGGTCGTAATACGATCAATGAGGTAGCATCGGGCGGCAGGCCTTCCAATTTGGAAACGCCGCCCGTGTATCTCACGCGTGTGGCTCCGCTCGGCAGCTCGATCTACCTTTGTCCCGGATGGTTGCTTCGAAATGTTCATAACTGACCAAGCTGCTTCAGCCCACGAACGACCAGATGCCGATTCTCGCCCTCTGGCACGCTGCACACCCGACACTTCGAAGTGAGCAGGCCCGGAAGATCGCGCAGCATCGCCTTAAGCACGATGTCCTGCTCCCAGCTTGCGCTCTGCACATGCAGGTCAGAGATGTGCAGCCAGCAAAGCGGCGCAGAGGAGTGCACCGCGCTCATGGACATCCCGCTCTGTGTTCTGAGTTCTCAGAGATTTGATGCGCGCCGCGGCCTGGCATGCGCCGATGATCGCACGGCGTGCCCGCGAGTACCCGAATTCTGTTCAACTACAGAGCACGAGCAGAACGCCCACACGACCCACAAACCCCGTACTGCCCACAAACCCCGTACTGCCCACAAATCCGCGGAGAACCTGCACAGCATCTACGAACTCCGCAACCCGCAATCTGCGGTCTGCAGTCCGCAATCCGCAATCCGCAATCCGCACCAACATCTAGCGCCCTGGCGCTGCACGGAGCGCGACCAGGCCCTCGCGAATCGACAGCAGCAGCCTCAGATTCCGCCGTCGAAACGATCCCATTCGTGCTCTAGAAGCTCCTCCTGTGAAGGCTCTCGCACGCGCAGTTGGCCGCGGACGTTGCGGTCCTTGCGGTCCTTCACTTGCGTAGCCTCGCAGGGTTCGACCTCTGTCGGCACCGCTGGCACCACTGGCACCGCTGGTACCGCGGGCACCGCTGGCACCTCGGGCACCTCGGGCACCTCCTGATGCTGAGCGCGCAGCTCCTCTTGCAGCTCGAATATTTCGATCGCCTGCTTGGCGATCTCATCATCGATCTCACTCTTGTCACGATGCGGCGTGCAGGCGGCGAGGGTCAGCGCTGCGACGGCAGCCGCTCGCCTTAAACGCGGGTGGCCCAGACGCTCGACCGGCACGAGCGGGCTCTCGACAACTGGCATCTTTGGATGATTTGCATCGGCAAAGCGAACTTTGCCCGCAGCATTTCGCTGGTACGAAATGCACACGCCCGTGCCGCGATTCTTGCGGACAAAGGCGGCCGCCGCAGCTTCCGGCATCTTGGAGATATCGGTGACCTGGCTCTGGCAATGCGAGCAAAAAACCTGGGGCTGGCTGCGATCGACACCGAGACTGTCGAGATCGATCGGGCAAGGGCGCGAGAGTTCGAGGTCGCGGATGTCCATACGGGTAGCTCCAACGCACGCGCCGACCCCCGGGTCTGCGCTTCCGGTTACCCCCCAGTTTCCCGCAATGCGCGGCAGAATTCTCGATTATTCGCCTTGACAGCCATCAACTACAGATGTAGTTCGACTACAGGTGTAGTTCTCTCATGCCGGACGATTTTCAGCTTTCCGACCTCCAGCTCGCGATCATGCGCGCGCTCTGGCAGCGCGGCTCTGCCGGAGTCAGCGAAATCCAATCAATGCTCGCCCTCGCCGGTCGCGAGCTTGCGCCAACCACCGTCTCAACTCTGCTGAGTCGCCTCGCCAAGCGCGGCCTTGTGGTCGCTCGGCGGCAGGGCCGGGCCTACATCTACCAGCCCGCAATCGCAGAAAATGAGATCCGCACATCGATGGTCTCGCGGGTCACCGACCACCTCTTTGATGGCGATGTCACAGCCCTCGTCTCCCACCTCTTGCGCCAGAGCGACATCTCCCGCGATGACCTCGCGGAGGTACGGCGCCTGATCGTCGAAGCCGAGCGCACAAAGCAAACGCAAAACGAAAAGGATAAGGACCATGAGTGAGTTCACCCCCTGGACCCTCAATGTACTCGCCTGGGCCGCCACCTATGCGATTCACAGCACTTTGCTCATCGGCGGCGTCGCCCTGCTCGTCCGCCTGAGACAGAGCTTAAGCCCGACCTCTCGCGATCTCCTGTGGAAGATCGCATTGCTCGGTCCGTTGGCGACGGCATCACTGCAATTGGGTCTCGGGATCGGCGGACAGAGCGGCCAATTCGCGCTCAGCTCAGCGACCGAAAAAAATGCCCCAACACGCCAAGCACCGCCTCCAATGGCCCCCGAGCGAGCGACCCAGCCAGCGCCGGAGAGCGGTCGCCAACTCGTCTTTGCCGATGCGAATTCGGTGATGGTGCTCTCCTTGCCGGCCCGTCGCAGCGCGCCTGTCACGGCCTTTGCAGGTGCAGTTGCTCAACAGGCGAGCCCGCCCCCACGAACGACTGCCTCACCGGCAAGCGCCCAGTTCAGCCCCACGATCGCGGCGCTCCTGGTAGGCCTATTCGGCCTCGGCTCTACGCTCGCGCTCGGCCTCTTTGTGCGCCGCATCTACAACCTCCGCCGGCACCTTCAGGATCGCCGCGTCGCGGTCGAAGATCCCGCGCTCGAACTTTTTCTAGAGCTCACCGCTGAGATCGACGGCGGCAAGTCGATGCGCCTGTCGACGAGCGATGCGATCCGCTCACCGATCGCGCTTGTGCGCCGTGAAATCTGTGTGCCGAGCCGAGCCCTCGAACAGGGCACAATCCCGCCGACCGAGCTGCGAGCGATGCTCGCTCACGAACTCGCCCACCTGGTCCGGCGAGATCCCGAGTGGCTGATGGCGACCGCATGTTTAGAGGCACTGCTCTTCTTTCAGCCGCTGCTCCGCCTGCTCCGCCGACGCATGATCGACAACGCCGAGCTGCTCTGCGACGCCTGGGCCCGCGAGCGTACCGGCGACGGTCTAGCTCTCGCAAAATGCATCGAGCGAGTCGCGGCCTGGATCGATCAGCCGGGACTACCGCTGGCCAGCGCAATGGCGAGGCCGCACTCGCCGGTCATCGATCGCATCCGCCGTCTCGTGCAACCTGCTGACCGCCGACAGCTCACGGGATCGCAAGGCATCGGCCTCGGTTTGGCGATCCTCGGCGCCCTCGCTTGGCTCGCACCTTCGGTCTCGTCAGCCAGCATTGATTCTACTGATTCTACTGATTCTACTGATTCGCCTGATTCGACCTCCTCTAGTGCTGAAAGCCCTGTGCTCGCCAACGGAAACCCAGAGTTCGCAAGCGTCTTCGAGATCTGTCCGAGCGACTCGAATCGGCGGGCCCATTCGCGCTGCTCCACACGACAAACCCACCGACTCATCAGCGCTGAGAGGGGCTGGACCCAGGTGGCGTTTGCTCCCGGCAACAACCACGCGTTCACGGCCGCGATGTTGGCCAGCGCCGCACCGAGCCGCGGACGGGCCCAGCGACGGGCTCAGCGAGAGGCTCGCCATGCAGGACGCGCCGAACGACGCAGGTCTCGCCAACGACAACGCCTCGCAGCCGACCTCCACCGGGCCCAAGAGACAGCCCATCGATCCCGCACCCGCACCCGTCGCCTCGAAGCGGAGGCCCGTCGCCTCGGAGCAGAGGCCCGTCGCCTCGAGACCGAGGCCCATCATCTCGAAATTCAAAGTCGACACCGAGGCCCTGAGAATCGCGACGCCCAGGTCTTCCACATCACGACTGGCCCCCATCAAGGCGGCTATGCCTTTCAGATCACAAACGACGATGACACCGCTCAGACAATCGTCGTGGAACTCGACCTCGACGCTCTCGGCGAGATCGCTCTCGCCGATTTTGCAGCTCTCGCCAATCTCGCCGATTTTTCCGATCTCGATGACCTCGCAGGTCTTGCCGATCTCGATGACCTCGACCTCGACCTCGTCGCCCTAAACCGGGGGCTCAGGACTGCGACACCTGGGCACTCGATCAGCGCCCAGGAGCTCTTCGGCCGCGAGTTCGAACAGGAGATCAGGCGCGCCCTGGAGAACGCACCTGACATCGACGACCTCACTCGCCGCGAGCTTAAGCGAGAACTCGCGAGAATCGAACGAGAGCTCGCGACCGTCGAGCGCCATACCGACAAGCGAGATCGACGGAGCGACAAACGCAAGGCCAAGGCAAAAGCAAAAGCAAAAGCCAAGTAGAGAGCCCCGGGATCCGAGCACGTCATAGGATGCCCGAGACCGCATTCCGTCTTTCCCCAACCGCATCGCGACCGCACTTCGGCAAGCGGAAGCAACGAAAAAATAGAAAAAATAGAAAAATACGGTCAGCGTTTGGCGTCTTTGAGTTCCTCGGCGATGCCCTCATTCAGCAGTCGGTCGCGGCCGGCGGGGTCGCCGAGCGACACCAGGACGCCGGCGATAAGCGACGCTGCGAAGGCCGGTGGTAGCTCTGATAGCTCAACGAGCAAGGGGCCGATACCCGGCGCATGCATCAGTCCGAGCTTGAAGACCGGCACCAAGATCATGCCCGTGAGCATCGCCGCGATCGCACCGCGTCGAGTGATGCCCGACCAAAAAATCGACAGGATCATCAGCGGACAAAAGGTCGCCGCGATCCCGGACCAGCCGAAGATTGCGAACCAAAAAACCGTTCGAACCGGGCTCACAGCCGCGACCCCCAGGGCGATCGCCAGGGCGATGCACGCGAGCACAACCGTCGCCACTCGGCTGTGCCGGACCAGGGCGGCGTCGGCCAGATCTGGACGACGGATCTTTTGGTAGAGATCGCGGATGACCGCACTCGCTGCGAGCACCAACAGCGAGTCGACCGTCGACATGATCGCCGCGAGAATGATCGCCACATAAAGCCCCACCAAAAATGCCGGCATCAGGTGCTCGACGAGCATCGGCAGCACCGCCTCCGCATCGGCCAAAACACTGACCGCGGCGTCCCCAGGGCGCGAGAAAATCGCCCGTCCGAGGATCCCAGTAAACACCGCTCCGGTGTCGGCGATCACCGTCCAGACTATCGCTACGACTGCCCCTGGAGCGATTTCCCGTTCTGAGCGCAGGGCCAAAAATCGCACGAAGATCTGCGGCGATCCGAGAAAACCGAGGCCGATGCCGGCGAGGCCGATCACCGAGAATACACCCGCCAAGGTTGCGCCCTCGGCCCCGAGCGGGCTCAAAAGTCCGGCGTCGATCGCCAGCAAGCGCTCATTTAATGCCCTCACCCCGCCGACGCTGATCAGCGCCACAATCGGCAGCAGAGCGAGGCCCGCCACCATCAACGCCCCTTGAAAAATATCCGACCAGACAACAGCGACAAAGCCTCCGGCGGTCACGTAGGCCATCACCACCGCAAAGCCGACCACCGCGCCAAAGGTGTAGTCCCAGCCGAGAAAGCTCTCGAAGGCCTTGCCGGTCGCATCGATCTGAGCGCTGACAAAGATGGTGACGAAGATCGCGAGGGCGATCGCGGCGATCTTGCGCAGGCTGTGGGCGCTGTCGCGAAAGCGTGACTCTAGATAGTCGGGGATCGTGATCGAGTCGTAGCGATCGGTGAGGCGCTTGAAGGGTCGGCTGAGTAATGCCCACGCCAGACCAACGCCCAAAACCTCGCCTAGCACCACCCAGAGCGCTTTGTAGCCAACTACTGCGCCCATGCCCGTCAGCCCGAGCAGCAACCACGCGGACTCGCCGGTGGCCCGCGCAGAGAAGGCGACCGCGAGGTAGCCGAGGTTCTTTCCGCCGACCAAGTAGTCACGGAGATCGTGCATGCGGCGGGAGGCAACCACGCCGATCAACACAAGCACCGCGAGGTAAAGGAGCACGGCGAGGATCTTCAGCAGCTCTGGGTCCATAGGCTCTGGCCTTGCACCGCAGAGCATACCCTCTATTGCGCGCTTGCGCGCGTCGTTATGCTCCGTCATGCTCGCGGCGATGCACTTCGACCCGCCGCTGCGACGCGGACGCCTGATCCGCCGCTACAAACGATTTTTTGCCGATCTCGATCTCGAAGGCTGCGGCGAAGTCGTCGCTCACTGCCCCAATACCGGCTCGATGCGTGGCTGCTTGGTGGAGGGCGCAGCTGTGCTCGCCCACTTCTCCGCCGACCCCAAACGCCGCCTGGCATGGACCTGGGTCGCGGTCGAGATCGACGGCGGCTGGGTCGGCGTTTGGTCGGCGAAGGCAGAGACCCTGGTCGCCGAAGCGATCGCCGCGGGCGAACTCTTGCCGGAGTTCGCCGGCTACCCGCGCGTGAGAACCCAGGTCGCCTACGGCGGGCCCACAGGCAAACGATCGCGGATCGATCTGCTGCT
Organism: uncultured Nannocystis sp.; assembly: GCA_964474905.1. Classification (GTDB taxonomy): domain Bacteria; phylum Myxococcota_A; class Polyangia; order Nannocystales; family Nannocystaceae; genus JADJRG01. The sequence goes on along the minus strand of CAYYUP010000054.1, from coordinate 433 downwards.
CAGCCGCGGCGGCGAACCCCTAGTCCGCCCCCCTGGCCGCGCCCGCAGCCGCGCCCCGGAATTCGTGCACGACCAGCGGATCTACATCGAAGTCAAAAGCACAACCATGCGCCTTAGTCCGGGCGTCGCGGCCTTCCCCGACGCGATCACCGAGCGCGGGCGCAAGCACCTGCTGGAGCTTCAAGAGGTCGTGCACGCCGGCCATCGAGCGGCCCTCGTGCTCGTCATTCAACGCGGCGATTGCAACCGCTTCGCACCGGCGGATGCGATCGATCCGGCCTGGGGCGCCGAACTGCGACGGGCGATCGAGCAGGGCGTCGAGGTCTACGCTCTGGCCGCTCAGATCTCCGCCGATTCAATGACCCTGCACTCCCGCCTGGATCTTTTTCCTTCTTCTTCTTCTTCTTCTTCTTCTTCTTCTTCTTCTTCTTCT
>CAYYUP010000053.1:34245-45662 GCA_964474905.1 uncultured Nannocystis sp. | reverse complement strand
AGCGGGGTTTGTTGGCTGGGCCCATGGTTCCGACGTCGTAAAGTTGCTCGTTGGAGTACCAAGCGAGTGCGCTCGACCGGCCTTCGCCGGTGCCTTCGCCGCCGTCTTCCCAACCGCGCTGCGCGCCTAGCGGCGTGAGAGTTGCCGTATATGTGCCATTGACAAGATCTCCCTCAATGTTGTTATGCGTGGGAGTCATCGCCGCTGTGTGGTTGCCGTTGTCCATCGCGGTGTACACGGGGATCTCGCCTTCGAAGACTCCTTCGTCGGTTTTTTCGAGGTCGATCACCGTCAGACCTTGGACTTGGTCTTTGCCAAATTCGAGGCTCACGCCGTCACTGTTTTTTGTCCAAACTGTGACGCCGATCGCTCCATTTTCGGTGATCGGGTTTGGCTTGAACGAGCTGCCGAGGATCTCCGGCGGAAGATTGGGATCGTCATCGCCCTCGCTGTTTCCTGTTCCATCCGTGCCATCCGTGCCATCCGTGCCCTCTGTGCCCTCTGTGCCCTCTGTGCCTCCTGTGGCCGTAACGCCGCCCTGGGTCACGGACGAACCGCCGCTCGCCGTTGTGATCGTCACCGAGGCAGCCGAGCCGCCGCCGCCACTTTGCGAGTCACCGCCGCCGCTCTGCGAGTCACCGCCGCTTTGCGAGCCGCCGCTTTCGGTGCCGCCCGAAGAGCTGCTCGACTCGGTCGCGCTGGCAAAACCGTCGAAGTACTCGTCCAAACTTTCGGTGATGCAGGCTGTCAAAAGAAGCATGCAGGAACAAAAAAATACGACCCTGAAAGAGATCGAAGCAAACATCAAAAACGGCCTCCAAGTGTGATTCCAGCCCCTTGAGGGCCCAACAACGGTGCGAGAGTGGGTTTTGGTTTTGGTTTTGGTTTTGGTTGTGAGTGAGCACGGGCGTTTTGCCCTCGCTCGGAAGTTTTTGGTGCACCTGGTGCACGCGGTGCACTTCTCTGCAGGCGTCGCGAGCGAATCAACAAACCGGTGCCGACGACAAGCGACGCCCCTGCGGCGATGCCCGTGCCCACCGAAATCATCTGCAGCGCGTCCGAAGTGGCGTAGGACTCTTCGATCGCGTGCACCACAGGCGTGGGTATATCGACGCCTTGGGCATCAAAATCCTCTCGAACCCGCAGCAGCATGTTCCAGAGGCCAAGCGAGTACAGACCCGAGACAACCGACGTGAGAGCGAGGGCCGGCGTCAGGGCCAAGAGCGTGATGCCGGCTCCCCTGCCGGAGCGATGCTTTTGGCGGTCGTCGGCGGGCGAACCCCAAGCCCGCAGGGGCTCGGGAATTCCCAGGTTGCCGAGCAGCAGAGGCACCCGCGGTTTCTCTGCCGGCAACACACAGTGCACTCTCTCGGGGAAATCCTTGAGCTGGTCATGCTCGAGTTCGAGGACCTCTAAACGCTGGGCATCGCTCAAGCGTTTTTGTTTGCGAAGCCACTCCGAGAAGCGAAAGGGCCGGCAGATGTCCTCGCTGAGCCCCGCCGCAAATGCCCGTTTCCAAGCGCTATCGGCGTACAGCAACAGCATCGGGTCCAGCGATTGCCGCGTTAGCGACTCCCAGATCTTGGCGGCGCCGACAAAATTACCTGTCTCTTCGAGCATCTCGGCGTGCGCGCGCGCGGCCTCTTGCTGCGAGGGCACAGGCGCGGACTCGGGCAAAGGCTCAGCGGCCACAGCCAGGCCGCAGCCAAGCGCCAAGACCGTAAGCGCCAAGGCCGAGGCCCGAAAAAATACGGAGTCGAGGGGGCTGTGCGAGAAAATCACAGGCACGGAGCGAAAATGCTATCACTCTCCGAGCGAAAACGTCACTATTCGTCCGCTACGACCTTCCTCAATTCGCAGCCCCACAAACAGCTCACGCAAGCAACGGCGACGCAATGAACTCTGAATTGTCGGAAATTCAGTCGTTTTTAGGGCTCCAGAAGCATCAAATGTCAATTTGATGTCAACTGCCCCCAATCCGGAGTTTGCCTTGCCACTGGCAAAGCAACGCTTGATCGCGGCCCCGTGCTCGTGTGCCCAGGTCGTGGCGCTCGCGGTCGACGATCGTGCACGCCTGGAGCGCGACGGCCTGGCCTGCGCCTGCGCCTGTGCCTGCTTGTTTGGCACTTCGTTCGCCGTCGACGTGCTGCCCGGCGCCCCTGTGCCGCTAGCGTTGCGCTCGCCCTCGAGCACCGCAGACAGCTCGGTCCTTTGGTCCCTGGGTCTCTCAGGTCCGTAGTCCGCACGCGCTGCAACGGGCTCGTGCCAAAGCTCGGCGGAGCGACTCGGGACCCCCGGATCCCTCGGATCAAAGAGGGCCAACGCAATGCCCATGCCTGCCGAGCAACCCAACAAAATCCCAAGAACAAGCCAGCGCAGAGCCACGCCGATCCGCCCTTGCTCTCGCTTGCTCGCTCGGTTCAGCACCCCCTGCCAATGCCGCGGGTGCCTTTTAAGCGCGGCTTGATCCCAATTCGCGTCCTCCATCGGCTTGCGCTGCCAGCTTTTCGTCTCTCCAGGATCTGCCGAGCCCCCTTTGGCGGCGGGCTGCACACCTGGATCCGAGAGCTCGGCCTCAACCTCTTCCCACGCATCCATAAAATCTTCGATCGACGCAAAGCGCCGCTTTGGATCCACACACATCGCCCCGCGAAGCGTGCGCTCGAGGAGTGTTGGCAGCCCCACCTGTCCCTCGGGAAGCCCACGCATCACGCCCGCAACTCGCCACGCTTTTGGCGGCAAGCAGCCACAGGCCAGCTGCCAAAGCAACACACCCAAGGCGTAGATATCCCAGAGTTTCGTTGGCGGCGCATCGCCGGCTTCCGGCGGGATGTAGCGGGGAGTGCCCACAACGTACCCGCTTTTGGTCAGCTCTCGCTCCTCGGGCGGCGTCATGTAGGGACGATCGATCCGGTAACAATCCGGCCCGAGCCGAGCCACCCCGAGATCCAGCAACTTCACATGATCGACCGGAGGCCCGCCTCTTTTACAAGCCTCCTCATCCAATAAGATGACATTGGAAGGCTTTAGATCCCTGTGGATCACCGACATCCCGTGCAGGCACTTCAATACCGAAGCGAGCTGCTTGCCGATCGTGACCACGCGTTCAGGTGAAAGCGCGCCCCGTAGCTTCTCCAGACTGCGACCGTGAAGCCGCTCCATCACCATGAAAAGCTGCCCATCCTCTGTGCGATCGTAGTCCAGTGCGTGCACCAGATTTCGATGCTGAACCTCGTACAAAATCGCGAATTCGCGGGCAAATCGCTTGGCCGGCGCGAACTCCTTGGACAAGCTCTGGCGGAGAATTTTGACCGCAACCCGTTTGTTTTTTGCCGGCAAAAAGCGGGCCTCGTAAACCTCCGCCATGCCACCGCGACCGAGCAAGCCGAGGACTTCGTAACGCTCACGCAAAACCCGCCCCGAAAACTCGCCATCCTCCCCCGAGAGCACCCTCAAGGAGCGAGGCGATGGCTGCCGGAGCGCTCGATTGCCCTCAGCGGCTGGCTCAAGCAGATCTATGGACGACGATGGATCGACAGCACTCGGAGCAGAGGATCTCGGCGTACTCATTCGTGTCTCTCTCGGCGCTGCCAGAAGTTATTCGCGCAGTATAGCGCCTGCGCCTTCGTGATGCATCGCTTCGCCTCGTCTCTCGCAATGCGCAAAATGCGCAAAATGCACACCGGTCACCGTCGCGTGCGCCGTTGGCGAGGACTGGATGACTCGAGCACGGAGGCGATGGGGGGTTCAGACCTGAGGTCTGCTTGAGATCGACGTCTCCTCTGCCAGAGCGCGAGAGAACACCCCGATAGGATGTGCTCCGGCACTTACGGCTCTGTGAGCTGATCTTGAAGCAATCCTTCAAGATACGACGCGAGTTCATCCACAGCAAAATGGCCGCTGTGCCACTCTTTATCAGCGGCCTTCAACGCGTCGTAGTACGGCCCTCGCTGATCGCGAATACGTTCTGGAACGATCCTCTTGCCGGGAAGGAGGGCTCCGTGGCGCATACACATCAGGTAGTAGCAAGCGGCTCTCGCGGTCCGCCCATTTCCCTCAACGAAGGGGTGGATCCAATTTAGGCGCCAGAGGGCGTACGCGGGGAGGAGCGTTGGATGCTCCATGATGCCCCAATTCTCATGAATGACCGAGATGAACTGATCCATGAGATCAGGTACATCCTCGAAGTGGGGAGGGATGTGGTTGCCAACGTAGATCGGCGCCTGGCGAAAGCGTCCGCCGAACTGGGCGATGTTAGCGACTGCGGCGGCGTTGAGCGACCAGAGAGTGTATTTGTCGAAGCTCTCGATGCCCTTCGTGAGTCCGATTTCAATGCAATTCGTCAGTAAATCGTACTGGCGCAGAAGATTCTGCTCCTGGATTCTCGCGAAGAGTTTGGGGTCGTCGCACTCTCGTACAGACATCGTTTAGGGCTCGTGGTTCGCCGCGTAAAAGAACACCTTGGAGGTTACTTGAGCCGGATGTGTTTCGACGCGTAGCGAACCGTCTCTTTCGTAATTAGGTCGGACGGGGGAGCGTTGCCGAAAGCAAAGCTAATCCGCTGTTCTCGCAACTCGTCCTCGGAGACTTCTCGACCTCGCGCCTCTTCGAGGAGACGAGCCAATTTTGGATTAGGGTTCAGTGAGGTTTGAAACTGTTTTCGGGCGGGCATCGAGCTTCCAAGGATGAGGGCTACACGCAGCGTAGCCCTCGCCCCCTCCCTTCTCAAAGACCTTTAGTTTCTGGCGAGACCTCTGGTCGGAAGACGACGGCCATGAGCCCTCGCGGACCCCAGGGCAAGCGGTCAGGATCGCGGCCCTCTTCGCAGAGCCGATCCGCGGCCAATTTCGATCCCCTACGACGAGCGTCCGCTGAACTTGGTGTAGCGGGGACCCGAGGACTCGAACGAGTGGCGTTCGCGCTTGGAGACCGCGTAGCGGCCGTCGCTGGCCTCTAGCGCGACCGAGGTGGCGATGTCGTTGCGCATCAAGAAGTCCATGTCGTGGGCGAGTTCGATGGGCCCGTTTGCGGGTACTCGGGTGCCCTTTGGCAGGACGACGATCCCGGACTCGGTGATAAAGGGAAAGCGTTCGCGGTCGCGTTCGGGCTCGATGCCGATCTCGGCGCCAGGCTCGATAGAGCAGTTTTTGTCCATCAGCACCCGCCGAAGCCGGGCGTTCGCGCCGATGTTGCAGCCCGAGAGGATCACCGCGTCCTCGACTTGGCTGCCCGAATGTACATAAGTGTCGTAGCCGAGCACCACCCGCCGGAGCGCAGCCGAGGAGACGATCGAACCCTCGCAGACCAGTGAGTCGTCGATATCCGCGGGTGGCTGGTCGCCGGCGCGGACGAAGCGAGCGGGCGGATAGTCGCGCTGGGCGGTGCGAATCCTCCATTGGCGGTTGTAGAGATTGATCGCTGGCAGCCGCGAGCGGACCTCCATATTTGCCTGGAAGTAGCTTTCGATGGTGCCGACGTCGCGCCAATAAGGGGCCGCGTCTTCGGGCTCTCCGGGGATCGTATTTTGGCCGAAGTCGTAGATAAAAACCCGTTGACCGTCGGCGACCATCCGCGGGATCACGTTTTTGCCGAAGTCGTGGGCGGAGTTTGGGTCGTTGGCGTCGGCGGTCAAGACCTCTGTCAGTACCTCGGAGCGGAAGAAATAATTGCCCATGCTGACCAGACACCAGCCTGGACGACCGGGGATGGTTTTTGCATTTTCTTGGGGTTTCTCTTGGAAGCCGACGATCTTGCCCTCGGCGTCGACCTGGATGACCCCGAAGTGGTGGGCCTGATCCTTGGGCACCGGGAAGGCGGCGACCGTGAGATCGGCGTTGCGCTCGATGTGGGCGGCCTCCATCTGATCGATGGCAAATTTGTAGATATGATCGCCGCCAAAGACCGCGATGTGCTCGGCCCTCGAGTCGCGGACCAGGTTGAGGTTTTGATAGATACTGTCGGCGGTGCCGCGGTACCAGTGGTTGCCCATTCGCATCTGCGCCGGCACGATCTCGATGTACTGGCTAAAGCCATCGAGGTGCCAATTGCGGTTGATGTGCTTGATCAGCGAGCTCGCCATGTACTGGGTCAGAACGTAGAGCCGTCGGTACCCAGAGTTGAGAAAATTGGAGAGAACAAAGTCGATGATCCGGTAGCGGCCGGCGAAGGGCACCGAGGGTTTGGCGCGGTGGCTGGTGAGCGGCCCCAGGCGCGAGCCCTTGCCTCCGGCCATGATCATGCAAGCTGTCTGAGCGATGTAGCTGGGCATTGCGCGTTCCCTGATCCTTATCCTGGGGGCGAGCATACGGCCGCGGGCACCAAGAGGGGGCGTGGTTTTTAGCCGCGGATCCGAGTCTGTGGGATTGGCGGGGATTAGCGCGAATGCCGCGAACAGCTCTGGACGGCTGCCTTGCGCAGATGCTGCGCAGAGCCTCCTCTTTGACCAACCATCTCGATGTCGAGGGCATCACCGCTGGCTCGCCGAGAGCACAGCTTTTCGGTGCACGTCGATGGTTGGTTTCAGCGCAGCGTTGGCCGATTGCCGAGCGCCCGCGGAGGCGCTTGTTCACCCTGGGGAGGCCTGGGCTTGGGCTCAGGTTCAGGCTCGGGCCTGATTCGAGTTACCGGGCGGTCGAAGTGGATCTGGGCCAAAGCCGACGGTTAAAATTTGACGCTCGACGAAAGCATCGACAGGCGATCGTTGGTCTCGCGGACTCGCGATGTCAGGCGACGGACGAAGCGCCAGAGAAGATCGTGGGCGAGGTCGCGGTCGACAAACATCAGGTCACGGAGGCCCTGACGCGGTAGCAGCAGGGCGCGAACACGGTGATGAGCGGTGGCCGTCGCGGAGCGTGCGGCGTCATCGTCGATCAGCGACATCTCGCCAAAATGTTCGCCCGTGCGCAGCACCGCGAGGGTCTCCTCGCCGACGTCAGCGATTTCGCGGGTGATCTTGACGGTGCCCTCGAGCACGATGAAGAGCCCCTCACTTGGATCGTCGACCCGAAAGATCACCTCACCCGAGCCGTAGAGGCGTACCTGAGCGAGGCGTGCGAGACGGGAGATTTGATCGTCGGTCAGCCTGGCAAAGAGCGGCACGCGGCTGATCGCCTCGGCCATGCGCATCGAGGAGATCGCGGGCAAGGGCGTCGGCGTTGAGATCGGTCGCGAGAGCAGCACGATCGGCGCCCCGCTGCGTGAGCGGTTGGGATCGCGATGCTCACGATGCTCACGATGATCGCCTTCGTGCGTCTCTCCTCGCTCGTTTGCAGCCATCGCAGAGAGGCTACCGCAAGTGGGGCTGCCGGGGGCACTGCACAATTGTGATGACGTCTTCGTGCAGTGTTGCGAAATCATCACATGATCATAGGTACTAACATAGGCAAAAGGAGCGAAGTGTCGCGTGCACTTCGCTCCTCCTGGAGGCCGGCTCAGTCCTGCTCGGCGAGCCAGCGCTCGGCATCGATGGCTGCCATGCAGCCGGTACCGGCGGCCGTGATCGCTTGGCGATAGGTGCGATCGGCGACGTCACCGGCGACGAAGACCCCGGGTACCTGGGTGCGGCTGGTGCCGGGCAGGGCGATCAAATAGCCGGCGTCGTCCATCGGCAGCTGGCCCTTAAACGCGTCGGTATTGGGGCTGTGGCCGATCGCCAAGAAAAAACCGGTGATCGGCAGGACCTCGGTGTGGTCGGGGTTTGTGGTGTCGCGCAGCCGCACGCCCTCGACCTTGTCCTCGCCCAACACCTCGTCGACCTGGCGGTTCCAGTGGACCGTGATCTTGGGGTTTGCGAGCACGCGCTCCTGCATGATTTTGCTGGCACGAAAGGCGTCTCGGCGGTGGATCAGATGCACCGAGCGGCACATGCGTGTGAGGTAGTGGGCCTCCTCCATCGCCGTATCGCCGCCGCCGATCACACAGACGTCTTGGTCGCGGTAGAACATGCCATCACAGGTCGCGCAGGCGGTGACGCCCTTGTTGCGCAGACGCTGCTCGCTGTCGATACCGAGGTATTTGGCGCTGGCGCCGGTGGCGATGATCAGGGCATCGCAGGTGTAGGTGATCGAGTCGCCCTTGACGACGAAGGGGCGCTTGGAGAGGTCGGTCTCGATCGCCATGTCGTACTCGACGCGGGTGCCGAAGCGCTCTGCCTGTTTGCGGAACTCCTCCATCAGGTCTGGGCCGCTGACGCCGGTGGGGAAGCCGGGGTAATTTTCGACGTCGGTGGTGGTTGTCAGCTGTCCGCCGGGCTCGGGGCCGGCGATCACCAGGGGCTCGAGGTTGGAGCGAGCGGCGTATACCGCCGCCGTGTAGCCAGCTGGGCCCGCGCCCAAGATCAGGACCTTCACGTGCATCGTCTCTGTCGACATCGCCGGCGAGGATACGTGCGCTCGCCCGTACGAACAAGCAAACGCGACCCAGGCCCTACGTGAGCAGGGCGTGTACGTGTTGTCCTACCGCCTATCGCCGTGCGGGTGTTGGGTTTTGGGGTTCGCTTGCCGCGACCCTTGAAGGGGCGTCTGGGGTCAGCAGCAGGCCGAAGAGAAAACCGACGATAAACCCGGCGATGTGGGCTGTTGAAGAGACCGCTGCGAGGAGTGCATCGAAGCCGAGTTGGATGATGAAGATCAGCACCAAACCGCGGATCTGTTCCTTGCCGCGGCGGCTTTTGCGGAGGCTTGGTCGACGCAGAGATGCGGCAAGGATCGCGCCGCCGAGGCCGAGGATCGCCCCAGAGGCTCCGACCAAGAGATGTGGTGACGACGGGTCCGCGAAGATGGCGACCGCGAGCGACGAGAGCGCGCCGGCTGCGATGTAGATGATCGCCATGCGGGCTCGCCCAAAGAGGGGTTCGACGAAGCGGCCGAAAAAGCGGAGCCCGAATGCATTAAAGAGCAGGTGGAGGAGCCCCGCGTGCAGGAGTGTCGCGCTGAGGAGTCGCCACGCTTCGGTCACCGAGAAGAAGGTGGTCGCGAGTGCGCCCCAGGCGTAGAGGTGGACAGGATCGAGGGTATCGCCGGTCACGCTGACCAGCAGGTGAACGCTGACGAGCAGGGCGATGATCGACCAGGTGAGCGGTAGGCGATCGGCACCCCGGCCCTCGATGGCTGCGCTTTCGGCGAGCCTTGGCGCCTGTCGCCGGAGCAGCTCTAGGAGTTCGTTGAGTGCCTGTGAGGGCGAAGGCGGGTGGTCGACACTGACCTTTAGAACACGTTGATAGGCGGCGATGCGGTGGCTGGAGATGGGGTCGTTGCGGAAGCTCTCGGCGGCGTTTTTTAGGGTTTGGATCCCCGCTTCGCGATCGCCGGCGCGGGCGATCGCGAGGGCATGCACGATCGCCGAATCGGTGGGTCCGAGATAGGTCTGCAGCAGCTCGGCGTGGTGGCGAGCGGTGGCGACATCGCCGACCAAAGCTGGCAGAAAGACGGCGAGCAGGGCCATGCTCTCGGGCTCTTGGAGTTGGGGATAGACCCGGGCGAAGGCGTGAAAGGCCGCCGCGATCGCATCTCCATCATTTTGGATCACCGCGACCGCCCGAATATAGGCGAGGCCGAAGCCGAGGCTGAGGAGGCGCTCACGCACGGGTGCCGACTCCAACCGGCGGAGCACGCTCTCGACGTCGCCGTTGATGTGATCGACGAGCGCTGGCAAGAGCTTCGCCATGTCTGGATCGTTGGCGGAGAAGTGTTCGATCTCCGCTTTTGGTTCGATGCCGGAGCGCAGCGTCGCGAGCAGCCGGATGAAGCGGGCCTGTTCGCGACGAGCGGCGGTGGGATGAAGGAGAGCCCCGAGTCGCGCGAGTGCGATGGCGCGGCGGGCATTGTCGCGGCCCAGGCTGGCGAACGCGGCTGTCATCAGCCGGACGGGCAGGACTAAGAGCAGCACGGTCAGGCCAAAGGCGACGATGCCCGCGTAGTCCTGGGCGAGGACAAAGGTCGCGGCCGAGAAGGCGATGACGATGGCGATCGCCGTCCACCACGGGCGCGAGTGGGCCCAGGGTGCCTGGCGCAGCTTGTTGGCGATCCGAGCGAGCGAGATCGCCGTGATCAGGAGGAGCGGAAGCAGGAGATCGGCGGGACCCACGTTCTCACAGAGATAGCACGCTGTTGCGGCGATGTTTTCGACGGTGCCGGGTTTTTCAACGGGTTGGTTTGCCAACGAGTTCGCTAATTTTGGCGACGTCGGGTGGTTTTACGGTGGTCCGAGTTTACGGGCGACTCGGCTCCTGCGCGGTGTCTGTTTTCGCTGGGGAGGCGGGCCCCTTCGCGAGGTCGGTTTTTGTTGCAGGATCGGGATCCTTTTTGAGCGCCGCTTTGCCCTGGGCGTCGGGGTTTGTGTGGGGGATCTCGGCGGCTGGATCGGGCACAGGCACAGGTGTGATCGGCACCGGCGGGCAGTCGAATCCGCTGAGCACCATGTCCTCGTCCTCGAGGGTGAAGGTCGTCTTGCCGAGCGCCGCACTCAGTTCGGTCATTCGCCGGCGCACGCGTTTGGCCATGCCCTTGATCGCCAGCTCTGGGTGCGGGTTTGGGTAGCGACGGATCACCGCGGGGTGGAACACTAGGCGCTCGACGCAGCGCTCGGCGGGATCCAAACGGAGCCGCAAAATTCCGGTCATGCGCGGGATCTCGTTGGTATTCTCGAAAAGAAAATTGCCCAGCGAGTAGGCGATCGCGCCGTGTTTGTAGCGCTCGATGCCCTGGAGCACATGGGGGTGGTGGCCGATCACCGCCGTCACGCCGCGATCGATCAGCTTGCGAGCGTAGCGTTGTTGGTAGTTGGCGGGCGCATCCTCGTACTCGTCGCCCCAATGGATGACAACAAAGATCGCGTCGTGGCTGATGATTGCAGCATCGATCAAGGGCCCCAGATGTTCGTCTAGATCCTTGGAGGTGGTGAAGGGCAGGCGCGGCGAACCGTCGAAGTCGGGGGCATTTCGCCGCGAGGTGACGACGATAAAGCCGATCCGCCAGCCGACCTCTTCGATCGTCTCGAGACGGATCAGGGGATCCTCTTCGCGTGATGCTCCGAGGGCGATGAGCCCCTTCTCCACCAGGATCTCCGGGGTCTGACGCATGCCCTCCGCGCGCATGTCGTAGGCGTGGTTGTTGGCGAGGCCGAGGGCTGTAAAGCCGGCATCAACCAGGTGATCGACGTCATCAGCGGAGGCGCCAAAGCGAAAAGTAGAGCCGATTGGCGAGTCCTTGGGCAGCTCTCGGACGACCGGCGTTTCGAGGTTGCCGACGACGATGTTGGCGGCCAGTGTGTCCTTGACCGCGGCGAAGGGTTCGTCGTCGGGGCCGGGGATCGGGTCGTAGCCGTCGTCGCGGAAGCGGCCAAAGATGATGTCGCCGACGAAGGTCAGCTCGATGCTCTCGCTTGGAGGAACTCGAGGCGGTTCGCCGGTGCTGCTGCTG
>CAYYUP010000053.1:27053-34145 GCA_964474905.1 uncultured Nannocystis sp. | reverse complement strand
TGGTGGTGGTGGTGGTGCCCGTACTGGTACCGGGAGGTGGATCCGGCAGCGGTACCTGAGCTGCGATCGGTGTCTCGGTCCGGGTGTCCGCGCGGCTGTCACGGGCAGTGCCGGTACAGGCGGAGGAGCCGAGCAGGAGCGCGAGCCCCAGGACTCGGCCGAGGTCGGGTATGGGGCCCGGATGGGATCCGTTGGCGCGTCGGAGGGGCTTGCAGGGCACGGGCGCCGAGCATGCCGCAGGTCGCGTACGCGACGCTAATTTGGCGCTAGCCGAGGGGGCCCGCGGCCGGCGGTACAGATCACTTTGCGGCGCAGTTCCAGGTGCCGCTACCGCAGACGCAAGCGAAGTCGTTGCTGGTGGTCCGGTAGATACAGAAGTCGGAGTTGCCGCGGGGGCAGGCGTCGCCCTTGGTGGGTACCGAACGCGGGCAGTACTCGGGGCCCTCGACCGCGGTCACATCGCCCGGAGTCTGGCTGCCGCTGCTGCTGCTCTTTTCGCAGGCGAGGCCAAGGCTAAGGCCGCAGGCGAGAGCGAGAGCGAAGAGGGCGCGGTAGGAGCCTGTCATAGTGTGCTCTAGCCTCCTCCCGCGGTCCTCATCCTGTCAACGAGCCATTGTCGGGCGATGCCCGCTCGTGCGCTCATCTCTTACCCGACGCCGCTCGGCATTGAGCCGTTTGGCGCCGGATTTTTGGCGCGTTACTGCGGAATCGGCATCAGATCGAGGCCGCCGGCATACCAGTAGGAGCCGAAGTTGAGCACGCCGTAAACGCTGATCCCGATCTCTTTATCGGCGGTCACGTTGTGGGTGCCATCGCCCTGATTGGACAGCTTGACATGGACGTAGCCGTAACCGGTGCCGCCGATCGGCTTGAAGGGCGCGATCACGTCCGCATCGTCGACCTTGAGCGCAGTGCCCTCGGGGGCGATGATATCGACGTAGTTCGCCGACCAGGTCGGCGGCGCGTGAAAGAGGTAGGTCTTGCGGTATTGATCGGTGGCGACGCTCATCAGCATCGCCGGGTCGCTGGTGCCAAAGCCCGCCGACTGCCCAACCATGTATTGGGCGATCGCGATCTTTTTATCCGAGGTCACCCGGAAGGCGGCTTGGGTGGTCGAGATCTCGATGAAGTCGCCGGCTTTGGCCAGCGTTGTTGCGGCCCCCTGATCGGGCTCGTAGGTCAGGATTGTGTCGTCCTCACTGGCGATGATGCGGACCATCTGCGCCTTCGCCTGGCTGTCGTCGGGCACCTGCGCCGGCGGCACGATGAAGTAGTCCTTGGCCAGGGTTTCGAGCGGAAACATCGACTCCTCGAGGTGATCGCAGGCGCTTTTGTCGAGGGGCACGTTTGCGCAGGGGTGGCCGCTCAGTACTTGGACTGGGCGGTCGGCGCTGATGATCGTGCCCGTGAGATCGCCGCCGGTTGCCGAGCGCACCATCAGCACATCGCTCGGTTGCAGCGTGACCATGCCGGTGCCGTCGGACTTGACCCCGGATCCTGAGTTGACCTTGTTGCCGGTTGCGGAGGGCTTGAGCACGACGACGGTGTCGGCTTCGCTCGCGACGACCGCGTAAAAACCGGGGCGGTTGACCAGATCCCAATGTTGCCAGGAGGCGATGAGATAGTTGCCGGTCCAGGCGTTGGTCGGCAGCAGCAGGGATGCATCATTGCTGACAGTCGCGCCCAGTGGGTTGTACTGATAGACCGTGACCGGTTGATCGGAGCGCAGGCGGTAGGCGCCCTCTTTGAACACATCGGTTTCGCTGTTCATCGCCGTGAGTTCGTTGTCCCAGGGCAGCGTCAGGGTTTTGACGGTGCCGGGCGCGACCGTGTCTGTGACCACCGTATTGACGCCCCGGGTGACGGTGATCTCAGCCATCGCTCCGGAGGTATTAGAGACCGCAACTGCGAATTTATGCGGGTCGGATTGGTAGCCCGGGTATTGGGGGGTGAGGGTCGGATAGTAGTCGCAGCCGATGTAGTTGAGGCCGAGTGCCTCTTTTGTGCATGAGCCGATGCACTCACCGCTTGGATCGTCGCAGGCGAGCCCCTGGAGGCCGTCGCAGGTCTCGTAGGGCATCCAGGCGTCGCCTTCGGGGGTGCACTTGAGGGAGTCGCCGCCCTCGTCGCAGGTGTAGGAGTTGGGGATGCAAAACACGCAGCCCAGGCTGTCAGCACACTCATCCGTGCAGCTTTCGCTGTCGCTGTAGCCGCCCATGCCGTCGCAGGTCTTGGCCTCGCCGTCTTCACAGATGATGATGCCTTCGAGACAGACTTCGCCCGTCGTGGAGCCGGTAGAGCCGGTAGTGGAACCAGTGGAGCCAGTGGAACCAGTGGAGCCAGTGGAGCCGGTAGAGCCAGTAGAGCCAGAGCTTGAGCTCGTCCCTGTTGTTCCGGTGGAGCCAGAGCTTGTCTCGGTGGCGGTATTGCTGCCGGTGGTGGGGCCAGAGCTAGGGCCCGTAGGCGAGGTTGAACTGCTGGATTCGGTGGCGGTCTCGCCGGTGGCAGTGTCGTCACCGTTGCAGCCGCCCAGAGAAAAGGCGAGGGCTGCAGAAAGCAAAACGGTCGCGCGGGATGGATCGGTCAATCGGGCACGCATATTCTTGTGCTTCGCGTGTAGCACAGACAGATCACTCTTTGGCTGGGTGTCGGTACCTCGATCAAGGGTTTGATCACGGCGCAGAGATCCAGCTGGGTCTGCGCTCACGACGGTTGGCGAGGGCTTGCTTCGGTCAGGGCGCTCTCGAGTGCGCCGGTGCGATCGAGGTTGTGTAGCTCGTCAAAACCGCCGATCGAGCGCTCGCCAAAAAAGATTTGCGGCACAGTCTGTTGTCCCGATGCCTCGGCGAGCCAGGTTCGGAGCGCGGGTTTTCTGCCCACCGGAATTTCCACAAATTGGAGGCCGCGGCGGCGCAGAAGTCGTTTGGCCCGCCAACAATAGGGGCAGAGCGCAGTTGTGTAGATCCGGATCTCTGAGGGGGGGCGCGTCATCGTCATTGACTCGATAGCACAGGGCTGTGGATCGGCCGCGCTGACGAGTCTGAGTTCGACGGCAACGACAACGACAACGACAACGACAACGACAACGACCGCGCCCATCGCCGGGTTGCCCGTCTCCTCCAACATCTTTGTTTGCCAGGTTGTCGGTTGCAAACGTCTGCGCTCCCGATGATCCGGTGCCGCTCGCCTCGGTGGGCCGCATCGACTCACGGATCGACCCCGAGGCATCCGGGCCTGTACAGACCCCTGCTCTCTACGACCTCGACCGAACTCGCCGCTGAAGAGGCCCTCTTCCTCCCGGTCGGCGGGTTGCATCACGTTCGGGCGTTCCAATTCAGGCATCAGCGTTGCTCTCAACGCCTTTCTGGGGGCAAGCCTCGATTTTTGGTTTATTCCGGGCGCTGTGTCGCGGTCCTGAAGTCACGTGGCGGCTCGCTTTTCGCGGCTCCGGGCGGCGCGTGTCTAAGGTATCTTCGCCCGCATGACGAGCGAAAGCGAGCGAATGCCGAGGCGTCTTGTGATTCCTGAGGCGGTGCAATTGGCGATCGCGAAGCTCCTGGCGGTGGAGAGCTGGCTGCGCTCCGGCGGGGCGAAGGGCACCTTGGTGGTACCGGCCCGCGACTACGAGATCGACATCGGCGCGATCGTTGCGGCGGAGCGCGAGCTCGGCGGCCGTTTTGGAGACGAGATGTTGGCGGTCTTTGCCGCCGATCTCTCGATCCTCGGCGAGCTCTACGGCATGCGCCCCGAGGTGTGCGCTGCACATACGGCGAAGGGACGTGCGGAGGGGGTGCCGGATTCGCTGATCGTGGTCGGTAACGATCGCGGGCGTTCCTTCCTTTGCATGTCGAGCGCGCCACTGCTGGGCGAGCGACCGCGCTTGGTGATCGTCACCAAGGATGGCGCGAGTACGCGTCGTGAGCTGCTCGCGAGCTGGCTCGTCGACCGCATCGAAGAGGCCCTCGACGACCTCGAGCTGAGCCCTCTCCAGCTGCGGCATCTCAACAGCGACGAGGTGCTAGAGGCCTTTGTTCCCAATATTGGTGGTGGCGCTCGGGCGGACCTCGTCAAGGCTGGTCTGCGCCGGGTTGCGCACCCCAAGTTCGGCGATGGCACCGTCATCCGCGAGGTCCTAGGCGGGCCCGAGCCCAAGCTCGAGATCGACTTTGACAGCGGCTCTAGGCGGGTCTTGCTCGCCCGCTTTGTGGCGGCACCGTAAACCCAGGGGCCGCGGCCTTGCGTCCTGCGAAAGTCAAGCCACACTGCGGGCTTGATGGTCTTTACGATCGCGAGTCTCGGCGCCTGGTTTGCCGTCGTGCTCCTGGCCTACCTCCTGCGCGGGCGCTTCTTCGCCACCTTTGCGGCGGTCATTCTCGGGATGCACACGCTCTCATCGAGCGCGCTCGCGTCATCTGAGCTGGTCGTTAGTACAGCTTGGATCGCCGGCCTGGCGATCTACCTCCAGGCGATGACCTACCTTCATTTTGCGACCCTGGTCAGGCCTCGCATGCGCTCGCTCTGGTGGCGCGGACTGGTCAGCGTACCGGCTTCTTTTTTTGTTGCGGCGGTGTTTTTGGCGGCACCGTGGG
This sequence comes from uncultured Nannocystis sp., assembly GCA_964474905.1. Taxonomy (GTDB): domain Bacteria; phylum Myxococcota_A; class Polyangia; order Nannocystales; family Nannocystaceae; genus JADJRG01. The sequence goes on along the minus strand of CAYYUP010000053.1, from coordinate 29,556 downwards.
CAATCGCCGAGTCGCTCGGCCTCGCTCTTCCCGGCCTCTGGATCCCGATTGTGGGGGCCTTTCTGGGTCTTCTGCAGTCGCTTTGGACCCGCGAGCAAGTCATCGAACTTCATTTAGAAGACGGCGTCGACGCGGGCCCCCTCGCCCCTCGTCCGCAAGCGGTCAAGGCTGGCGGGGCGGCGAAGAGTACGGAGGCCCTGACGATCATCCAGATCACAGATCCCCACCTCGGGCCCTTCATGTCAGAGCGTCGCCTGCGGCGGATCTGTGCCCGGGCCGTCGCTCGAGCGCCCGATTTAATCGTGCTCACCGGCGATTTTTTGACGATGGAATCACAGCGCGATCCAGAGGTATTGCTCCGCGCACTCGCTCCGCTTCGGGCATTTCGCGGCCGTGTGTTCGCCTGCCTCGGGAACCACGATTACGAGGCATTAGAGCTGGTGAGGCGCGCCCTCAAGGCGGCAGAGATCGAACTCTTGGTCGATCGGCAGGTGCTGGTATCCACCCCGCACGGTAGCTTTCAGATCATCGGCTTTGATCACGTGTTTCGCGATCGCGAGGCCCATCTGCGCGAGGTCTGCGAACGACTCGTTCGCCGCCCTGGGACCCGGCGTATCGCCCTCCTGCACGATCCTGGGGCCTTTGATGGGCTGCCCCCGGATACCGCCGATCTCGTGCTTTCGGGCCATACACACGGGGGGCAGGTCGGCCTGGTCAGCCTCGGGCTCGGCTGGACTGTGCTGCGCAGCCTCTCTTCGATTCCGGATCACGGGCTCTGGGCGAAGGGGCGTGATCGACTCTATATTCATCGCGGTACCGGCCATTACGGGTTTCCCCTGCGTCTGGGCGTGCCGGCAGAGCAATCGGTGGTTCGACTGTATTTTGGTTGAGCGGCGTGCGGGGGGCTGGGTGAAGAGAGGCGGAGGCCGAGGCGGAGGCCGGACGAGAAGGGCCCCACTCTCTCAGACAGGTCGGAGCGTGCGTCGACCCCTTTTCTCAAAGGGGTCGATGCACGTCCTAGACTCGTTCGCGGGGCCCTTCCCGCCCGACCCAGCGGCACGTCCTCCAGGCCGTAAATAAGAGAGGCGGCGTGCGGGGGCTGGGGTGATGTTTGAGGCGATGTCTACTGCGTGCGGTTTGGTGTCCTGCGCGTTGTGCGTTGTGCGTTGTGCCTGGCGCATTGCACATTGCACATTCTAGAACGATCCGCGGAGGTGTAATGTTGCGCCGCTGCCTGTCGGGGATGCTGCGATTGAATAATTGGGTAGGCTTCGTCGGAAGTTGCGCTCGTGGGCGTCTATCATAGACAGGTCAAAGACCATTAAGAAGGCGCCCTGAGCGATTACAGAGGCGCCGTAGCCGATAAGGCGAGGGCTCTGGCGATCTTTGCCGAGTTCCCAGGTTAAGGTTCCTCCGAGCATGTAGGCGACGTCGAGGAGGGCGTTGATGGCGAAGATACGCTGGATCTTGCTGACCTTTGCCCGTACCCCGCGGCGGTGGCCAACTTGGCTTCTGTTGCGTAGGGCGCTGGCGATGCCGATCGATCCTATGGTTAGATTTACGGTGTTCCAGAGGGCATTCATCTGGTATGCATAGCGCCACGGGTCGCCACGGTCAGTCGTGATGTTGCCGGCGATACCGGTGATGATATTGATGAGCGACCAGCCTGTGAGGGCTAGCATTCCGTCGCTCTGGATACGATGCTGTCGCCGGTCGAAGAATACGATTTGCGCGGGAACCCGTGCGCGGGTCTGATGGGGGTTGTTGGTGATCAGCTGCGGGCTGCGCCGCGCGTGGAGCCGATCGGGGAGTCGGGTACGCAGTGGGGGCTGTGGTCGTCCTTGAGGAGGCACGCCGACCTGCGAACCATCGGCTCCTGTGGCCGCAGAGCCAAGGGCCGAGGTCACCTGCGCGAAGCTGTGAGCCGGGCACGCGAAAGCGCCAAAGGCGAGGGCAAAGGCAAAGGCTCGCACCGGACCAGTGTGCCGGAGCACCTTGTCTTCTTCCACGAAGGTCTTCACCGAGCCCTGAACCCACCTAGATGACCCGTTACAAACCATTAGTCAAAAATTGGTCCATTGGCCACGAATCGAAAAATCTCGAAGCTGTGGTCCTCGGAGGCATGCCAGCCCGGCTGCCGCCGATCTGTCGATGGTTTAGAGCGCTTCCTAGGTCGCCTCCGCACCAGCCTAAGACCTGCATACGCCGGCTCAATTCTACGGCGTTGAGGACGTGCCGCTGGGTCGGGCGGGAAGGGCCCCGCGAGTGAGTCTAGGACGTGCGTCGACCCCTTTGAGAAAAGGGGTCGACGCGCGTTCCGACCTGTCTGAGAGAGTGGGGCCCTTCCCGTCCGGCCTCCGCTTCGGCCTCCGCCCCTCCCCTTCCAGCTCTCGCCACGAGGACGACCTCGCAGATCGCCCCAACCCGCCAACTCGCGGGTTCGCCAATTCGCGGGTTCGCCAATTCGCGGGTTCGCCAATTCGCGGGTTCGCCAATTCGCGGG
>CAYYUP010000053.1:13352-26953 GCA_964474905.1 uncultured Nannocystis sp. | reverse complement strand
TCGCCAATTCGCGGGTTCGCCAATTCGCGGGTTCGCCAATTCGCGGGTTCGCCAACTCGCCCAACTCGCCAGCGGTTGTCTCGCGGGCGCTGGCGAGTTGGCCAATCTGCCGTCTTGGTCAATCCGCGACAAAGGGCAACATGAGTCCGATCGTGCCAGCTTCCAATATACAGGAGCGGGCGTGCACGTTGCTCTGTAAGGGGAGCTCAAAGGCCTCGTAGACAAATGATCGCATGTGACCGTCGTCGTCTGTGCGCTCCAAGAGGCCGGGGCGGCGGCGGACTGGGAGCCGGACTTCGCCATCGGTGGTCCGGCATTTTGCCCAGGCATCGGCCTGTTCCGGCTTGATCGCCCATCCGCCGGCGTAGCTCTGCCTGCGGATCTCGCCCTCGGGGCTGATGATGAGGCGCAGCGTCTGCTCGCGCTCCGGCGCTGGCTTGCCCGCATCCTCGGACCAAGGCGAGATCAGCTTGATGCGCTCGGCGGCCGAACTGTAAGTATATGCGCTGACCCAATAGGGGTACTGATAACTCATGAAATCATTGAAATTCCAGCGGTTGCCGTCGGCTGCGCCGATGCAGGGGTCCTGGGTCGGCATCAATAGAGTGTCGTGGGGGTCGAACCACACGAGCCCCAAATCGACGTCATTGCCCCAGCCAGAGCTGGGCATCAGAGCCGATCGCGGCCCCCAACCGTAGGTCTGGATGGCCCCGCATTCATCGCTGTTTGTATTGGGGTATTCGGGATCTTCGAAGGTGTGGACTTGACCGTGGTTATGGCCGAGTTCGTGGGCGTAGAGGTCGAATGAGAGACCTGCTTGCCGCCATGTATGGCTGGCGAAGGTGCGTCGGTAGTCCATGCTATCGCCGCCTTCGATCGAGATCGAATATCCACCGCCATCTCCAGGCATGAGCCCGCCGTAGTAGACCCAAGGCGCGGCGCCGTCAGCCTCGCGCAGCGCTGGTAGGTCGATTTCGGCGGCGTCGAACTCATTGCACTCTGCCGAGGCGACCGGCGCCCGAATGCTGAGATTGAGTTCCTGCACGGGGTATGTATTGTAGAGATAGGCTTCGAGATCGGCGATGTTCTCCGGGGAGAGATCGAGGTCGTCAATGCCGTCGCAGGTGAAGGGCACGAGCATGATATCGAGTACCATCGGGCCCGGCCAGGCGCCGAGTTCTGCGAATCCTTGGGCAGGTAGTGTGGCACTGTCCACGGAGCCCACGGGCTCCTCGACCCCGGGAGCCTCGAGAAATTCGACACGGAATTCTGTGTCAGCGTTGAGATCCTCGGCGTCGACAAACCATTCAAATGCACCGCCTAGTTCCTGCCAGTTTGCAGGCTTTATGATCATTTTGCTATCGGTATAGATGATCTCGATATCGGCCGTGCTGAGGTGGAGCTGGGCGTTGATGAGACGGGGGGAGTAGTCGTTATGTAGCAGGTACGAACTGCGTACGAGCGCAGGTCGGCCGCTGATCACCGGTGCGTTGCGCTCTTGTGTCGCGATCACTTCGCCCGCCTGCGCGAGGGTGATGCCGACGCCCTGGTTGATCTCGACCGCATCGACCGCAATGCCACCTGCGAGCACCGGTTCATCGTCTGGCGGATCGCCAGTGCTGGAGCCGAAGGAGGTCGCCGAAGGGGTCGTCTCAGAGCTGGTCGTCGTGCCGGTGGGGTCTGAGTCCGTGCTGGTTGAGCTTGCTTCGCTTGGGCCTGTTACGCCTGCGGAACCTGTCGAACCAGTCGCTTCGGAGGCGCTTTCCTCGGGTTGTTCGCCGGTACAGGAGATTGCGAGGAAGCTCGGGAGGAAGAGGCGTAGCGGTAGTTTTGAGCTCACGGGATGGCTTTGCGTGGAGATGGAGGTGCTAGTGGCTATGCACGCGCACTCGACAGAGTCGTAACGGTGGTAGCAGCCGACCAAGAACAGGGCCGGGAGGAAAAATGGAAGGGAGAAGCAAAAAATAGAATCGCGACCTTCCGTGCGCTGCCGGTGGTCGCGATTGTAGATCTTGAAATCCTCAGGATTGTGAAATCCCCGGGATCTTCCAGGTCACGCTGCCCTGTTAGGGGATGAGACGCACCTTTGCGGTCGCATCGGGGTCGAAGGGCGAGCCCTTGACGTCGGCGGTCGCGCGGAAGAAGACCTCGATGTTGGTATCGGTGATCGCGTCCTCCGGGTTGCTGTAGCCCAGGCGGCGGAGGGCCTTTGGCAGATCGATGTCGTCGATCAGGAAGGAGTCTTCGACGGTCGAGCCTGGGGCCAGATCGTAGGGCCACTTGACTGGGTGCCCCATGATGTCGGTGTCTTTGTCGTGGGTATCTTCGCCGACGACGATCTCCTCTTCGCGCTCGTCGGCGTAGGTCTTCTTGATCACCAGCTCATGGGTGTGTGAGAGCACTGTGCATGGTTTTGCCGTGGTCACGTTCCAGTTGCCCTTGAAGACGCTGTCGCCGATCGGAAAGGTGGCTTGGCCCGGCTCCTGGTGCTCGAGTCGGGTGATCTCTACCTTCACTCCGTGGCCGCCGAAAAATGACTTTGCCTTGTCGAAAAAACCCATCGTGGATTGTCCTTATGTGTCCTGGTGGTGCCCGCAGTGGCGGGCTCGGTTGCTGAATCCGAGCGCACACTAACATAGCGCGATCGTGCGCTGTGTACTTCTGAGGGCCCGAGGAGCGTGTGTCCTGTGAGGGGTCGGCATTGGTTCCGCCCGCGAGTCTGCCGGCTAGTCCGCGAGTCTGCTGGCTAGTCCGCGAGATCGGCCGCTGTCGGGGCACCGCAGGCCAGCCATTCGCCGAGCAGCGTGCGCTCGCCGGCATCGGCAGGGCCAGAGGGCGGCATGGTCGAATTTTGATCGCCGGAGCGCGCCCAGATGCGATCGGCCTGCGCTCGGATCAGGGCGATGGTCTCAAAGTCAATCGACAGCGGTGCGCCCTGGCGTTCGCCCGTGCCGAGCCCCGAGTGGTGGCAGCCTGTGCAGTTGGAGTTGATAAAGGGACCGCCGAGGTTTTCGTAGGTGAGAAAGCTGTCCGAGGGACAGGGGCGTTCGTCGAGCGTGTCCCAAGGTCCTTCGTCGGGATCATCGGAGTCGGAGTCGGAGTCGGAGTCGGAGTCGGAGGTGGAGCCGGAGGTGGAGCCGGTGGTGGAGCCGGAGTCAGAACCGGTAGCCTCCGAGTCCGAGGCCGTGTTGTCGTTGTGATTGTTGCCGTCGTTGCCGTCGTTGCCGTCGTTGCCGTCGTTGCCGTCGTCGTCGCCGCAGCCGGCGATGAGGCCGACGGCTGCGAATGCCAGAGAGAGCGCGTACCTAGCCGTGGATCGCATGGAAGGGCTCCGAGTTTTGGATGATGCCGGTGGCATCGATGCCACAGGCCTCGAGTAGGCCACCGACGAAGGAGCCGTAGATCAGCGCATGTTGTTGCGGGTCGAGGGCACCGGTATGGAGGTCGACGCCGGCAGCGTCGAGGTTGTCGGTGGTGCCAGCGAGCACTCGGCCGCCATCGATACCGCCGCCGATCACCAGCGCCGAGGTCACAGGCCAGTGGTCCTTGCCCATTGCTGCGTTGAGCTTGGGGGTCCGCCCCATCTCCGAGACGACGATGACCATGGTCTCGTCGATGAGCTTGCCACCGGACGATCCAGGGCGGGCGATCAGCTCGTCGACGAGGGTTTTGAGGCCGCCGTAGAGGTTGTCGGCGAGCGGTCCCTGCTGCTGGTTGTTCTCGTGGGTATCAAAACCACCCGATTCGATCTGCACTGAGTAGCAGAGTTCGCGCTCGAGGGCCTCGACCGCGAGTGAGACCTGGGCGTCGAGACTGCGGGCAAACTCGATTTCACCGATTTGGCCGATCTCGCGGATCGCATCGGATCGATCGAGCGACGAGATAAAATCGTCAAGGCGTTTGCTCGGGCGTCCGAGTTGCTCACGTGCGGCCTGGGCGAGCACGTGCTCGCGGATCAACGCTTCTTCTTGGGAGGTGGGCAGCAGCGGTAGACCCTGCTGACCGACCACCGGGAAGGAGATCAGCGGATCGAGCAATGTGATCAGTTGGTTGACCGAGCCGGTACGGGCACTGAGTGCAGCATAGGGCCCCGAGTAGGCGGTGCGGCCGAGAACCAGGTAGGGCGCGGCGAGGTCCGCCCCGTGGGACGCGGCCGCGAGCGCGGCGACGTCCGGTGCGGTGTCATCGTTGACGCCGCTCAGGATCCGGTGCGAGCTTTGCGGGTGCGCGACGGAGGCGATGTTGATGCCGTTGATCACTGTCGTCATCGAGCCGTGGGCGGCGAAAAAAGCCTCGACGTTCGGTCGCGATGCCTCGGTGAGGATCGGCAAACCGCCGAGGTTTTTTAGCTCGCCCGACGGACCGTCGATACCGTCGACGCCGGGCTTGGGATCGATGGTGTAGGTCGGATCCCAAGCACCGCTGGCGAAGACGAGTACGACCCGACGCGGCTTGCTCGGGGCGGCATTGGCTCGGCGATGGCGGAGTCCGACCAGGCCGGCGCTAGCGGCCACGGCGAGGCCCCCAGTAAAGAAGGCGCGGCGGGAGATGCTGTGGATCGACATGAGTGTTCGTTTCGTCGGTCGTTGTCGTGTCGCGTCGTGTCGTCGCTCGGGCGATCAATAAAAAGCGATGCGCACGTCCTGGAGGAGCGCACTCAGGGTGATCTTCCAGGCCCGTTTGCCGTTGCCGTAGGCGGCTTCGAGAGCCGCGGAAAACAGGGTGTAGCTATCATCCAGAGCCGGATCCTCGGGGCTTGGCGCTTGCCCGTAGAGGATGCGATGCAGTTCGCGCAGCTGCGCGCGCAGGGTCGCCTCGTCGGTGGTCGAGGGCTCGACAAGAGTCAGGAGGCGGCGGCTCTTGGTGTCGTTTTGGGCGAAGTCGGCATCGACCACAGCATTGGCGGCCTGGCGGGCGAGGCTCTGGAGCACCAAGCTCGAGGTCGCAGAGTAGGTGTAGGACGGTTGAGCGACGAAGAGCGAGTCGATACCGCCGGCGAGAACGTGGTAGCCGATCAGCGAGTCATCCATCAGGTCGATGACGCCGATGCCCGCCTCTGTGAGGTCGGTACGCCAGTGAAAACCGGTGAGATCGGCGACCAGTGAGGCGAGTTGGATCGGTCGCGCGCGCTTGCGTCCGAGCTCGCCCTGGGCGTTGCGGAAGGCGTCGCTTAGCAGCAGCGACTTGAGCATCGGCTTGACCCGCAGGTCATTGGCGAGCAGCACGTCCTGCAGCTCTGCAGCTGCCTCAAGGGGCACCTTTTGAAGATCCACCTGATGGAAGTAAGCGTAGAATCGTTTGGCTGTGCAAAGCGAGAAGCGCGGGTCTGCGGCGATCATGTCGCCTAGGTCGCGGAGATCGTCGCCGGCTGCCCCGAAGAATGCCGGGTCGCGCATGTTGACCTTGAAGAGGATCGGAAAGAGACCTTCGACCCAGGTATCGAGGGGGTAGGGGACCACTGCGGAGTTGTAGTTGGGCAGGTAGCCCGAGAAGAACGAAGCCATCGGATCGAGCGTCTGATGGCAGGCTGCGCAGGCTTTGTTGGTTTGCACAGCTTCGGCGACGGCGTTGGGATCGGCGAGGTTGATGCTCGGATCGAGTTCGATGTCGCGGTCGAGAAAGTCGTAGCAGAGGAACGCCCTTGAGGTCGCATTTGCCCGGCCGCGGTTGGCGTTGGTGATCGTCGATGAGTGCCGGGTGTAGAACCAAGAGTCCGAGAGAACGCCGGCGTGGGCTCGATCGCCTGGCCACGTGGTTTTTTCCCAGACACCTTTGCTACCCGAGTGTGCGAGGCCCCAGACCGCGGCGACGTTGGGATCGGCGAGCGTGTAGTCGGCGGTGACGATCTCGGAGTAGGGCAGGTCGCGGAGAACGATGTGCTCGGCGAGGCGCAGCGGGGCCTCCATGATCGAGCGGTTGAGGGCGTAGGGATCGACGCCAGCGAGCGCGCCCTTGCCGATGAAACCAGCGGGGCGGGCCCCAAAGTCGACGATTGAGAGCAGCGCGTCGTTGTGCAGATCGCGGATGACAGCGCCGAACTCGGGGGAGTCGAGGTAGGCGTCGATGATCCCGTCGAGCGCCTTGGGATCGCCTTCGATCGCGGAGTTGTCGGCGGTGCTCGGTCGCCGACCGCGGAGCGCCATCGAGATCCGCAGGAGGTGCTGGGGCGGTGTCAGCAATCCGGAGTCGTCGGGTTCGGTGCCGCTCTCGCTCTCGGATTCGGCATCGGTGTCGGTACCTGTATCGGTGCCGGAGTCAGTGCCGGTGCTCGAGTTGCTGCTGCTATCGCTGCTCGTCTGGCCGCTGGTGCCGCTTGTATCATCGCCGCAGGCGAGCAGCATGAGGGGTATCGCGAGCAGCCCGAAAAGGGCGAGTGGGCGGCATTGGGTCATCACGGAGATCGGAGGGTGCTCGCTCATCGTGTCGGTCTCAGGTGCACTACGAGCACGCTTCGGGCCAAGAATTTAGGCAGTGAAATCCGTGGCATTGTCAGCTTTGGCTGGGGCGTGTCGCGATCTGCTACGTCGCGTTTTGCGACACCAGTAGCGGCCCCGGGCAGCGCCGCTGGTGTTGTGCATTGACAGGTATCGACTGTCCTGTCTATGCCTCCGCCTCGGGGCTCCAGGAGTCGCTCGCGAAGCTGCTCGCATGCCCGGCGGATCGTCGTCGAGCGCTCTGTGCGACCGAGCAGGGCGCCGCATTCGAGTGGACGGAGTCGTAGTGGTGGCGCTTGACATCGCCTTTGGCGGGATCCTCAAGAGCAGCCTCTCGGACCCGGAGGTCGTCGACGACTGCGTACTCAGGATAGATCTCGATAAGATCGCCCGCTGCTTCCACTGCCGCTAGAGGCTACCCAAGAGCGTCTCAGCTCATTCTCGCGAGGATGAGCATTCGTGAGCAGGTAGCGGCGAGCGTTCTTGCTCGGCAGAGCGGGGCGATGGTTCATAATTGGTGACTTGTGTGGTCGCGGGCGACGTGGAAAAACTTCGGAGGTGACCTCGGGCGTTTGAGCGGTGTGCGAGTTGTTGAGGTGGAGATGTACGCTAGAGTGCTCGCGCAGGGGCAATTGTAGGGAGCAGCATGTCGCCGCGATACTCATCATCGCTCGGAGATGGATACCTGGACGGGCGGCCGATCGCCCGTCGGTACGTGATCCACGAGGTCATCGGCGAGGGCGGCATGGGCAGCGTCTACCGGGCGAACGACCTGCTGACCAGTGCAGACGTCGCGATCAAGATTCTCAGCTCTGCGCACGCTGATGATCGTGCCCGAGAACGCTTTCGTCGTGAGGCCGAGATCCTCGCGAGTGTGCGTCACCCAGGCATCGTCGCCCACCTCGATCACGGCTTTGTCGATAACAACTCGCCCTATCTGGTGATGGAGTGGATTGAGGGCGAGAACCTGCGCTCGCGTCTGCATCGCGGCGTGCTCGACCCGGTGTCGACGGTCGCCTTTCTCCGCCGGGTCGCGGCGGCGCTGCGCGGCGCTCATATTCGCGGCATCGTGCATCGCGATATCAAACCCAGCAACTTGATGCTGCGCCGGGAGCGGGTCGACGACGTCGTCTTGATCGACTTTGGGATCGCCCGTCAGGGGTTCTCAAATTCGCTGCTGACAAAGACCGGTGCGCTGGTCGGAACCCCGGAATACATGGCGCCAGAGCAGGCCCGAGGCGCCCGCACGCTGACCTCGAGCGTCGATGTCTTCGCCCTCGGATGCATCGCCTTTGAGTGCCTGGTCGGGAACTCTCCATTCGCCGCCGAGCACGTCGCCAGTACCTTGGCCAAGATCCTCTTTGACAGGGCGCCGGTGCTCAACGAGGTGCGGCCAGATGTGCCGGCCGAGCTAAGTGAGCTGGTCGGGCGCATGTTGAGCCCCTCGCCAGACGGTCGCCCCGAGGACGCAGATGCGGTGCTCGCTGCCCTCGATGCCCTGCCGCCCTTCGCTGCCGGGGAGGTCGAGACCGTCCAGACGATCGCCGAGGCGCCGGTCGAGATGAAGCTCTTTAGCGTCGTCGTGGTCTCGTCGCCGCGCATGGTTGGCGAGACCTTGGAGATCGAGGGGGCGGTCAAGGGCGAGTGCGATGAGCCGGCGACGATCGCCCGCGGTTTTGGGGCTCAGGCGGAGTGGCTGGTCGACGGATCGTTGGTGGCGGCCTTTTCATCGGGAAGCGGAGCTGTCGATCGCACCATCGCCGCGGCCCGCTGTGCCCTGCAGATTCGCGAGTGTTGGCCCTCTTACAACGTCGTGGTCGCGACCGGACGGGCGCAGGTGCGCAGCGGTCTCGCGGTCGGTGAGGTGGTCGATCGTGCCTATCAGCTCGTCGAATCGAGTGTCGGTGGCACCATCCTTCTCGACGAACTCTCGAGCGATCTTCTCGACGGTCGATTTGACGTCGAAGAGCGCGACGATCTCCGCATCCTCATGCGCGAGGGCGTCGATGGCGGTGGACCGCGGAAGCTCCTGGGCAAGCCCGTCCGCTGCTTTGGGCGGGCCCACGAACTCGGCATCCTCGACCTCACCTTAAGCTCGGTGATCGAGGAGGAGGAGTCGCATCTGGTGATCCTCAGCGGCGAGGCCGGCTGCGGTAAGTCGCGGCTGCGCCATGAGTTTACCCAGCGCTGCTCGGGGCTAGAGGACGAGCCCTTAATCCTTTGCGGAGCCGGCGATGCGATGACCGTCGGCGCGCCTCATGCGGTGATCGCACGGGCGCTGGCTCACGCCGCGGGTCTTGTGCCCGGCGGTGATCCCCTGGTCCAGCGACAGGCGCTCGTCGACTGGATTCAGGCCTTTGTCGGCGCCGCCGAGCTGCAGACAGTCGTCGATTTTGTAGCCGTTTTGATCGGCGTCGAACTCCCGAAGGAGGCGCTCGGCCCCGCCTTGCGGGCGGCGATGCACGATCCAAACCTGATGCGCGAACGTTGCCAGCGATCGGTGCTCACCGTGCTCGCCGGGGCGGCGGCGAGCAGGCCCGTGCTCCTGATCGCCGAAGATCTGCACTGGGGTGATCGGCTGTCGAACGAGCTGCTCCTGCGGGCACATCGCCAGCTCAGCGAACTGCCGTTGATGATCGTCTGCTTCGCGCGGCCCGAAGTGTTCGAGCGTTTTCCTGAGCTCGAGTGGGAGTTGGAGCGCGGCAGTCGACGGCAGCATCTGCGGATCAAGGGCCTGGGTCGGGGTGCCAGCAAACGTCTGATCCGCGAGGCCCTGCGCGGCATCCTGGAGCCCTCTAAAACCCTCGTCGATCGCCTGATCACGCTCTCCTCGGGCAACGTGCTCTATCTCGAAGAGCTGATCCGTGCGGTCGCATCAGGGGGCATCGATAATTTTCCGACGACGGTCGCGGCGATGCTCCAAGCCCGCATGGGCGGCCTCGATCAGGTGGTTCGTTACACCCTGCTGGCGGCCAGCGTGGTCGGTCAATCCTTCATCGCTAGCGAACTCGCGCGGCTCATCGAGGGGGTCAGTGTGTCGACGGTTCGGCGGGCGCTCGACGAACTCGTGCGCGTGGAGATGGTCGAGGTCAGCGGCACCATCGACGGGCATGACGAGCGTCTCGTCTATTCTTTTCGCCACGCACTGCTCCGCGACGCGGCTTACCAGCTGGTCTCGTCCGAGGGGGCGCGGCGCATGCACGCTCTGGTCGCGGCGAGCATGATCGAAGAGGGAGCTCGGACGCCGATGCTGATCGCCGATCACTTGAGCGCCGCCGGAGCGCCGGAGCGTGCGGCGGTCTACTATCTCGAGGCGGCTGAGTTGGCGAGCATCTCCAATGCCCTCGAAGAGGCCCTGCGACGGGCAAAAAAGGGCCTCAATTGTCGGCCGTCGGGGGCGCTCGCTGGTTGTCTGAGCGCGATCCAAGTCTGGGTGTACGGCTGGCAGGGTCAGTGGGCGCTCTGCGTCGAGCTAGCGCAGTCGACCCTGCCGCTGCTCGATGCCGGAGGTCGCTGGTGGTGCCGCTGCATCTCGCTGCTGATCTCGGTCAACATGCTCTCCCGCGAGGACGCGGCGAAGCCCTGGACCGATGCCTTTCTCGCGGCTGAGCCCTCACCGACGGCGCTGGTCACCTACCTCGACGCGATCAACATGGGGCTCGGCAGCGCCGCTACGATCGGGCGCTATCGGGTCGCTGCCCGTTATGCGGCTCGCGCCGAGGAGGTCGCGGCGACGGCACCCGAGGACGGCCAAGTCGCTCGTTTGCTCGCCTTTACCCGGGCGCAGATCAAGTACTGCGTCGACCTCGACATTCCCGGCGCACAGCTGGTCGCTGCGGGCGCGATGACGATGGCAATTATGGTCGGGGATGGTCGCTACAGGATGTTTAGCGCCATGATCGTCGGCTATTGCCAGCTCCGTTCGGGCGACAAGGCGGCTGCGATTGCGAGCATCGAAGAGGAGGTCGAGGAGGTCGAGGCCCTCGGTAACCAGTACTTAAAGACATACGCCGCGATCGAGCTCGCGGGGGCGCTTCTAGAGTCGCCTGCTCGCCCGGTGGACGTCGAGCGAGCGCTCGAGCTTGCCCGTGGGATCATCGATGAACCGGCGATGCCGGCCCCATTTCCGGGCTGGGCGCGGATCGTGCGGGCGCGGGCACTGCTCGAGCAAGGGCATGTTTGTCAGGCTCTGGAGTCTGCGCACTCCGCGTTTGCCCTGCTGGAGGGAGCGCCCAGCTTGCACTGTCGGTCGTGGCTGGTGATCGCTGATGCTCACGCGGCGACGGCGGATACACAGGCGGCGATGGAGGCCAGCGAGACGGCGTTGCAAGTGATCGAGGCGGAGGGCGGCTGGGAGCATCTAGAGGCCCTAGGCGCGGTGATCGCAGCTCGCAGGGCGAACGGCGATGAGGCGGGCTCGACCGCGGCGATGGCAAAACTCGTCGCCCTGCGCAGTGGATCGCTCGGCGATGACAGTGCATTTGTCGCCGATGAGCCCGAGTAGCGGCGGGCGATCTCTAGGTCCTGTCGGCGATCGGGTACGAGCGGCGAAGGAGCCACTCGTACCGATCTGCTGCGGTGTAAAAACCCCGCTAGAGGTCCTCTGGACGGCCCAAGTCGGGTTTGCTGTAATCGCAGACGCCGCTCTCGCCGAAGATTTCGCCGAGCAGCGAGACCTGGTCCTGTGACCAGGTTACGTCGCCGTAGGTGCCGTCATCCATGGCCGTATCGAGTGTTTTTGTCGCGCATTTAAAGACGTCGGTCGTGATGTCTTCGCCGGCGACCATGCGCGGGTCGGCGAAGACCGGATAGGCTGCGGCGCAGGAACCGTTGTCCTTGTCGTCAGCGGTGAGCACCCCCTTCCAGACTGCGTCACCGGCTGCGATCAGCTGGAAGTCTGCGTCGTAGCAGCCGTCCAGGGCGTCGTCTGGTTTAGCGTCGTCATCGAGCCATTGCTCGAGGGTCTTAAACGCCTGCATCGACACGACCATCACGTGCTCGCCTTTGTCACCGACCGCCCAGATCAGGTGTTTGTCTGAGTTGCCAACCGCCTCCTCGATGCGCGCCCGGATCGCGAAGGGCTGCTTGGCATTGTGCATGTTGAGCTCGGCCTCGAGGTAGGGCAGGATCGTGATCACCGGCGCATCGATGTCGCCGTGGAAGACTAGGCCCGAGTAGTAGGCCTGCTGCATAGCTTCGATGTTGCCGACCGTGCGCGGAGCGATCTCGAGGTCGAGACTGGTGCTCGAGTTGCGGGCGCTCCAGGGGTCTAGGTCGTCGGGATTTTCGCTGCCGAAGGGAAAGCCCTCTTGGACCATCTCGTCGGGGCCTAGGTAGCCGCCAATCCGGGCGTTGAGATGGATGAACTCGTCGGGGCTGAGTTCGCCGTCGACCAGCGCTTGCAGGCCGTATTGCACGCCGACGTTGTCCCAGGTCCGACGGGCGTAACCCCCGTCGGAGTCCGGGTCGACGCCGAAGACCTCGATCACATCGTCCCAGTAGCTCCAGGGCGTGCTGGTGATCGTCTCGGGCTCGGTGTCCAAGAGCAGCGCGTAGGAGTCGTCGTTGAGGTTGACCCAAAGGGGGTTCATGGTGAGCGGCGTCAGGCCGCGCCAGCCCTCGATGCACTCGGTCGAGCCCGGACCTGCGCTCGAGCCGATGGGCTTGCCCTGGTTAAAAAAGTCCCAGTCGGAGTCGTCGAAGCCGTCGATGCCGTTGAGGCCCTCGATGAGCTGGCGATTCTCCCAGCTCGACCATTTGGGGTTGTCTTTGTCGGTGACGTCGAAGAAGTACTCGAGGCGCTCGCAGTCGCCGATGCGGGTGGTCTGGCCGATCATGTCGGGGTACGAGTGTGTCGGCACCAGACCGTCGAGCAGGTCGGGGTGGTTTTGCTCGTAGATCAGCTGTTGGACCGCCCCGCCGGAGCCGCCAAAGCCGAAGGTGTACTTGGGCTCGGCGTACATCGCCTTGAACTGCTCCTTGACCATCACCGCGGTCTCGCCGGTGAGCAGCAGGTTGTAGGTCGTATCGGTGACCGTGCCCGAGGAGTAGACGATCGCGTAGCCCTGCTCTAAGAGCGGCTGGAAGAGGGGGCCATTTTTGGTCGGGTTCTCGGCCGCGGCATCGCGCAGGCGGGAGACGGCGAGGCCGCTCGATTGCTGGTGACCGATGCCGACACCGCCGCCGAACCAGAAGATCAGCTTGTCATTCCAGGCGGAGAGGTCGGGCGTATTGAGGTCGGGATCGTCCGGGGCGATCATGCCGATGCCGTAGACGAAGCGGTTGATGGTGCCGCGTTCGAAACGCACGACGTACTTGTGCATCTCGCCGTCGATCTCGATCATCGCGACGTCGGCGGGCGGATCGTCGATGTTGTAGGGCAGGAGGCCGCCGCCCTCGGGGGGCTCGGTCGACATATAAAAATAATCGACCCGTGTTTTGACCCCACAGTCGCGGCTGTAGCCGACGATGTTGTCGTCGTCATCCGCGATCGGTAGGCCCTTGCCGTCGTTGTTGTCGATCTCGGGCCAGCCCAGATCCATGTCGAGGGTCCGGCAGGCGAAGGGGTATTGCCGCGGGTTGTCGTCGGCGATCGGTCCGACGTCGCCGACCATGACCGGGAAGGGCGAGACCTCGCCGCCGGTAGTGGTGCCGTCGGTGGTGGTGCCGTCGGTATCGCTGTCGCTGGTTGTTGCGCTGTCGGTGCCGGTGGTGGTGCCATCGGTATCGCTGTCGCCGGTTGTTGCGCTGTCGGAGTCGGTGGCGCTGGCTGTCGGTGCCGTCGTCGACGTGCCGACGCTGGTGGTCATGAGAGACGTGCCGGTGGTATCGCTGCCATCAGTGGCGTTGGAGGTGGAGCTCGCGCTGGTCTCTGCATCGCCGCCGTTGCACGCGGGGGCCAGCAGGAGGAGAGAGGTCAGGGAGAGGAGGGATGTGGGCGCGATCAGTCGTCGAGTCATGAGCACTCCTGTGCCTGCGGAGTCGGCGGAGTTCGCCGATCCCGACAGCGGTCTCGCTGGACCGTCCGGGCACTTTCGCCCAGAGTGCGACAGTGCCCGGTGGTTCGTCAACTCAGAGGTGCGGCGAGTTGGGCGATGGCTGTTAGCTTCGAGCCATGACCGATCGTCATTGCCCGCATCGTCGTCCGCGTCGCCTGTTTGACCGCGT
>CAYYUP010000053.1:0-13252 GCA_964474905.1 uncultured Nannocystis sp. | reverse complement strand
TGTTTGACCGCGTATTTGACCGCGTGTTTGACCGTGCATTTGCCTATGCATCGGGCCGTGCATGGCTCCGATCGGTTCTCGCGACAGGTCTCGCGCTTGCGGTCTGCGGTGGTTTTTCGGGCTGTAAGCCGCCGGCTGAGGTCGCGGCGCCGGCGTTTGCAGCTGCGGACCCTACGGGATCCTCCTGCGGGGCGCGTTACCCCGAGGGCGTCGCCCTGCAGATCCTCGGATCGGGAGGTCCGATCGCTGATGATCGGCGGGCGAGCAGTGGTTACTTGGTTTGGGTCAAGGGTCGAGCGCGGGCATTGGTCGACATCGGCGGCGGCGTCATCCTTAACTTCGCCGCGAGCGGGGCGGCGATCGAAGATCTCGAGGTGGTTGTGCTCTCGCATCTTCACGTCGATCACTCGGTCGACTTTGCGGCCCTGATGAAGAGCGCCTACTTCGGTGAGCGCACCGAGTCGCTGCCGGTCTTCGGCCCCGACGGCAACGAGCATTTTCCTGGGCTCACGGAGCACTTGGAGGCGCTCTTTGGCGAGCACGGTGCCTATCGATATCTCGGTTGGACGCTGCGCGATGGCGAGGGGCCCTTCACGTTGGAGGTGCACGAGGTCGCCGTCGCTGGGTCGGGCGAGCAGCTCACGCGCGGCGATCTTCGGCTCTCGGTTGTCGGTGCTCCGCACGGGGTCGTGCCGGCGTTGGGTGTGAGGATCGACGTCGGCGAGCGATCGATCGCCTTTGCCGGTGACCAACGCCTGGACGATGCTCGTTTCCTCGAGCGCATCGCCGGCGTCGATGTGTTGGTTGCCCACCACGCGATCCCCGAGCGCAGCGGCGGGCCAGCGCGGACCTTGCACGCACCTCCCTCGGCGATCGGCGCGGCGGCAGCGGGCGCGCATGTCGGTCGTCTGATCCTCTCGCACCACATGATCCGGGCGTTGCGCGGATCGAGCGAGACGGTCGCCGAGATCCGGGCGCATTACCGCGGGCCTCTGCTTTTCGCCGATGATCTCACCTGCGTGCCGCTTAGCTGAGCCCGAGTGACGAGCGTAAAAAAGGAGAAAACAGGCGCGAGAACCCCCCAATTGGGCGCCTACGGCCTCTGTGACTCGAAATTCGCGACATCGTCGAATCCGCGCTCGCGAGGCTGGACTTGTCGGCGCCGCGCCTGCTTTTGCATAGTCGATGCCTTGGAGCCCGCGCTCCGTGCTTCCCATGGCCGATCTCCTCTCCATCAGCAACCTCGCCAACCTCGGCGTCCTTCTCTTCCTCCAGGCGGTACTCGGTTTCGACAACCTGCTCTACATCTCGATCGAGTCGAAGCGAGCGCCCGAGGCCAGCCAAAAATCGGTGCGCCGCAACGCGATCCTGATCGCCATCGGTCTGCGGATCGTCCTGCTCTTCGTGATCATCAACCTGCTCGAGTCGTTTACCGAGCCGTGGTTTCACCTCGACTACGTCGGCATCGTCGAGGGGTCGTTTAACTTCTCGGTGCTGATTTTTCTCTTTGGCGGAGTGTTCATCATGTACACGGCGGTCAAAGAGATCAGCCACATGCTGGTGATCCAGGACCTGAAGACCGACATTCAAGAGCGCCATGCGATGTCGGCAGCCCGGGTCACCGCGACCCTGGTGATGATGAACCTGGTGTTTTCCTTCGATTCGATCCTCTCGGCGTTGGCGATCACCGACGTTTTTGTGGTGCTCGCCTTTGCGATCATCGGCTCGGGCCTGGCGATGCTCGTGCTCGCCGATCGCGTCTCGTTATTCTTGGCGCGCAACCGCAAGTACGAGGTGCTCGGCCTCTTTATCCTGTTGATCGTCGGCATCATGCTCCTGGGTGAGGGCGGTCACGTCGCTCACCTGAGGCTCTTTGACTACCCGGTCGAAGCGCTCTCCAAGACGACCTTCTACTTCTCGATCACGGTGCTGGTGCTCGTCGATCTGATCCAGGGTCGATATCAGCGCAAGCTCGCGGCCCAGCGCAAAAGCGAGACGGTCAGCGATGCGGACTCACCGACTTCGCCGGCCTAAACCAAGCGACTTGCCAGCCGGCGCATGGCCTTGGGTCTGCGCCGGCTCGTGCGGAGTGTGCAGGCCGTGGGGGCATGCGCAGCCGGTCCTGCGGCTGTGAAATTTTTGCAGGTCGCGGCCGCGGAGTCTTCGTTTTACTCTCCCCGGCATGAGCGACGCCGTCGAAGAAATCGTCTCCCAGGAGCAGCTTGAGACCCTGATGACCCCCGAGGGTCCGGCGGCGATCATCGACTTTTGGGCGGGCTGGTGCGGTCCCTGCAAGATGATGGCGCCGCGTTTTGAGGCCATCGCCGAGGAGATGAAGGACGAGCCGGTGCGCTTTTACAAGCTCGACACCGAGAACTACCCGCGCCTCGCAGCGGCTTTCAACGTGCGCGCGCTGCCGACGCTGCTGATCATCTTTAAGGGAGAGATCCGAGACGCGTTGGTCGGCGCTCGGCCGCCGCAGGAGATCCGCAAGAAGGCGCAGTGGTTGGCAAAGAAGGCGAGCGGCGGCGGCCTGCTCTCACGTCTTTTTTCGTGAGTCCAATGTCGATCGCCGAGACGCCAAAGCCGCCCTACTACGCCGTGATCTTCACCTCGGAGAGGAGCGGCCAGGATGCCCTTGCCTACGCCGAGACAGCGGCACGAATGATCGAGCTGGCGGCGGCGCAGCCTGGTTTTCTCGGCATCGAGTCGGCGGGGGAAAGCCGCGGCATTACGGTCTCCTACTGGACGGACCTCGCGGCGATCAATCGCTGGAAGGCGGATCTCGATCACAAAGAAGCACAACGCCAGGGGCGTGAGCGCTGGTACTCGAGATACCGGGTGCGGATCGCTCGGGTCGAGGCTGACTACGGGGTGTAGCCGCCTTTGCGGGTGGTGAGCACGTCGTAGCCGCTCTCGGTCACCAAGATCGTGTGCTCGGCTTGGGCGCTGAGCTTGCCGTCACGGGTGATCGCGGTCCAGTCGTCCGCGAGGATGTCGCACTCGTGGGTGCCGATGTTGATCATCGGTTCGATGGTGAAGGTCATGCCGGGTTTCATGCGCGTACCGGTGCCCCGCTTGGCGCGGTGGCTGACCCGCGGCGCCGAGTGAAACTCACGGCCGATACCGTGGCCGCAGAAAGCCTCGACGACGCCGTACCCGTGCTGACGACCGGCAAACTCGTAGATCGCAGCACCGATGTCGCCGATGCGCTTGCCCGGGCCGACCTCGGCGATGCCGAGCCAGAGCGAGCGCCGGGTGATGTCGATCAGCGTCTTCGCCTCGTCGCTGATCTCGCCGACAGTGAACATGTCGGAGCAGTCGCCGAAGTAGCCGTCGAGCGTCGTCGTGATGTCGATGTTGATGATGTCGCCGTCGACGAGCGTGCGCTCCTCGGGGATGCCGTGGCAGATGACCTCGTTGATCGAGGTGCAGATCGACTTTGGAAAGCCGTGGTAGTTGAGCGGCGACGGGTAGGCGCCGGCCTTGACGATGTACTCGTGGCAGAGGCGGTTGAGCTCCTCTGTGGTCACACCGGGCTTGATAAAGGGCTCGATGTATTCGAGCACACTGGCTGCGAGGCGGCAGGTCGCCCGCATTTTCTCGATGTCTCTCTTGCTCTTGATTTCGACCGCCACGACAGGTCCCACTCTTCGCCGAAAGGCCTCTCCAGGGGTGGACTGCGCCAGCGGCGCGAGAGGGCTCCTCGGACGAACGGGGGAAGAATTGTCGCGGGCTGACGCGTGGTCAAGTCCTAGTGACATGTGCGCGAACCCGGGCCAGGTCACATGGTGGCAGTCATCGCCGACCCGTGGCAGGCTCTGGCGGCCCATGGCCCCCCCAGCGTCGCCTCCGGCCGTGCTCACGGCCCTCGCCGAGCGGCGAATGCTGATCGTCAGCGGTAAGGGCGGTGTCGGTCGCAGCGCGGTCGCGGCGATGTTGGGCCTCAGCCTCGCCCGCCAGGGTCGGCGAGTTTTAGTCGCGACTGTCGGTCCCGACGATCGTCTGGCGTGGATGCTCGGCGCGGATGCTCTGTGCACAACGCCGCAGCGGGTCGAGCCCAACCTCTACATCCAGCGGGTCGAGCCGCGGGTGTGCATCCGCGAGTACGGGGCGCTGATGCTGAAGAGCAAGCGCCTCGCCGGTGCGGTCTTTGACAACAAGATCATGCGTCGACTGATGCGCTCGATCCCAGGCCTCGATGACTTCGCGGTGGTCGGCAAACTCTGGCACGAGGCGTGCCGCGCTCAAACGTTTGATACCGTGATCTTTGATGGGCCGGCGACCGGTCACCTGCGCTACATCCTCGGTTTGCCGCGCACGATCCTCGAGACAATCAAAGTCGGTCCGCTGCACAAAGAGGCGCTGCTGATGCGGGCCAGTCTCGAGGATTCCGCCCAGGTTCAGGCAGTGTTGGTCGGCTTGCCGGAGCGCTGGCCCTTAACCGAACTCGGCGAACTCGCCCAGGTGCTGCGCTGCGATCTAAAGGTGGGCATCGGCGCGATCGTGATCAACGGCATGTGGCCCGAAAAGTTGCCGGAGCTTCTGCCTCCGACCGCCGCAGAGGATCCAGAGGGGCACGTGGGCGAGGTTTTTGCCGCGGTCAAGACGATGGCAGAGCAGCGTCGTCATCAGGTAGAGGGCATCCGCGAGTGGTTAGCGGCGGAGCACGAGGCGGGTCGATCGACGCCGCCAGTGGTGCAGCTACCCTGGCGTTGGCGCGGGCTCGAGGGCTTGGCGGCGATCGAGGAGCTTCTCCGCGAGATCGAGACGACCGCGGAGGGCACGTCGTGAGGGCTTTTCATCGCCGGCCTCTGACATGTCCTACTGGACATGTCCTATTGGCGAGAGGTGCAAAGCCGACCGGCGATCTCGGGGATTTGGAGCGCCCCTGGTCGCTCGATTTACTCTGCGGCGGTCTCGGGGATCTCGAGCAGGCAGAGCAGCTGGCCGGGATCAACGGTGTCGCCTTCGACTACGGTGATCTGCGCGACGATGCCCGCAGCGGCGGCGTGCATCTCGTTCTCCATCTTCATGGCCTCGATGATCAGCACCGGCGTGCCCCTGTCGACAGTGTCACCGACCGCGACCAGGATGCGGACCACACGTCCGGGCATCGGTGCCTTGATCTGGGCGGCTGCGGCTGTGTTCGGGCCACCGCTCGCCATCGCTGCGGCAAAGGCAGCAGCCTGGGCGCTCTGGACTTCGATCGCGACGCTCTGCCCGGGGGTGTGGGCGCTTGCCGGCGATACCTGGCCGTCGAGCGTGACGCAGATACGAGCCCCGTTACCGCGGCGAACCGTGAGCATGCCGCCCGGCGCCCGCTGGACCTCAAAGAGTTCGCCGTCGACGCTTACATGGCGGGCGCGAGGACCCTCGTGGGAGCCGTTCCCTTCGCCCTGCGGATCTTGGACGTGGGCCCTGTGGTCCCGCTCACCAATACGAATATGAAAGCTTTGACCAGCCATCGCGGCCCAGAAGACTAAGCGATGCACGCGATCTCGTCCACGCCCGATCCCCTTGGCTGCGCGCCCTCTCGGCGCCGCGTCGTGCTCTGTGTTGGCCCGGGAGGGGTCGGAAAGACGACGACAGCGGCGACGCTGGCCCTGCGCGCCGCCTGTCAAGGGCAGCGCGTGCTCGTGGTCACGATCGATCCCTCGCGTCGTTTGGGGCAGGCGCTGGGCTTTGGTGAGGAGGTCGCAGGTGGGGCTGAACTTGTGGTCGAGAGCCCCGAGTTAGCGGCGAGTAGCGGCTCGTTGCACGCGCTCCTGCTCGACGGTCGGGTGGTTTTTGATCGCCTGGTCGCGGCCTACGCAGCGGATCCTGAGAGCGCTCGAGCGATCGTAAAAAATCCGATCTACCGGGCGACCACCGAAAACCTGGGCGGCGCCCTCGAGTATGCGGCGATAGCTCAGCTGCAGCTCCTCTATGCTGAGGGTCGCTACGACCTGATCGTTCTCGATACGCCACCGACCGCCAACGCACTCGATTTTTTGGTCGCGCCGGAGCGCATCCACGAGTTGGTCAACAACCCAGCGACGCGCTTGCTCACCGGTGGAGGTCGCCTGGGCTCGCGGCTCATCGGTATCGGCAACGGCATCGTCATCAAGACGCTTAGCACCATCGGCGGCGGCGACTTCCTTCGCGATCTCGGTGAGTTTCTTCGCGACTTTTCGGGCGTGCTAGAGGCCTACCGGCAGCGCGCGGGCGACTTTCAGGAACTCCTGACCTCGGCGGCGACCGGCGTGATCCTGACGACCTCGGCGTCGCCTTTTAGCGTCCGCGAGGCGGTTCATTTTTTGGGGGTATTGCGCGCACGCGGACTCCGGGTCGACGGGGTGATCCTCAACCGCGTGCTGCCGCCTTTTGGACCGCTGCCGGCGGAGGACCTGCTCTTGCGACCTCTTCGCCGCCAGCTCGGCGAGCGAGCCGAGCCCGCGCTCGAGCGCATTGCGGCGGCGTACGGTGGCCTGCGTATCGAGGGGGAGCACAGCGTCGCTGCGATCCAGAGCTTTCGCGAGGCCTACCCCGAGCTGCCGATCTGGGCGCTTCCTCGGGAGTCGCCACCGCCGACCTCGCTCGCCGATCTGCACGGACTCGGCGGTCATTTTGTTGAGCTTAAGCCTTGAGCTTAAGCCTTGAGCCTTGAGCCTTGAACTTAGTCAGTCCGTGTCGCGCCGGTGAAGGTCGACGAGTGCCGGCCATTGCGGGCGCAGGGTACCGGCGAGCGCATCGTGGTCCATGATCGTGCCGTACGAGCGTTGCAGGCGGAAGCGCTGGGCAATGCTCGCGACCACGAGCACCAGCTCTTGCAGGGCAAAGGCCATACCCAGGCAGACCCTGGGGCCGCCGCCAAAGGGCGCATGGGCCAGGGGATGGCGGCCCTTCGAGGCCTCGGCCGAGAAGCGTTCAGGGGAGAAGCGCTCGGGGTCCGGCCAAAAATCGGGGTGGCGATGGGTCGCGTAGAGCACCGGCATGAGCATGGTGCCGGCAGAGATCGCATGGCCGGCGATCACATCGTCGGCGATCGCCTCGCGCGGGTCGGTCCAGACCGGCGGGTAGAGGCGCAAAGACTCGTCGATGATCTGCCGGGTGTAGAGCAGCTGGGGTAAATCGGCGAGCGTCGGCGAGCGGCCGCCGAGGACTCGATCGAGTTCTTCGTGCAGTTTGTCCTCGACGCTCGCGTGACCTGCGAGCAGCAACCATGTCCAGGTCAGGCAAACCGCGGTGGTCTCGTGGCCGGCGACAAAAATCGTGATCACCTCGTTGATCACCTGGGTGTCGGTCATCTGCTCGCCCGAGTCCTCGTCGCTCGCCTCTAGCAGCAGGTCGAGCAGGTCGGGGGTGCCTTGGCTGCGGCCGCGGGCGCGTCGTCTGCGGATCATGGTTTGGAGGAAGTCGTGGATCTTTGCCTTGGCCCGGATGAACCTGCGGTTGCGCGGTGTCGGCACAGAGACCGGCAGGTGCAGCATCTTGATGCCCTCTTCGCCGACCCACTGGAACGCCTCGGTGACCGCGTGCCCGAGTTCGTAGATGCCATCATCGGCGGCCACTCCAAACATCGTCCTGCAGATCACATCCATCGCCAGGTGGCTCATGTCGGCGAAGATGTCGACGGTCTCGGCGGGCGGCAGCGGTAGCCAGCGATCGAGGGTTGCGCGGATCGCTGCGGTCATCGCTTGTTCGTGGGCGCGCACTGCATTGGCGGTGAAGAGGCGGTGAAGAAGCCGACGCTGGCGCTGCCAGTGTTCGCCGTCGGCGACAAAGAGGCCGTCGCCGAGCAGGGGGATGATCGTCGACACGCTCATTCCTTTGGCGTAGCGATCGCGGCGCTTGATGAAGATCTGGCGGAGTTCGTCGGGGTGACAGACGGCGAGAACCTTCGCCCTGCCAAAACGGTAGAGCAGCACATCTCCGTAGTGTCGCCAGTCGCGGAGGTAGGGCTTGAGCAGCCCGTGCTTGCGGAAGCGCAGCACGTTGCCGATGATCGGGAGGGGGCGCGGCCCCGGGATCCTCGTGCCTCTAGTCGTCGTCATCGGTACCGACCCTACCATCGCCGCCGAAGTGTGCGGGCAAGCGGAGGCTGAGGGTCGTGCCACCGCCGAGAGACGAGGAGACGCTGACACTGCCGCCCATCATGATGCAGAGCTTGCGTACGATCGCGAGGCCGAGTCCTGAGCCCTCGTAGGTCCGGTCAAAGGATGAGTCGACCTGAACGAAAGATTGGAAGATCGTCGCCAGCTGCTCGTGGGGGATGCCGACGCCGGTATCGGTGACGGTGAGCAAGATCCAGGCTTCGTTGCCCTCCCTCATACGCCGGGCGCTGAGCGTGATCAGGCCGTCTTCAGTGAATTTGATCGCGTTGCCGAGCAGGTTGATGAGGATCTGTCGCAGGCGGGTGCGGTCGTGGAAGACGGTGCCGACCTGAAGATCGCAGCGGGCGACGATGACGTTGCCGCGCTTTGCCGCGAGTGGTTGGAAGGTGGCCTTGAGTTCCTCCAGGAGACTGTTGAGGTCAAAATCATCGGCACGAATCTCGAGCTTGTCGGCCTCTAGGCGAGCGAGATCGAGGATGTCCGAGATCAGATGCACGAGGTGCTCGCCGGAGCTGCGGATCCGCTGCATCGACTCTCGGTGCTCACCTAGGCGCTCGCCGAGGTCCTCTTCGACCAGCTCGCTGTAGCCGATGATCGCGTTTAGAGGGGTTCGCAGCTCGTGGCTCATGGTCGCGAGAAAGACGCTCTTCGCGGTATTCGCAGCGATCGCGTGTTCGGCCGCAGCCTTGGCTTTGGCCTCCTCGGCGACCGCGCTCTCTAGCTGTTGGGCAGCGCTCTCGATCTCTTGGATCGCTCGCGCCTTGAGATCTTCGGAGAACACCGAGATCCACGCGAGGATCAGGAGGGTCGCGAGCGATGCGATCGTCGCTAGCGTTTCGGTACCGGATTCAGGGTTTAGGTTTGGGCACTCATAACCGGCGACGCGGAAGGCTTCGATAGTGCAGACGAAGGCCACTGTGATCAGCGTCCAGAGAATGCCGGAGAGACGGCCGCTGATCACCGTCGCGACCAC
The DNA here is from genome assembly GCA_964474905.1 of uncultured Nannocystis sp. GTDB lineage: Bacteria > Myxococcota_A > Polyangia > Nannocystales > Nannocystaceae > JADJRG01. The sequence goes on along the minus strand of CAYYUP010000053.1, from coordinate 4,183 downwards.
TGGTGCGAGCGTGAGGGCGATCGCAAAGGGGGCCCGGATACCTCCGCCGTAGAAGACCGCGTAGCCGATACCAGCTGCGAGCACGGCGGCGATCCAATTACCGGCGAGAGTCAGGTGGCCGCGGTTGACCATGATGAGCGCCAGGCCAGCGAGTACGGATGAGAGCAGGCTGTTAAAAATTCCGATCGCCCGGTGATCTGGGCTGGCGACGAAGATGAGCAGTACATCGACGACGAGGCCGGTGGCGATGACCACGAGGGCGATGCCCTTAGCGAGTACGGCTCGGCGCCGAGTGTCGCTCAAGCGGAGGAGCTCACTTGGTATGCCTCGCTCGAGAAATACGAGGAAACCGCCCTTCACGTTTGGATTGTCGCAGTCTGAAGCCTGTGTCGCCAGCGTACTTAGGGGCGCGGGAGCGCTGCCTAAAACTGTGAGCGATTATGAACAATAGAGTGTAATTGCCGTGCAAAGGGTCTCTTGGCCATCCTGCGCGACCTCGAAGCGCGGCGGAGGAGATCGGCGGGTGTTACGTTGTAGGTGTGCGGCGTTCGTTGATTTTATGTCTCTCTGTGGTTTCGCTGGTTAGCGCATCGCTTTTGATCGGTGTCGTTTCGACGGCCGGTGCCGATGAGCTGTCCGTGATCGACAACCCCTATCAGGTTGTGCCAGACGGGCCCGCGCTGCTCGACCTCAGTCCCGAAGCTGTCGCTACGCGCAGGCGAGCGCCCGCAGGTCCGGCCGCGATAGCCTTCGGGGATCTCGATAAGTACGCCCGAGATTCCGAACCCGAGGTCGATCCCGCCGAACTCGCGAAGCGCCCAGGGTTGCCTCCTGGTTGGGTGCAAATTGGTGACGAGGTCGTGCCCGAAGCGGTCGCGGCCGGGGCCCAGGTTCGGGCTCGGACGCTGCCAAACTCGCTGCGCGCCGACGGTGGTGATGCGCCCCAAGGCGCGTTGGCCGACGAGATCTGTGCCTTCCCCGACAAAGTGCCGCCGGGTGTTTACGTCGGCGACTGGACCCCCGGTGCGGAGTATCCCCGGCGGGGCACGATCTACCTCAATTTTGTCGGTGCAACTCTGTACAACGGCAACGGCGAAAACTCGGCCGAAGATTATTCGTTGCTCGCGATCACAGGCCACAAGTACCCGAGCTTTGGTGGCGGCGAAGACAAGGCGATCGCCGTCGCTCAGGCGGTGCAAGCCGACTTCGATGATTGGGCGATCCGCACCGTCTACCTCGAACGGCCGCACAAGACGATCCCCTATGTGATGACGATGGTCGGCGGTAGTTATAAAGATACCGTCTCCGGTCCGGCTGGCGGTGTCGCGCCCTCCGCTGATTGCGAGGACTTTGGGCTGCGCAACGTCTGCTACTCCTTCACCAATCAGCAGGGCGTGACGACCCAGTCCAACATCATCGGCCAGGAGATCGGCCATACCTACGGTCTCGGGCATACCTACGGCAAGGACCGCATCATGGCCTACGGGTACGCGACAAACGGGGCCCAGGACATGATCTTTGGTGACGACTGTGCTGATATCTACGTCGCTGCCAATCAAGGAGGAGCCTGCAGTGGCGTCAATAAGTGTCATTGTGGTATCGGCGAGCAGCAAGACGACAAGGCGACGATCTCGGCAATTTACGCCCCGCCAGGGCCCGACATCGTTGAGCCGACGATCGAGATAACAACGCCGGCCGACGACGAGACCTTCGAGAGCGGCGTCGGTATTGCCGTGAACGTCGATGTCTGGGACGATTTTGGCGGCTACGGGTGGAAAATGATGGTGTACGAGGGGGACGAACTCTTGGGCGAGAAATACGACTACAGCCGGATCCGCGAATTTGGCATCAACGGGTTGCCTGATGGGACCTACGAGGTGGTCGTCGAAATCGAAGATCAGGCCGATCATATCGTCCAAGACCGGATCACGATCCACATTGGTGACGCGGTGGAGACCGCCGGTGGCGAGACAACAGGTGGCGAGACGACGGGTGGCACAGACTCTAGCGGCGGCGACTCGACGGGGGCTGATTCCGGTTCGAGCGATGCGGGCACCTCGGGTCCCGGCATGGACGACGAAGAGGGTTGCTCCTGCCGGAGCGCAGGCCCGCCCGCGGCCCCTGGGGCGCTGGCCCTCGGCCTTTTGATGTTTGCATCGACTCGGCGGCGGCGCACTTAGGAGCAATTTTGACACTCGCAAAAAATAGAGTCCTGCGAGGCACAAAAGACAGTTATCGCCTGTTGCAGAGCCTCGGAGAGGGGGGTTTTGGCGAGACCTGGTTGGCGGAGCGGGAGGCCGACGGCCATCGGGTGGCGGTCAAGATGCTCAGCCTCGATCGCCTCGGCGACTGGAAGGCGTTGGAACTCTTCGAACGCGAGGCCAAGGTGCTCGCAGAACTCGACCATCCGGCAATCCCCGCGGTCTTGGACTATTTCTCGCAAGGGGTCGGTGACGATGCGGGGCCGCCGACCTGGTTCTTGGTTCAGACCTATGTCGAGGGGCGATCGCTGCGGCAGATGATCGGCGATCGGGCCCGACTCGACAACGCTGGTGCAGAGGCGCTGCTCCGCCAGCTCCTCGAAATTCTTAGTTACCTGCACTCACGCCATCCGCCGGTGATCCACCGCGATATACACCCCGGCAATGTGATTCTTGGGCCAGGTAATTCTCCGTGGTTAGTCGACTTTGGCGCAATCCAGGATCGCTTGCGCAGCGAAACCGGCGGCTCGACGACGATCGGTACCTTCGGCTACGTGCCGATGGAGCAGCTGATCGGCAAGGCGCGACCAGCCTCAGATCTCTACGCCCTGGGCATGACGATGCTCGTCGCCCTCAGCCACCGCGAACCTGAGGCGCTGCCATTCGACGAAGCGACCACCAAGGTGCGCCTTGATGAGGCGGTGCCGGGGCTCTCTGCAGGCTTGCGGCGTGTCCTGGATGTGATGATCGAGCCGGTGATCGGCAGTCGGCCAGCGTCTGCCGAGGAGGCGCTGGCGCTGCTCGATGGCACTGCACTCGTCAGCTCGAAGGGTGCAACAATCGTCGGGAAAGAGGAACCGCGGGGCCCTTGGTTGGCTGTGGGCTCCGCGGCGATCGGAGTCGGCGGCCTCGCAGCGGGGCTCATCTATATCGTCTTTATGGATTCGCTTTCGGAGCGTGAACTCGTGCGAATCTCGGCACTTTGGGTGGCCCCAGTGGCCTTTGGTGTTGGCGTCCGTCGTGGCGGTAAATCACCGTTGGCGACGGGGCTCGCATGGAGTGGGGTTATGGTCGGTGCTCTGATTGTGTTTATCTATGGGATCTTTCCGTCGCTGTAGGCTGGGGGAGAGGCGGAGGGTGTCGTGGAGGCCGGACAAGGAGGGCCCCACTCTCTTGAGACAGGTCGGAACGCGCGTCGACCCGAAGGGGCCGATGCACGTCCTAGACTCATTCGCGGGGCCCTCCTCGCCCGACCCAGCAGCGCGTCCTCAAGGCGTAGTAAGGAGCCGGCGGATGTGGGCTGTAGAGATGTGCGGGGCACGAATGTGGGCTGTTGATCTAGCCAAGGAGTCGGTCGTACTCGCGCAGGGCAGCGCCACAGGGCCTGGGTCTCGGCTTTACGATCGGGCGCGGTGCGGCGATGTCATCGTTGGAGCAAGGAACACGATGACGGGCGACGAGATTGAAGAAACGTTGATCGACCAGGTCCCATTTGAGCCAAATTCATCGTGTGGCGTGTTGGGAGGGTGTTCTGTTGGCCAGGCGGTATGCAAGTGCGGGGGGGCGGATACTCCGACATGTTCAACGGATGGAGGATGCTTGGACATCGCGCCTCGCGTACACGGAAGTGCTGCGATGATGCCGAGCGGGCAGTGCGTGCTTTACGTTGCATATGACTACTCTGCTGTTGCGGCGGATGGTGAGACGTACATGAAGACCAAAATGAAGACGTTTTGGCTCGATGGCGACACTCCGGTGGAGATGATGGAAGTCCGGTCCTCCATGGATGTTGAAGCGATGAACGACTTCATCGGTACAGTCCTTGCGGATAGGTTCTTAGGGAAGGTCGGCCTCTTCGACTACCGTCAGGAGAGCGGAAATCCATGTGATACGTACTACATGGGGAGAATCTCTTCTTGGAGCCAGCCCATCGTCACTTCGTCGATATGTCAAGAGTGTTTTGGAAGTAATTACAGCCTGGC
>CAYYUP010000052.1:40592-45725 GCA_964474905.1 uncultured Nannocystis sp. | reverse complement strand
CAAGATCGCAGCCTTGCTGTCGCAGTTGACCCCGACGGCTTTGTCTACGGCGCGGGCTTCGAGACGAAGGACGAGATGCCCCGCTGGTGGGTCGGCAAGTTCAACCCCTGAGTTGGGCGTTCGGGCCTCTGCATAGGTGGCTTGGGTCTGTGGCAGGCATCGCGTTGTCTGCCGCAGATTTGTTGCGCTGAGAACGTCGGTAATCCGGGAGGGGCGGTGATTCGGGTTGCTCACCCGGGCAGGCGTGCAGGTCAGCACTACAGACCCGTGGTGCCGTTTGCGTTTGGTCGGGGAGGCGACATGAGACATCAGTCCGTCCTGTGCAACCAGGGTCTGTGATGCCCAGCTAAGGGCTAGCCCAACAGGTTCGTGATGGTGTCAGGCCCGTAGGCTCCAGCGGATGCCCAGAAGGGGAGAGCGCGGCCCTGTGGGTTTGTGATGCCGGTCTCGTTTGGTCCTGGCAGCGGATGCATCCGTGGCGGGCTGAGTTGCACCCAAAGGGCGGAGTTACGGATCTTGAGCGGGCCTAGGGCGATCCGAGATCGCGGTGCTCTACTCTTGGCAGTCGGAGAGCACGTAGTTGAGTGCTTTATCCATGTGCGGCATGTAGTTCTGCTCGCACAGACTGCCCGAACTCGAGTGATAGATTTCGTCGACCCACTCGAAGAGATCATCGTTGTTGCCGTCCTGGATGCCGCAGAGACCGCCCTTGTAGCCGTCGTCGAAGAGGCCGATGAGGAAGACCTTGTCGAACTTGCCGCCCTTGGTGGCGAGCAGGGTGGTCGCCCACTCCTGGGGGGTGCCCTCGGTGTAGTAGTCGGTCTCCGACATGACCATGAAGATCACGAGGTAGGCGTCGTCTCGGAGGAAGCCCTCGTTACAGGCACCTTTGGCGTTGAGTTTGGGACTGACTGCATTGAGCAGGGATTGCACCTGCGGGCGCTCGTAGCTGTTGCCAAAGCCGACCAGGCGGAGGCAGTCAAGGGTATCTTCGAGTTCGGGCTGACCTGTCTTGATGTAGCGCTGGTTTCCCTCGATAGGGCAGATCACGTTACTGGCGGCACTGCCGGCGGAGATAACGACGCCTGCTCCAAGGGTCAGGTCGCAGGTGTCGGGGTCGTACTCGCAGGGGTAGCCCTCGATGGATCCGTCGCAGTTACCGACCATCTCGCAGCGCTCTTCGCAGAGCGGGTTGCCCCAGCTACCATCGCCCTTGACGACCATCATGTGGTAGTCCCAGTCGCTGAATTCGGTCTCGATGCGATCAATGAATTGGGGCAACATCTGCCCCAGCTGCCAGTGCGCGTCGGCCATTCGCGGGCTGTTGTCGATCGCGAAGAGAAAGTCGATCTTCTTGCAGCTTTGAGGACCGTCCGTGGTGCCGTCAGTTGTTGAATCCGAGTCGGTGCCGTCGGTTGTTGAATCCGAGTCGGTGTCCGAAGTGGTGCCCTCCGTGTCACCGGTGGAGCCGGTGGTGACTCCGCCTCCTGAGCTGGAGGTGAGGCCGGCGGTTGTGAGCGTATCGATCCCTGAGGATGCAGACGCAGACGCGCCGCTCTCCGACTCGCTGTCGGATTCAAAGGTCTCGTTGGGATCCCCGAGCGTGGCTGTCCCGCCCGGTTCGGGGTTCGGGCAAGCTACGAGCAAGAGTGCGGCTGCCCAAGGCCAAGCGGGGCGTGACAGAGCGAGCAACATGAACGCCAAGCCTAGTTGCTCGGCTCGGCAGGGTCAAGAATGCTTACATCTAATTGGCAAGATCGCAGCTACTCTTGGCAATCTGAAAGCACGTAGTTGAGTGCTTTGTCCATGTGCGGCATGTAGTCCTGCTCGCACATGCTGCCCGAACTCGAGTGATAGATTTCGTCGACCCACTCGAAGAGATCATCGTTGTTGCCGTCCTGGATGCCGCAGAGACCGCCCTTGTAGCCGTCGTCGAAGAGGCCGATGAGGAAGACCTTGTCGAACTTGCCGCCCTTGGTGGCGAGCAGGGTGGTCGCCCACTCCTGGGGGGTGCCCTCGGTGTAGTAGTCGGTCTCCGACATGACCATGAAGATCACGAGGTAGGCGTCGTCTCGGAGGAAGCCCTCGTTACAGGCACCTTTGGCGTTGAGTTTGGGACTGACTGCATTGAGCAGGGATTGCACCTGCGGGCGCTCGTAGCTGTTGCCAAAGCCGACCAGGCGGAGGCAGTCAAGGGTATCTTCGAGTTCGGGCTGACCTGTCTTGATGTAGCGCTGGTTTCCCTCGATAGGGCAGATCACGTTACTGGCGGCACTGCCGGCGGAGATAACGACGCCTGCTCCAAGGGTCAGGTCGCAGGTGTCGGGGTCGTACTCGCAGGGGTAGCCCTCGATGGATCCGTCGCAGTTACCGACCATCTCGCAGCGCTCTTCGCAGAGCGGGTTGCCCCAGCTACCATCGCCCTTGACGACCATCATGTGGTAGTCCCAGTCGCTGAATTCGGTCTCGATGCGATCAATGAATTGGGGCAACATCTGCCCCAGCTGCCAGTGCGCGTCGGCCATTCGCGGGCTGTTGTCGATCGCGAAGAGAAAGTCGATCTTCTTGCAGCTTTGAGGACCGTCCGTGGTGCCGTCAGTTGTTGAATCCGAGTCGGTGCCGTCGGTTGTTGAATCCGAGTCGGTGTCCGAAGTGGTGCCCTCCGTGTCACCGGTGGAGCCGGTGGTGACTCCGCCTCCTGAGCTGGAGGTGAGGCCGGCGGTTGTGAGCGTATCGATCCCTGAGGATGCAGACGCAGACGCGCCGCTCTCCGACTCGCTGTCGGATTCAAAGGTCTCGTTGGGATCCCCGAGCGTGGCTGTCCCGCCCGGTTCGGGGTTCGGGCAAGCTGCAACAAGGAAGAGCGCGGCTCCTAGTTGCCAAGCCCGGTGTGGCACACCGTGGATCATGGGTGCCGAGCCTAAATGGTCGGCTTTACGGGGTCAACATCGCCCGGTAGGGCCGAAGTTGAGCAGAGACGGAGGTAGCCTACAGACTATTCACGGGAGGTCTCAGTTTGTCTTGTAGATTACACAAACGGCACTCGAAACATCGTTGGTTATCTGAACAAATGTAGTGTCAATTACCTATTTTTGCGTATACAAGAGATCGGTGATCTCACGTCCCGCCCTGTCGGCACACTTCTTCTGAGATCTCGCGTTGTGACGGGCTCTGCCGCGTACGACCTGTGGGTGGGGGGCTGAGCAAGGTTAAGGCGTTGTGGGGCCTGTCGGAGACAGGGTCTCGGCGGGCGGCGTCGGCAGCTCACAGAGGCATACCGGCGAAGTTTTTGTGGGCGCGGCGTTCTCGCAGGCACTGCGTTCGCGAAACCATGCGAGCCGGGTGAAGCGTGCGCCCGTCGGCCCCGCCTGGACCAGACGCTCTGAGAGCAGGCAGCTGCGGCTCTGGACCTGCTCGCCAGGGCCCCTTCGTCGCCTCCAGACAGGCCCAGAGAGGGTGAGCCAGGTGCCGTCAAAGTGGTATCCGAGGTGCATCGTCCAGGGGCCCCAGGGACCCTCTAAGCGGCCGTGGTGAGCGCCGTCGGGTCCGGGTTGGCGGCGGAGCGCGAGGCAACGAACGTCGCCATCCCGATCCTGAAGTCGGAGGAAGATCTTGCGCCACGTTAACCAAGCGGGCGTTGTTTCAGCGGGTCTTGCCGGGGGATCTGTCAGCCGAGTGCGGGAGGCCCGGTCGGCGAAGACCGCCGGGCAGCCGAGTGGGTGGATGCGGCGGTCCCGGTCGTCGCGTGCGCAGGAGCCTGCGTCGACAAACCAGTTCTCGTGGCTGTCGAGATCGAGGGTCTGGGTTGCGCCGCGCCTCAGCTCGAGGCGAGCGCTGAGCGTGCAAGGCAACGCCTGCATGTCGCCGCGGTGTTCGACCTCTGGGTTGCGGGCTTCGAGGTGACCTCCTTTGAGCGAGAGAGAGAGGCGCAGGACGGTCGGGCGGGCGCCCTCTTCGTCGCGCTCGATGAGTGCCCGCGTCTGCGCGTCGTCGATCCAGCGCAGCGTCCACGCCTCACAGTGGGCGGCTCCCTCTTCACTGAGATGTCGCCAGTAGATCTTCGACGCCCGGCGGAGCGCTTGCAACTCCGCGGCCTCGATCGGTGCAAGGCTGGTGGAAGAAGTCTTGGGGATCGTCGAAACTGGGTCCGCACGGCAGGCGATTGTTAGGGCTGCGGCGGCGATCGTCAGGGCGATGGGCGAGATGCCGATGCTCCTCTGCTCGCGCGGCTGGGTGTTGTCCTTGAGTGCATTGCGCTGCCGGCATGTCGAGACACGCATGTTCCTGAAGGCGGTGGCGAAGCCTCGGATCATTCGGATCATTCGGGGGCGTTGGTCCCGTGGCTGCTGTTGGCGGAGCGAAGATGATCCGGAGGCAGAGTGGGCCAGAGTCGCGCGAGTCGGGGCCTCTTCGCGCGGATGTTGGAACTCGTTCGCCATCTGCTCGATCTGCTGGGTTGCGCTTGGGCTCTCTGGAGAAGCAAGGGGCGTCACATGTTCGTCCTCGTCCGCAGGGCTCGGCGTTGTTCTTGATTCGCAGGCCGTCGGTTGCGAGACTTGTGTGTACACCTGGGGGGCATGACTTGGCTGAGAGCTCGTACGTTCTCAAAATCCAGTACATCCAGAAGCCGGCTGAGACGCGGACGATATCTGCGGCGGTGATCACCATCGGTCGGGATCAGGGAGATATTGTCCTCGGCGATGCACAGGCGTCGGGTCGGCACGCAGAGATCCGCTTGGCCAACGGCAAGGTCGCGGTTCACGATCTCGGCAGTACCAACGGGATCTTGATCGACGGCGTCCGCCATCAAGACGCGGCTCTTCATCCCGGCCAGACCTTTGTCTGCGGGCAGACTGCGATGACGATCCTGGCGATCCACGGCGCTCGTCAACAGGTCGGTGGAGGCCGCACCATGATCGCGATGGGGGCTCCGCCTGGGCTGGGTCTTCCTCCGCCGGGGCTCGGCATGCCACCGATGGGAGGCATGCCGCAGGGAGGTATGCCGCAAGGAGGTATGCCGCAGGGAGGTATGCCGCCGATGGGGGCAATGCCGATGGGAGGTATGCCGCAGGGAGGTGTGCCGCAGGCGGGAGGCATGCCGCCGATGGGGGCGATGCCGATGGGAGGCATGCC
>CAYYUP010000052.1:28227-40492 GCA_964474905.1 uncultured Nannocystis sp. | reverse complement strand
TGCCGCAGGCGGGAGGCATGCCGCCGATGGGGGCGATGCCGATGGGAGGCATGCCGCAGGCGGGAGGCATGCCGCAGGCGGGAGGCATGCCGCCGATGGGGGCGATGCCGGTTGGTTCTGAGGCGAGCAGTGGGGGGCCGTCGGCAGTTGTCGACGAGGCGCCGATCCGCGTCACCGAACCGCTCACACCAGAGGGACCCGCTCATCCAGGCGCCGGCTTGCTCTCGAAGGGTCCGCTCGCGGTGCTCGAGTCAGCGCCGCCGATCGACTCGACACCGGCCGGCGATGGATCTGTTGCACCAAAGACCGCGGGTGCCCCGGAGGCCATCGAGCAAGGTTCGCAGGAGCCCGGTGGTGCGCTGCTCGTGCCGCCACCACCGACGGGCCGCTCGGGTCCATCCGTGCTCATCGCGATCGCTATCCTCTTGGTGCTAGCAGGGGCCGCAGCGGGCATTTATTTCTTTGTGATCGCTTAACGGCCGACCGCTGACCGCCGACCGCCGACCGCCGACCGATCGTGTGCGGGCATGGCGTCTCGGCACGATTTCATCGCCCGTCGGGCTTGTGCCTGGGCAGTCAGCGCAGCGTCGGTGGCCTACTGCTTTGGCGCGTCAGCGGGCTCGGGCTCGGTCGTCGGCTCGGGCTTCGGCGCGTCTGGGGTCGAGGGCTTGCGGCTCTGTCCTCGCTTGAGAAACTCTTGCACCAAGGTAAAGCCGAAGACGAGCACGGTCAGCGGGATCACAAACCAGAGCATCGTCCGGCTAAAGGCGCCGAGGTTGCTGTTGGAGAGCGACGAGAGGATCAAGAAGAGCGTGTAGGCGATGTAGTAGCCGACGAAGAAGCCGCCCTCCCACCGCGAGATCTTGGAGCCGGTGATAAACGAGGGCAGGCACGCAAAGCAGACCGCGAGCATCACCGGGATGTCGAAGCTGATCGCCTCTTGGGGCACTGGGATTCCGGTCGGGGAGACCACGGAGGTCAGCCCCAGCACCAGCAGCAGGTTCAAGATGTTGGAGCCGATCGCGTTGCCAACGGCGATGTCACGCTCGCCCTTGGCGACGGCGATGATCGATGTCGCCAGCTCGGGTAATGAGGTGCCGACGGCGATGATCGTCAGGCCGATCACCAGCTCGCTGACGCCGAGCAGCCGAGCAAAGATGATCGCGCCATCGACGAGCCAGCCCGAGCCGATCACCAGCAGCCCGAGGCCGGCGGCGATCATCATCAGCTGAGCCCAAAGGCGTTGGGACCAGTGCGGTGTGGCATCCTCGGGGGGCGGCGGTGGTTTGTCGGCGCTGCGCCTGGCGATGCGCACCAGAAGCAGTGTGTAGACCATGAGCCCGGAGAGGAGGATTGTGCCGTCGAACGCGTCGAGAGTGCCGTCGAGTGCGAGCAGAAAGGTCGCCAGTGCCGCCATGATCATCACGGGCACGTCAAAGCGGATCAGCTGACGTTGGACGATGAGCGGCGCGACCAGGGCCGAGGAGCCAAGGATCGCCAGGATGTTAAAAATATTTGAGCCGAGAACGTTGCCGAGGGCCATGTCGGCCTCGCCGTGGTAGGCGGAGGTCACAGAGACCGCAACTTCGGGGGCACTGGTGCCTAGCGAAACGATGGTCAGGCCGACGAGCAGCGGCGAAATTCCGAGCCGTCTGGCGATCGCCGAGGCACCGCGGATCAGCACGTCCGCTCCTCCGAGGAGGAAGAGCAAGCCGATGACAAAAAGGGTAAGTGTCGTCGCCGACATGCAGAGCGTTAGAGGATGGTACGTGATGCATCGGACGTCGGCGAGTACACGTCCGCGGGGGTCAATTCGAGCGCGTGGGCGCGGTCGCTGAGCAGAGTAGGCGAACCTGCTGGAAGGCATCTCTGTGTCCCGAGAGCAGCTCGCATGCGCGGTCGAGGTAATCCGGGAGCGTGGTCGGGTAGATCTTCGCGGTATTATCGCGAGCGCCGGTGACGACGTAGCGGCCGTCGGCGGAGAAGCGCGCGTGGTCGACCGCAGCGCTGTGGCCTGCGAGGGTCGCGATCAGCTCGTATCCCCCTGGCGTTGCCGCCCATACGCGAGCGGTATTATCGCCGCTCGCAGTGGCGATCATCGTGCCGTCGGCGGAAAAAACCGAGTCGAGAACCGCTGAGGAGTGACCGGTGAGCGTGCCGAGTTGGTTGCCGGTTGCGGTGCTCCACACCCATGCATCGCGGAGGTTTGCCGAGACCAGGCGCGAGCCGTCCGGGGAGAACGCGAGCGCCTGCACGGCACCGTGGTCGTTCTCGATGGTCGCCATGCTGGTGCCGTAGCGAGTGCTCCAGATCCGCGTTGTCCGGTCGGCACTGGCGGTCGCGACCATTTGGCCATCTGCAGAGAAGGCGATCCGGGTGACCGGGCTCGCGTGGCCAGAGAGGTCGTCGATGAACTGGCAGGCGTCGGTATTCCACAGCTGATTGAGCACACCGTCGCGACTGACTCCGACCAGGTGCACACCGTCGTTCGCAAGCGTGGCCCGGCGGAGCGCCCCTGCGGTGCCGGTACAGGTGCGCTCGTCGAGCGCCGTGCCGTCGCTTGCTCGCCAGCGACGGGTGGTGTCGTCGGCACCGGTGGTCACGATCTGCGAACCGTCGGCCGAGAAGGCGACCGCGAGAACCGGCGCGATGTGTCCCTGGAGCTGGGCGACCGCCTGGCCATCGCCGGCGCGCCAGAGCAGGGCGACCGGATCATCCTCGGCGATCGTCACCAGTCGATCACTGGCGGTGGGAGCAAAGACCGCGTCGGTCACGGGTCCCAGATGGCCGTCCAAAATCTGGATAAGTTCGTTGTCTTGAGTGCCCCAGAGACGGGCGCTGCGATCGTCGCTGGCGGTGACGATCCGGGAGCCATCGCCGTTAAAGGCGGCCTTGCTGATAGGCAGACGGTGGCCCTTAAGCGTTGGGATTCGGTTGTTGAGCGAAGTATCCCAGAGGCGGGCGCTGTTGTCCTCGCTGCTCGTACTCAGCAGATCGTAACCGTTTGGCGCGAACTCGACACCGGTGATCGCCGCGGTGTGTCCCTCTAAAAGCCCCAGCAGATCGCCGCGAGTGGTGCTCCAGAGACGGATCGTTTTGTCCTCGCCAAAGGTCGCCAGACGCCCACCCAGTGGACCAAAAACGGCGCCCCGGACCACACCTGTATGGCCGGTGAGCACCGAAATCTCCTCGCCGCTGTCGACCTTCCAGAGGCGGGCTGTGCCGTCTGCGCTGGTGGTCGCGACCAGGCTGGAGTCGGCCGAGAAGACTCCGTGCGTGATCTGTTTGGAGTGGCCGCGAAGGCGCACGGTCTCGCGGCCGTCGTGACTGTTCCAGAGGATCGCCAAGCCGGACTCGTCGTAGGTCAGCACTCGGGTGCTGTCGGGCGAGAAGCGAGCCCCGGCGATCACGTCGCGGTGGCCCTTGAGCGAGGTCACCGGTGAGCCGTCGATCCTCCAGAGGCGGGGCGTAAAGTCGTCGCCGGTGGTGATGATCCGGCGCTCATCGTCGGCGATGCCCGCGTGCATGATCGCCTGACCGTGGGAGTTGAGCGTGACGATTAGCTTGCCGGTCCGCCCGTCCCAGATATTCGCCTTGCCGTCGCTGCTCGCGGTCAGGATTCGCCGGCCGCTCGCCGAGAACACCGCCTCGGTCGATCGCCGATGGCCCTTAAAAGTCGCGATGAATTCGCCCGAAATGGCGCTCCAGAGGCGTGGGGGACGGGTGACGCTGACGGTGAGCACGCGCTTGCCGTCGGCGGAGAAGCTCGCCCGGTGCAGGTTGGTATCGCCGGTGGCAAAGGTCTGCAGCAGTGCGCCGGAGGAGGCATTCCACAGGCGGGCGTTGCGATCGGCCGACGCGGTGAGGATGCGGCTGTCGTCGGCTGAGAACACCGCCCAGCGAACGGCATCGCCGTGCTCGTCGAGGGTCGCGATCGTCTTGCCCGAGACCGCGTCCCAGATTCGGGCGGTGCGGTCGCGGCTCGCGGTGATCACCCGGGTGCCGTCATGGGAGAAGTGGGCGTCGTAGAGGAAGTCATCGTGGCGGAGCACCTGCGGCTTGCGGGGGGCGCTGGCCACCGCGGCCGCCAAGGCCTGGCGCACTCGGGCCGGTGGCTTGCGCCCGGAGAGCAGGCTTTGGCTCGCGGTTTCGACCGCGATCACCAGCGCGTCGACCTCACGACCTGACTTTTGGGTCAGGAGAAGAGCCTGGGCGGCGCGCTCGAGCAGCAGCGACTCCTTGGCTTCGCGGTTGGCCCTACGGGTGGTCTCGGCGAGCTGATCTTTGGTGGCTTGGGCGACCAGGTACTGCCAAACGCCGACCGCGAGCATCGCCCCCAGGGCCGCGACCATCACCGTCAAAATGGTGATCACACGGCGTTGGGAGGCCGCCGATTCCTCCGCTCGCTGGGCCCGTTCGCGCTCGATATCCGCGGCGAAGCGCTGCTCTTCGATACGCCGCCGCTGCTCGGCGAGGGATGCCTGGGCCTGCACGTCTTTGCGCATGGTCTCGGCCGTACGGTGACGATCCTCTGCTTCGCTGCGGGCGAGCGAGACGCAGGCGAGCAGGAACTCGTGCTCGGAGTTGGTGAGGTCAGCGCGGCCTCGGGCCCAGCGCAGGGAGTTCTCGAGGGCGGCGCCGCGGATCAACCAGTCGTCGAGCTTGCCGGAGGTCAGCCAGCGCTCGACCGACTCGGCCAGACCGTGCTCCTTTTCTTTGCTCTTGAGCCAGACGAGATCGTAGACCTCGGCGAAGATCAGGTTGCGCGGGCGCAGCAGCGTGTGGGCGCCAAGGTCTTGATCGGCGGCGATGCCCATCAACCGAAGCTCGGCCTGGATCGGCGAATTTGGCTCGGCGAGAACCTCCTCGCCACCGATCAGCTTGCGGTAGATGTGCAGCATCTGACGCATGCGGACCCGCGAGTCGCACATGTCGAGGCGCTTCTCGACGTAGGCCAAGGTCGGATCGCTGGACTTGCCGCTGCGAAGGAAAATTTGGTAGGCGGCGTCGTCGATAGCCTCGCTCTCGGACTTGCCGCGCAGCGAACCCTGGCGGGCGACCTCCTGGAGGATCCGCTGGGTCATATAAGGATGGCCCGAAGTCCACTGATAGACCGCCGAGAGCAGGGCCTCGGTGTCGCAGCCGAGGTCTTTGAGGCCGGGCGCGAAGGCGTCGATCTCGGATCTTGTGAAGTCGGCGAGGCGGATCGCGTGGCCGATGTTAAAGGGCGTGCGGACCGGGTTTTGGATCAGGTCGGTCGGCGCAGCGACCCCGAGCAGACAAAACGAGAGCCGACGGTAGGCGGGATCCTCAGCGCGCAGATTGTAGGCCGAGCGGATCGAGGCGAAGAAGTCGTCGGTTGTGAACGAGAGCGCGAGCACCGAGTCGACCTCGTCGATGAACACGACGACCGGTTCGTCGGAGGAGTCGAGCAGCTCCTCGCGGATGAAGCGGTACCAGCGGTGTACCGGCGTGAGGTGCTCGTGTTGGGTCCAGAAGAGTTCGGGATTGGAGAGGCCTAGGCCGTCGGCGATTTCGTAGGCGATCGAGAAGTACCACTCGTCGATCGTCACTGAGCCCGAGCCGATCCCGGAGAAGTCGATGCTCACGCAACGGATGCCCTGCTGCTCGAGCTTTTTGGCCGCGCGCAGGCGAAGGCTCGACTTGCCGATCTGGCGGGGCGCGAGCACGTAGCAAAACTCGCCCTCGGCGAGGGTCTCGACGACCTCAGCGTCGGCTTTACGCTCGATGTAGAGGCGGCCGACTGGGATCGCACCGCCGATCTGGAAGAGATTCGTCCGCGTGCTCATAGCCGCAGACGCTCGTAGAGGCGGTAGCGGAGGCGGAAGAGGCCGGCTTTCTCTTCGACCGCGAGACCAGCGCTCTCGAGCCTGTGCGAGATCTGTGGGTCGAGCTCGGCGAGCGACTCAGAGCGCAGCGACCGAAGCCCCTGTAGCAGCTCGGGTTGTTGGTGCAGGCGCCTGGAGTAGCGCTGCAGAAAGTCGTCGAAGAGCGAGGTGCTTTCGCCGATCAGCGAGCGCGCCGGGATGCCGCCGGCGAGCGCTGCTTTGTGCATCACGTGCCGGACCAGGTAGGGGTGGCCGCCGATCAGATCGTCGAGTTCGCTGAAGTCTCGGTCGCTCCAGTGCAGGCCGTACTTGCCGGCGAGCTCGCGCACCTGTTCGCGGCTAAAGTCGCCGAGCACGATCGGCGGTGTCAGGTTAAAGGGCGACTGCGTTGGCCGATCGATGAGCATCGTCGGCGTGGTCGAGATGCCGAGGACCAGGCGCAGTTTGCTGAGGCGCTTGTCCTGGGCCCAGGCCCGCAGCATGCCAAAGCAATCGTCCTTAAAGGGAAGTCGCCAAACCGCGTCGACCCGGTCGATCGCCATGATAAGGCGGGTATCTGCGAGCGGCAGGATGTGCTCGCGCATGATCCGACCTAGGCGCACGTTGACGCTGCCCCGCGAGTCCCAGTGCTTGGTGATCCACTCTTCGCGGCCGCCGATCGCGGCGACGATCTGGTAGGCGAGTTCGAGGATAAAGGTGGAGTAGTCGCGGCGCGACTCGTTGTCGAACGTGTCCAGGTTGACCGCGGCGATCTTGGCTTTGGCACCATCTTGGTGGTGCACGCAGTCGATCAGGTATTGCGTCGCCCAGGTCTTGCCGAATTTTTCGGGGCCCCAGAGCACTACCGGCGCGCCAGGCTGGTCGAGATAGTTGAGCGCGGTCTGTTCTTCTTCTTCGCGGTGGATGTGCCAGCGCAGATCGTAGGGGGCGCCGGGCGGCTGGATCCGCGAGATGATCGTGATCGGGTGGTCGCCGATCGGGTTGATCGCGTCGGTGGGATTGGGTGCGATCTCGCCGACGGAGTCGGGCGTCGCGGGCAGGCTGACCGGGGTGGTACGCGGCGATCGTGGGCGCGCTGGTGCGGGTGTGCGTTGCAGCGGCAGGGCCTCACGGAGGGTGCCCTGATCGTCCTCTAACTCGAAGGCGTCGAGGTCTTGGATGAGGCGCCAATGGCCAGCAGCGGCTTTTCTGGCCACTCGTGGCCAGATTCTCAGGTGCGCCTTGTCGTTCTCGTCGAAGTCGATCCTGCCGGCGCAGTATCCGTGGCTGCGCTCGACAATTGTGCCTTCGCCAAAGCTCTCGAGACCGAAGAGCGAGCGCCCTTGGAGCTGGCGCCGGCCGGGCGATCCACCGATCGAGATCACGGTGCCGCTGCTTTCGTGGAGGTGGCCGCAGATCTGGGCGGCGAAGCGCCCGGGGGTGAAAATCTCGCTGTGGAAGTGATCACGAGCCTGGTCGGAGAGCCAGGTTACGGGATGGTGGGTCAGCAGCAGGCAGAGCTCGTGCTCCTTGACCCACGCCGGGCCGTCACCATCGCAGGCCCCGTGAAACTGGCGGACATCGATCGCTAGCTTGCCGAGGTGATCATCCCCGGTGAGTTGCAGGAAACTCGAGTTGAGTCCGAGCAGCCCCAGGCTGACGCCCTCTTTGGTCAGCGTCGCCGCGAAGTCGCCGGGCAGGATACCGCGGCGCAGCTTACTCGGCGCTGGAAAGGGGGAGTCGCGTAACCAGGCGTCGTAATTGGCGAAGACACGATCGACGAGGCGTCGGTAAAGCGAGTCGGGGTCGCCCCAGAAATCTTTTTGTACCGCGGGAAATTCGGCCCAGCGCTGGAGGATCAACACCTCGGGCTGCAGCGGATTGGGGCGGCTCAGATCGTGATTGCCGGGCACCGCGAGCAGCTTTGGTGTTGAGCCGAGCGACTCGATATGCTCCCAGAGCGGAGCGAGCGTGCGGTTGAAGCGGTCGAATTCTTCGGCAGTGCCGCGCTGGGTGATGTCTCCGGTGAAGAAGACGAGGTCCCAGGGACCACAGCGCTCGTGAAGCCGGGTCAGATCCTCAAAGAGGATGTCCTTCACCCCGGGCCACAGCCACGATTGGGCGTCGAGGCCCTGGTGGAGGTCGGTGAGGTGAAGCCAGCTAAACGAGCGCATGAGGGCCACGGGGGTCGGCAGGGGAATCGATGGGCGGGCGCCGGGCCTCCGTTTAGGATGCGGAGGATGGGCCTTGCGGCCGGCTTACTCGGGGTCCGGGCAACGAGCGAGTGTAGCACTGGGGAATCAGCAAATGAGGTCGTAGATTGTCGTTCTCGGGGGATTTGGGGGTCGGCAACGACCGCAGGAGTCGGCGCCGCCCAGGCTAGGTAGGCAGTGTCTCATGGGCTAAACGCCTGGCTGACCCGATCGCTTTCATCTGTGCGCAGATGGGTTCTCAGGCTCGAAAGTGCTGCGGGGCTAGATAGGAGCGCCGCGGTGAGCGATGCTCGGGTGCCGTGGGGTTGCCAACGCCAGTACGCGCCCGCTTCTCAGCTGGGTTGGTCGCCGCGCTGGCGGGATCGATCGTCGGGCTCATGGCCGCGCCTCTTCGAGCGGAGCCGGCGGCCGCGGTGCCCAGCTCAGCCGAAGATCCCGATCTCGAGCCGCCCTTCATTCTTAAGGGCGCGACGATCGATTACCCGGAGGACCTCTTGCTCGAGGACCCAGCGCCCTCCGGTGAAGTCCAGCTCAAGCTGGTCGTCGGCGTTGATGGTGTGCCTGCAAAGGTCGAGGTTTTACGGGGCGTGCACCCGCGCCTAGACGAGCTCGCCCTGGCGGCAGTTCGCGAACTTCGCTACCGCCCGGCGCGTTACCGAGGGGCCGTGATCGAGGCGCTCATTCGGATCTCGATTGAGATCGCCCCGCCGGATCTGACCACCGCGAATGAGGGCGAGAACGGAGCTGAGAAGGGGGAACCTCGCGGCGCTCAAGAGGGCACCTCGGACAACGACCAATCGTCGGCGCCTTCCGGCGAATTGGGACCGCTGAGGATCCGCGGTGAGTTGGTCGAAGCGGGGCCGCGTACGCCGATCTCGGGGGCTGTGATCCTCGCGTTGCCGGCCCCCGAGGGCTTGCCTCTGGGTCGCATTCGCCGGCGGATCTACGACGCAAGCGAGGGCGCTGTGCCGGCGTGGACTGTGCGTGCGGTGAGCGATGAAGAGGGTCGGTTTGAACTCCGCGGTTTGCCCGACGGTCGCTTTCGTCTGGTCATTCTCTCCCAGGGCTACGAGCGCCTGGACTACATCGAAGTTCTCGCTGCGAAGGAGATTTTGGAGCTTCGTTACTACCAGCCGCGCCTCGACGAAAACCCCTACAAGACCGTCGTGCGGCGCCGTCGTGGCGGCGATGATGCGGTCGATCGGCGGTCGATCAGCGTCGCCGAGATCAACAATTTACCGGGCACTCAGGGCGACGCGCTCAAGTCCATCCAAAATTTTCCAGGGGTCGCGCGCTCGCCCTTTGGCGCGGGTCTTTTGGTGATCCGCGGGGCCGCTCCGAGCGACTCGAAGATCTACCTCGGCTACCACGAAATCCCGCAGCTCTTCCACTTTGGGGCGATCTCCAGCGTTTTTAACTCGGACATGCTCGCGCAGATCGACTTTATGCCGGGCAACTTTGACGCGCGCTTTGGTGATGCGATTGGAGGCATCGTCAACGTCGCCCCGAGGAAGGGGCGACGCGACGGATTTCATGGCTACATCGACGCCGATCTCTTTGATGTCGGCGCCCTCGTCGAGGGGCCGGTGGGCGAGGGATCCTTTGCGCTCAGCGGTCGTCGCTCTTATATCGACGCGGTTCTCAGCGCGGCCTTGCCCGATGACGCCGGTCTGAGTTTCACCCAGGCACCGCGCTACTTCGACTACCAGGGGCTCTTTGACTATCCGGTCGGTGGCGGCGAACTCTCGCTGCGGGCCTTTGGTTCGGACGATCGCCTGAGCCTCATCACCAAGAGCGCCAACGAAGAGGCATCGAGTGCAGATCAAGCGGGCACGGCGATTCTCTTTCATCGCGCTGACGTGGTGTACCGCAAGCGTGACGGGCCCTGGGACTTCCTGATCACGCCCTCGTACATGTACCAATCGCTGAGCGGTGGTTTTGGCGACCTCTTTAACTTCACCCTCGAGCGCCACGAATTCTCGGGTCGCGCCGAGATCAGCCGGGCGCTCTCTCGCCGGTCCAGTGTGCGCATCGGTACCGAGGTGCAAGCCGGTCACTACCAAATCGACGCCGCCGCGCCGAGCTTCCCGGCGGGCTCTGGTCTCGGCGAGACGGACATCGCAAACATCGCCCGCGGCACCGGTGATACCTACGCCTCGCCGGCTCTCTACGCCACCGGCACCGTGCGTCTGGGCGATCGTTTTACGCTTTTGCCGGGCGTCCGGGCCCACTACTACGCGAGGGTTTTGCGCAAGCTCGCGGTCGATCCTCGGCTGCGTTTTTCCTGGCAGGTCGGCGATCAAACCACTCTTAAGGGCGGTGTCGGCCTCTACTCGCAGGCGCCCGACATCTTCGAGTTCAACCCGGTCTGGGGCAACCCGCGGGTCTGGCTCGAGCGCTCGGTGCACAACAGCTTTGGCGTCGCCCAGCTCTTTGAGGAGTCGGCCATCAGCCTCGAGGTCACCGGCTTTTACAAGTACGTCTGGGATCGGGTTACCGGCTCTTCGGCGCTCGTCTTTGCCGACAGCGGGATTCGCCCCGAGAGCTTCGCCAATCAAGGAATCGGTCGGATCTACGGTGGTGAGCTGCTCCTACGCAAGGCGTTGACCGGTCGCCTCTTCGCCTGGCTCAGCTATACGCTGATGAAGAGCGAAGTCCAGGAGTCGCCCGAGCAGGATTGGATCCCCTTTGGATTTGATCAGCGGCACATTTTCACCGCGATCGCGGTCTACAAATTGCCGGGCAACTGGCAGCTCGGCGGTCGCTTTCGCCTGGTCAGTGGCAACCCGACCACCGGGCGCACCGACGGTATCTTCGACGCGCAGACGGGCTCCTACCTGCCGATCGACGGTCCCACCAACGGCGAGCGTCTGCCGACCTTTCATCAGCTCGATCTGCGTATCGACAGGCGCTGGATCCTCCGGCGAGCGATCATTTCGCTCTATCTCGATGTGCAAAACGTCTACAACCGGCAAAATGGCGAGGCTTGGAATTACTCCTTTGACTACCGCTCGCGGGCATTGACGACCGGTTTGCCGATCATTCCGTCGTTGGGTACACGGGCCGAATTCTGAGCATTATCCGCGAGTGTGCGGCGGCAGAAAAAATTGAGGGTTGACGCCTTGGCGGGCCGATCTAGCTTGGTGTCCAGCGAGAGGCCACCGGTGATGGGCGGCCCTCCCCCAATGCAACGAGACCCTGCGGCCTTTGTGCCGACAGTGAGGAGATGTCATGTTCCGATACACCCGCGCACGCGCACCCTACGATCCCCTGCAGGCCTTTGGCCTCTTTCGCAGGCGAATGGACCATCTTATCCGCGAACTCGATTCGTCGGTCGTATCGCCAGATCACGCAGGCGCCAAGTGGCCGCGTATCAGCCTTTCGGAGAGCGACGAGGCCTACTTGATCGAGGCCGAGGTGCCCGGCCTTCGCGTCGATGAGATCGATGTTCGGGTCACGGCCGAGGGCGTGACGCTTGCCGGTGAGCGCTCTGTCAGTGCCCCCGAGGGGTACTCTGTGCACCGTCAGGAGCGTCGCGGGGCTCCGTTCTCGCGGAGTTTTGCCCTGCCGACGCGGATCGATGTGGAGGCGGTTACGGCTGCCGTAAAGGAGGGGATCCTGCGGGTCACCCTGCCCAAACATGCCGAGGCGAAACCGCGATCGATCAAGATCCAGGTCCATTAACCCGTCGCTTTGGCGACGCCTAGCAGGATCGCTAAACACGAAACAAACGCGGATTGCGGGGGCGCAACCGCGGCAGCAGAGAGCAGGAGATTGAGCCATGCACGACAACACAGAGAACACGCGCGACGAGTCCGGGCCGACCGAAGATGGCGCGCACGCAGAGGCGACGAGCAGTCGGCCGGTGGTCGCTCCGACGGTCGATATCTACGAAAATGCCGAGGGTTACTTGGTCTTCGCCGACCTCCCAGGGGTCGGGAGCGAGGGCATCGACATCCGCTACGAGGAGGGCGAACTCCGCCTCCGTGGCGACCGAGCGGAGCGCGAGGCGGACTTCTTACGGGTCTTCAAGATCCCCGAGGATGTCGACGCACAGGCGATCGATGCGGCGCTCGACAATGGTGTACTCGAGCTCCGACTGCCTAAGTCCAAGACCGTGCAGCCGCGCAAAATCACCGTTCGAGGGGGGGCCTGATCGAGAGCCGGTGGGGCGTTTCTGTGAGCGAAGAGCGGGCACGTCGGTCGCCTGACCGAGCTGTCTGA
>CAYYUP010000052.1:3143-28127 GCA_964474905.1 uncultured Nannocystis sp. | reverse complement strand
CTGACCGAGCTGTCTGAAGCCACTTTCATTCGAGCGAAACCGAGGGCCCTGGGTGTCATGCAGCGTTGCTGTGGTGATGCCTTTGGCCCTCGATGTTCGTTACCATGGGTGCCCCGCAATGCCGACACATCACCCCTCGAGGATCGCCGCTGTCACTGTTTACCGCCTGGGCGCACGGGTCACCCGGGTCGTCGAGATCAAGGACGCGGCGACCTGCGATGAGCTGATCCGCATCGACGATCTGCCGCTCTGTCTCGAGGAGTCGAGTGTGCGTGTGCAGGTCAGCGGCAGCGGGCTGGTCGCGACGGATGTTCGTTTGGGTTTGGATGTCGCCCGTGACGAGAGTGATCGACCGCCGGCAGAGAGCGAAGAGCTGCGGGCCGCACGGCGTCACCTGAGCGGCTTACTCGATCAAGAGGCCCATTTGGGGGCACAGCGCCGACGGCTGAGCGCGGAGATCGAGGTCTCGCGGCCGTCGGGCAAAGATGGGGAGCCGCCACCGCCTTCGCCGACTCGCGGTCGGCGGGCGGTCGCAGAGTTTCGCCGCGAAGCGATTGCGGCACTCGATCGATCCGCACAGGAGCTAGCGGTTCGCCTTCGCGGGGCCCACGAACAACTCACGTTGCAGGAGGCCCGAAACAACGAGATGACGGGCGCTCGCAGGGCCAAGACCCACGAGATTCGGCGGTGCGCGACCATCCACCTCGAACGGCGCCCTGGTGCATTGGGTCCGCGGGAATTGCGTTTTGAGTACCGAGTTGCCGGGGCTCGCTGGGCGCCGGCTTACACGGTGACCTTTGATCGAGCGATGTCACAGGCACGGCTCGCCTTGCGAGCAGTGGTCAGCCAGCGCACGGGCGAGGATTGGACGCGGATAAGGCTCGCGCTCTCGACCGCAGACAGTCAGCGCTGGACCGAGCTGCCCGAACTCCAGAGCATGCGGATCGGCCGTCGACAGCAGCAGCCGCAGCGTCGCGGTTGGCGGCCTCCTCCGACGGGCGGCGAGGTCCTCTACGCGGACTACGATCATTTTCTCGCCGCACAAAACTCGAGCCTGTCCGCCGTCCAGGATCCGCCGGTCACGTTCACTGGCTACACAGCACCGATGGAGGAGGATGGCGACGACGAGGCGTTCACCCAGATGGACCTCGCCGCACCCGAGCCGCAGGCGGAGATGCAGCGCAAGCTCAAGAAACAGGGGACCTTCGGAAATGCGTTCCACGGGGCACCACCACCTCCTCCGATGCCTCTGGGGGCAGCACCGAAGGCGATGCGGGCGCAGCGATCGCGGGGCGGTTTTTTCAGCGAGATGTTTGACGATAGCGGCGGATCTGCAGAGAGCACCGGTGCCTTCCCGATCGCCGATGAGCCCGCGCCCGTGGTGGAGGATCCGAGCGCCCTCCTAGCCTACGGCGATCTGCGTTTGCCTGTCGCGACTGCAGCGAATCGGGGCAAGTTGGTGCTCGTCCGTCGTCAGGAGCGGATCCTCGAATCGGTGGTGCTGCGCGAGTCAGAGAGCGTCACCGCCCTCGTCGCTGAGATCGATCACTCGCGGGCAAAGGCGCGGCTGCTCGGTGCTCTGCCCTCGGGTCATTGCCTCGCCTCCAGCGTCGACGGTTTTGAGTACATCTACGAAGCGGAGGGCGAGATCGACGTGATCGCCGACGGTGATTTCCACGGGATCCCGCTGCTCGCCCGTGACGCAGAAGTGTCGATGACCCATGTCGTTGTGCCCTCCGAGAGCACGGATGTCTTTCGCGTGGCCACCTTCAAAAACCCTCTGGCGGCGCCTTTGCTCGAGGGGCCGGTCGATGTTTACGTCGGCGGCGATTACCTGCTGACCTGTGATCTTGCGCTTTCGCCGGTCGCTGCGGAGGTCCATCTGGGGCTCGGCGTCGAGCAGGCGATCAAGGTCTCGCGCAACACCGACTACTCCGAGGAGCATGCCGGGCTCATCCACGGCTCGCTGCGGCTCAAGCATCAGATCGTCGTCGAGGCCCAGAACCATTTGGAGCGGGCGGTTCGGCTCGAGGTTCGCGAACGGGTGCCGAGCCTCCAAGAGGGCGAGGACGAGATCAGCGTTGATCTCGGCGCAGTGGAGCCGCAGTGGAGTCGCTACGAACCCGAGGAGTACGCGCTCCAGGGGGGGCAGTGTTGGCGTATCAAGCTCGCTGCGGGCGCAAAAAAGCAGCTTCGAGCGGCCTACAGCATCAAGATTTCGGCGAAGAAAGAGCTGGTCGGCGGCAATCGTCGGGAGGCCTAGCGAACCATGTCCACATCACAGCCCCCGACCCCGCGTACTGATCCTGTTGTTGTTTTGCCGACGCTCATCGAGCTGCCCGTTGACGAGGTGATCCTGCTGGAGGATCGCGCTCATGTGATTCGGCGGGGCGTGATCGAAGTGCCCGCTGGCACCACGCGTTTGCGAGTCGCTGAGGTCGCGCCGGTACTCAGTGATCGCACCCTCTGCGCAGCGCTCCGACGCCCAGGGGCGGAGAGCGACGACGACGAGGTGCGCGGTGCGAGAGTCCTGGATCTCCGCCTGCACAGGAGAGTCGTCGCTCGTGTTGAAGATCGTCCAGAGCAGGCCCAGGCGCTCGAGCGCGAGCAGTTTGAGCTCGCCCATCGCATCGCTGTGCTCGAGGCTCAGAGATCGCGGGTCCGAATGCAGCTCGGCGATCTCGACCGCATCGCCGAGGCCCAGCTCGCGGACATCGGTGTCGATGCTGGATGGGGGCAGGTCGAGGGCGAGTGTTGGCTCCGGGAGTTCGCAGAGATCGGTGCGGATGAGGCGACGCTTCGCGAGCGCATGCTGGTGCTCAACGAGGAGTTCGGCGAACTCTCTCAGGAGCTCGAGCGCCTGCGGAGGCGGGCAGCGAGTGCCGCGGATGTGCGCGAGAAGATCACAGCAGAGCTGGTGATCGAGGTGGTCGCCCGCGCTCCCGGTCGCTTTGCGCTGCAGGTCGATTACATCGTGCCGGGTGCCTGTTGGCGGCCCTATCACCGCGCCGAATTAGTCCCCGCGGAGGGGCCGGAGTTGGAGTCGCGCCTCGAATTTGTCTCGGAGGGCTGTGTCTGGCAGCGCACCGGTGAGGATTGGCGAGACGTGCAGCTGGTCTTCTCGACCGAGCGCGCGTCGCTCGGCAGCGAGCCGCCGGAGTTGGAGTCCGATGTGCTCGCGGTCCGCCGTCGTCGCGAGCAGGTCGAGGTCGAGGTCCGCGATCAGGAGATCCAGAGCGCAGGGTTAGGTGCCGGTGTCGAGACCCGAGCGGCGACCGAGGTGCCGGGCATCGACGATGGCGGTGAAATCCTCGCTCTGAGGGCGCTCTCGCGGGCCCATGTGCCGAGCGATGGCCAGCCCCATCGAGCGCGTCTTTTCTCTTTTACGACCGAAGCGGAACTCGATTGGGTGCTGCTCGCGGAGCTCGAGGCGGCCGTGTTGCTGCGAAGCACCCAACATAATTGCGGTCCCCAGCCATTGCTCGCGGGTCCTGTCGATCTGATCCGAGGCGGTGGTCTCGTCGGCCGTACGTCGATCCTTTACATCGCCCCGGGCGAGCGATTTGAACTCGGATTTGGCCCAGATAGCACCCTGCGAGCGCTCCGTGAGGTCGAGCTGGCCAAGGAGGAGCGCGGCATGCTCTCGTCATGGACGTCGGTGGTGCACACGGTCGTCCTGCGGCTCAGCAACTTGGGCGACCAAAGCCGACAGATCAAGGTTTCAGAGCGGATTCCCGTGTCCGAGATCGAGAAGGTTAAGATCGATTTTTCGCGCAAAGAAACCACCGAGGGCAAATGCCCCGACGAGCAGGGCATCGTCCGTTGGCAGGTCGAACTCGGCCCCTTCGAGCGTCGCCGCTTGCAGCTCCGCTACACCCTGCGCAAGCACGACGATATCAGCGGGATGTAACCCTAAGACATGTCCATGAGGACATGTCGTCTACACGCTCGTCGCGACCGTTGATGGCCGGTGCTCTTTTCTTTAAGACGCGTCGGCGCTGGCGCTGGGGCTGGCGTTTGTCGTCGGTTGTGGCTCGGGCTC
This sequence comes from uncultured Nannocystis sp., assembly GCA_964474905.1. Taxonomy (GTDB): domain Bacteria; phylum Myxococcota_A; class Polyangia; order Nannocystales; family Nannocystaceae; genus JADJRG01. Next base: position 24,085 of record CAYYUP010000052.1, on the reverse strand, counting down.
TGGGGTTCTATCGGCGCCCGAGCTGAGCTTTGAGGGCAGGAAATTGCCGCCGGAGAGCAGCATTTTAAAGGCGTCCTCGACGGTGAGCGCCAGTTCTGTCAGGCGGCTGCGCTCGACGATACGGAGCTGCCCGGACATCGGGTTTGGGGACTCGGGGACGTAGACACAGCAGCGGCTCGGATCGCCCTCGAGCGCCTCGCCGCTGGTAAAGGCCAGCAGTGTGTGTTCGCCGTCTGGTATCAGGACGACCTTTGCGTAGATGCCCTCGCTGCCGCCGGGTGTTAGCGAAATCTGTTTCCAGGCGCCGTAGAGGTCACGGAGGATAGGCACCTTTAGCAGCAGCCCGTCGAGCCACTTGAGGAACACGCGGCCGATGATCGACGAGACGATGAGACCGGTGAGGTAGATCAGGACAAATGCGACGACGAAGCCGATGAAGGGGATGTCGATGCCGAGTACCGCCCGCACTGGCTCGCGGCTCATCTTCTCGACGTAGACGACCAGGGCGATGGTCACCGCCAGCGGAATCGCCGAGAGCACCCCGGTGAGCAGGGTTTTCTTCAGGTGGCTCTGAATGTTGGCGAGGTGCACGGTCGTCGCTTTTGCCCCGCGCTTGGCGATCGCCGAACGCGGGGCAGGTACTGCTGGAAGAGACGGTCAGCGGGCTGCCAGAGCCCTCGATGTGTGGTGAATGTCGACCGTCTTTGCCTGGATTCGGCGCCGGGTCTTGCCCGAGACGTGCTCGAAGCTGGTCACCGCATCGAAGTTGTCGGGCAGTCGCACGACCACCTGCTTGATGACACCGTCGGGCAGGAAGCGGGCCATCGCGGGCAGCTCGGCGATCCGCGTACCGCCGGCCCACATCTCGACGGTATCAGTCGCGCTGAGCTCGTCGTCGGTGAGCCCGCCGGGCACGGTGATCCAGCTCGAGTGACCATCGGGATAGACCGAACCGACCAGCAGCGAGCCGCTATAGATGTCTTCGTCGGGCGCGGGCGGGGCTTCGTTGGCCCACTCTGTCAGTGTTTGGATCGCTGGATAGACCTTGCTCCACGCCCAGTTACCGACCCAGGTCGGGCTACAGTAGGTCATGTAATCTTTGTTGACCTTCGGGTGGCGGATGCCGAAGTCGATGACACCAAAGCCCCACTCGCCGACCTCGCCGTTGGGGAAGGGGTAGGTCGGGTCAAAGCCCGCCGCGCCGCCGCAATCGATGTGCAGGCGGCCGAGCGAGTGACCGACCTCGTGCACGAAGGTCTCGGCCGAATAGTCGACGTTATTGGGTAGCGAGAGCCCCGAAGAGACCCGCTGCCAGGCTTGGTCCTTTACGGGCTTGATCTTGGGGATGCCGTAGGCCTTGCCGCCTGCGCCTCCGACCCCGTTGGAGCAGGCGTCGATGAGTCCGTAGTAGAAGACCTCGGGGCCAGCGCCTTCGTCGAAGCGGAGCCCGCTCATGTATTTATTGGTCTCGTTGAAGTCTTGGAGCTTGGTCGTCCAGTCGACCGGATCGTGGATCGTGATCTCGAGGGTATCGACGGGATCCTGCATGTACATGAGGTTGTAGAAGAGCTTCATTGTCTTCTCGGACAGATCCGGCGAGGTCTGGCACTTCTCGCCGTCGTCGTAATTGAAGGGCACGATCACGACCTTGAGCAGCTGAGCGCTGTCTTCGACGCCGACGAGCGCGGTGCCGTCGTAGGGGATGCGCGGTGCAGGGTCGGGCGCGGGCGTATTTTCGTAGCCGGCCTTGGTCTCCCAAAGGTCCATCTCAAACTTGATCCCGGGGATCACCTGCTCGGGCATCAGCCCGAAATAGAATGTGCGCTTGAGATCACCCTCGAAGGCGTCGTCCTCGATCATCAGGGTTTGGTCGTCCTCGTGGATCGTGCCGTCGGGGTAGTAGACCGTCAGGTGGGCGCGGATCTTTCGCGGAATCCAGTTCTCGCTGACCGTCCAAAAACCGCGCAGGAGCATCAAGCGATCCTGGAGGAGAAAGGAGGTCCGATCCTCTCCGGGAACCCAGGCTCCGTCCTTGGCGATGTCGATGCCGACCGCCTGGTTTGCCTGCACCCGGTCGAGGCTGATGTCGCGGGCGGGGATCGGCACAAACGCCACATCGGTGGTGCTGCTGCTCGATGTCCCGGACTCGGAGGTCTCGGTGTCCGTGCCGTCGCCGCTGGTGGAGGAGGGGGGCGAGGAGGACTCGGTCTCGCCTTCGGTGCCGACGCAACCGGTAGCGATGATGAGTCCGAGCGCAGTGACCAGACGAAGCGGGCGAAGCGGTAGGAGCATAGTGTCACGCTACAAACCGATGGCGCAGTCGGCAAGTCGCAGCGAGCGGCATCTTGCGGGCGCTGCGCCGGCGGTCAGGCTCTGCGGCGGGCGAGCAAGCTCGGCAGCAGGGCGGCGAGGCCGATGAGGTGGAGTTCGGCCGCAAGGATCGCGGAGATATCGGCGATTCCGAGCACTTCTGCCAAGCTCAGGGTGCCGCCGATGGCGCAGAGGGCAACAAAGACCAGGCGATAGACCAGACCTGCGCCAGCCCCGAAGATCTGCGAGAGGCTGGTGGCGCCGACCCCGGCCCAGGCAGCGAGGCCAATAATGCCGAGGCCAAAGGTCGCAAGCCCGGCGGCCCAGGCGGCGATCATGCCCAGGCTGCCCTTCCATGCGCGTGAAATCGCTCCTGCTCCGTCGACGACGAGGCTTGGCCCGTGCAGGTCGTTATCGGCGAAGAGCGCTTCGAGATCCGGCAAGCCGCGGCCCTCTGGATCGATCGGGATCAGCGCTCGACGCCCTGCATAGCGGGCGGGCAGGCGGGCATCGCCGTGCACTTCGACCGTAAATTCGAGGGCTGCAGGCAGCAAATAAGGTCCGGTATGCGAGGTCATGGTCTTCATCGAGGCGAAAGAGAAGCCCGGCACCGCAGTATTAAAGCGCAAGCGATCGCGCTTTTCTCGGGCGACGACGGGGACCAATACGTCGAGCGCCGGATCCTCGGGATGGCGCAGGACCACATGCGAAGCGGCCGCGAGGAAGTCCCACGAGGGAGTTTCGAGTTCCTTGGCGCGATTGATAAAGCCGATATCCAGGCCGCGCTCGGAGGGCTCGATGCGGAGGTGAACGATCGAGCCTAGCTCCGGCAGAAAACCCTCGACGCCGACCAGGGCGGGCGGAAGCGGCTCTTCGTCGCTGTCGACGTAAGGACCGCGGAAGCCGAGCTGAAGAATGTCGCGGAGGGGCGGGTTGTCTGGGCGCTGCACCACCTCGCGTTCGGGTTGATAGAGCGCGAGATGCTCGCCAAAGCGGGGATGGCCGCTGATCGCCCGCTCGACGGCGCCGACAAAGTGATAGTCACCGAGCACGACGTAGGGCCCCTCGAGGCCGCGCGCGTTGATCAGCATGCGCAGGTTGACCGTCGGATCCTTGGGGCTGAGCTTGATAAAGGTGCCCGCGCGGGTCTCGACGAGTTCGTGCGTGCAGGGGATCCGCAGGTCGTAGCCGGCGTTGGATTTGCGCTCTGGATTCTCGTCCCGGAGCACGATGGTGTCGGCCTGGGCGGCGATCTGCCAGTTTGGCAGGACCACGAGGTTGTCCTCGGTGAGGAGCTGGCCGACCCGTTGCCCGCGGGGGTTGTGGCGGAGCACCATTTCGTAGAGCTTGCCCTCCTCGAGGGGCGTGTCTTTGGCCTCGGGCAGCACGATCGTCTGACCGCGCGCGCTCGGCAGCAGGGCCCGGCTCTGGTGGGCCTCGAGGAAGACGATTTCGTGCTCGGTGACCACTTCGCCAGTAGGCCCCTGGATGAGCAGCGCGAGTGCTGTCAGCGAGCCGATAACGCCAGCCCCGAGCAGCGGGCCGAGCATCGCCCGGGCGCCTGCTGTCTCGATGTTGTCGGTCTTTGCGATCTCTGGGGCGAAGGCCGCGACGCCGAGTCCGGGGCCGCTCATCACCGTGCGCAGGACCGCGTGGGTGAGCGCGGCGAGGGCTCCTCCGCTGGCGCCACCGATCGCCGCCTCGTTGGAAAAGGCAGATATGAGCGCCGTGTCCAGGGCAGCGCGTGCGGCTTCGATATCGCCGATGACCAGCGCCAGGGTGACGGCGATGTAGATCACCAAAAAGATCGGCAGCAGGCGCAGGCTCAGCCGTCGGAGCGGGGGCCCAGCGCGGGTGCCGGGGCTGAGGATCAAGGGCGCGGCGAGCAGCGCTAGCAGGCCGGCGACCACGGGTGCCTTTGCGCCTGCGAGCCCGACAAAGAGAGCGCCCATCTGTTGGCCGTGCAGGAGAGCGCCGATGGCCGCTGCGGCGATGGCGATGGCGATGGCATAGGCGATGCCCAGGGCGACGCCGGGCCATCCGAGCTCTGCCCGCATTGCCCGGATAGGTGAGGCCTGGAGCTGCCCCGAGCGCTCGCGTCCGCGGCTGCGCGCTGCCGCGGTGACGGATGCCCAGCAGAGACCCATGCCCAAAAAGGTCACAACCCACATCCAGGGCAGAGCCCCAGGACCGCCGAGTTCTACCGCGAGGGCGGCTCCGACGATGCTCGCGAGGCCGAGACTCGGGGCCGCGGAGCCGCGGAGCAGCGGTATGCGCTCGCGGCTGCGAAGGGCCGTGCCGAGGCCGCGAAGTTGCACTGCCAGGCTGCCGAGCAGTACCAAAATACCTGCCCCAACGACCAGGTACACGAGGGAGATCCCCAGGGGTGAGCTGGTCGGATCAAACGCCGCACTCATAGGGAAATGGATACCGGGCCCTGCAGAGCGCGTCTAGCCTCTAGGCCAGGCTTTTATGCGCGAAGACGGAAGTGCACAGGAATCGAACCTGCCCAGGATGCTTCTCGCACCCCGCACCGGTTTTGAAGACCGGGGACCGCACCAGCGAGCCAAGCACCTCCGCGGCGGAGAGTACCCGAAGCGCATACTCGCAGCTAGCCAGCGCTCGCGGACTCAGCCCGGCTCAGGCAGGCCGCAGCGCTCGGAGCAGGCGGTCTTGGAGAAGAGACTGTCGGCTTTTTGCCGGAACTCGTAGCGCGAGTTGGTCGCGTCGCTCTCGAAGAGCTGGGCCGGTAGCGGCTTGAAGGTGAAGGTCGAGGCGATGTCTTCAATCGGCTCGAGGAAGATCGTCACCGGCTCACCGGGCATCGGCTCGTCGCCCATAGGGGTGTAGAGCGATGCTCCATCGGCGGCGAACTCGGTGAAGACCATCGTCGCCTCGTTAAAGGTGTAGTTGAAGCAGCGGCAGGTGAAGCCGTCGTTGCAGGAGCTTCCGGTCAGGCTTTGATTGTCGCTGACGTCGATGCAGGTAGCGGCGACGGCGATGCCTTCCGGTCGCTGCTCTGCGCCCGAGGTCCGCAGGAAGCGAAGCAGGAACTGGTCCTTGCGGTTGGGGGAGTCGATGGTGGTGAGGGTGCCGGTGCCCTCGAGGTCAAAGGCGAGCAGCGACCATGTGCCGTCTTCGTCAAAAAGGGTGACAAAGCCCTCATCATCGCAGCCACCTGCCAGCACGCAGAGGCAGAGCGATGCGGGGAGCAGGAGGGACTTAATTGAGCGCATGGGGGACTCCTTTGGCACGGGTGGATCCGCGGTACGCCCCTGTGGGGGCATGTGTACCCGTCGGTTTTCGCTCAATCAGGGGCAGGAGCGCAAGCCAAGAGTGTGGTTTTTGAGGGCCTTCCGGTGATTGACAGATTTCAGGTGCATGTTTAGGTTCCGCGCGCGGTGTCCGCTAAACGCGATTATTACGAGGTTCTCGGTGTCGATAAGAGTGCCGAGCCATCCCAGATCAAGCGCGCCTATCGAAAGATGGCGATGCAGTTCCACCCAGATCGAAACCCTGGGAACCCGGAGGCCGAAGATCGTTTCAAGGAGGCCGCCGAGGCCTTCGAGGTGCTCAGCGACGTCGAAAAGCGCCAGCTCTACGACCTCCATGGTCACGCGGGCCCTTCGCAGGCCGGCTTTAGCGGCTTCCAGGGGACCGATGAGATCTTCAGCCGCTTTGGCGACCTTTTCGGGGACCTCTTCGGCAACTTGGGCTTTCAAGGCGGTCGACGCGGCGGTCCAAGCCGCGGCAGCGACATCAAAGTCCAGGTCTCCATCTCCTTTGCAGAGGCCGTCGCCGGGGTCGAGAGAGAAATCACAGTCCCACGCCGGGAGGAGTGCGGCGACTGTTCGGGAAGCGGCTCCGCCAGCGGTTCGGCCAATACCTGTCCCCAGTGCAAGGGCCAGGGGCAGGTCATCCACCGCCAGGGCTTTTTTGTCGTGCAGACCGCCTGTCCGCGCTGTCGCGGCGACGGCAAGTTGGTCAGCGATCCCTGCCGCAGTTGCTCCGGCACCGGCATGATCCAGGAGGAGGCGAGCTTCTCCGTCAACATCCCGGCGGGAGTCGACAACGGTCAGACCCTGCGGATCAGCGGCCGCGGCCAGCCCGGCGGCAAGGGGGGGCCCGCTGGAAACCTCTACGTGATCATCGCCGTCGAGGAGGACGAACGCTTCGTTCGCGACGAGTTTGATGTGCACTCCAAGGTGACGATCGGCATCACCCAGGCGATGCTCGGCTGCACGGTCGAGGCGCCGACGCTCGACGGCGACATCGACCTCGAGATCGAACCAGGTGCCCAGCCCGGCGATGTGATCCGCCGACGCGGCAAGGGCATCCCGGTGATCGGTGGCCGCGGCCACGGTGATCACCACATTCACGTCGAGATCGAGGTCCCGACCAAGCTCAGCGGTGACGAAGAGGGGCTTGTGCGCGAGCTTGCGGAGTTGTTTGGCGAGTCGGTAAAACCGGCCAAGCGGGGCTTCTTCGACGCCTTTCGCAAGCGTCGACGCTCCTAAACGAGAGTGCGTTTGCCGAGCGTTGGTGCGTCTGCCAGGCGTTGACGCTCCGAGCTGTGGGTCCTAGGCCCCGTGCTTTGCGGGGCTCGGGAGCACGAGCACAGAGTCGCCGGCTTGCACCTTGCCCTCGCGGATGACGGCGGCGTAGAGCCGGCTCCAATGGGGGTGGATCTTCTCTGAGATCCGTTTGAACTCGCCGTCGACAAAGGAGTCCGCGATCGTCTTGCACGGAGGTGCAGGCCCGGTGATCTCGATGATCGCCGCAGTGCCTATCTGGAGGCGCGAACCAACCCTGAGCGTCGACCAATCGAGGCCGCGGAGCGTCAGATTTTCACCGGTGCTGCCGGGCGTGATCGGGTGTCCCTCGAGGGCGAGTGCATCGATGCGCTCGGCCGCAAAGAGGCAGACGGCCCGCGTTTTGCCCCCGTGCCACTCGAGGTCGAGCTGGCGGTCACCGAGCACGCCCTCCGTGGTCAGGGTCGTGGCATCGACCGCGTACTTGGGCACGCCGCCCTCGGGGTTGACATTGACCTGGAGCAGCGTTGGCTTGGGCTCGGATGTGTTCACCATCGCTATGATGCCAGCCCGACCCAGTAACCAAATAAAGAAAGCGCGCGACCGAGGCCGCACGCTCTTTGGGGCTCAAGCGAGCCGAGGGTTGTTATTCGGCTTTCTTGCTGCCGTCACACTTCTCGAGGTCGTCGAGGGAGGCGGCCTTGAGCGCGCAGTCGATCTCGGCCTTGGTGCCCTTGGTTTTGCACTCTTTGACCATATCGGGCTTCATCGCCTCGATCATGTTCTTGGCCATTTCGGCTGCGGCGCCCTCTTGACCCTTAACGGTCAGCTCGACAACTTTGTCGGCGAACTTGGTGCAGTCTTCTTCGGAGGGCTTGCCGCCGCAGGCGCCGAGGCTCAGAGAGACGGCGAAACCAGCGACGATGAGGGAGGCGTACGTCTTGCGCATTTTGGTCCTTTTTCCGGGGGTTGGGGGTTTGAATCCCCAATCTCCGGCAGGCTATCGAAGTGGTCCTCAGAGGACAATGATTTTTTTGAACAGCCATTTTTGCGGCCAGAGCGACGGGCGCATCGTCTTTGCACGCCCCGGGCCGCAACAATGAATTTGGGCTGTCAGCCTGTGATTTCAAGACTTTGTCGGCGGAGCCTGGGGGCCGGTGCCCTTCGTTTTGGGTTCCCGGAGGGCGGCGCTCGGCTCGCGAAGCAAGAACTCAGGGCTCGTCGTTGAAGGCGTATCGGTAGTCGCGCAGCGGCACAAAGGTCTCTTTGATCGTCCGTGGGGAGATCCAGCGGTGCAAATTGAGGATCGAGCCCGCCTTGTCGTTGGTGCCGCTGGCGCGGGAGCCACCAAAGGGTTGCTGACCGACGACCGCACCGGTGGGTTTGTCGTTGATATAGAAGTTGCCGGCGGCGAAGCGCAGGTGTTCGGTCGCTTCCCGTACGGCGCTGCGGTCATCGGCGAAGATCGCCCCGGTGAGCGCGTACTCGGTGCCCTGGGCGCAGATCTCGAGGGTCTCTGCGAACTCCGCATCCGGGTAGACGTAGAGGGTGAGGATGGGCCCGAAGAGTTCCTCGCGCATGGTCCGGTAGGTGGGGTCGTTGACGACGATCACGGTCGGTTTGATGAAGAAACCGCGGCTCTGATCGTACTCACCGCCGAGGATCTCTTTGACTGCGCCGCCGGTCGCCGCCTTGGCCTCGTCGATCGCCGCGCTGAGCTTTTTAAAGGCGCGGGCGTCGATCACCGCGCCCATGAAGTTCGTGAAATCGCTGGTATCGCCGACCTTGATCGAGGCGATGCCATCGGCCAGGCGACGGCGCACTTCGGGCCAGAGTGACGCCGGGATAAAGGCGCGCGAGGCCGCCGAGCACTTCTGTCCTTGGTACTCAAAGGCGCCGCGCAGCAGGTTGTTTGCGACCGATTCGATGTCGCCGCTCGGGTGCACAAAGACGAAGTCCTTGCCGCCCGTTTCGCCGACGATCCGCGGGTAGGAGGTGTAGCGATCGATGTTGCCGCCGATCGTCTTCCACATGCCCTTAAAGACAGGAGTGCTGCCAGTAAAGTGAATGCCCGCGAGGTCGCGATGGGCGAGCACGGGGTCGCCCACCTCGCCGCCGCGCCCCTGCACCATGTTGATCACACCTGGGGGCAGGCCGGCCGCGGTGAAGAGCTGCATGATCACCGATGCCGAGAGCACCGCTGTCGAGGCCGGCTTCCAGATGACGGTATTGCCGCAGAGCGCCGGCGCAGCCGCGAGGTTGCCGGCGATCGAGGTGAAGTTAAAGGGAGAGACCGCAAAGACAAAACCGTCGAGCGGTCGGTAGTCGAGGCGGTTCCAGATCCCGTTGGGCGAGATCGGTTGCTCGCTGAGCGCCCGCTCGTAAAAAGCGACATTGAAGCGGAGGAAATCGATGAGCTCGCAGGCGGCGTCGATCTCCGCTTGGTGGGCCGTCTTGGACTGGCCGAGCATTGTCGTCGCGTTGATCGGATCGCGGAACTCGGTCTCCAAGAGCGCCGCTGCGCGCAGGAAGACCGCGGCGCGCTCATGCCAGGGCAGGGAGGCCCAACCGGGCTTGGCTCGCCTCGCGGCGGCGATCGCCTGCTCGACTTCGGCGGCGCCGCCCTGGTGGAAGGAGCCGAGCGAGCGCTGGTGGTCGTGGGGGATCGTCAGTTTTGCGAGGCGCCCGGTTGTGACCGCGGCCCCGTCGATCCACAGCGGGATCTCGTGGGTCTCGCTCGCGGTGCTCGCGAGGGTGGCCTTGAGGCGCGCGCGCTCGGGCGTCGCCGGGGCATAACTGAGGATCGGCTCATTCGCCGGGGTGGGGACGGTAAACACGCCGTTGGTCATCCTAGGGCGGTTCTACACGTTTGCGCGGGTCTGCGCCACTGCCGCAGACCGCCTGCTGAGGGTCTTCGCGAGCGCCCCGGTCGGAGGTCTCAACGAGGGCGGCGGCGGCAGCCCGCGATGCCGATGAGCAGGAGCACGGCCAAACCCAGCGGCGGCGTCGACTCGGTCGTCGAGATCCTGCAGCCCTTCGGTGGTGGCTCGGTCGTCGGCGGCCCTGAGGCGGCGTCGCTCAGTGGCTCGATCCGCGGGGGCTCCCGGTCGCTCGGCGTCGTCGTTTGCGGCGCGGCGATGGCCTCACCGGGGCCGAGCACCGCGAGATCCTCATCGGCGGAGGCGAGTGTGCGGGTTCTGGAGCAGAGGAAGTCAACCAGACCGCCGCCATTTGCGTCGACCGAGGCGTAGATCAAGTACTCCTCGTCTTGCGCATAGCTGCGCCCGCAGGCCGCCGAACTGACGGCGCTGGTCAGCGTAGTTGTTTTGCCAAGCTCGCCCTTCCAGTAGCGGCTGACCTCGAATTGGTAGCGCCGTCGGGCGAGCATGTTGCCGCCGCCCTCTTCGCTGACCTCGACAAGACGGCCGACAAATACCGCCTCTGCCTTCTCTAGGGCCTCTTTTGGCGGCTCGGGAGGCAGGCATGAGCAGGCCGACGCGACGTGAGGAATCACCCACGTTCCGGCGACGAGGAGGCTCACAAGACAGATTTGACGCCCTTGTTTGGTCAACGTCAGCACGCTAACAACACTCGCCGGTCGCGGGCAAGCGTGCGGCGACTCCGCAGCCTGGGGGCAGCCCCCAGATCCAGCTCGGAGAAGTCGCGAGCACAGTGTTCCTGATTCCAACAAGAGGCCCGCGGCGGCAGCGAGAGAGCAGCGATGCTTACGGTATCCGAAGTCACAAAAGCTTACGGGGGCAAGGTCCTCTTTGATGATGTCTCGACCTCCTTTGAGCCGCGCCATCGTTACGGTTTGACGGGGGCCAATGGCGCCGGCAAGTCGACCTTCATGAAGATCCTCGCCGGCGAACTCGATCCCGATACGGGCACGGTTTCACGGCCGCCGCGGAGCCGCCTCAGCGTCCTCCATCAGGATCACTTCCGCTACGAGAACGATTGCATCCGCGACATCGTGGTGATGGGCAATAAGCGCCTCTGGGCGGTCTTTGCCGAGAAGGACAAACTCCTCGAAGAGACCGAATTTACCGACGAGATGGGCATGCGTCTCGGCGAACTCGAGGTCGTGATCGCCGAAGAAAACGGATACGAGGCGGAGACCGAGGCCGAGCGTCTGCTGCAGGGGCTGGGCATCGATCAGAGCCTGGCCGAAGAGCCACTTTCGGCGCTCTCCGGCGGCATGCGCCTGCGCGTGCTGCTCGCTCAGGCGCTCTTCGGTAGCCCCGACATCCTGCTGCTCGACGAGCCCACAAACCACCTCGACATCGACTCGGTGCGCTGGCTAGAGCACTTTTTGGGGCGTTTTAACGGCGTTCTGATCGTCATCAGCCACGACCGTCACTTCTTGAATACGGTCTGCACCCACATCGCCGACGTCGATTTCGAGAACATCATCACCTACCCGGGTGGCTACGACGCGATGCTCCGGCAGAAGATCCAGTGGCGGATCTCGGCGCAAAAGGCCAACGCCTCCAAGAAAAAGAAAATCTCAGAGCTCCGGGAGTTCATCCAGCGCTTCGGTGCCAACGCCAAAAAGGCGAGCCAGGCCCAGTCGCGTCGCCGTGCGATCAAGAAGATCGAACTCGTCGATCTCAAGCGCTCCAACATTCAGCGCCCCTTCATTCGCTTTGAGCCGCGGACCCAGAGCGGCAAGCTGGCACTCACCGTCGATCGCCTAAACAAGAGCTTTGAAGAGCCGGTGCTCTCTGGCCTGACCTTCACGATTCAGCGCGGCGAAAAGGTCGCGATCGTCGGCCCCAACGGCATCGGCAAAACGACGCTGCTCAAGTGCATCGCCGAACTCTACTCCATCGATCGCGGCAAGATGATGCTCGGCCACGAGGTCAGCGTCGGTTACATGCCCGAAAACCACGAGGAGCTGATCGCCAAGGATGACGGCAAGACCGCCTTTGAGTGGCTCTACCAGTGGGATCCAAAGGCGAGCGTCGAGGAGATCCGCGGTCTGCTCGGGCGCATGCTTTTTCCCTCGGCCGACGCCGACAAGCCGGTCGCTGCACTCTCGGGTGGCGAGACCGTGCGTCTGCTGCTCGCTCGTTTGACGCTCACGGGCGACAATCTTTTGCTGCTCGACGAGCCGACCAACCACTTGGATCTCGAGTCGATCCGAGCACTGACCGAAGCGCTCCAGCGCTTCGAGGGCACGCTGCTTCTGGTCTCTCACGATCAGGCGCTGGTCGACGAGGTCGCAACCCACGTGCTCGAACTCAAGGGCCCCAAGGGCTTCGATATGTTCCCCGGGAACTACGAGGAGTTCATCGAGAAGACTGGTCGCTCCTCGTAGCGACCGCGCAGGCGATTCGTCGATCGGAGGTGGGCGGCATGCAAAGCCCCCGCCTTCGATCTGGACGGCCTATTCGTCCTTGAGCACAAAGGCTGCTTCGTCGGCGCTGTAACCGACCCAAACGCCGCCCTCGAGGGCGATGTCGTCGAGCCCATCGTCGTCGATGTCACGGCGCACGAGTTCGGCGATATAGGAATACGCACCGAGCCCGAGGTCTGCACGCCCTGGCGATTGCACGATCTGCGGTCGACCGGCGACCGGCAAGGTCCCTCGATCCTGCCAGAGGCCGCCGACCAGAGCGAGTACTCGCAGCGGGCTCGGGGCTTGATCGCTGAGGTCGAAGGCCTTTTGCCCGGGGATCATCTCGACCAGGTACAGGGGCTCGCCGCCTTCGATCCAACGATTGCCGGTGCCCCAAATATAGGTGCCCTGCGAGCCCGTGAGCCCCTGGCCGTCGCTCTCCCGTAGAACCTGCATACCCCAAGTGCCCGGTGAGGTGCGGTTCTTGCCGAAGCAGCCGTACCAGGCATCAGCTTTCTCTTGGGTCCAGGTGGGGGGTTGGTAAAGCGCGTACTGCTCTTTGAGACAGTAGTCGATCGGCGCCGCCATATCGAAATAGTTGAAGATCACGATCGCTTCGTTATCCATCATGCTGCGCGACGAGCCGAAGCGGTGGATGCAGCCGTCGACGACGTCGGCGAGGCGGCCGACGTCGGCCTCTGGGTTATTGATATACTTTGCGTCGTAGGTGGTAAAAATCGTCGATGAGAAGCCTAAATAGTGCGACCAAGCGAGGTTGCGAGCGCCCGGTTGGCCAGCGGGAGAGCGCAGGAGCCCGACGAATCGGGATACATTGCAGAGATCATCACTAAAGGTCCCGACCGGAGAGCCGCCGACCAGGAGCAAGCCCTGGGATGTATCTGCGGCGGTGAAAGTCGCATGGGCGCCGTAGTTACGGCCCGAATGAAACCACTTTGGTGAGCCAGGTTCGTCGGCCCAGGCGATGTCGTAGGTCGTGCTGACGATCGGCGCCAGGGTCTTGGGTGAGACGCTGTAGATCGTCCGATGAAAGATCAGGTTGATATCCTGCCAGCCATCACCGTCGAGATCTTGAAGACTCGCGCCGACCTCGCGAAAGACCGGCGCGGGCGGGCTCAGTGGGATGCCCGAGAAGCCCTCGCCGCAACTCGGATCGCTCGCCAGGTCGGGACGAAATACGCAGACCTTCAGCCAGTTCGCGCCCTCGGATTCGCCGTCGCCGTAGGAGGGCGCGAGGAAGGCGTAGCGACGCTCTTCGGGGCCATTGGCGGCGCCTGCGAAGGCGTGATCGATGGTCGGCGGGGCGGCTGCATGAGCGATGCGCACCGCGGCGGCGGCGTCGACGATGGCGAGTGCCGGAGGTCCGTTGATGCCATCGAATCGGCAGTGCAGAGCTGCGACCTCCGACAAGCCGTCGTTGTTGTGATCACCGATAAGATCGATCTTTGCACCGAGCACGTTGCCATCGCAGATGTTTGTACCGCTGCCGATCACGACCTCGGTCGCGGCGACTATCGTTGACTCGAGGATCACCAGGCAAGTCGAGTTCTCTGTATCGGCGCAGGCGTCGATCGCCAGGTCTGTATCGCCTTCGCCATCCTGGTCCAGGTCGAAGGGCAGCAGCACGGGCTCGCCGGTACCGGAGGTTGTGCCCGTTGTGCCTGTTGTGTCTGTTGTGCCCTCGGTTGTGTCTGTTTCGCTGCCGCCTGTCTCATCGCCAGAAGTGGTAGTTGTAGTGGTAGTTGAAGTTGAAGTTGTACTCGTAGCAGTCGTGCTGGGGCCCGTCGAGGATCCCTCTGGATTGTCGGTCGTCTGGGTTGTCGAGCTGTCGCTGGCCGACTCTGCGTGGGTGTCGCCTTGGCCCGTTCCGGTGCAGCCCCAGAGTCCGAGAGCCGTGCCGAGCAGGAGCTTTGCCGTGCCCTGTCGAGCACGGATTTCGACAGAGGCACGGGATGTTTTGGAGGGGCGCATACTTCCTCGAGAGTAACAGCCCTGCGGCCCTCGCCATGACGCGTTGGGTGTGCCGCTGAACGTTGTTTCGATTCTTCTGAGCGCTTTGGCCTCGGCGCGTTTGCGTTTGCGCTTGGGTCCGCAACCTGCGGTTCTCGGCCGGTCCCTGAGCTCGCTCAGTATGCGCAGGCGGGGTCCTTGGATAGATTGCGCCCCCTGTAAACATCGTGATACGTAGACAAATACTGCCCACGCGACGGGGTCATTAGCGTCAAAACTTTGTACCGATCAAGAGCTTCGCGTCAAAGACCGTCGTGATGGTGAGGTCAAAGACCACACGTGGCTCGAAGCCAACGATCAAGCGCTCTCCGATGAGGCCTTGTATTCCTGCGCCGAAGGGTACGCAGATGCCGAAGTCGGTTTCGCTTGCGCTTGCGCTTGTCCCTCCATCCTCGTTTGCGTTGATCTGGAGGACCGTTAGACCTGCCCCGACCAGACCGTACGCAAAATACTTTTCACCACTACCGCCAAGGCGTACCTCTGCCATAGACCGGATGATATGGGTAAAGACATTGATGTCCGTCTCGGTCGCTAATCCATAGAGGGGATCGATGGTCGTAAATACCACACGGTCATGAGCGACGGCATGATCGAAGGCGAATCCGACAGCTGTCGCGAAATGCGAGCTGGATCTGGGCTTGAAACTGCCAACGCCAAAGCCCCATCGGTAGGCGAGCAGGTCGAGCGAGAAAGGGAAGAGCACCGCACCGGGCGAACCGTAAAGGTAGGTGCCGCCCTTTTTCAAACCGCGGGCTGCGTCGCTTGGAGTCGGTGGTGAGGCGGAGTTGGTCGCTGGGGTTGGCGGGGGAGGAGGCGGAGATGCTGCTTGAGCGGCTCGTAGTTCGGAGACGTCATCCTTCTCTACGACTAGGAGATCGCCATTGTCTTCGATCACCGTCGCCGTGTTGGCATCGTGTCCGGCTAAGGTTCCGCGAACAGAGCTGTCCCCGGTGACCACGACGACACTTCGATCAATCATCGCTGCCCACGCGGACTCGGAGACAGCCCGGTCTCTTTTGGACTTCTTCTTGGACTTCTTCTTGGACTTCTTCTTGGACTTCTGGGACTTCTGGGACTTCTTGCCCGTCGTTGTTGGGGCGGCCAGCGCCGTTTGGGGGAGGGCCAAAGCGCCTACAAGGAGAGCGAACACGAGCCTCATGCTGCGGACGCTACCACGCGGCTTCGCACGGCCGCCTGTCCAATCGAGAGGACAGTTGTGTCGGCCGGTTGCTCCCAGTCGGCGCGACAAGATGCCGACGAAGCTCGCTTGTGGGGTTGTTGGGGTTCATGAGAAGAATGTCGACTTGCCAGCGGTCCTTGTCCTTTGAGTATGGACGTAGGGTGATCTTCATGTCGGTCTTCCGACCCACCGCTATTTCCTAGCTCCTCGCCGACCACATTTTGCCTCCGGTCGACAGCCGTGCTCTCCTTCTCGAGGCCCTTGACGTTTCGCCTCGGCTACTCTGCTCGGGCGGCGAGCTACCCTGGCACGACGTCCTCGGTTATGCTGCGCGGGTCATGAGCGCGCAGTCAGGATCCCTGCTCTCCGGTTGCGATGTTCTTCTGGTCACGGCGACCGATCGCGAGACCGACGCGCTCAGGGTTGCGCTAGAAGAGGTCACGACGGCTGGGACAAAGGCCGTCTACGGAGGCCGGCAGACCTACACAGATCACGGTGTGATCGCCGGCGCCCGGGTGCTGCGGGTTCGAAGCGAGATGGGGGCGGGCACGCCTGGAGGTACCGCGTCGACGGTCGCTGATGCGATCCAGGAGGTTGCGCCTCGGGCGATCATCATGGTCGGGATCGCCTTTGGCACAAAGGGCAAAGCGAACCAGAGTCTCGGCACGGTTCTCGTCTCGAAGCAGCTCCAGGACTACGAGCTTCAGCGCTTCGGTACGGGTGCTGATGGCTCGCTACGCATGACTGCGCGAGGCGATCGAGTGTCGGCTTCGACCCGGCTTGTGAATCTTCTCCGTCATGCTCGAGAAACCTGGAAAAAGAAGCCTGTCGAATTTGGGCTTGTGCTCTCGGGGGACAAACTCGTCGACAACATCGACTACCTGGCGATCCTCAAGGCTCAATTTCCAGAGGCGATCGGCGGCGAGATGGAAGGCCGCGGGCTCTACGTCGAAGCCAAGGAGCGAGCCGAGTGGATTGTGGTAAAGGCGATCTGCGACTGGGCAGACGGCAACAAGCGTGAGGGCAAGGCGCACAAGCAGGAAGACGCTGCGGAGGCGGCGGCTAGCTTTGTCTTGCACGCGATTCGTCAGGGGGGTCTTGCGCCGCGCGAGGCCAGGCGAGCTGGCGGGTCGCAGGGGTTGGGTGGCGGCCGATCGCGATCCCAAAGTGATGGCCCAAAGAGAGGCGCGAACCCCATGCGTGACCTCTCGAATTTCCTAACCAGGTACTTTGATGAGTCAGGTTTGCGTCGGCTGGCGGAGTACTGCGTAAGTCCAGACTTCGCAGCCGAGCTGCTTGGGCAGGGGACTCCGCGGAGAGATTTGGCAGATTCTCTCGCTAAGGAGCTCGATCGCCATGGCCTTATTCAGTACGAGTTCTTCCGCTGTCTGGAGGGCGAGAGAGATGCTCTTAAGGGAAAAATCCGCGAGTTAGAGGCCTCTTTCTTTTCGCCGGCTGGCGACGAATCTGGGCGCGCAGGTCCTGAGTCGCAAAGCAGCTCTCCGTACGATCAAACGGAAGAGACCTCGACTGCAGACGAGTCATGGCATGAGCACAACAAGGAGCCGTGGACAGCGGATGAGCTGATGACAAAGTTGGCGGGCATTCTCAAAGATGCGCCCAACCTCGTGCAGTGGCTCCTGAAGGGGCTCCCCGTGGGGCCTCCCGAGGAGGAGCGAGAAGACCGAATCGAAAATCCGCCGCATCGGGAGGCTGCGCGTCGGATCATCGAGCTCGGCACAGGACTGAAGAGCGCCCATAAGCTGTCCGGGCTGTGTTTCGACGCGGTCTTTGTAGACGAAGACGAGACGCGAGCAGAGCCGACTGCCATTCGTAGTCTCTTATGCACGTGGCTTCCTTTTGGCTATCCAGAGATCGACAGTGTAGTTCTCCTGAAAACGAAAAACCGTCGTACGCGTGAGGCCAAACATGTGTCCAACCTCGAGGCTCGGACATCGCGCAGGCGGGTCGTCGAGGTGATTATGGCTCGAATCGATGGGCGTCGGTGTTCGTTTACGGTGACGCCCGTGCAGGACAGCCGAAAATTCGAGCGAATCAGCGATAGTATGCTGCCTTCGCCACCGCCCAGCTCGGAGCGCATCGACGCGAAGGGGGTTGCAGATCTCGTCGTTGAGATCGTCAGCGAGCGTTTCAAAATTGAGGGCGTGAAGCAACGAGTCGATGCGAAGAGCCGGATCAGAGCGCAGAAGCGGCGGCGACGCTCGCCCTATTTCGTCGTGCCGGCTGATGCGCGAGAAACAAGCTTTACGGATGCGGCGATCGAGTCGCTTAATGTCAGCTTCCCCGAGTTGCGAGTGATCGTCTTAAGTGACGTGCCGGCTCATCAGGAGGAGGCTGAGAGTGAAACTTGGACGTATATAATCGATCTCATGGCTGAGTAAGGATTGATCCGATGACGGAACAAACAACGACATTTCCACTCGACGTCAACGACCTTCACGACACGGACCAAGAGCTAGTAGAGTGCGACGGCCTACCCTCGGTGCAGCATCACTTTGAGGCGCCGCAGCTGCACGCGATCAACGCTGCAATCGCTGCGGGGCGGCCTTTGCTGATCCGGGGGGAGCCGGGTACGGGTAAGAGCCAACTCGCGCGTGCGGCCGCGGTGCTGCTGAATCGTCGCTTTCGCCGGAAGACCGTCGATGCTCATACCGAGGTCACGGATCTTTTTTATACATTTGATGCGGTCGCGCGTTTGGCCTATGCACAGATCATCGGCGCTCTTGCGCGGGTCGGCGGCTGTGATGAAAAGGGTAAGCCGACGACAAAAACAAGGACGGTGAAGAGCTTGCTGGAGGAGCTGGCCGAGCGGCATTTTGTCCGCCCAGGGCCGCTGTGGTGGGCCTACGATGAGGTCAGTGCGCGAGAGCAAGAGGAGTATTATCGCGAAAGGTGTGGAGCCGAAGCGGATCCTGCGAAGGAAAAGACCGACGATCGTCGAGGGTGGGTTGTACTGCTCGATGAGATCGACAAGGCGGATCCGTCGGTACCGAACGGGCTGCTCGAGGCGCTCGGACAGGGGACCTTTGATGCTCCCGGTGGGCGTTCGATCTCGTTGCTGAAGGGGGCCGAGCCGCCGCTTGTGGTGATCACGACCAACGAAGAGCGTGAGTTGCCGGCTGCGTTTGTTCGTCGGTGCATGGTGCTTAAAATCGCTTTGCCAAAGGTGGATACCAAGCTGCGTACGTGGTTGATTCGTCGTGGGCGCACGCACTTTGGTAGCGGGATCGATGCGTTACTCGAAGAGGCTGCGAGACTGCTGATCGCCGATCGCAAGGTGGCACACGGGCTCGGTCTGCCGATGCCGGGGCAGGCTGAATTTCTCGATCTCGTGCGCGCGGTGACAAGGCTGAGCAAGGACTCGAAGGAGCGAGAAAACATCCTCCATCAGATCGCGAACCTGGCACTGAAAAAGCATCCAGATCACCCGGATCGCCCTGGCACATCCGGCGGCTCCAGTCGTTAATCGGCAGATACCGGCTGACCGATGAAGACGCTCTTCGCTCGCGCCGATCTCGTTCGCATCCTGGACTCGCTGGGCGGCGAAGCTCTGCACGCGATCGCTGCGGAGTTGGGTTATGAGCCTGAGCCTGAGATCGAGTTAGAGCCGCCGCCGCTCGATGCGGATCGTGGGGACGAGGAGTTGCCGATTGCACCCGCCAGGCCATCTGCACAATCAATCGCAGTGCAGGAGCCACTGTGGCCGATCACCTTTTGGAGGCCGACGAGCATCGACTACCACGGCCTCGAGGACATCAAGGCTCGGGCCCAGGCCGCGGCGGTTGCGGAGATCGAGGCGGACGCCTCTCAGCCCTGGCTGCGCGGTGAGAACGACGCTCCTGCAAGTCCGCCGCTCAGTCCCTGGCGGCGACTGGGTCCACTGCTAAAGCGGGCACTCAGCGAAGAGCAGCGCGGGCGTGGCATCGATCTGCCAAAGTTGATCCAGACGATTGTTCGCGGTCGGCATGTCGCTCGTTTGCCGCGGCTGCGTCGGCGTCGGTGGGCACCGGTTGAGATCATCGTCGATCGGGCCTATCGACTCGCGCCTTTTTGGCATGACCAGCGCATGGTCATCGGCGAGCTGATCCAGGTGCTCGGTCGCCAGCGGGTGAGACTGAGGATACTCGCCAACGGGCCCAAGGAGCACACCGGCGAGTTCGCGGATCTGATAAAGGACAGGGCTCGCAATGGCGTGCCTGTGCTTGTTTTGAGCGATCTCGGCATGTACGGGGGCGAGGAGGAGCGGGCGGATTGGTTGCGCCTGGCGATGGCACTGCGCTCGGGCGGCGAGTCGATCGTCGCGTTGGTCCCGGTGCCGCGATCGCGCTGGTCGCAGGCCCAGGCCCTGACCCGGGCGTGGCGGGCGATCCCCTGGGAGCGCGAGGTCGCGGATGCTGCTGGCGAAGGCGGGTATGGGACTGAAGATGTGCTCGAGGGTCGGCGCGGCGACAAGAGCAGAGACGAGAAGAAAAACACCGATCGGCAACAGGCTCGGGTCGAGCAACTGCTCCTGTACCTCTCTCCGGCACTTCGTATCGACAGGGGGCTCATTCGTACGATTCGGAGGATTTTGCCGCTTCGCGAGGCGAATGTCGGGGTCGAGGCGGACGTCTGGGCTCACTCATGCCTCGGGGATATGTACCCTGGGTTTCGGGTGATGGAGCCGGAGTACGCGATGCCGTTGCGTTCGCGTTTTATGCACTCGCTGCCGGTCGAGGATCAGATGCAGGTGATCGAGGCCCTGCGTGCTTGGCATTGGAATCGCAACCGGCCGCCGGAGGCGTGGCATCTCGAGGTGCTGCAGTTCTCGCGCTTGGAGGGTAGTGGCCAGGATGGGGATAATCATGACAGTCATGAAAGTATTGTCATATCCGAGGTGGGCAGTAGCAATAGAGCCTTGATCGCCCGCGACGAACTCGAAAAGGCCGAAAAATTCATATCCTGGGTCGCGGGTCCGGCTCTTCGGGGGGAGCTCGACCCGGGGGAGGCCGAGACCCTGCGGAGGTGGTGTCATTTTATCGTCGATCAGGCGCCGCGTTCGCTTTGGGATGCCTCTACGGTGGTCGGCGAGGCTCTGCAGACGATCGCATTTCGTGCCGGTGGCATCGACGTGCCGGATGCCGATCCGCGGGTCAAGGCGATGCTCGAGCGGGAGCAAGGGAAAGCGCGCGTGCGCCCGATCTACCAGGTCGGACATGGCTTTGCAGTCACGCGGGATGCAGTTACGCGGGGCGGAAGTCTGTTCGCGTCGGTGATCGCCGCGGACCCGCAGATGTGGCTTGTGAGCGGGAAGATTAAGGAGGGCACACTGGGGCTTAATCGCCCCGGCGGTCAGCTCTCGGCGCCTCCGCGGGGGTCGGCAGAGCTGCGCACGGATCGCACAACTCTGTGCATCGAGGCGATTGAAAAGCCCGCTTGGGCGCAGGCGATCGGTCGCGACAGCTACGGCCTGTGGGCGATGCTTGTGGTCAAAGAAGTGAGCTACCGAATGCGTTGGATCCCGCCGGGGCGTTTTGTGATGGGCTCGCCG
>CAYYUP010000052.1:0-3043 GCA_964474905.1 uncultured Nannocystis sp. | reverse complement strand
AACCCGAGCCACTTCAAGGATCCGCAGCGGCCGGTCGAGCGGGTGAGTTGGGAGGATTGCCAGGGCGAGGGGCAGGGCGATCTGGAGGGCGGGCTGATGAAACGCCTGAACGAAGCATTTGATCCGGAGCATGGCGAGTGTTTTCGGCTGCCGACGGAGGCGGAATGGGAGTACGCCTGCCGGGCGGGCACGACGACGGCGACCTACGCGGGGTCGATGGAGATCCTGGGAGAAAACAACGCGCCGGTGCTCGACGAGATCGCGTGGTACGGGGGGAATTGTGGCGTTGAATACGATCTTGATGTCAGCTACGACGCGTCAAGTTGGCCAGACCAACAGCACCTGTGTGCCAAGGCGGGCAGCCGACGAGTAGGGCAGAAGTTCGCGAATGCCTGGGGGCTGCATGACATGCTAGGCAACGTATGGGAGTGGTGCATGGACTGGCATGGCGGCTATGCACCGTATGCTAACGATGCTAGCGAGGGGCAGGAAAATGCTAGCGAAGCACAGCTAGATCCTAGCGGTCCTAGGACGGGCGGGTGCCGGGTCATCCGCGGCGGCTCCTGGCGCCTCACCGCCTGGTTCGTGCGCGCTGCCTATCGTGGCATCGTCGACCCTGGCAGGCGCAACGACAACCTGGGGCTTCGTCTTGCCCGAGGTCAAGGGGTCCGGCAGGACCCAAGGGGGCCCGGAGGGCCGAAGCCCGGAGGGCGCAAGTAAACAAGTAAAGTAGAAAGAGAAAAAGGCCCGGAGGGCCGAGGGGGGTAGAGCGGGGCGGGGCACGGCGGGAAGCGAGTGCGGAGCACCGCGTCGCCGGGCAGAGACAACGCGGTGCCGGAAATGCGACGGGCGGAGCCTGCGGCAGCACGACGAGCGGGCTCTTTCGCCGCAGCATTGGCAGTAGGCTCGCGCCCTTCACCTTGTTACGCTGGTCTGTCGATGACTGCTCCGTCACGTCGCCGCGCGACCTACCAAGACGTTCTCGACGCGCCCTCCAACGTCGTCGCCGAGGTGCTCTTTGGCACGCTCTACAAGCACGCGCGGCCTTCCTTTCGTCACGCGAATGCCTCTTCGCATCTCGGCGGTTTGCTCTGTGGGCCCTTTCGTTTTGGTCGCGGCGGGCCTGGTGGTTGGGTGATCTACGACGAGTCTGAGTTGCATCTGGGATCGGAGCCCGACATCGTCGTCCCGGACCTGGCGGGTTGGCGACGCGAGCGGCTTGCCGATCTGCCGGAGGACGCCAGCTGGACTTCCATCGCGCCGGATTGGCTCTGCGAGGTGCTCTCGCCCTCAACCGAGGCCACGGATCGCGCCGAGAAGATGGAGATCTATCTTCGCGAGCAGGTCGCGCATGTCTGGCTGATCGACCCTGTTCTGCGCACTCTCGAGGTCTATCGTCATGGCGGCGAACTCTGGCAACGGCTCGCCGTGTACCGCGACGATGCAACCGTTCGGGCGGAACCCTTTGAGGCCGTGGAGTTGCAGCTCGGGCAGCTCTGGGAGCGTTGAGAGCAGCTCAGAGTAAATCGAGAACACGGAGCGCAGACCCAATCGGTGACGTGCAGACCGCGGGCCGAGCCGAGCTACCAGCACCCGGTTGTGGACGTGTCGGCAAGCGGCGGGTAGAACGGCAGCGGTGTGGGGCATACGGGCGAGAACCGGGTCATCCGCGGCGGCTCCTGGAACAACACCGCCAGGAACGTGCGCGCTGCCTATCGTGACAACGACGACCCTGGCATGCGCAACGACAACCAGGGGCTTCGCCTGGCCCGAGCACAGGGGCGGGCTGGATGGCCCGTCTCTGATCCGCCCCTGCACCTGTCCGCCAGCAGGCAGAGCGCCCGCTGGTGGCGAAGAGAAAAGGGGTGCCGGCGTGCTCGTAGTTCAGGCAAAAGCCCGAGCGAGCGAGCGAGCGAGCGCTCGCCAGTGCCCTGCATTTTTTCCGTTTTCTTCTTTGTCTTCTTTTTCTGTTTTGACTTCGTCTCTTTTTAGGTCTCGCGGTTGTGTGCATTATATGCCCATTGGTCACTCGTTGCGCGGGGACTGTGATCATCGTACTCCGCACTTGACCCATTGTTGCCTGATCCCAGGGCGACCCGAGAGGAGTCACTGAAATGGCGGCAGACGGAGGCTGGCACCCGCTTGCGGATGGATGTCCGCCGCGCTGGGCGAACGGCTGGGGACAGGACAAATACGGGGTCTTTGTGTCCTTCAAGGTCGGCGGGATCCGAGGCGTCGAGCAGCGGCTCCGATGGATGCGCCCAGGCAGCTTTATGATGGGATCACCGAAGGAGGACGGCGAGGCTCACTCCGACGAACGTCCGCAACATGAGGTGTTGATCACGCGGGGGTTTTGGCTAGCCGACACGCCAGTGACACAGGCGTTGTGGGAAGCGGTGATGGGAAAGAACCCGAGCCGTTTCAAGGGGGACCCGCAGCGACCCGTCGAGAAGGTGACCTGGCAAGACTGCCAGCGCTTCTGCGTGGCGCTTGAAAAGCAGGTGCCAGGTCTAGGCGCACGGCTGCCGAGGGAGGCGGAGTGGGAGTACGCCTGCCGGGCGGGCACGACGACGGTACGCTATTGTGAGGAGCTGAAAGTCGAGGGCAGGCCGGCGACCCTAGGCGACATCGCCTGGTACGAGAGAATCAGCGACGGACAGACACAGCCAGTAGGGCAGAAGCTAGCGAACGCATGGGGACTGCATGACACGTTAGGCAACGTATGGGAGTGGTGCATGGATACCTATGCACGCTATGCACCGCATGCTGACGAAGTGCAGCGAGATCCTAGCGGTCCTACCGCGGGCGGGAGCCGGGTCTTTCGCGGCGGCTCCTGGAGCAACACCGCCGGGTTCGTGCGCGCTGCTTTTCGTGACGACGTCGGCTCTGGCATGCGCAACGGCTACCTGGGGCTTCGTCTGGCCCGAGATCAAGAGGTCCGGTAGGGCCAAGGGCCCGGAGGGCCAGGGAACAAAGGGCCCAGAAGGGCCGGAGGCCTGGGCCCGGGCGGGAGCGTGCGCTGTGCTCGAGCAAGCGAGTGCGG
>CAYYUP010000051.1:11346-46081 GCA_964474905.1 uncultured Nannocystis sp. | reverse complement strand
GAGGTCTTCGCGAGGTTGGCGGCTTCGGCTCGTTCTTTGGCGGTCGCGAGTGTCTCCTCGGATTGTTTGCGCTTTGTGATGTCGGTGACGCTGGCGCGCACGAGGTTGCGGCCGGCGGAGGGCATGCGGACCAGGCGGACTTCGCATTCGATGTCTCTGTTGGAGGATGAGCGATGGACCCACTCAAAGACGGGTGCCTCGCCTTCGAGGGCGCGGGCGACCAGATCTGCGGCTTTTCCTTGAGAGAGTCGGCCGTCGGGTTGGGAGGGCGGACTGACGTCGCCGGGGCCGACGCGGAGCAGCTCTTCGCGGCTGAGTCCGAAGAGGGCGCAGGCGCTGGTATTTGCGTCGAGGAAGGAGCCGTTGTCGGTGTCGACGACGACGATCGCGTCGGGTGCGTATTCGAAGAGCGTACGGAAGCGTTCTTCGCTCTCTCGCAGGGCATCTTGGGTCTTTCGCCGCTCCTCGAGTTCGCGCTGGGCGACCAGAAAGAGGCTGTGGTTGACGACGCTGATCCCCAGGAGGCCGGTGAAGGGCAGCATGTCGATCACCGTGCTGGATTCGAAAGGCGGTTGATCGCTGGGGTTGGCGAGTACCAGGACTCCCAAGCGTCGGTCCATCGCGGTGATCGGAGCCAGCGCTAGGTGCATCTGTGACTCGCCGGTGGCGGGCATCAGCACGGGGGTGCCGAGGGACCAAACGGCACCGAGCGGACCCTCGTCAAAGGCGACGGTTTCGCCGAGCTGGTCGCGGATTTCGGGGGCGCCGATGATCTGCCAGAGAGCCTCTGCTCCGGCGAGGTAAATAGCGGCTCGTCTGCAGTGAAATACACCCTCGGCGAGGCGGATGATCGAGTCGGAGAGAACCGGGAGGTCGACCTTTTTTCCCTGGCTGCGGAAGGTCTCCTCCATCGCCGTGAGCACGGAGTCGCGGGTTCTCATGGGGCGCTTGCCTGGGCGCTGCGGGGCTGTGACAGCTCGGAGTTGCGTTTTGGTGGGGGGCAGAACATGGGAGTTGTGCAGCGTTGCGGAGGCTGCGACGATCGATGATGCCGGCTCATCGCTAGGTCGCGCAACGTGCGTTCCCGGGGCTTTGATGCGGTGCAGGCATTGGCGGCGCTCGCTTACCCCGGGGGCCGGTCGAGGGCTCGAGGGCGGAGCGTGCCTGGACGGACCTGGGGAGGGCTAGCGGCGGAGCGAGTGCGGCTCGATGATTTTGTTTTCGGCGGAAGGATCGGCGGCGAGTTCGACGAGGGCGCGAGCAAGCGCGGCGGCGTCGATCGAACGATAGCGATCACGGATTCGGCCGCCCCCTAGGGCGCCGATGGCCCCGAGCAAGGCGTCGCTGACGGTCGCGCCGATCCGCTCGCCAGGGCGTCGCTCCTCACGATCGGGGCCGCTGATAAAAGACGGGCGGACGATGGTGTAGGGGAGCCCGCTGGCGCGCAGGGCCTCTTCGACCTGACCGCGAGCTCGCATGTACGCGGAGCCCGCGTCGACGCTGGCGCCGAGCGCTGAGAGGTAGACAAAGCGCGGGCGAAGCTCGGCCTCGAGGCAGGCGCGCATCAACATGAGCGTGAGGCCGACGTCGATTGCAGCGTAATCCGCCGGTTTGGCCCCGGCCTTGACCGCGGCTTTGGCTCTGGCTTTGGTGGTGCCGAGAAGCGCGTAGACCTCGGTCGGTCGCACCCGTGCGAGAGCCTCTTGGAGGGCGCCGGGATCCCAAGGAATGATCTCGACGTGGGCCCCGAGCTCCTGCTCAAAGTGATGGCGGTGTTGGTCGATATGCGGCGAGTCAGGGCGCAGATGGGCGTGAACCTGGCGATTCGTGGTGCAGGTGTGGGCGACGACCGAGCGGCCTGTGTAACCGGTTGCACCGGCGATCCACGTGGTGGGAGAGGACGTTCGCATAGGGGGGCAGGGTAGTCGAGGATCGAGGTCGATTCTATTTCTGTGATAAGAAGAGCGGGTCCTCTCGACTCTGCCTGTGGCCGCCCCCGCGGAGCCTTCGGAGACGCCGCGAATGCCCCGATTGTCAAGCTCAATCCAGGTCCTTGTGGTCGGAGCGGGTCCTACGGGGCTCTTTTTGGCCTCCGAACTCCGCCGCTACGGGGTGCATGTTCGGATCATTGATCGTCGGCAGGCTCCGACCACGCAGTCCAGGGCCACGGATCTCCAGCCGCGCTCGCTCGAGATCTTGGAGCAGGCTGGAGCACTCTCGGGTATCCGCCCCGGGGGGCGCCCGCTTCATGCTATCAATATTTACAGCGATGCTCGGCCGATCGCCCGCATGGACTTTAGGGGGCTCGATACGCATTATAATCATATGTTCGCGAGCAGCCAGTGCAACACTGAATTAGGGCTGCGGGAACACCTTAAAGCCTTGGGAGGGCGAGTTGAGCGTGGCGTCGAACTCGTGGCGATCGAGCAACATGAGCGTGCGTCGACCTGCACTCTGCAGAGTCATGATGGTCATATCGAGGTGCTGCGCTGCGAGTATGTGGTCGGTTGTGATGGTGCGCGCAGCACGACGCGAAAGCTGCTCGGAATTCCCTTTCCGGGGGCGACCTACGATGAGCACTACCTGCTCGCGGACGCCAGGGTCACCTGGGACTTGAATAGGGACGAACTTCACGGGTTTATCGTCCGCAGTGGGTCTTTACTGGTGCTCGCATTGCCGGGGCACGACGAGTATCGCCTCTTTGCGGATATCGCTCCCTCCGATCGTCGAGAGCCCTGCCGCGAGGCCTTTCAAGAGATCCTCGACGAGCGAGCGCCGATGCCTGCGACTGTGCACGAGGTCGGCTGGGCGTCACGTTTTCGCCAGCATCACCGGTTGGTTCCGCGTTATCGCGTCGGTCGTTGCTTCTTGGCGGGCGACTCGGCTCATATTCACAGCATTATCCCGGGGCAGGGCCTCAACCTGGGCATTCAGGATGCCTACAATCTCGGCTGGAAGCTCGGCCTTGTCTGTCGAGGGCAGGCCAGGGCCGCGCTGCTCGCCAGTTACGAGGCGGAGCGGCGACCGCTCGCCCTGCTCACCCTGCGCACTACAGATATCTTCCACAAGACCTTTACGGTCCGCAATCGTCTGGGTCAGCGGCTGCGCGACGTGTTGCTGCCACCGGTCGGAGGGGCGCCTTGGGTGCATGGCAGGTTGGTGGACCTCTGCGCTGAGCTTAGCCACAACTACCGCAGGAGCCCGGTTGTCAGCCGTCTCCGGGCGAGGATCTTCAAGGGCTTGCAGGCGGGGGAGCGGGCGCCCGATGTGTGTTTGACAACCGACGACGGTTCGACGACCCGTCTCTTTGCCCACTTCGGTGTTTTTGCACATACCCTGCTGGTCTTTCTCGGGGGTGGGCTCGGGTCCCTGAACATCGATCGCAAAAAGGTCGAGCAACTCGCGGCGTCGCTGCCTCAAATCGGCGGGCATGTTGTTGCGCCGGTCGAGTTGCGAGTGGTGGTCGCGGGTCCTGAGGGCTTACCTGCGGGCCTCGATCGCTGGGTTCAGATCGACGATCGTCGGGGTGCGATCCACCGGCGCTACGGGGCAAAACGCGGCGGCCTCTGTTTGATTCGACCCGACGGGTACATCGGTTTTCTCGGCCCCCTCGAAGCGCCTCCGCTGCTCGATTATTTGGCTGGGCGAGCGTGTCTTGTCAGCGCTGAGTAGGGAGCGCTTGAGGCTGTCAACTCCTGCGCTCGGGCTGATACAGTGCGCCCTGTGCAGCTCAGGGTGGACCTGCGCGCTCAGGAGATCACAACAATGGAATACCGCAATCTCGGACGCTCAGGCCTCAAGGTGTCCACGCTCTGCTTAGGCACCATGACCTTTGGCGAGGCCGACGAAAACTCATTCATGCACAAAGTTGGCTGCTCTGATGAGACATCCTTTGCGATCATGGACAGGGCCCTGGACGAGGGCATCAATTTTTTTGATACCGCGGATGTGTACGGCCAAGACGGTCTCTCAGAGCGGGTGATCGGCGACTGGTGTGTCGCCCGGGGTCGCCGTGACGAAGTCGTGGTGGCGACCAAGTTTCGCTTTCGCATGGGCAAGGGGCCGCTGTCGACGGGGGCCTCGCGGCGGAGGATCGTGCGCACGGTCGAGGACAGCCTGCGCCGCCTCAAGACCGACCGGATCGATCTCTACCAGATCCACATGCAGGATCTCGACACCCCTGAGGAGGAGACCCTGCGGGCGCTCGACGATCTGGTCCGCGCCGGTAAGGTGCTTTACATCGGCGCCTCCAACTACGCCGCCTATCGCCTGGTCGACAGCCTTTGGATCTCCAAGAGCCTGGGACTCGAGCGTTTTGTCAGCCTGCAGGCGCAGTACAGCCTGCTGGTCCGGGATCTCGAGCGGGAGCACGTGCCGCTCTCCGAGAATTTTGGGCTCGGCATCCTGCCCTGGTCGCCGCTGGCCGGCGGTTTTCTTTCGGGCAAGTACCGCGAGGGCCAAGAGCCGCCGACGGGCTCCCGCTTAAAAAAGTGGCAAGAACGCTATCAGGGCTTCGACAAACCGCAGAATTGGCGGATCTTGGAGGCCCTGTTGGAGGTCGCCGAGGAGATCGAATCGACACCTGCGCGAGTTGCGCTTGCCTGGCTGCTGGCACGCCCGGCCGTGACGTCGGTGATCTTCGGGGCTCGCTCGCTGGCTCAGCTCGACGACAACCTACAGGCGGCGGCCCTCAGCCTCTCGGAGGAGGCGCTCGCCCGCCTAGACGGGGCTTCTGCGCTCTCGCTGGGGTATCCCTACAATTTCCTAAAACGGGTCCAGGGGCGCTGGTAGGGATCTAGGTGGGCATCTGTGGGGTCCGGGCATGGCTGTGCTCGGGCCCTCTCTCCTTTGTAGGGGGACCTGCCCACGAACGTCGAATTTGCGGAGTGTCGCGGCGGCCTAGAAGGGCGTAGCGAAGGGGCGAGAGAGGCGGTAAACTCCGCGCCGGCAAACCATGGCTGAGACCAAGACGGCCCTCAACATCGAAGATGAGATGCGTAGCTCCTTTTTGGACTACGCGATGAGCGTGATCATCTCGCGAGCGCTCCCCGACGTACGTGATGGGCTAAAGCCTGTACACCGCCGGATCCTCTACGCGATGCACCAGCTCCGCAACACGCACACGCAGGCCTACAAAAAGTCTGCGCGCGTGGTCGGGGATGTCATCGGAAAATACCACCCGCACGGTGACTCCGCGGTCTACGACGCGTTGGTGCGTCTGGCTCAGGATTTCGCGATGCGTTACCCGCTCGTCGATGGCCAGGGCAACTTCGGGTCGGTCGACGGCGACGCTGCAGCGGCGATGCGATACACCGAGGTTCGGATGGAAAAGCTCACCTCTGAGCTGCTCGCCGATCTCGAAAAAGACACCGTCAACTGGGTCCCGAACTACGACGACAAGGAGTTCGAGCCCGGGGTGATGCCCACCAAGGTGCCAAACCTGCTGCTCAACGGCGCGGTCGGCATCGCGGTTGGCATGGCGACCAACATCCCGCCGCACAACCTCACCGAGCTGGTCACCGCCTGCCTCGCGCTTATCGACGAGCCCAACCTCAGCTTTGATGAGCTGCTCACGTACGTCACCGGCCCCGACTTCCCGACCAGCGGGTACATCATCGGTCACGCCGGCATCCGCTCGGCCTACGCTACGGGTCGTGGCAGCGTCACCCTGCGCGCCCGCTGCGAGATCGAAGAGGACGAGAAGGGCCGCGAGTCGATCATCATCACCGAGATCCCCTACCAGGTCAACAAGGTCAAGCTGATCTCGCGGATCGCCGATCTCGTGCGCGACAAAAAGATCGAGGGCATCAGCGATATCCAGGATTACTCGGACCGCACCGGCATGCGGATCTGGATCCAGATCAAGCGCGATGCCTCCGGCCAGATCGTGCTCAACAACCTCTATAAGAGCACCGATCTGCAGACCAACTTTGGCGTCAACATGATCGCCATCGTCAACGGTCGGCCGCAGCTGCTGACCCTCAAGCAATGCCTGGATAATTTTATCGATCACCGGCGCACGGTGGTCACTCGGCGCTCGCGTTACGAGCTGCGCAAAGCCGCGGAGCGCCGCGAAATTGTCGAGGGCGTCGGCGTTTCGATCGACTCGATCGATCGCATCATCGAGATCATCCGGGCCGCCCGCGATCCCGAGGAGGCGAAGGCCAATCTGATGGCCGAGCCGCTCAAGGGCTGCGCTGGTTTCCTCGAGCGCTGCGAGCGGCCGACGGCCGAGGTCGAGGCCGCCCGCGGTCGTGCCTATCACCTGAGCGATCGCCAAGCGAAGGCGATCCTGGACATGCGATTGCAGCGGCTCACCGGTCTCGAGCGCGAGAAGATCGAGGGCGAGTACAAGGAACTCTGCGTTGTCATCGCTCGCCTAGAGGCGATCCTCGGCGATCCCACCCGGCTGATGCGGGTCATCCGCGACGAACTCACCGCGATCCTCGAGAGCTACGGCGACAAGCGTCGCACTCAAATCCTCGAGGACTTGGGCGAGATCGCGGCGATCGATTTGATCGCCGACGAGAGCATGATCGTGATGGTCACCAACAACGGCTACGTCAAGCGTTTGCCCTCGGTGGAGTACCGGGTGCAGGCGCGCGGCGGTGTCGGGGTTAAGGGCGGCACCGGTCGCGACGCGGCAGACTTTGTCGCCGAGCTCTTCGAGGCCTCGGCGCACGCATTTATCCTGATCTTCACCAATACCGGTCGGGTCTTCCGCAAGCGGGTCTACGAGTTGCCGGTCGGTCGCCGCGAGAGTGCGGGCAAGTCCTTCGTCAACTTCCTCGATCTGCGGGATGGCGAGCGCGTGCTCGACATGATCCCCTACCGCGAGGAGAACGTCGAAGAGGGCGAGTACTACGTGGTGATGACGACGGCGCTCGGCTACATCAAGCGCACCCGTCTCAGCGACTTCGACAACATTCGCTCTAACGGCATCATCGCCGCGACCATCGAAGAGAGCGATCACCTGATCGACGCGCGCCTCACCGACGGCAAACAGCAAATCCTGCTGACCTCGGCCGGCGGCATGGCGATCCGCTTCGACGAGAACGACGTGCGACCGATGGGACGCACCGCTCGCGGTGTGCGTGGCCTTAAACTCGGCTCCGATGACGCGCTGGTCAGCATGACTGTGCTCTACCCGGAGAGCGAGGGCTGGCTGCTGACGATGTGCTCCAACGGCTACGGCAAGCGCACGCCGGCCAGCGAGTACCGGTCGCAAAACCGTGCGGGCAAGGGGCTGATCACGATCAAGGTGACCAAGCGCAATGGGCCAGTGGTCGCCACTCTTTTGGTCCGCGACGAGGATCAGATCATGGTCGTCACCAGCGGTGGCAAGGTGATCCGCACACCGGTCGCGGGTGTTTCGCAGATGAGTCGCAATACCCAGGGCGTACGCGTCATTCGAACCAGCAAGAACGAGCGGGTCGTGGCGATCGAGCGTCTGGTCGACCCGGACGACGAGGAGACCGGCGAGGCCAACGACCTGGCGGAGCTCGCAGGTGCCGAGGACTCAGAGATGGAGGCGGCCGCGGCCGAGTCTGTCGATGATGATGCGGACGCGAGCGACAGCGAAGAGGAGTAGGTCTAGGGCCTGTCCTCTCTGGCACCCGCGGCGGCATCTTGCCGCTGCGGGGGCAGTGTCGATCTCGCCTGCTCCCAGTGGCGCGAGATCCTTCGTTTGTGAAGAGTCAGCGCCGGATGTGTGCGCGTTGAACGCCCCGGCGCAGAGTCCGCTTCGAGCGAAATAAACCTTGCTTGATGGGCGATTTTGTGCAAGTCGTTGCAATCAATGGATTTGTCTTCACTGAATGAGGTGCAAGCTCAGGTTTGCAGGCGGGGTCGATGATGAGCACTCATCTGCCAACGCCTCCACCAAGCGATCAACGAACGAGCTCCGGAGATCGCCCGGCATCGACAGGTGGTGATGATTACGGAAGTCCGCCGCGGTACTTGGCCTGTGACTCCGTGCTCGATGAACGTTTTCAGATCATCGGGCAGCTCGGGTGCAGAAGCGAGACGACCGTATATCTCTGTGAAGATTTGACGCACAGGGGCCGCGCGGTTGTGAAGGTGCTGAGCGTCGGCGATGCCGACATACGCCAAAGCTTTGTCAAGGGCGCGACGTTGCTCGCAAGTCGTTGTGAACCCCATTTGGTGAAGGTGCTCAACGTCGGCGAACTCAGGGATGGATCGCCCTATATCGCGACGGAATACTTGGGCGAGGGGCTCAAGGGTTGCACCTCAAAGCGCAAGCTTCTGCCTTGGCGAGCGGTTGTAAAGGCCGGGGCTCAGATTGCCTACGCATTGGACGTACTGCATCGGATGGGAATCATTCATCGATGTGTTCAGCCGAGCAACATCGTCATGACGAGTAGAGAGGACTCCGAGTGGGGCCCGAGTGTGCTTCTTGTCGACCGCGTCGGTCTTGAGGACGATCGTGCCAAAGACGCCGCGAGGGTGCCATCGGGGGGTCAAGAGTCGCCGCGAAAGGGCCGCAAAGGCGGCAATATACCCAGTACACATAGCTTCATGCCGCCCGAAGCAGGTGTTCGTGCGCCAAACTCGGGCTTTGATGTGTACGGGCTTGGGGCGACGATGTTTCAGCTCTGTACCGGCACCCTCTACAATCCTCTTGAGCCAACGTCGATGCGAGAGGCGAATGCCGAGGCCACACTGCCCGAAGAGCTCGAGGCCGTGGTAAAGCGGGCGCTAACCACGGATCCGGAGGAGCGCACGCGTTCGGCCAAGGCGCTTTTGTCTGAGCTTGAGGTGATTGGGCTGAGCCCGTATTATAAAACTGGCTACGAGTGGGCCAAGTCCGTCGGTAGTGGTGCCAAAACAGAGTTGCTTCGGGCCTATCACGAGGGCACGCACCAGTATGCTCTCCTCAAGCTTCTTCGCAAAGAACACGAAGGTCCGGAGGAGCGGGCTCATTTGGAGCGCGAGGTGAGAGTGCTTCGTGTACTCCGGCACGGGGTCATCCCTGTATTCGTCGATGCTCGGACCTCTCGCCGCAGTGAAAATGAGAGGGATAGGCCGCTCTATATCTCGATGGAGCATCACCTAGGGGAACGAGTCGCCGATCTTGGATCGGAGCCGATGCTCCAAGAGGAGGTGACCCTGGTGGGTATTCAGTTAGCGAGCGCGCTCGCTACCATGCACGCGATTGGCGTGATTCATCGGGACCTGAATCGCCGTAACGTGCTCATCGAGCGCAAAGAACCGAGAGCGAGAGATCCTCGGCGTGTGGCGGTAACGCTCATCGGCTTTGGCCAGGCCGAGATAGAGGACAGGTTTTATGAGGTCGCGGACATCAGGTCGTACGACCGGAAGCCGCTCGGACCTCTTCCACAACTGAGCACGGGCAAACTCGCGAAGTGCACATGGAGCGCCCCCGAAGTGCGCAAGAGCGGGCACTGGACCACAAAAAGCGACATCTATTCGCTGGGGTGGCTGCTCTACCAGCTGCTCACAGGTAAAGAACCGAAGAAAGATGCAAGGGGTCGGTGGATATCGCCCGCAACGTATGTCCCCGAATCCGAAGGGCTGCTCGCCAACGCGATCTTGGGCGCACTCGCAGTCGATCCGAAGACCCGTCTTGATGCCCTTAGCCTGGGTCAAAAGCTGCAATGCGTAGCCGACGGGGCCAGCGAGATTCAGCCCGAGGAGCTATGTATACAACAAAATATGCTCAATACACGGTCGCCTGCGGCGAACCAAAATCCGGGCGATGTGCCCCCGTTTCCAATGCGCGGGGTGGCGATGGTGGCGATCGGCATTGTCTTGGCATTTGGCCTTGGATGGTTCGGCTACAGCATGGCAAACGGGAGGACTGCGGAGCTTGGTCAGAGGGCGGGTGAGCGCGACCATGCAGTGCTTGACGGCCCTGCGAACATGCAGGACAGCGCGGAGCTTGCGTGCCTTGTAGGCGAGCCGCAAATTGCCGATGAGCTGTATTTTGCCTCCGCGGGGGAGCACGCGAATGACGCGAATGAGAATACGGACCCTCAATCTAGAGAGCACACGGGCGAACAAAAGCTCGCAGGCGAAGAGCCGAGCGCTGGTGCTCATCGAGCGGCGGGCGAGCAGGGCAAGCAGGACAAGACCAAGACCCCTCGATCTGCGGCTGAGCAGCCCACTGTCGATGCTTCGCGTCTGGTGAGGAAGAGGAAACATCCCGCAAAAAAGAAAAAGAGCACCGAGTTCTTGCCTACTCGGGAGGCCG
This sequence comes from uncultured Nannocystis sp., assembly GCA_964474905.1. Lineage (GTDB taxonomy): Bacteria > Myxococcota_A > Polyangia > Nannocystales > Nannocystaceae > JADJRG01. The sequence goes on along the minus strand of CAYYUP010000051.1, from coordinate 35,847 downwards.
CAGTTGTAGCGCCAACAGAGCCAAAGGTGGAGTTGTCGCTCTACCGAGCACGCGATATCGCATTTTCGATGGGTGCTCGTCGTCTCGAGGCTTGTCTCATGCCCCGCCAAATGGCCTATGTGGAGGTCGTGGTGGCTGCGGAGGGGTCGATCGAGAAGGTCTCGTTTGCGTCTTCTCCCGAGCTGCGATTTCTTGCCAAGGAATGCCTACGCGTCCGATTGGAGAGCATTCATTTTCGGTCCGGGGATTCTGCGACCACACACCAGAAGCGGATAGGATCGACGGCGCCATGAGCTGCTCGACCGAGCTGTGGACGAAGACATCCAGGGCGACACGGGGGGAGGAGCGTGTCGCGCCAAAGGCTTCGAGCATGGCCGGAGCCGACTAGAAGCCTTGTGAAGCGTGAATCATCTGGGGCAGAGGCGACTCAAGTGGTCGCCAATGGCCCTGGCGTAGCTAGGCTACTTTTTCATGTGACGGATCTTGAGCACCAAGGCGGAGAGGACGTTGGGTTTGCTGGCAAGATCGGGGTTGGGCGCCATCGCCTCGCTAAGACCCACGGCCTTGCCACCGCCAACGACGACCTTCCTGATCCGCGCGTCGTCGACGCTTGTCTGCCACTCCAGTGAGGTGAACGAGCGGGGTTTGGGATCGAGCGCGGCGGCGCCGGGGCCATCGCCCGCACCTCCGGGTCCGTGGCAGTTGGCGCAGCGCTCGGTGAAAATTTTGTCGGCGGCGGCGACCGATGGATCGGTCTTAGGGCCGTCATCGCAGGCGGAGAGGGCGGCGAATGAAACCAGGAGGGTGGCGGTCAGCGTTCTCGTCATTGGAGTGAACTTTCTCGGGGTGTGTGTACAAGGTGACGATACGAAAGATGATGATGAGGTTCAGCACCCACGTGGGGTCAAGAGGGCTCGGGCTTGGCCGCTGCGATGCATCGGGGGTCCAGGCCGTTTTCGATCAGGCTCGCGCCGAGCGCGGCCTGCTCCGGACTCATGATGTATTTCAGCTCTGTGCGCTTGGTGAGGTCGATCAAGAATCTCTTGGCCTCAGAGTCAAAGTAACTGACGTTTGTGATGTCGAGCTCGATGGTCTGATGTTTTTGGATCATCTCGGAGATCAGCCCTTCAATGTCGTTGATGGAGCCGTAGTAAAAGCTTCCTTTGAACTTGATGACGCCGTCGTGCTGGGTAATCCCTGGGCGGAGCAGTCTCCAGTTGAAGTGAATCAGCGAGAGCGAGACGCCGATGATGATGGCGCTTAGCAGCCCAAAAATGTGGATGGATGCAAAGGACGCCAGGAAGATGCCTGCTTCGGAGACCGACTGGAAGTGCTTCTTGAAGTCCTCGAAGTTGATCATGTTCACGCCGACAAGCATGATGACACCCGCCAGTGCGGGCAGCGGCAGCTTGCTTATCAGGTCGCCCATAAAGGTGACGCACAGGAGCAGGATGAACGCGGAGCTGAAGGCCACGATTTTGGTCCTGGCTCCAAGGTTGTGCATCAGCCACATTCGATTGAACGACGCGCATGTGGGCAAGGAGGAGCAAAAGGCCAGGACTGTGTTTGCAAAGGCGTCCGCCTTGAGCCCGCTGCGGATGTCGGAGTGCTGGTTGAGCTTCTTGTTGATGCCTCTCATCGCCGCAGTGGTCTGAAACAGGCCGAGCAGGGCCAGCGTCAGGGCACCGGGCATGATGGAGATGATGTCGGGGATCGACTCCTGGGAGAAGTTTGGGAGCGACGGTGCCAGGATCTCCATCTGCGAGAGGTTGGCGACCTGCTGGATGAGAAGGTGCTCATTGCCGACGCTCGCGATCAGATACTCTGAGTAAAATGTCCCGGCGAGCAGCGCGAGCACGATGTACCACTGCTTTGTGGCCTTGAGCTGTTTAAAGGCGATACCCGTGACCAGCGTGATCGCGCCGATCTCGATAGCCGCCATGTTGCCCCACTCCAAAACATCGAGAAAGGTGTGCCAATTGATGATGACGGCCCACTCGACCTCGGTATTTGAAGGAATACCGCCGAGGGTGGGGATCGACTTGAAGATCAAGAAGAGCCCAATGCCTGCGATCATGCCGTTGATGACGGCCTCGTTGATCAGGTTGAGGATGCGGGTCAGAGGTTTGATGGTGACGATGAGGAGCTGAAACAAGCCGGCGAGAAGGACAAGAATAAGGACGTAGCCGACGTAGGAGGCTCCAAATTGTGGGGCGATGGGAAGGAGGGTGATGCCGATGGAGGCCGACATCGCGCTGTTGGGGCCTCCGTGAAAGAGCTTGGAGGGATTGAGCAGCGCAATGATGATGACGCCCCAGATCGCGGAGTAGAGGCCCAGCGAGGGGGGGACGTAGGCCAGCGTGGTCGCAAAGGCGATGGCCTGGGGCAGGACGACCAGGGCGATGGTCAGTCCGACGATCAACTCATTCTTGATGTCAGCGACAGGGAGTGTTTCGGTTTTTGTCATGCCGTGTGCTGGAGATTTGAGCTTGATTGCGCGGGGGCTCAGTTGCTCGAGCCTGGCTCAGCCTCTGAGGGGGCGTTGAGGTATTGGACCAGAGGGGGCAGGGTTCGCATCAGGAGCTGGTTCCAGAGGGCCGACATGACGCCGCTCTTGTCCCCGGCAGGGCGCGGTAGCTGCTTGATGTACATCCACAAATCACGGCACTCGCCCTTGGTGAGGCTCCCTTCGTTGCCCTTGGGCATGTTTCTACAGATGAAACCGGGGAGGGTGGTGTGGCTGTGGTAGTTCCTGGATTGTTTGTTGAACGCGTTCTCGCCCGCGACCGCAGGATAGAGCACCCGATCACCGGCGACTTTACCCGTGCCGTCGGCCCCGTGGCACACCGCGCATTTTTTCTTGAAGGTGGCGCGACCTCGGATGAAGTCATCCCCCTTCTTTTGGGTCTGTGAGACTGTGACCTCGTCGATGCCTTGGTCTGGATAGTACTTGCCCTCTTTGGTGTGCCTGGCGGCGGCCAGAAATCTGGAGTAGCTGACCATGTCGCGAATCAGCGGGGACAGTACGTTGGGCTTGTAGCCGTTGCTGGAGTTGATCATGCACTGCATGATTCTCATCTCGTACATGAGCAGGATACCCGTGACCTTGTCGTACTGATCGCCGCCGTTGGACCACGCAGAGGCCAGGCCGACCGAGCCAGGCTGGAGCTGTCCATCCTTTTGAATTTTGTCGCCGAGAGACTGGTGACAATGGTCGCAGCTTGTATGGGTGCCTCGGATGTATCTCCGGGCAAAGTTTCTTTCCAGATCGGGGTCGCCGGGGGCGTCCTGGCCCTGGAGGTCATCGATGGAGACACACCCGCGCTGAATGGCTTTGATATCCTGCGCCGAGTAACCGAGCTTTGTGATCGGGTTGGTCGGCGATGCTTCACCGTGCGAGGAATTGTAGGTCGGGCTTTGGGTCAGGCCGTAGAAGTCCAGCTTTTCCTTGCACTCTGGAGTTAGCTGGACAGGGCTTGTCTCAATGTCCTTGAAGAGTTGATGCCGCTGTCTCGCGATGAAGAACGCAGCGACAACGCAGAGCAAGAACGCGAGGTCAAAGGCCCGCTGGGGGGTCAGAGATTTCATTCGATGTCTCCCTCGGAGAGGCCGAGTCCCTGGGCCATGAAGCGAGACAGGATCTTGATGTTTTGGATGGCCGGATCAAAAAACGATGGCGCGTATCCATTCATGCGATCCTCGGCGACGTAGCACCGCATTACTTTCTCTTCAAACATGAGGCGTCGGTTGTATTTCTCGACGTATCGATCGGAGGTCACCCAGGCATAGGATAGTTGCTTTAGCGTGTGGCAATCGCTGCAGCTGTTGACCTTGTCCGAGGCTGACTTGGTGGTGAATCTTCCCGCGTATCGTGGGGTGTTGCGGAAGATGTCGTAGCCATTTTTGACCGCACGGATATAGTACCCATCTTCGCCGATCTCATATAAACCGAGGGGAGTCATCAGCTGCGTGAACTCATGATGACTGTCGTCGTTGTGACTATCTGTGTTTCTTGAAGAGATGTGGACGGTGAGAACGACGAGGGAGATGGCCGTGACCTTGAGCAGGAATGCGCGTTTCTTAATAAAATCTCGGAGGTTCATGGCGCTCGGGGTCTCGTGGTAAATAGGCAGACCACGACAGTGTCGATAGGGGGCACAAAGGAAGCTGGGGACGGCAGACGGGCCCCTATACCATCGTGTTTCCTGATTTTCCAGTCGGTCAGCGCTTCATTCCTGGTCGCTCGCTGAGGATCGGAGGAGTGAGAGAAAACGCCGCGAGGAGACGGGGCCTGCAGGCCTCAAGTGCGGCGATGGGGCGGCACCTCGGGGTCGACGAGAAGCGCTGCTCTTTTGGCTGGTGGCTTGGACTTTGTCTGCGCACGAGGCACACTCGGGCGCGCACGAGCACGCGTGCACGACGGACGTTAAGGACGAGCATGACCGAGAGCGAACAATCCCTGCATCACGATGGCCGGGCTCGGCAGCGCAGCCGTGGGCTTTTTGCCGCGGCTCGGGCAGTGATCCCCGGCGGTGTGAATTCACCGGTCCGCGCCTTTGCGTCGGTGGGTGGTGAGCCGCCCTTCATCAAGTCTGCGCGCGGGCCCTACATCTACACCGAAGACGGCGCTCAGCTGGTGGATTACGTCGGCTCTTGGGGTCCGGCGTTGCTCGGTCATGGGCGCGAAGAGATCGTCGAAGCGGTGATTCGGGCGGCCCGGGATGGGCTCTCCTTTGGTGCCTGCACAGCGGCCGAAACCGTCTTTGCCGAGCACCTCTGCGAACTCTTGCCGAGCCTGCGCGGCGGCATGGTGCGGCTGGTGTCTTCGGGTACCGAGGCGACGATGAGCGCCCTTCGTTTGGCCCGCGGCTACACCGGTCGCACCAAGATCATCAAGGCGGAGGGCGGCTATCACGGTCACGCCGACATGCTCCTGGTGGCTGCCGGTTCGGGCGCGGCGACCCTCGGTATTCCGGGTTCTGCGGGGGTGCCTGCGGCGGCTGTGGCCGATACCCTGACCGTGCCCTACAACGATCTCGAGGCGGTGCAGCGCAGCTTCGAGGCCAACCCCGGCGAGATCGCGGCGATCATCATCGAGCCGGTCGCCGGCAACATGGGCTGTGTGCCGCCGATGCCCGGCTACCTCGAGGGCCTGCGCGAGATCTGCTCGGCCAACGAGGCCGTGCTGATCTTCGACGAGGTGATGACGGGCTTTCGGGTCGCCTTGGGCGGCGCTCAAGAGCGCTACGGGGTGACGCCTGACATGACCTGCTTGGGAAAAATCATCGGTGGCGGCATGCCGGTGGGGGCCTACGGCGGACGCCGCGACATCATGGAGCAGGTCGCTCCGCTGGGGCCGGTCTACCAGGCGGGCACTCTCAGCGGGAATCCACTGGGCGTCGCCGCAGGTCTGGCGACCCTAGAGATCCTCCGCCGAGAAGATCCCTACGCTGCGCTCGAGGCGACCACCCAGGCGCTGGTGCGGGGCATCGGTGAGCGGGCGGCGGGGCAGGGGATCGACCTCAGTTCCAACCAAGTCGGGGCGATGTTCAGCGGATTTTTTAGGGCCGGTGAGGTCCGCAATTACGGCGACGCTGCGGGCTCCGATACCGCCCGCTTCGGTCAATTTCACCGGGAGATGCTCGCCCGCGGCGTGTACTTGGCGCCCTCCCAATTCGAGACCGCCTTTGTCTCGGTGAGTCACGATGCCGCAGCGATCGAGAGGACTCTCGAAGCTGCGGATGGCGCATTTGCCGCGATCGCGGCCTCTGGGGAGTCCTAGCGGTGGCCGGCAAGCGGCCCAAGCGGGCCCAGTGGTTTGAACTCGCGGAGGCGGCCTCGGTCGGCATCGAGATGGCTGTCGCGGTCTCGATCGGCCATTTTGGCGGGCTTTGGCTCGAGAAAAACGTCACCCACTGGGCCCCGCAAACCCGCTGGATCGGCCTTGCTGTGGGTCTGGGGGCGGCTATTCTTGCAGTCGTCCGGACCGCTCTGGTGTTTCAGGCGAAGCTCGCGAAGGAGGAGGCCGCAGAGGCCGCTGCGAAGGCCGCAGAGGGCTTGGAGAAGAAGTCGCCCAGCGGGACCTCCAAGACCAACAAAGCGCCCTGGGCGGGTCGCTACAAGCCTCCTGGCGATCGGGGGCCGGATGCCTAGGTGGGATCTCTGGCGCCGCGAACTCTACTTGTGGACGCTCACGTGCACCGCCTTGGCGCTGCCATTGGTGTGGTTGTTGTGGGATCCGGCCCAGGCGTTGAGCGTCGTTGCGGGGGCCGCGATCGGCCTCTTGAACCTCCATCTCATGGGGCGTTCTGCCTTCCAGATGTTCGGCGCCCCGGTGGCGGCGTTGCGGCAGACCCCCAGGCCGCGCTTCGCACCCCTAATGGCGGTGGTGCGCTGGCCAGCCGCTGCACTTGCGACCGCCTGCGTCCTCTGGTACATGGCCGGCCAACCTGAGGGATTGGTCGTTGGAGTCTGCCTCGCCTTCCTCGGGTTCGTCATCGCCGGCGTTCGCTCGGCGCCAATCGACTTCGACGACGAAGACCCCAGCTCCTAAACCAGGACCCACCCCGAGCCGCGACGGACCACACCCATGGGTGCACACGACACTTGGTACACGCTCCTGATGCCTGAGTTCTGGCATCAGCTCGAGCACAACGCCGCCGAGCACCTGGCCCGCGACTGGAAGTTCATGATGTTCGGGGCGACCCACTTCACGCTGGTCCATGTGGCCGGCGCGATGTTGGCGTTTGCGTTCGCGATCTTCTTTGCCCTTCGCTACCGCGCGAGCCTGCACGACGAGACTCGTGGCGTGGTGCCGCAGCGTAAATTTGGCATGGCCTCGATCACCGACCGCTTTGTCGGCGCCGTCTTCAATCTGTCGAGCGACGTGATGGGCGAAGAGGATGCCAAGCGCTACCTGCCGCTCACCGGCACCCTGGCGATCTTCATCTTCCTCTGCAACCTCCAGGGCCTTGTGCCCGGGCTGGTGCCGCCCACCGACACGCTAAAGACCAACCTGCTGCTCGCGATCCTGGTCTTTTTTGTCTACAACATCTCGGGTCTCTACCGGAACGGCTTCTCCTATCTCGCCCACTTCTTGGGCCCGAAGATCGGTGGCTTTCCCTGGCTCTTCCCGCTCTTCTTGCCGATCGAGATCATCAGCCATGTCGCCCGGCCGGTGTCGCTTTCGCTGCGCCTGACCGGCAACATGGTCGCCGATCACAAGGTCGTCGGCGTTGTCGCCCTGATGGTGCCGCTGCTGGTGCCGCTGCCCTTCCTGTTGCTCGGCGCCGTGGTCTCGATCGTCCAGACCCTGGTCTTTACCCTCCTCACGATTATCTACATCGGCCTCGCTGTTGAGCACGCCGAAGAGCACTAGCTACTGTTCAGTGCATCGCACCAAGGAACACCATGACCCGTAAACTCTCCCTCCTCGCCACCTTTATGTTCGTCACCCTCGCCCCGACGATGGCCCTCGCCGCCGGTGCTGATACCTCCGGCTCGGAGCGCGCCATGTACGGTCTGGCGATGGCCCTCGCCATCGGCCTTGCCGCGATGGGCGGCGGTCTCGGTCAGGGTCGCGCCATCGCAGCTGCGCTCGAGGGCATCTGTCGCAACCCCAACTCGGCCGGCAAGGTGCTGGTGCCGATGCTTCTGGGCCTCGCGTTCATCGAGTCCCTGGTCATCTTTGCGATGATCATCTCCTTCTCGCTCGGCAACTACATCGCCCCGACCATCGGCGGCTGATCTGAGTCGACCGTGGCAGGACCCGACATTGTTCGGGTCCAAAGGCCCGCCTCCAGCGATCGCTGGGGCGGGTTTTTTCTGTGAGTGTGGAGAGCAGGGCTCGTGATGCAGAGCTGATAGGATGCACCGTGGCTGAGAGCTTCGAAGGCGATGTCAACCTCACTCCGCAGCTTCAGCTTGCGATCCGCATGCTGCAGGGCAACCACGGCGAGATGCTCGAGTGGATCCAGGAGGCCTTGCGCAGCAATCCAGCGCTGCGTTGGCGACAGCCGGTGACGGTCGCGACCGCGGATGCCGAGGTGCGCTTGGGCGAGACTGGCGAACTCTCGCTGACGCTTGCCGACGAAGGTGAGCTGTCGGTAGTGGCGAGCGCGGACGACAGCGAGCGGCGCACGGCGGAGTGGTTGGTGTCGGCGGCGGCCCGGCGGCGGCGCTCGATCGAGCGTCTGATGGAGGCGCTGATGGCCCATCAACGTGCATTTCTGTCTGGCCAGGAGGCCGCGCCCGAGGAACTCAGTCATCGGGTCGTGGCGGCCGAGCTCGGCTATCATGCGTCGACGATCGAACGTTTGCTGCAGGGCAAGTGCCTGCGGATCCTGCGACCGGGCGCATCGCCGATTGAGATCGAAATCGCGTCGCTCGCGGGCACTGACTAGACTGGCCGCTTGGGCACTCAGTGCTAGGGTCGGAGAATGCTGCTACCTGGCCCCCGCGGACGGATCCGATCGACCCTGCGCATTGTCCGCAATCCCAACCTTTGGTACCACCGATGGTTCGAGAAGTACGGTGATCCGTTCTTGGTGCACGCGCTCAACGGCGACGTAGTTGTCACCGCCTGCGAGGCGAATATTAAGACCATCTTCACCGCGAGGCCGCATAAGTATGGTGCCTTTGCGGCTGACGCGCTGCGCTCACTCCTGGGTGAAGGTGTGCTCCTGGCGATGTCTGGCAGCGCCCATCTCCGCGAGCGCAAACTCCAGATGCCGCCCTTTCACGGCGCGAGGATGCGGGCCTACGGCGAAGAGATGCTCGGCGTCGCCGAGCGTACGGCCGAGAGCATGATGGGCACCGAACGCTTTGTCGCCCTGGACGTTGGTCGCGAGATTTCGCGCGAGGTGATTCTGCGGGCGGTCTTTGGCGTCGATGATGTGCACGAGGTCCAAGAGATGGCCGCGGCGTTGTACGAGTTTGTCGACGCTCTGCACCCGCTGCTCTTCTTCAGCCGACGCATGCACCGGTCATTTCTTGGTTTGGGCCCCTGGACTCGCCTTCAGCGGGTGGTGGCGGTTGTGGATCGCCTGCTCTACGCCCAGATCCGGCGGCGGCGAGGCCTTGCGGCCCAGGGGGTGGAGGTCGGCCAGGACATCATGAGCATGCTGTTGCAGGCCCGTTACGAGGACGGCGAGCAGATGCACGACAGCCACCTGCGGGACACGTTGCTGACTCTGCTTTTTGCCGGTCACGAGACCACCTCGGTGGCGATCGCCTGGGGTCTCTATCACCTCTACACCCACCCAAATGTGCTCGCTCGCCTGCGGGAAGAGCTCGCGGGTCTCAGCGATCCGGGCCCCGACGAGATCGCCGGATTGCCCTACCTCAAGGCGATCTGCCAGGAGACCCTGCGGATGCATCCGATTGTGCCCGATGTGGTCCGAACCCTGCACGAGGAGCTGGAGATCGAGGGCTGCACGGTGCCCCCTGGGGTCGGGATCGCGGTCGCGACCTGTGTTGTGCACTCGGATCCAAAGATCTACCCAGAGCCTGAAAAATTTCGCCCCGAGCGCTTTATCGAAACGAAGCCAGGGCTGTGGCAGTGGTTGCCCTTCGGTGGTGGCCATCGTCGCTGCATCGGCGCCGCCTTTGCGATGTACGAGCTGGCTCTGGTGCTGGCGACGATTGTGCGCCGCTACGACTTTGAGGTCTGTGAGCCCGGGCCAGTGCTGCAAAAGCGGCGTTCGGTGACGATGGGCCCCTCGACCGGAGTGCGCATGCGGCGAGTTCGTACGATCACATAGTGATACCGTGATCTCGTGATCGAGTCGCAGATTGTCGAATGCCTGCTCTGCGGAGCAAAAGAGACCTTCAAGCCGGGGCAGTTTGAGACGACCTGTGGGGGATGCGAGAATGATCTGCCCCTGCCGGTGCGCATCGATTCGGGGATCGCTGTGCATGCGCTCGACGGGTCCGTCTTGATGTCCCCGGTGGCGCGGGGCAGGGTTCGGGTCTGCGAGCGCTGTGGGGCGGTTTGTAGCGGGCCTTCGGAGGTCGTTCGCTGCCCCGGCTGCGGCGCTGCGACGAGGCGCCCGCAGGCAGTCCCACAATGTGTGGAGGCCGACGGCATCCTGCCCTTCCGGCTCTCGGAGGTCGAGGCAGGGCGGTCACTCTCGAATGAGCTGCGACGCCTCGGCAGCGAACTCACGGGTCTAGTCCAGCTTCGCGCGGTCTACATACCCTGGTGGGTGCTCGGCTGGCACCACTGTGCGGATTATGTAGGCGAGCAGGGAACGGTTGAGACCCGGCACAACCAGACTACGGGATCGACTAGCCGAACGATCTGGTGCGACTGGTCCGGCAGGATCGAGAGGCCTTGGCCCCACGTCGAACGCTGTGCTTCGAGCATGCTGCCCCAGGATGTGGCCTCGCGCCTGGCTCCCTGGGATTGGGCCTTCGCTGAGCCCTACAAAATTGCTACCTACACAGATGCGCTCTGCGAACATATGAACAGGGACCCGGCGGCTGTCATGGACGCGCTGGTGGACGAGGCCGAGGACGAGATTCGCGATGCGATCTGCGCGGATATCGGTGGCGATCGACAGCGCATTATTTCGATCGAGCACGCCCCGAGCGCTCGCTGCTACCGCGTCTTCTTGATGCCGGTGTGGATCGGTCGGCTGGCAACGGGCGCGGTGGTGGCGGTCAACGGACGCACTGCCGAGGTCGTGCTCGAAGGCTTCGCCGCGGAGCAGCCCGACGAAAACGATGCCTTCGAGCCAGGGGCTTCGGGCCGGACCCGTAGCCTTGTGATCGGTGTTGTTGCGGTCGGCCTTGTCGCGCTTGCAGCATCGCTCTGGATGCCGTAAGCGGACTTTCTGGGTTTCTTTTCGGTTGCCGATTGCCGATTGCCGGTTGCCGGTCGCTCGGTTGCGGATTTAGGTCGGTGGGTCGAACATCTCGCAGGCGATGTTGATATTTGTGGTCAGTGCTGTCTCGACCGCGTTGGGCACACTCATGGGACCGTCGCAGATATCGGCGACGGTGCCGTTTTGCTCGAGCAAGCCCGCGAATTCGTAGAGTCGCGTGGCATGAAAAACCCCGCAATCGAGGCCGTCGCAGCCGCAGCTGCCTGGTTGCCCACAAAAATTGACGCCGTCATTTTGGCTCGGATCGCCGGCGACGATGATCGCCGAGAGGCCGTCGACCTCGCCCTTCTTGACGTTGTTGACCAGGCGGTCGTGCAGCTCTGCGAGGGCAGTTGGGGGCGTGCCGCAGCCGATCATGCAGTCATTGCCGCCCTGCTGATCGTAGGCGCCGTAATCATCAACGTCGGTGACCATGACGACCACTAAAAGGGCATCTTCGCGGACAAAGCCGCTGGCATCGCCGTCGAGGAGGTCGACAGCGCTGGTGAGAACATGCTCGCAGCCGACGCTGGCCTCGTATTTATTGGTACCAAAGGTGGCAACTGCACAATTAAAGCCGGAGGCGACTTCGGCGGGGTCTTTGCCCTCAGAGGCGATCCAAGGATCGCCGCCGTCCCAGCACCCAGGCGGGGCGATGTAGCCATTGTCATTGTCGGTGGTCAGGGCGACTCGGTAGTCGATGTTGCCCTCGCCCAGGCCCGAGAGTGTATCGATGATCGAAGTAAAGGCGCCGATTCCCGCAAGCGACGAGCGCTCTTCGATCATCGATCCCGAGCCGTCGAGCACAAAGAGCAGGTCGATCTTTGTACAGCCGATCTCTGGCGGTGGATCGTCGGTGGTGGTCTCGACACCGATGTCGAGTTTGAGCGAAGACGTGGTGCTGCTAGTGCTGGGATCGGAACTCGCGCCCATCGACGTTGAGGTGCCCGTGGTGCCGCTCATCGTCGCTCCACCGCTAGAGGAGGATGAAGATGAGGACGACGAGCTGCCTGTCGTGCTGCCTGTGCCGGTGGTTTCGCCCTGGCAGGTGCCGTCCTGGCAAACCAACCCCGAGTCACAGCCGCCGCCGTCGGTGCAGGGGCAGCCGATGCTGCCGACGGCGCAGGATCCTTGGGTCTCCTGGGCGCTGTCATCACCATTGCAGGCGATGCCGAGAACAAAGGCGCAGCTGAGCGCGCTGAGGAGGTGAGTCATCTGGGACCGAAGGCGCATGCAATGGAGGGTATCAGCGCAAAAGCTCGTCGAGCGCGTGGAGCCGCGGAGCTGCACCGGGCGAGGCTTCTGGGCGCGAACTTGCTCGCTCATCTGTCGCTTGCGGGCGAGGCACGAAAAAAATCCTTGACCCCGTAGTAAGGTACAGAGTGCATGCTACCCCTCGGTGAGCATGGCCAAGACGACCCCAAGCCCAACCCTGAGCATCGGCCAATTGGCTGCGGCGGCGGCTGTTGGCGTTGAGACGCTGCGGTTTTACGAGCGCGAGGGTCTCTTGCCGAAGCCGCCCCGTTCGCCCTCGGGCTACCGCCGTTTTCCGCCCGAGGCGGTTGTTCGTATCCGCTTTATTCGCCGGGCCAAGGAGCTCGGGTTCTCGCTCAAGGAGATCCGCGAGCTCTTTGCGTTGCGCGTCGACCCGGAGAAGAGTTGCGCAGATGTGCGCGCCCTAGCGAAGACCAAGATCTTCGATATCGAGGCGAAGATGGCTGATCTTGCGCGTATTCGCGGGATTTTAAACAAACTCGCCCTCGCCTGTCGGGGGCGGGGCCCGACGAGCGAATGTCCAATTCTCGACGCGATTACAGAGGACGGTACGAGCGATGATAGTTGATTTTGTCTACGACAGTGAATGCCCAAATGTGCAGGCTGCGCGGGGAAATATGATGCGGGCGTTCTCAAGGATGGGTGTACCTGCGCGTTGGCGAGAGCATCGAATTGGCGATCCCGAGGTCCCCGATCGAGTGCGTGGATACGGCTCACCGAGTGTGCTTGTCGACGGTCTAGACGTGGCCGGGCAGGCTCCGACCTCTGACGCGTGTTGTCGGCTGTACTCGGCTGGAGGTGTGCCCGGTGTCGAGTTGATAGCCGCTGCGCTGGAGGTCGCTACAGTCAACGAGCGCGACGACGGCCACGCCGCGATGGTGTCGACGGGTGACCAGGTCTCCGCGAGTGCAGAGTCGGGTCGTGGAGGTTGGAGGTCGAGCGCGGCGGTGCTGCCGGGGATCGGTGTGGCATTGATGCCAAAACTCGTCTGTCCGCTTTGTTGGCCGGCCTACGCGGGGGTCCTGAGCGCGACCGGGCTCACCTTCTTGATGGAGGATCGATGGCTCTTGCCGATCAGCGGTCTTTTTCTCTGTGCAGCACTTGCAGCACTGGCTTGGCGGGCGAAGTCTCGCCGGGGATACGGCCCGCTCTACACCGGTGCGGTCGCGGCGTTGATCATCATGGTCGGCAAGTTTGCCTTCGACTGGGTGGGCCTTGTCTATCTTGGGATTGCGGTACTGACTGCCGCCTGCGCCTGGAACGCGTGGCCGCGCCGAACACCTACACCGGCTTGCTCTGCCTGCCGCGGGCCGGCGGTGACCTGATACCTGCGATGCCAGCGGTGACAGATACGAATAGTTTAGACAATCAGTGAAGAACGCGAACAAACAAGAGGTCGGACGAGGCACCGACCCGAGAAAGATGAGAAAAACCATGAGTCAACGAAATGTAGAGATCTTTAGCGCTGGCTGCTCCGCGTGCGAGAGCACGATCGAGCTTGTCAATAGCATTGTCTGCTCTTCCTGTGAGGTGAGCATCCTCGACATGAAGGATCCGGCAGTTGCCGAGCGCGCTTTGCAGCTCGGCATCAAGCGCGTACCAGCGGTTGTCATCGATGGTGTGCTCGCGGGCTGTTGTGCTGCTAGCGGTCCGACCGAAGAGGGGTTGCGGGCAGCCGGTATCGGGAGCCCCAAGTGAGAGGTGTGGTCGCTCGCGCAAGAGGTTGTGCCACTGTCGGATGAGTCGCTGCGAGACGCGATCCTATCGGAGGGGGGAGGGACTCTCTTTTGTTTTTGTGTCGGTTGCGGCTTTGGCCTTGGTCGTGGCCTCTGTGCCCCTGCCGACCCTTGTGGGAGTTTTTGCGGGCGCGGGGTCGGCTTTGATCTCGGCCTCTGGCGATTCGGCAGCGGCCTCGCGCTTCGCGTCTTCGCTGTCGCGGATCGCCTTTGCGGCCCGCTTGGCGCGGCGCCGGATCAGGTTGTTGTAATGGTCCCTGCGGATCGAGTCGAGCAAGCGGAGCCCTTTGGGGCTGCTGAGCCGGCGCAGGTGGTCGATGCAATCGACGGTGAGCAGAGGATCCTGGCTGAGGCGGATGATCGTCGGGATCGCCGCCTCGCCGTCGAGAGCCACGAGGGTGCCGAGTGCACATTGTTTGAGTCGCGGATCGAGGTCATGTTGCCTGAGCAGCGCCCGGAACTTGCCGAGAGAAGAGCCGTTGTCCACGGTCGCGAGCGCCTCGCAGGCGGCGCGGCGGACCATGGGCGCGGAGTGATCGAGAAAGGGCAGTGCAGCCTTCGCCAGGTCGCGCTGACCGGCAGAGGTGCGAGTTTCGGGTTTGGGGAGTGGGTGCCCGCGGCCGAGGGTCGCGACGGTCGTCAGTACCAGCTCGATGGTCGCCGGTGTCGCACGACGGTCGCTTGCGGCCCGCGACATCATCCTCACCAGGGAGCGGCCGTAGCCCTTGATCGAACGGAAGGGCCAGGGCTTGACCAGGCGCAGCCAGGGGACCCAATCCTCGGGTGAGCCCGTTTTACTCAATTGGGCGACCCGGTCGGCGGCGAGGTAGCGATCAAAAGGCGTTTGGCTTTGATAGGCGAGTCGATCGATAAAGCTGAGCTCTTGGGGGGTATCGGCGATCGACTCGATATAGGTACTCAGGCGTTGTGCCCACCGCTTTGGGGCGGCGGTGTAGAGGAGCTGGAGGAGCTGGAGACGAACGGTATCGTTGGTGGTGTCGTCGAAGATCTTGAAGGCGTAGTCAAGGCCGATCTCCTGGGGGGCGAGGGCAAAGATCCGCAACAAAAAGGGCATCGGTGTGTCGGGATCGGCGGCGCGGAGCAGGGCCCGGAGTAGCTCGAGGGTCTCGGGGTTCTCGAGTTCGTCGCGAAAGAGCTGCGGGGAGCGATGGAAGAGCCGGCGCACCATGTCGTGGTCGGCGTCACTCTCACCGGAGTAGAGGTTGTTGGCCTCGGCGGGATCCGCCTCGAGATCGAATCGATAGAAGGAGTCCCCGTCGATGTCGTAGATCAGCTTGAAGCCGTCGTGAACCAGGGCGACGACTGTTCCCTTGTCATTTTTCATGTAGTAGTCGCGGGCCCAGGGGGTGTTCTTGGGGTCCTGCAGGAGCGGCACCATGCTCTGCCCGCGGTGGTTGATATCGACGGGCAGGCCCAGGAGGTCGGTCATCGTCGGCACGATGTCGATGTTGCCGACGGTCGCGTCGATCTCGGCACCCTTCTGGCCGGGGATGTAGATCACGATAGGGATCCGGACCTCTGGGTCGAAGACGGTCGGCCCGTGGTGGAGCGAGTTGTGATCGCCCAGGCCCTCGCCGTGGTCCGAGGTGAAGAAGATGACGGTATTTTCGGCGAGTCCGAGGTCTTGGATATCGCCGATCAGCTGCTCCATTTCGCGGTCGAGCCAGCGCAGCGAGGCGTTGTAGCGCTGCGCTAAGGTGCCGTCAGCTCCGGTTAGCATTTTATCGTTGTAGCCGGGCAAGTGCATGCAATAAAAGTGAATCCAGGCGAAGAAAGGGCGATCCATCGCGCTTTGCAGGAGTTCGCGGGTCATCTTGACCTGGTCTCGCATGTCGGCTTTCTCGTAGATCGAGATCGATTCAAAGCCGTCGAGCAGGGCTTGGGCCGCCTTAAATCGCGGCTCTAGGAAGTAATTGTTGGCGATCGCGATCGGCGTACGCCCGTGCTTTGCCATGTAGGTAGAGAGCGGCAGCCCGATCCGACGCGGGTCCTCGTAGGCCTCGAGCGAGCGGAAGGTCGCGGGCATCGACAGGTGGGTCTTGGTCGCGTGGGAGTACGAGCGGGTGAAGCGGAATGAACGATCGATCCAGGAGTCGAGAAAGGGGGTATCACCATTAAGAGCAAATTCGCGCTTGCCGGTGCGCACTGGCGGGAGGGCGTCAGCCCGGAGAGTATCGACAGTGATCAGGATGATGTTCCAGTCGTCGCCGATGGTCAGCAGCCCGCGTTCCTGGATCGGTCCGCCGTCGAACTCCGTCGTAAATTCGTAGTAGCCGAGCAGCGCCTCGTGGAGGTAGGTTTTTGGCGGGCTCGGTGCGGTGCTGCGGATCAGCGTTGCGGCGCTGCTCGAGTGGAGGATGAGGTTGGCGCGGATGGTCCGCGACATGGTCAGCCAGTGGGTGCCGGTAGCGACGAGCACCAAGAGAGCTGGAGCGCCGAGGTATTGGATCCAAGCATTGCCGACGAGCAGGCGCTGGATCGAGACAAAGGCACAGGTAGCCGCGATCATCAGCGCAGTTAAGTGAAATGCGGGGTGCAGGCCTGGCATCACCAGGGCATCGGCGAGGGCGGCAACGAGGGTGCCTGCGATCGTGAGGGCGGTGAGGATCCTGCGGCGAAGCAGGTTTGTGTCGGTGTATGCGGGCCAGGTGAGATAGATGTACGCGGCGATGGCCATGCCCAAGCTGCCGAGTGTGCTCGGACCAAATCTGACGGCGGGTGCCCACGATTGGCTGGCGATCCAGGGGCCGCCAGCCAGCTCTGTACCGACCCAAAGGAGCGGGTAGAGGACCGCCAGGCCAAGCACGAGTGCCGGAATCATCGGGCTACGTGTGTGGCGATTGTCGACGATTTTTTGGCTGGCCCGGCGGGTTGCGAGGGCGAGGAGGAAGAGCGCACCGACGAGGAGTTCGGCGCTCGCATAGGCGCCCAAAAGAGCGGCGCTCGCGAGCATGCCGTGGTAGGAGGCGGAGCCCACGAGGACAAGTGAAAAATAGAGAAAACCCGCCGCTGCGAGCGGATAGCACAGCATTCCAAGCACATTACGGATAGAGCTCAGCATGAGCGTTTAGCGATGACCGTACCACAGCCCAAAGGGCAGACTGTTCGCGACGCATACGGCATCACGGTGGAATCGCGCCGCTTGTCCCCGGCTTTCGATCGTCAAATCGCGGGCTCGCGGGTCGTCGAGCGGGTTTGGGTCCTGCTAACGGAGGCAGGTGTGGCTGATCTCTTCGGCTGAGGAGGCCGTGACGATGCACTTCATGGCGCCCGTGGGCAGCCGCCGACCGACGCAGCGGGCGATCTCATCGGTGAAGGTGCGACGGAGCTGCGCCTGCTTGCGCTCGACAAGTGCCGGATCGCGATAGCCCTGCTCGCGGATTTCGAGTTCGACGATTCGCGTGAGAATTGCGTCGCAGTCGCCCTCGGTCGCGGTGTCATTGGTGCAGGCTGCCAGCGCGAGCAGACCGAGCAGACCGAATAGACCGAACACACCGAACACACCGAACACACCGCCGGTGCCGATGTGGCGAGCTGTCGCAGCGAGTCGCGCGAGGGTTGGCCAGGCAGGGGCGGCGCTCTGCGGGTTGTCGCGAGCCGCAGGTGCGAGTGCCCGAGGGGGTCGGAGCAATGTTCGGTGGCGGCGTGGTTCTTGGGGCATTGCGGGGTGTAGGCCGATCAGCGGTAGAAGCGTACGCGGATCGGTGGCGACCATGCGCGCATCGCTGTGCCCACGGAGTCGCGAGCTGCGGTGAAGAGTTCACGCTGGGCGCGGGCGCAGGCGAGGGCTGCGTCGCCGAAGCCGCGGCCGGGGTCGTCGATGATGCGGGCGTCGATGAGCTCGCTTTGGGCATTGACGCGGACTCGCAGGACTACGACCTCCTCGTGAATCAGCTCGCCGGTGGCGGTGCTCGGCCAGGGGCAGCGCCACTCACCGGGGCGCATCTGCACCGGTCGTGAACGATCGTCGTGGCCACTCTTCTTTTTCTTGGTTGGTTTGGAGGGGCTTTTGGGGGGCATCTTTTTGGCGTTTGCGTCGCCATTGCCCCCGGCCTGGGTTCGGGTGCTGCTCGCACTTGTGACCCCGCCAGCGTACGTGGAGCCCTGTCCGCTGAGGAAGGCGTTGTCGCTGAGATCGACGGGTGCGTTGGGGTTGGCGGCGAGGATCCTGCCGGCCTGAGCTGGCGGGGCCTCTCGAACCTGCTCTTTGGCACGGGCCTGGGAAGGCTTGGCGGTCACTGGTGGGCTGTCGTCGCTCGGTTTCAAGGGAGGAGGAGGCGGTTTTTCGGGCGGTTTTTCGGGCGGTTTTTCGGGTGTGCTTGGGGGCTCTGGTGGGGGGCTCGCAATTTCGACGATCTCGACGTGCGTGAGCTCTGTGTGTACTCGAGTTGCCAGTTCGGCACTCCAATGCTCGAGCGACGGCCGCGAGCCCAGGGCCCAGATCACGAGGGCGAGGTGAGCGAGCCCGGCGATCGCGAGCGCTGCGGGCAGGCGTTGTCGATGCGGTGCGACTCGGGTGGCGCCGAAGACCAGATCGACGATTTTTGGGGCGACTTTTGGGCCGCTGCTGGGGTCGGGGAGGCTCATTCAGTCGGCGCTCCGGAGGCGCTTTGGGCATCGACCGCGAAGGCGACCCGGGCGACGCCAGCCCGCTTGATCGCGTCGAGCACGGCGATGACCCGGCGGTGGGGCACATCGCCGTCAGCGTGGATCACCGCACGCAAGCGCGGATCTGCGGCGAGGGCTGCTGCCGCGCGGGTGCCGATTTCAGCGTCGGAGTAGACGGGCTCGCCGTCGATCAGGGTCGCTCCCTGTCGCGGCAGGATCACCGAGAATACCACCTGCACGGATTCACTCTCACTCGCCTCCGGCAGGTCCATCGGCACTGTGGGGGTGACGATAATTTTTGCGGTGACGATAAAGATGATCAGGAGCACGAGCACCACGTCGACCAGGGGCGTGATGTTGATGCCTTGGATCATGCCGTCGTCAGACGGTTCGGAGCCACCGGCCATTACGATCGCTCCTGCGCGGAGTCATCGCCGACGAGGTAGGCGAGCACCAAATTAGAGAGTACTTCAGAGCCGCTGAGCAGGCCGCTGATCCGTCGCCTAAGGGCATTGTGACCGGCGACCGCGGGCAGGGCGACGAAGATGCCGACAGCGGTCGCGACCAGGGCTTCGGCGATGCTCGACATCACCGCTTGGGAGGCGACTTGGGAGGCCGCACCGACGCCCGCACCGTGCCCCGGCGTCGCGTGGCCGAGTTCTTCAAAGGCCTGGATCACACCGATGACCGTGCCGAAGAGGCCGATGAAGGGCGCGTTGTTGCCGAGGGTGCCGAGGAAGACCAGGCCGCGCTCGAGGGTGCGACGCTCGAGCGCGGTGGCGCTGCGCATCGCGTGCTCGGCAGCCCCGGCGCCGCGGCTGGCGAGGCGGAGCCCGGCGGCGGAGATCGCTGCGGCGACGGCGGGCGAGCTGTCGAGGATCGCCAAGGCGCCTTCGTGATCGTCGACCTGAAGGTGCTCGGCGAGGCGCTCGGCGAGGTTTCGTAGGTCGCCGCCGCGGCTCCGCAGGAGCAGCCAACGTTCGGCCATGACCACCAGCGAGATCAGCGAGAGCATCGCCAGGAGCCAGAGCACCCAGGTCGCGCCGGCGTGGATGAAGAGCTGCTTTATCGCGTCGATCGGGTCCATGGCGAGTCGGTCCGTTTAGGTCTTTTGAGTTACTCGAGCACGCGCCGGGTCGGGCATTCGCCCTCGCCCTGAAAGTCGCCGAGGGTGCGCGCCTGGGCCTCGAGAAAGTCGTAGGCGGTGGTCACCGGGATGAGGGCCCCGGAGATCCCGTAGATCGATGCCGGAAGTACCTCGGCGACGCCGACCTGGCGGAGTTCGTCCAGGCTGACCAGGCCGTCGCGGTTGAGGTCGCAGTCGGCGATCCACTGGGCGCGGCGCTCGGTGAGTTCGGCACCCTGGGTGATGTTGGTGAAGAACCAATGGTCGCCGTGGATCGTCGGCTTGACCTGGGCGACGCCGCCACTCGGCACCGCGAAGCCGACTGCGCCCTCCTGGGGAGCGCAATCGTCGTAGGAGGTGCCGGCGCGGAGGCCCCAAGCAAAGCGGATCTCAGGGGCTGCTTCGCATTGCTCGGGGTCGCCGCGCAGGCAGGTCATACCTGTCTCTTTGTGCATGCGAGCTTCGACGTAGATCGAGTAGCCGCCGTCGACCATGCGCGCGAGGTCAGCGTCGTCGACCCCAGATGCAGCTTCGCTTTCATCTGTCGCATTGGGCAGGTCAAAGCCGACCCGGTGCCAGCGCACGGCCTCGACCCCGGAAAACTCGGCGATCACCAGGCCTCCGGCCGGCAGCGCGAGCATATTGACGACGTAGACTTCGGGCGCGACGAGGCCGTCCGAGAGGTCGTCGCTGTGTGCCCTAAAATTGCCTACAGCGACCAAGAATTGGTCGTAGGTCACACTCCAGCCATCGACGAGACCTTCTTCTCCGTCGGCGCGGAGGCCCTCGGGGATCGTATCTTCGGCCTCGACAAAAACCTGCACCTCGCCGCTGCCGACGACGTTACAGGCGTGCAGCGGTGCGGCCAGGGAGAGGACGCAGGCGCAGGCGAACTTTGGGGGGCGGCGGGTCATCGTCAGGTCATCGTTGGGGGAGCGTTGGCAGAGGTTGGATCACTCGTGCAATTTAAAGAGCGGCGGTGCGCCGATCATGCCGAGGATCAGTGCATTGGCGGCGGTCGAGTCCGCGGGGACGACTAGCAGCTCACCGTCCTCCGCGAGGGCTGCGAGTTCGTCGAAGCCGACCACACTCCACCAGCGAAGGGGGTCTACGGCGATCGTCAATTCGAGGTCGGCTCGCGGTAGCTCGAGTGCTGGCATCGGCACACCGCCGAGGGCAGGGGTCCCGCGGATCGTCGACAGGACGTCGACCTCGGCGATAAAAGGGATCGTCACACCGTCTTTGGTGGCGAAACCCTCAAAGCGAGCGGAGCGGCCCCCTGGGGCCCCCTGGGAGGCCTGTGGGCGGCTTTGCGTGGTCAGCCAGGGCATCGCGTAGTCGAGCATCAGCGAGCGCGCAGTCTCGCCGCTGAGGCCATTACCGACGCCCAGATCCTGGTCTTCGCTGTCGAGAGCATCGATCGTCGCGGTCTCGGCGAACTCGGCGACGGCGCTCGGGCAGAGGTCGACGGAGGCCGCCGCAGTCGCACAAAGATAGATGGGCCCAATGCCGATCTCGGCGACCTCGAGGGTAATGTGCCAACCGTCGAGAGTGGTCACGCTGGTCTCAGCGACGCCGCGGCCGATCACCTCGATCATCACTCTCTCTTGGCCAGTATCACCACAGGCAGCGGAGGGCAGCAGGAGCGCGAGCGCGAGGCGTGGTGTTGAATAGATAGGTCTCACGTGACAGGTCCATTTAGATGCGGATCGTCAAGCTTCCGAGAGCGCTGATCGGCGGGGCCGCGGCGAAGTGTCGACTGGGCAGGCGCGAGGGCAGGGGCTGGGTGCCCCAGTCGGAGACAAATGCGTACTCGGTCGCCGCCAGCTCGCGGTTGAGGATGTTTTGCACGTCGATGCCGATTTCGAGAAAGGGCCAGCCAAAGGAGGCCCGGGCATCGAGTTGGTGCAGGGGCTCGGCGAACTCGCCGTAGGGCAGCGGGCGGCGCGAGAGGTAGGAGTAGCCGACGCCGGCTTGGACCCGCATCGGTCGGCTCCAAAAACTGCTGTGGGCGCCGATGAGGTTGCCGAGGCTGCGATCGATGCCGAGATCCGCGCGCACAACCACAGGTGGCACATAGGGCAGAAGCTGTCCCTTTGTATAGACCGGGTTTGGGGTCTCGGCGGTCGCTGGTGGTGGCGCCCGAAGGGTTGCGTGCACATAGGTGATCGAGGCGGCGGCGAGGATCCAAGGCAGGGGGCGGAGGGTCAGGTGGCCGGTGAAGCCTGAGCGCTGGGTGGGGCCGATGCGGGCGAGGCTGCCCGCCGCCGGATCAAAGGAGAGGTCGTTGTCGAGCAGGGTGCCGTAGCCGGCAAGCGAGAGGCGCAGCGCCTGCTTGCGCCACGCTGGGGCCAGGCGCACACCGCTTTCGACGCTCTGGACCCGGGCGAAGGGTGCGTTCTCCCCCTCCACGAGCTGCCTCGCCTGCGGTGAGCGGTAGCCTTGCCCGTAGGCGGCAAAGGTTTGCAGCCAAGGTAGGGGGCGAAATTCGAGGGAAGTGCGGGGCCCTGCGGCGACGCCCAGAGCGGTGCGGCGATAGCCGACAATGTGCGAGGCGACCTGGGTGGGGCCGATAAAATTGCCCAGCCGATCGTCGATGTCGTAGTGCAGGACATCGGCACGGCCGCCGCCGCGAAGGGTGAGGCGGCGACCCAGGTGAAGCATGAGATCGCCGTAGAGACCTAGATCAGAGGCCCGGATCCGGGCGTCGAGTCGCCGGTCCCAAGTCTCATTTTGGGGCGCTTGGAGCAGGTTTTGAGCCTGGGTGATCCGGTGCATGCGGCCGCTGGTACCGACCTCCAGGGCGGCGCGGAGCCAGTCCGTGGGTCGCCAGTCACGGCTGCGATGGCTGGCGAGAAATCCCGCGCCGATGTCCGCGTTGGCCTGTTCGATGAGGTCACCGCGGCCGACCCAGGCGGGCATGACCTTGGACCGATGCAGGTACCCGGTAAAATTCTCGCGCGAGCGAAAATCCGAATAGGCGCTCCAGATCGCGAGCTGGCTCCGTTCGCCCTGATGACCGCGGCGGTCGACGTTGACCATCACCTGGGCGCGGCCCGAAGAGGCGGATTGTGAGCGCGCCGAGGGGTCGTCGTAGGTCCCGTAAAAATCGACGATGCCGGCTTCGACGTCGTCGCGTCGGAGCACCCCGGCGAGGCTCGATCGGGCGCCATAGGCCGCGGCGTGCAGGGTGATATCGGTGCGCTCGCCGGCCCCGAGAACGATCTGGGCGATGGCCTGTCCCGAGAGACCGCCACGGCTCGCACCAAAGCCGGCGCTGCGCCGCACGGACGCCGCTGCGAAGGTGCCCTCTTCTTGCCCCTTGGGCGCCCACAGTACGAGCTGGCGGAAGGTGCCAAAGGAGCCGCCGCTGCTCTTGAGGGTGGTGCCGCGGTCTTCGACGCCGAGCTCAAAGTCGACGCTGCCGGCAACCGCAAAATCCCCCTGGCGCGGGTCGTACACCCCCTCCTGTACCCTTAAAGAGCGCACTACTTCGGGCAGGATCACGCCCATGTCGGCGTAGCCTTGGCCGTGGATGTGCGAGATCTGGTTGAGCGGCATGGCGCCCATGCGCAGCTCGATATCTTGACCGTGAGCGGCATCAAAACCGCGGAGGATGATCTCGTGGGCGACCGCCTCGCCCTCGGGGCGGCTGATGTACACGCCCGGCGCTGTGCTCAGGAGATCGCCGGCGTTTTGTTTGGGGGCGATGTTGAGGATGTCGCGATCGATCGAGAAGTCGCTGGCGGCTCGGCTTGGTGGCGGTCGCCGGCCGCGGATCTCGACGTCGATGATCGTCTCGTCGTCGGCGATCGAGTCGAGGGTTTCGTCGGGGTCGGGGTTTGCTCCGGGGCTTGATCCAGGGGTCGGCTCGGGATCAGTGTCGAGAGTCGGTTCATTTTCCGGGTTTGCAGGGAAGACAAAAGGGACTCGGATCTTGGCGCGGATCGGGGTTTCTGCGCGGCGGGCCGGATCGAATTGCCAGGTCGAGATCGCCTTGATGGCCGCAGCGTCGAACTCGGGGCCGCCGCTTTGTGCGACCTCGATGCCCTGAACTTGGCCCTCTTCGCTGACGACAACCAGCAGCTCGACGCGAACCTCCTGATTGCGGACGATGCCGGGATCGATGGCATCGTTGCGGCGGCGGACCTCGGGCGGTGTGATCGAGCCTGGATCTGTCGGCGCGTTTGCTGGCTCGGTGACGTTCGCGAGCGCGATTTGTGGGCACAGCAGCCCTAGGGCGATCGCGAGCGAGGCGAGGTCGCGTCGACGTATTTTGGAGGAGGCGCGGTGCATGGCGCGAGTGCGCGGAGGCCAGCTCAGCGACTCTGGCGTGGTAGCCGGGGCTTGGGCCGGCCGTCAAGCCAAATGCAATTGGATTGCATGTGCGTTGTATGCGCGGCGCGTAGACAGGCTCTTTTGGCGTGCGCGTTATGCGCAAAAGCGAGACGTTGGGTCCGTCAATGAGGGATGCATCGTCGTTCTCCGTTGCCCGGCGCCATGTGCCCGCGGGGCCGCGGCGGTGGCACGAAAAAGGGCCTCGGGGTAGCGGCGCGGAGTAGCATCGGCCGCATGGTCTTCGGTTCGTTCTCCTCAACTTTTTGCGTGCCTCGTTCGCTCGCGTTGCTGGGTCTGCTTACGCTCGCCTGCAGCGGCGATGACTCCTCGGCGACCACTGAATCGACGGCGACAAGCGGCACGACGGGCACGACGGGCACGACGGGCACGACGGGTACGACGGGCACGACGGGCACGACAGGATCGACGACGGTGGTCGCGACCACGAGCTCCGAGACGACGACGGGCCCGATCACAGGCACAGAGAGCAGCACCGACACGGATCCCACAGCGGGCACGGATACGGATACGG
>CAYYUP010000051.1:0-11246 GCA_964474905.1 uncultured Nannocystis sp. | reverse complement strand
ACGGATACGGATACGGGCACGGATTCGGGCACGGATTCGGGCACGGATACGGACACAGATACGGGTACCGATAGCGAGGGCCAGGAGCCCATCATCATCGAGGGTTTTGAACACCCCGAGAGCGCCATCTACGACGGTAAGGGCATGGCCTGGTACATCTCGAACATCGTCGGTGACCCAGGGGCCAAGGATGGCAACGGCTACATCAGCCGTTTAAACAGCGACGGCAGCGTCGAGGCGATGCAATGGGCCACCGGGTTTGACGGTCCCAAGGGGCTCGCGATCCGTGGCGATCGCCTGTTTGTCGCTGATATCGATCGATTGCACGTCGTCAACCTAGCCGACGGCACGATCGAAAAGACGCATACGATCGCCGGCGCGGGTTTTCTCAATGACGTTGCGGTCGACAAGATGGGCTCGGTCTATTTCTCGGATACCGCGACCAATACGATCCACGTGCTCAAGGGCGGCAATGCGCCGGTGGTCTTCTTTCAATCGGGCGATCTGCACGGCGCCAATGGCCTCGCCTTTGCCGGTGATAGGCTCTTTGTCGCCTCGTTCGGCGACGACGATCAAGACGGGGCGATCTACGAGATCAAGGGCGGCGCGGCGGTGCAGCTGGGCTCGCTCAGCGGGTCGCTCGACGGTCTTGTTGCCCGAATCGATACACTTTTGGTCACCGATTTTTCGGGGCAGCTCTACGAGGTCCCCTACGCCGATGGTGTGCCCGAGTTGCTCCGCGATCTGGCGGTCGAAAACAGCTTCATGAGCAGCGCGGATCTCGGTATTGCCCGCGATCTCGGACTCCTCGCGATCCCCGATCTTGTCGGCGACAAAGTCGGTATTTTTCCGATCTAGAGCTGGCTACCAGAGTGATCCTGTCAATGTCGAGTCATCACAAATGGGTGTTTGAGGGGCCCGGCGTCCTCGCATATCGCCTGCTCACCGAGCAGACGCTTTGGCGCCGGCAGATCGCCGGCCTCATCGATCATTTTGCTGTGGATGCGGGCGAGCTTGAGCAGGCGCGGGTCCTCGATCTTGGCTGCGGTCCGGGGGTCTCGAGCTTTGTGCTTGCCCAGGCCCTGGGCGAGCGGGCGCAGGTGACCGGTCTCGACATCTCATCCCGGATGATCGGGCACGCGCGCGGGCTGCACGAGCGCCGTTATCCGCACCTACGAGGGCTGCGCTTCACCTGTGCGGACGCCCTCGCGCTGCCCTTTGCGGATGCTTCCTTCGATTTTGTCACCGGTCACTCGTTCCTCTATCTCATCCGTGAGCGCGGGCAAGCGCTCCGTGAGATCGCGCGGGTTTTGAGCCCTGGCGGTCGCCTTGTGCTGATGGAGCCGGCGCGCGAAGGCTCGCTCATCGCAGCCGCAAGGGGGGCGCTTCCAGGCGTCGTCGACGGCCTGCGTCGGCCTGTCTCGACTGGGTGTTTTGTCGCTTCGATGGTGCTCTGGCGGGTATTCTCGTCGGTCGCTGGCCAAATCACACCGCCGCTTATCGATGAACTCTTCACCGCCGCCGGTCTTGAGGTGGTCGCTGTGTGCCCGACGCTTCGGGGGCTCGGATGGCACTGCGTCGGTCGTCGCCCTGGATAAGTCGAGCGGCCGCTTTGCGCGGGCTTGTTGGCTCTCCCGCTCTCCCCAATACTCGCCAGAGCCCACCTCGCAGGAGTGTGATCATGCGTCTTCTATCTCTCGTATCTCTCGTCTCGACCCTACCTATTGTTCTATTTGTCGGTACCGCTTGCGCGGTGTTCGTGGAGGGCGGCAGCAACTCGGCCGGTCTCGGTTCGTCAGCCACCGAGAGCAGCTCGACCGGCGAGACCGGCGAGACCGGCGGTACGGTCACTTCGGTGGGCAGCAGCAGCACTGCGACGGTTAGCAGCGATAGTGGCTCCGAGAGCAGCACCACGAGCACCATGAGCAGCTCCACGAGCAGCACGACGAGCAGCACGACAAGCAGCACGACAAACAGCACCACAGAGGGCAGCAGCTCGACGACGGGTCCCGCCTGCGTCGACAGCGAGTGCGAGCTGGGTATCTGTCTCAACGACGTCTGCGCTCCGGCGGCGAGCTGCCTCGAGCTGCACGGGGCCCATGCGGATCTCGGCGACGGTACCTACATGATCGATGTCGACGGTGCAGGCGGTGTCGATGCGTTCGAGGTCGAGTGCGACATGGATGAGGGCGGCTGGAGCTGCGTGTACTTCAACGACTTTGAGTCCGAATCCGAGGGCTGGTCGAAGGGCAACATCACCACCTGCGGCGACAACCAGATCCTCGGCGGTTACAAGGAGCTGGGTAAGAACAAACCGGTCGATCGCAGTTTTGATCTCTACGGCATCGTGCACACCGAGCTCCGGGCTAGCGGTGAGGTCTACATCGTCGACTCGTGGGACGACGAGCAGATGCGTATCGAGCTCGATGGCGATGGGGTCTGGGCCGAAAAATTCGATCTCAAGAATGCGGGCTCGAACCTATGCGGAGGTCCCTTCAAGGACAGCATCGAGGCGTTTTCGCTGGTGGCCGACCACGAAGCGGGCGATGCGACTCTCTTCTTCGTCGCGAACCTCAATGAGAGCACGATGAATGAGTCCTTCGGGCTCGACAACATCCGCGTCTGCATCAAGTAGCGGCGGTTTCCGACGCATCACACATGTCCCCTTGGACATGTCGAAATCAAGGCACAAAGAAGGCCGCTTCATGTTGAAGCGGCCTTCTTGTCGATAGCCCGCGGACGGACCATCGCCTCTAAGGACGGATCCTAGAGGTCGTGGGGACGGACGGTGCTGCGGTTGTTTGCCCGGCAGCGCTCGATGGCGGCCTCAAGGAGGTCGTGCACCTTGTCGGAGATCGCCTGGACGAGGTTGCCATCGCTGCGAAGCTCGGCGGCCTTGATGACCTCTTTGACCTTGCTGCCGACGACAACGATCTCTTTGGGAGTGGGGGCTTTCTTGCTGCTCTTTGCCATGATTCTTCTTGCTCTTGCTCACGCTCTTCGACGTCGAAAGAGCGAGTGGATGGGGTTTGGTAAGCCAAGGGCCGGTTCCCCGACCCCTTTGGTTCGGCCGGAACATAAACCGTCTTTGATGCCCCTGCAAAGCCCTTTCGCTGCATGTTCACCCAAATTTTTTTCCGCGAAACACGCAAGGGGGCTGTCGAGGGGGGTAGATCGAAGCTCCCGATCCGGTTGTCTGCGGGCTCTGTGTTCACGACCGAGAAGGGGTTTCTACAGGACGCCAAGAGCCGCCAAAGGCTCCTGAATCATAGAGAATTATCGCTTTCGTGGATCGCCGCTGTGGACCACTCTGACAGGCGTTTGGAGGAGCCAGGGCCGCTGGCGTGAGCCTGGAGCAGGCGCCGGGTCAGGACTCCTCGCGGCCGCATGATCGTGATCCGAAGATGATCTGGAGGAGGTGAGATCCATCGCTCGGACCACTCGACGACGAGCACTCGATCGTCTCCGCTGAGCTCGTCGTCCTCCAGGCCGAGGGCCTCTGCAGCTGCGCTGACCCCTGTGCTGCCCTCCTCTTGATGCCCCGAGAGACGGTAGAGATCGACATGTACGAGGGGCAGCGGGCCCGGGTGCACCAGGCAGAGGGCGAAGGTCGGCGAGGTCACGCGATCGGGCCTGGCGACGCCAAGACCCTCTGCGAGCGCGCGTGTGAAGGTGGTCTTGCCGCTGCCCATCGCCCCGTCGAGCAGAAGTACATCGCCACCTTTGAGGAGCCTGCCTAGGGCGCGTGCGCGCTTCTTTAAGGCTGCTTCGTCGAGATCCTCGGGGCCCATGATCATCGCCGGAGATGGTACCGCGCTTTCCGAGCCAAAGGCCGTCCAGGCGGTTGCGGGGGGCATACCGAGGGTGTACCTGTGTTCTCGATGATCACGTGTTCTCGCGGTCTTAGCGGGGTGATGCTCGCCGTTGTACTGGGGGTCTCGCCCGTGGCCTGCGGTGTGTCAGCGCCAAGGAGTCGCGGCGATGTGCCTGAGCCCGTATCGGCGCTGAGACCCGAATCGGAGCGCGGCAGGGTGCCCGAGAAGGCGAGGGTCGCCGACTACGTAATCGACGCTAGCCTCGACGCTGACGAGCACAGGATCACAGGTAGCGCTCGGATCACCTGGCACAACCGCAGCTCCAAGAGCGTGCGCACGCTGCCCTTCCACCTCTATATGAACGCCTTTCGGGCCGAGGATACGACCTGGATGCGTGAGGCTCGGGGCTCCCATCGCGGCCAAAAACAGGCCGAGGAGGGCAGTTGGGGCTACATCGACGTCAAAGGCGTCAACCTGGTGGACAGCCCGTCGACCGCGGATCTCGGCCATCCGGAGGTCCGTGCACAGCAGCCGCAGCCGCTCTCCTGGAGTGAAGACAGCGATCCCTCGACGATGCAGGTCGAGCTCTTGCAGCCGATCTCTCCCGGGCAGACCGTTGTCATCGAGATCGATTTTGTCACCCAACTGCCGGAGGTCTTCGCTCGCACGGGGTACGCCGACGACTTCCATATGGTCGGTCAGTGGTACCCAAAGATCGGGGTGTTGGATCCCGTGCGCGGCTGGCAGACGCACACCTTCACCTTAAACAGTGAATTCTTCGCCGACTTCGGTGACTACGAGGTCAGCCTGGACGTGCCCGCGGACATGGTGGTCGGTGCCTCCGGGATTTTGGTCGCCGAAGAGGCGACGGGCGAGGGGCGCAGGCGCCTGCGCTACGCGGCCTCGATGGTCCACGATTTCGCCTGGGCGGCGGATCCAGAGTTTGTCGAGGTGCGCTCATCCTGGCACGGCATCCGCATTCGCCAGTTGATGCGACCGGATCTCGCCGCCGATGCCGATCGTCACGAAGCGGCCCTAAAAGCGGCACTAAAGAGCATGGAGGGCCGATTTGGCGCCTATCCTTGGTCGACGATCACGGTGATCCATCCGCCCGCCGATGCGGGGGGCGCCCAGGGCATGGAGTACCCGACGCTATTCACCACGTCGATCATCGCCGATCGATCCCCATGGTGGGCGCTTGTCGGGTTTGATGAGCGGGCCTCCGGGGTGTTCACGACGATCCACGAATTTGGCCACCAGTACTTCCAGGGGCTTCTCGCCTCCGATGAGTTTCGCGAGCCCTGGCTCGACGAGGGCATGAACACCACCTCCAACGTGCTCGCGCTCCACGACTGGCAGGGCTCCGATGCTTGGCTCGTGCGTCTGGGTTCGCAGTCGTTCACTCAGGACGACGCGATTTTTCTCAGCGGGGGTTCGCGCTCACGTCTCGATCCAGTTCGCGGCTCCGCCGACTCCTACCTGGCCCTGACGCGCAGCTTTGGCTCGACGGTCTACCGCAAGACTGCAGCGACGATGCTCAGCCTGCGCTACCTCACCGGTGTGACCGAGTTTGATCGGGCGATGCGGCTCTACGCGGAGACCTGGCGCTTCGGTCATCCCACCGGTGATGATCTGATCGATCTTCTTGTTCGCGAGATCGGGCCCACGATCACACTCCGCTCGCAGGGCGATGTGCCCCCGATCGAGTGGGATCTCGATGATTTTCTTCGCCAGGCAATGGAGACCACCGACGGGGTCGACTTTGCGATCATCGAGGCGAAAAACCGCCGACGTGGGGGCGAACTCGGTTGGCATCGCGACGACGAGGGGCTCCTGGTCGACGGCGACAAGCCGCCCCCGTCAACACCACTAGACGAACTCGACGACGACGAACTCGAGGGTATTGTGATTATCGAGCGAAAGGGCGGCCTGCGGATGCCGATCGAGTTGAAGGTCGACTTTGCCGAGGGCACAAGCCAGCGTCTGTGGTGGGATGGCCAGGATCGTTATCATGTGTTCACTTGGCCAGGTCGTCGGTTGAAGCGCATCCAGCTCGATCCCGACGAGCACAATCTTTTGGAGTCGGCGCGTACGAACAATCTCCGCTATGCGGACGAACCACCGGCGGGCGATGGCCTCTCTGAGCCTGTCGATGAGACCTTGCAGATTGTCAGCTTGGCGCTGATGGGAGGCGTCAGCCTGTGAGCGCGCTTGGCCGGGTTTTGCGGGCGCCGGGGCTCTGGGCGGGGCTCGCGATCGTGCATCTTGTGCTCGCGAAGATCGCCGCATTGCCGCTGGTCTTGATGATCGCCGCGGCGCTGAAACCCTTCGCCATCGAACGGGTGGGCGGCCTGCTGCCGCTGCTAGCAGAGCTCTTTATTGCAAACAAACCGCTTGTCGTCGCGCTCGTCGCTGCGCTGGTGACCAGCGCGGTGCTCAGCACTCTCCTCTGGGTCCTGCTCGGTGGCGGTATTGTCTGGCGTTTGCATCGACAGGGTTCGGCCGCCGAGACCTTCGCCGCCGCCGTTCGCCATCTGCCGTCGATGGCAGTGCTCACGATCTACTGCGTGATCGTGAGGGTCTTGCTGGTACTGGCGTTCGGCCTTGTCGGCCTAACGAGCGGGTCTTTGCGCTGGCTCGCGATTGTTTTGGTCTGGAGCCTCACCTCGGTGGCGCTCGACCTGGCCCGCAGCGAAGTTGTCCTTAAGGGCACCAAGGCGTTCCATCCGAGGACGCTCGCTCGCGCGTTTGTCTTTGCCTTCTCGCATCCGCGGGTCTGGTTGGCCTCGGGCCTGCTCACCTTGGTAGGTTTCGCGATCAGTTTGGGGATTCTGGCGATCGCCAGCCGCACCTTTGGCGATGCCGGCCTCGCGCTCTACGGCGTTCGGGGGCTCGCGGTGCTGGGTGTTGGCGTCAGCCTTTGGCGAATCGCGATCGCCGTGCGAGCCACCGAAGAAAGCCTCGCTGGCGATACGGGCGAGGCTTAATCACAGCACTCTGCGCGGCCAGAAGAGCTGACGGCCGACAGAAGAGAAAAGAAAAAAAAGAAAACAAGAAAGACGCGCTCCCAGGTCGCTGGAGAGCGCGCCGATGCTTGCCGAATTCTCGGTGCTCGAACTCAGCCGAGCAGGTGCGCGTGGCTGAAATCGGTGAGCTTGGCGAAGGTGTGGAAGCGTTCTTGGATCGCGTCGACCGTCAGGCCGCGGATGCGATCGTAGGAAAAACCTTCGACACAGAAGGAGGCCATCACCGAGCCGTAGATCATCGCTGTGCGCAGGCTGATGCCGTTGGGGCTGACACCGCGACGGGCGAGGTAGCCCATAAAACCGCCGGCAAAACAATCACCGGCGCCGGTCGGATCAAAGACCTCTTCGAGGGGCAGCGCTGGGGCGACAAAGAATTCGCCGTCGTGATCGACGAGTAGCGCTCCGTATTCGCCGCGCTTGATCACCAGGTGGCGGACGCCGAGCTTCATGATGCCGCGGGCGGCCTTGATCAGGTTGTGCTCGCCGGAGAGCTGGCGGGCTTCTTCTTCGTTGATCGTCAGCACGTCGACCTTGGAGAGCACGCGCACGAGGTCGTCGCGGGCGATGTCGATCCAGAGGTTCATCGTGTCCATGCCGACCAGACGCGGCGAGGTCATCTTCTCGAAAACCTCGTACTGCAGAGATGGCTGGATGTTGGCGAGAAAGAGGTACTCGCTAGCCTCGTGCCCCTCGGGCAGACGCGGCTTGAAGTGCTCGAAGACGTTGAGATGAGTCTCGAGCGTCGTGCGATCGTTCATGTTCTCGTGGTAGCGGCCCTTCCAGCGGAAGGTGAGACCGTCGGCGATCTCGAGGCCCGTGCGGTCGATGCCGGCGGCGTCGAAGTCGGCCAGGGTGGTCGCGGGGAAGTCGTGACCGACGACGCCGACCAGGCGTACCGAGGTGAAGAACGAGGCGGCCATCGAGAAGAAGGTGGCCGAACCGCCAACGCTCTCCTCGCGCTCGGCATGGGGGGTGATGATCCAGTCGACGGCGACGCTGCCGACAACCAGGAGATCTGGGCGCTTAATGGTCATGCGGGGTTCCTCGGGGCTTTTGTGGTGAGTGCGACGAGTAGGACAGGAAAAACAAGAAGAACAAGAAGAACAAGAAAAAGAGTTGGTCCGGGCTCAGAGCAGGTGGCCGATGAGCAGGTCTAGGCGCTCGCGGGCGGCCGCGGAGATCGCATCCGGGTGGGTGATGAGCGCGTGCTCGAGGGCCCGGGGGTAGGGGAGTTCGGCGGTGGTCTCGGGCAGGGCGGCGGCGAGGCGACCGACGATTGCACGGGCGAGCGAGACGTTTCGCTTGAGCACCGCGATCACGCCGTCGACGCTGACCTCCTCCTCGCCGACCCGCCAACAATCGTAGTCGGTGGCGAGCGCGAGGATCGCGTAGCCGAGCTCCGCTTCGCGGGCGAGCTTGGCCTCTGGTAGCGCGGTCATGCCGATGATGTCGGCGCCAAAGGATCGGTAGAGTTCGGACTCGGCCCGAGTCGAGAACGCCGGGCCCTCCATGACCACCAGAGCGCCGCCATTGTGCACCTTGGCCCCCTCGGCAGCTGCGGCTTCGAGGATCCGGGCGCGCATCAGCGGACAAAAGGGGTCGCCGAATTGGATGTGAGCGACCAGGCCGTCGCCAAAAAAGGTGTGCTCGCGACCCTTGGTGCGATCGATCAATTGATCGGGCACGACGACATGACCGGGCACGATCGCCTCGCGAAGGGAGCCGACCGCGGAGACGCTCAGGACGTGGGTGACGCCGAGCTGCTTAAAGCCGTGCATGTTCGCCCGGTAGTTGACCTCGCCGGGCAGCAAGGTATGGCCGGGGCCGTGACGCGGGACAAAAACGACCTTGATCGGCGCTCGCTCTTGGCGGCTGAGCTGGCCGGTTGTGTAGGGACCGGAGGGCTTGCCAAAGGGGGTGTCGAGCTCGACCTGGTGGATGCTCTCGAGGCCGTCGATAGCGTAGAGGCCGGAGCCGCCGAGTACACCGAGAACGACCTCTCTTCGGGCAGCAGGGGCGGCTCTGTGCGGGCTCGACATGGGGCGGGAGGATAGCCGCCGCGCTCGCCCGCGAACAGTGGCCGCTGGTGAAAGTCCGCACGCAGCTAGGCGGTCGTGTTATGCGCCAAGCCAGGGGTTTCGAGCATGCGAAAGACGGAGCGGGGCTGCATCGCCGCCGGTCACCCGCGGACCGCGGAGGCCGGGCAGACGATTTTAGAGGCCGGCGGAAATGCCTTCGACGCGGCGATAGCAGCCCTCTGGATGGCCTGCGTCGCTGAGCCGGTGCTCTCGTCGATCGGCGGCAGCGGTTTCTGCTTGGTCCGCGATCGCGACGGCCGTTCGCTGCTCTACGATTTTTTCGCCCAGACCCCGCGGCGCCGTCGTGCTCGGCACGAGGTGGATTTTCAGCCCGTCGATGCGGACTTCGGCGTCGCCACTCAAAGCTTCCATATCGGCGTTGGTTCGGCGACCACGCCGGGGCTGGTTCGCGGGATCTTTGCGATCCACCGGGCCCACGGATCGATGCCAATGCGCGAGTTGGTTGCCCCGGCGATCGCTGCGGCCCGCGGTGGCGTGATCCAAAACGCCTACCAGGCCTATCTGCTTGGGGTCATCGGCCCGATCTACCGGCACACCGCGGCGGCCCGCGACCTCTTTACGGTGACCGATGGCGAGCGCAAGGGCGAGTTGTGGCGGGCCGGCGATCGTATTGTTAATCCGGCGCTGGCGGATACCCTTGATGCCCTCAGTCGCGAGGGTGATCGGCTTTTTTACGAGGGCGAGATCGCGGCGGCGATCGATCGCCTGAGTGTCGAATCAGGCGGTCATCTGCGCCGTGATGATCTCTCGGAGTACCAGACGATTGTCCGGGAGCCGCTGCGCTTTAACTACCGCGGAGCGCAGATCCTGAGCAACCCGCCGCCTGCTTCGGGCGGCTTGCTCATCGCCTTTGCGCTGGCCTTGCTCAGCGGCCATCGACCGGGCGACCTGTCCTTTGAGTCGGTTGAGCGAGCGCAGCTGTTGACCGCGGTGATGGCCGCTACACGCGACGCCAGGGCGCGCCACGGGGTCGCTGCAGGGCTGCTTGGACCGGAGCTGCTCGCCCGTTATGCCAACGAGCTGCGGGCGCCGCCCTCGACCCGGGGCACCACCCATATCTCTGTGGTCGACAACGAGGGCGACGCGGCGGCGATCACTGTCTCTAACGGTGAGGGATGCGGCTCGATCATGCCGGGCACCGGCTCGATGTTAAACAACATGCTGGGCGAGGAGGACATCAACCCCGGTGGCGGCGAGGGGTGGCCTGTCGATGTGCGAATGGCCTCGATGATGGCACCGACCGCGTTCATGACCGACGACGGTCGCCTGGCGGTGCTCGGAAGCGGTGGTTCCAAGCGGATCCTGACGGCGATTCTCCAGGTCTTGGTCAACTTGCTCGACCACCGTATGAGTCTTGCGGAGGCCGTCGGTGCGCCGCGCATTCACCTCGAGGGGGAGCATCTCAATTGGGAGTCTGGCCTGCACCCTGCGGCCGCCGCTGCGTTGGCGAAGGACTACCCCGAGCACACCGCCTGGCCCGAGCGAAATATGTACTTTGGCGGCGTGCATGCGGTGATCCTCGAGGGCGATGGCAGCCTGCACGGGGCCGGTGATCCGCGTCGCGCGGGCGTCTCGCTTGGCGGCGATCGGGGCTGAGCGCTTTTTTGATGATCTCTGTACGGGCCCGTCAGCCCTTGCCTGGGTCTCAGGCTTGGAGTCGGCTCGCGGTCTTGTATATGATCAATACGGATGCCGGAAGTACTGTGTTCCGTAGACCTTTGGTCGTGCTTTGTGAAATTGCGCATGTGGGGCCGGCTGGCCGATGTACCCTTAGATTAGATTGTATTGCGCGAGAATGACAGCATCGGCCAAAAGGCCTATTTGTCGCCGCTATTGCTCCGTGTTCGCTCCGGTGCGAACATTCGCGTGGAAGTTGGTACGTAGATGGAATCTAGTGTTCAGAGCCATGATGCCGCGAGTGCAGTCGACGGGGCGACCCGCGTTGAGGCGGGAACAAGTACTGACCCCGTGACGAATCCGGCGCGTTCGGGGCGGTCCATTTCGCGTACAGCCCCGAGCCGCACTGAAAGCCACCCCAAGGCGGGAGCGCGGATCGGCCGATTCACCGTACTTCGAAAGCTTGGGGAGGGCGGAATGGGGGTCGTACTCGCAGCGTACGACGAGGAACTCGATCGAAAGATCGCTCTCAAATTGTTGAGACAATCCGTGTTTGACGGTACCGAGGGGCCCGTACGGATGCAGCGCGAGGCCCAAGCGCTGGCCCGTTTATCCCACCCCAACGTCGTTCAAGTGTATGATTTGGAGTACACGCTCAAACACGCCCGCATAGGCCGAATTCAAGAGAA
>CAYYUP010000050.1:13926-46953 GCA_964474905.1 uncultured Nannocystis sp. | reverse complement strand
CCCTCGATCTCGGCCTCGACGCGACCCGTTAACTCAGACCTTGGGCCACCCGGACCGCCAGAGTGCGAGCCACCGGAATCCGGGAGTGCACAGGCCGGCTGCTCGCCAGGACGATCACACCAATGCGATCAGATACACCAACCAGGACTCCTGGTTTTCGTCGAGCTCTGTGACCTCGATGTACTCACCGGTGCCGGACATCATCACGTCATCGTCGTCATCGTCATCGAAGTCGTCATCGAAGTCGTCATCGTCATCATCGTCGGCCTCGACCTCCTCCCAAAAAACCCGGACCTCGGAAAAACCCGCCTCCAACAGAAGCTCGCGCAGCTCTGGGATCGTCCACAGCCGCCACTCGTAGGTAAAGGCCTCCTCCATCCTCGAACCGTCATCGAAGTCGAAGTGGATGTGACAGGTAGTCGAGTGATCGAGAGGGCTGTAGCGCTCTTGCTCCCAAACGTACGTGAAGTCGTCGAGTTCGCGCTCCTCCTCGAGAATGTCGATCGCCTCGGTACCACCGTAGAGTTCGGCGATGAAGATCCCGTCCTCCTTGAGCCCGCGCTTTGCCGCCTCAAGGTAGCCGCGCAGCGCCTTGCGATCGGTAAATACGCAGTACGAGAAATTCATCGCGCAGGTAATGTCCGCGAGCGCAGCCTCGGCCACGCGCACGTCCGCTTCGATGAGTTCTAGGCGATCGCCGATCTCGGCTAGGGCAGGCACAACGTTGTGCTCACGCCCCCAACCGAGCGTTGCCCCATCGAGATCAATACCCACTGCACTCCGCTCTGGATCGCTCTTACACCAGGTCGTCGCGAGCAAGCCGGTGCCGCAAAAATCCTCGCGCAAGCGCAACGCCGGCCGATTGCGCAGCTGTTCGAAGCGCTCGGTGAAGAACTCGACATCAGCATCGGGAGACTGCACCGCCCGCTGGTAAAGCTCATGGCGATCGGCCAGCTGCGCCATCGTTTTGGCCCTGTGCATCCGGTTTGTCTTCTTTCTGTGCCGCATCGTCGCTTCTCGCAGTTCAGGCCTCGGCGGCCATGTAGGTCCACCAAATTTCTTGGTTTTCTACGAAGGCAGGCTCGTAAAATATGCCCGTGCCTTCACCCTCGCGATCGGTCTTCTCCCAATAGAAATGGACCTTGGAGAAACCTGCCTCGAGGAGCAGCTCGTACAACTCAGGCGCAGTCCACAGCCGCCAGTCGTAGGTGTAAGCCCGGCGAATCTCGGAGCCATCCGGGAAGATAAAATGGATGTAACAGAGCAACGCATGGGTGCGCGCGTTGAAACGAGCCTGCTCCCAACGGTAGATAAAGTCGCCCTGATCGTTGTCGGTGATGCCCTCGATCATCGACTCCATGCCGCCTAGCAGGTCGATGAAGAAGAGGCCGTCCTTGTCGAGCCCTGCGCGAGCCGCCTCAAAATACTCGCGGAGCTCGTTGCGGGTTTTAAAGCAGTTGTAGGAGAAGTTAAGTCCGCAGGCGAGATCCACCTTGGGCGAACGAACCTCGCGGACATCTCCGCGGACCAATTCGATGCGACTGGCGACAGCCTCGCCGGCCGGCTCGATCCACCGGCGAATGCCCCAATCCATCGTCTCTTGGCTGAGGTCAACGCCCATCGCCGTGCGCTCGGGCATGCTCTGAGCCCAGGCGTGACAGAGCGCCGCCGTGCCGCAAAAATCCTCGCGAAGACGCAGTGCTTCGCGACCCCGCAGGCGCTGATAGACCCGCGAGAAAAAGCGGACGTCACGCTTCGGATCCTGCACAGCCTGCTCGTAGAGGGCGTGGCGATCGGCCTGCGAGGCCATCGACGGTCGGAGTGTCGAATTGGCGCGTGACATGCGGCGCGAAAGGTACCAGCGTCCGTCTCCGTCGACCACTGCCCGGCGCAGCACTACGGCCATCTCGCGGACCCTCGCGGACCCTCAAGGCGGCCGCGCTCAGTCCCTAACGACCGTGGAGCGCAGAGAGACCATCGTAGGCCTCGGTGATCTTGCGAGCGACCTCTGTGGCCGCCTTGTATTTCTCTGGATTCTGGGCGTAGCGATCGGGGTGGTACATCTTCACCAACCGGCGATAGGCCTTGCGAATCGTGTCAAAATCGGCACCCGGCTCGATCTCCAGAGTCTTGTACCAACGCAGCCGTTGCTCCGCCGGATCGACACCGGGCGGCATGCCGCCAGCCTGGGCCTGAGCCGCCTCGTAGGCCCGATCCCAAGCATCTTCGGCGACATCGCGGACCCGCCGAGCGCCGCGTCCCGCCTTGGCCCCAACGGTGTCCTTTGCGAGCTCTTCGTCGAGCGACTGACGGTCCTCTTCGCTCAGCCCCTCGAAAAGGTCAGAGCCGCCGCGAAAGGTGGTGCGGAAGTCGCTGACGTTCGCGCGCGCGAGGTCAAGGAGGCGTTTGCCGATCGACACCCCGCAACTATGGCTGGCTTTGCGCCCGCGAGCAATCGACGATCCTCGTCAGCAGGAACGCCTGCCGCGCGAACACACATAGCCGGAAAGAGGCCCGCGAACCGACTCGACCTCCCTCGTTCGAAGTCGTGCACAGCCTCGCCCGGCGACGCCT
The DNA here is from genome assembly GCA_964474905.1 of uncultured Nannocystis sp. Taxonomy (GTDB): domain Bacteria; phylum Myxococcota_A; class Polyangia; order Nannocystales; family Nannocystaceae; genus JADJRG01. Next base: position 44,379 of record CAYYUP010000050.1, on the reverse strand, counting down.
AAAAATCCTCGTACTCGGGCTCTGGCTCGACCGAGCCACCATCGTCGGCGATCTCTTGGATCTGCGAGATACTGAGCTCTGAGGTCATCGACGCCGAGGGATCATCGTCGTCATCGTCGTCGTCATCCTCTTCGAGCTGTGCGAGTTCCTCGGAGCTCAGCTCGCGGATCCGCAGCGCCTGCTGGCTCTCATCGGCTGCGGCCGCCCGCGCCTGCGAAACCACATCTGCGATCCGCAACGCCATCTCCGGCGTGACCTCCGAAAATTCGACGCCCATGCCCCGAGGATCGTCGCCGTGGTAGACGACGCGGCCCGTCGCCGAGATCACCACCGGATCATCGAGCAGCACAGTGAAGCGCAGACCGACGGTCGTGCCCCGCGGCAGACGCTGGCGGCTCTGGATAAAGGCACCGGTCTCGCTGATGTTTGAGACGTGGATCATCGAGCCCGGTGTGAGGCTCGAGAACTCGTAGTTGATCGGAAAACGTTCGGCTCTGCGCCGCTCGTCGTTCTCATCCTCGTACTCGTCCGTCGACATCTCGCCTCCCAGGCAGCGGCTATTCTACGCGCCTCTTTGCCCGCAGCCCACTCAGCTCTGCATCTTGTTGCGCGAGCGGATCTCGTAATGCTCGATGTGAAAGTCGCGGCGAGGATTGACCTCGATGCCCTTTTGAACCCGCTTGACCATGTTGTCGACCGCGACGGTCTCGGGGCCGTTCATCACCCCGGCGACCGCCGGCGAGGCGTTGACGACAATGGTGTCGCCCGACAGATGCTTGGCCTCGCGGCGGACCTCGCGAAGAATCTCGTAGCAGATGCTCGACGCGCTCTTGGTGTAGCCCTTGCCCTTGCAGGTCTCGCAGGGCGCAGTTAGCAGACGGAGCAAGCTCTCCTTGGTCCGCTTGCGGCTCATCTCGACGAGGCCCATCTCGGAGATCTTGGTGATGTGGGCCTTGGCTCGATCGCGACGCAGCGCCTCTTGCAACTTGCGGTAGACCTTGCGCCGATTGGACTCCTTGTCCATGTCGATGAAGTCGATGATCACCAGGCCACCGAGGTTTCGCAGGCGGAGCTGCTCGGCGATTTCTTCGGCCGCTTCGAGGTTTGTCTGGGTGATCGTCTCTTCTAGGGTCTTGCCCTTGGAGCCGACGAACTTGCCGGTATTGACGTCGATCGCGGTCAGAGCCTCGCCCTGATCAAAGATCAGCGAGCCACCGCTCTTGAGCAACACCTTGCGCTCGAGCGCTCGGTTGATCTCGCTCTCGATGCCGTAGCCGTCGAAGATCGGCTCGCGACCGGAGTAGAGTTCTATCTTGCTGACGTAGTCCGGCATGAAGGTCGAGACGAAACGGACCAGCCGCTCGTGCTCAACCCGGTCGTCGACGATCACGCGATCGAGCTCAGGCGAGAGATGATCGCGGACCACCCGGAGCATCAGATTGAGGTCGCGGTAGAGCACGACCGGCGCCCGGTGCATGCGCTCGTTGACCTCGATGTTGGCCCAGAGCCGCAGGAGGTAATCCATGTCGGCCCGGACCTGGCCGTTGGAGGCGTGCTCCGCAACGGTGCGGACGATGAAGCCCGCGCCCTGCGGACGCATCTGATCGACGAGTCGACGCAGCCGCTTGCGATCGCGGTCCGCCGCGATCCTCCGCGAGATGCCGATGTGGCTCACCGTCGGCATAAAGACGACGTTGCGGCCGGGCAAGGAGATGTAGGTGGTGATCCGAGCGCCCTTGCTCGAGATCGGATCCTTGACGACTTGAACCAGGATCTCTTGGCCGGGGCGCACGAGGTCGGCGATGTTCGCCGGCTTGCCGGTTCGCCGCGGCATGCCCTCGTCGAGCCCTACCTGATCACCACCAGTGCGAGCGGTGGCGATGTCGCCTGCGTACAAAAATGCAGCCTTCTCCTCGCCGATGTCGACGAACGCCGCCTGCATGCCCGGCAACACCCGGAGAACCTTTCCTTTGTAGACGTTCCCAACGGTCCCCCGCTCGCGCTCTCGCTCGATGTAGAGCTCGCTGAGGATGCCGTTTTCGATCAACGCGACCCGGGTCTCCGGGCCGTCCCCGCTTACAACGATGACGGAATCAGACACGATATCTGCGCAGTCCTAACACACTGGGGAGGTCGGATGACACGCGAGGTTCACAACCGTCAACTCCCGGCGTCTGCGCACCCCCGGTTCCTCCTCCGCAGAGGTCATGGCAGAGCGTTCGAGGGCCAGAGGGTGAGAGGAAACCCGCTCCGCGAGGACTCACGTCAGCACCCTGGCCCTTCCCCGGGCAGCCTCTCTCCGGTAGTGTTCCCCGACTATGGCCTCGACCTACCTGCCAGGGATCTACAAGACCACCAAGGCCCTGCCCGGCCACGAGCCACAGGTGCAGCCGGGCATGCTGATCCTCATCCGCACGGACAGCGAGTTTGCGCCCGCCTCGGTGCTGCTCCCGGTTCAGAACACCAACAATCAGTGGCGCTTCCAGATGCCGGGTATCAAGGTCCCAAACCCGGACTTCGGCTGGGCGGAGACCCTGCAAAAACTACCGCACGAGGGCTTTTACAGCCTTACGCGCGAGTATTCCTTCCCCAACGGCGGCCGCTGGCTCGAGAACGCAATCGTGCAACTCGGCTACACCCGGGCCGGTGATCCCATCCTCTTTATCGCTCAGCGCCGCAGCCCGCTGGTCTCTAACGACCTCTGGTTCAGCGACAAGGGCGTGCGCCTCACCCTCGAAGAGGCCCAGGGCCTGATCAAGCCACTCGCCTGGTACCAAGAGCCCGAAAAGAAGGCCAACTAGGCCGCAATCGCTCTTTGCTTCGCGAGAAGATCGCGACAACGCCCGCAACACGGCTGCACGCAGCACGTTGAGCGGGCGTTGCGCGTTTTTAATCCCGAGAACCTACTCGTTACTCCTCGGAGATCTCCTCGCCGACATCGATGCGGATGGTCTGTCCCTTCTTGCCCCGCGCCTGGATCGACTGCAGGAACATCGCCGAGACGCCGCCGACATTGATCCACCCCTCGTCCGACTCCGCGACCACCGAACCGAAGACCCTAATGCGCAGCGGCAGGGCCGGCGTGATCCGCAGGCCGCTCTTCTTCCAATAAAAGAAGGGGCTGTTCCAGATCGAGTCGATGGTCTCCCATTCGCCGTCACGCTTGAAGGTATGGGTCGCAATGTGCATCTCCATCGGAGGCAGGTTCTAGCTCCTCGGACGTCGACCTGACAAGGAGATGCGACAATGCCTGGATGGCGAGCGATCTCGCGGACTCGGGCTTCGACGCGGTGATCATCGGCGCGGGAGTCGTTGGCACCGCGATCGCGGCGGCCCTTAGCGCCCGCCAGCGCAGTGTGCTCGTAATCGAATGCGCTCGTCGTGAGGCTACCGGTATCACCAGCCGCAACAGCGGTGTCGTTCACAGCGGCCTCTACTACCCGAAAGATTCCCTGCGATCGCAGACCTGTCTCCGCGGACAGGAACTTCTCTACGCCTGGTGCGAGCGCCAGGCCGTGCCCTTTGCACGACTTGGCAAGCTGGTGATCGCCCGCGGCGACGCCGAACGCACGGCCCTCGAACGACTCGCCGCAAACGCGCTGGCCTCCGGTGCCCGCGATCTGCGATTGCTCGGCGCCACCGAGATCACGACGCTCGAGCCTGCCCTGCCTCGCTGCGACGCCGCTCTCTTCTCGCCGAATACCGGCATCGTCGATGCCCACGCCCTGACCCGCTCTCTGCGCGCTGCGGCCGAGCACCGCGGAGCTGTCTTTGCGATGGGCACCCGCGTCGACAGGCTTACAGCAGGCGCCGCCGGCATCCAGGTGCAGAGCGGCGACCACAGTCTGGTCGCCAGCACGCTCATCAACGCCGCAGGTCTCGATGCCGATCGCCTAGCGGCGATGGTCGGCGTTCGCGAAATGAAAATCTTCCCTTGCCGCGGTGACTACTTCCGCCTCGCCGGCGCACGCGACCGCTACCGCCACTTGATCTACCCGGTCCGCTGCCCCACGGCCACAGGACTCGGCGTCCACCTGACGCTCGGACTCGACGGTAGCGTACGCCTAGGACCCGATGCGCAGTACGTCGACGACCGCGAGGACTTCTCGCCCGCACCACACAAGCGCAGCGCCTTTCATCGAGCCGCGCAGCGCCTCCTAGGCCCCATCGACATCAGCCGCCTTCACTACGAGAGCTGCGGGATTCGACCTAAACTGCGCCCCCCCAGCGACGAACACGAACGCGACTTCGTGATCCTCGAGGAACCTCCAGGCTGCGTGCATCTGCTCGGCATCGAGTCGCCGGGGCTGACCGCCGCGCTCGCGATCGGCGAACGTATCGCCGCCCGCTTTTCCTAAAGAACCGCGACCCCAAAGCAACGACCGAGCCGCCATTTCGGCTGGCGATCGTCACCGCTTAGGCAGCGCCACCGACGAATCCAGGCGAACTCTCGCAGCGAAGCTCGTCCGCTCAACTAAGGACGCTCAACGCGAACGAGCACTGCGGTGATGTTGTCGTTGCCACCGTTGTCGTTGGCCGCCCGGATCAACTTTGAGCAGCCGGAGTCGAGGCTCTCTTTGCTCATGATGATCTCGAGCATCTCGGGATCCGTGAGCATGCCGCAGAGCCCGTCGGAGCAGAGCAAGAAGAGATCACCGGTCCGGTACTCATCGACGATCACGTCGACGGCGACCTGCTCGGCGAGCCCTAGGGCGCGAACGACGACGTTTTTCTGCGGGAAGTCGCCCATCTCCTCCGCCGTCATCTCGCGCATGCGCATGAAGTCGTTGGCGAGTGAGTGATCCTCGGTGAGCATCTGGATCCGTTGCTCGCGGATCCGGTAGACCCGGCTGTCACCGACATGGCCGATGTAAATGCGCCCCTGCGAGAAAAACGCGGCGACGACGGTGCAGCCCATGCCCTTTTTGCTCGAGTCGGCCGAAGCTGTCTCAAAGATCCGCGAGTTGGCGAGCTTGATGCCGGTGGCCATGCGGAATTTTTCGACGTCGAGCATCGGCAAACGGATCGGCCACGAGGGCGACGCTGATTTGGCCGTCGACCGGTAGTAGTCGTCGAGGGTCTCAACTGTGATCCGCGAAGCGACGTCACCGGCAGCGTGACCGCCCATGCCGTCCGAAACCACAGTCATCGCCATCTCGGAGGGCACCAGCAGGCTGTCCTCGTTATGGGCTCGAACCAGCCCGATGTCGGTCCTGCCGGCGAAGCGAATGCGATGAGGTCCGACCGTAAAGGAGATGCTCATTCCGACAAAAACGTAGCAGGGCGACCGCCCCTAGGGCTAGCCCCCATTCGCCCGCCAGTTACGGCCCCCGTGCCTTTCAGAGGCAAGTTCGCTGCATACAAGGCGTGCCCCCTCACGAGACACGAGGTGACGCGGTGCGCGATTCGGGATAGACCCAAAGGCGATGGCGCCTTCATCTGAAGCCCAAGCCGCGGAGTTGAGCCGGATCGGCCTGCCTAGGTTGATGTTCGCGCTCCTCCGTCAACGCTTCACCGGCATGGTCACCGTGCCCCAAGAGCTGCCCCACCCGGCGCGCCGCACCATCTGGCTGCGCGGCGGAATGCCGCTCTTCACCGACTGGGAGAGCCCCCGAAACCGCCTCGGGCAGCTGCTCGTCGAGCGCGACCTGATCACCGCTGCCCGCTGCGGTCGAGCGCTGCACGAACGCCAGCCAAACGAGCGCCTGGGCCAAGTCCTCGTGCGCAAGAACTGGATCGACGCCGACGAACTGGGCAACGTGCTCCGCCTCCAGTGTGCGCGCAAACTGGTCGACTGCTTCTCTCTTCGCGAGGGGCGGGTCCGCATCATTCCCCACGAAGACCTCCGAGAGATCCGCCGCAACCTGATCGCGCCGATCAACGTGCTCGAGCTGATCCTCGCCGGCGTCAGCACCCACTACGACGAAGGCCGTGTCTTTGCCGAGATGGGCGCTGCCGCCCAGGGTCCCCTTCGTGCGAGCTCCTCCCTCGGTCGCTATCGGCCACAATTTGGCTTTCGACCGACCGACGAGGCCGTGCTCGCACCACTCCAACAGGGCACCCGACTCAACCACCTCCTGCGCCTAGGCGAGCCCGCCCCCACCCGCATCGCCCAACTCATCTACACGCTCTGGGCCTGCCAGATGCTCCGCGTCGGCTCGCGTGCGCTCCGCAGCTGGGGTGCTCCGACGGGCTCGCAATCCGCCGTAAAACGCGACCACAAGATCGAAGCGTTCACGCCCGAGACCCAGGCGGCAACCTTTATGGCCGAGCTCGGTGAGCTCGAGGCTCGGATCGCCGTCGGTGCCCATCCCTTCGATATCCTCGGCGTACCGCTGACCGCCAGCCGCGAGGAGATCCGCAGTGCCTGGCGCAGCGCCGGTGCGAAGTTCCATCCCGATGCCCTCGCCCGTCAGGGCTTTGCCCACCTCCGCGATCGCACCACCGACGTCTTCGCCTACCTCAGCGAGGCTCACCGCTCCCTGACAAACCCAAAACGACGCGAAAAGATCATCGCCAAGATCGCCGCCGGACACAGCCGTCGACGGGACCGCAGTCTCGGCGCACCGGCAAACTCCTGAGCGCACGCGAGGGCTTAAAATTACACGTGCGAGGCAAAGCGGCTGGGTTCTGCCGGCCGCACCGGCACGCCCTTGCTCTGCAGATAGGCCTTCGCCTGGGCGATCGTGAAGAGCCCGAAGTGGAAGATCGAAGCTGCGAGTGCCGCGTCTGCACCGCCCCCCGCTTCGTCGTCGGCCAAGCCCTCGCGAAGGTGCTCGAGCGAGCCAACCCCACCTCTAGCGATCACCGGAATCGGCACCCGGCGGGAGATTTCGCGGGTTATCCAGAGGTCGTAGCCGTCGCGACTGCCCCCCTGATCCATGCTGCCGAGAAGGATCTCACCGGCGCCGAGCTCCGCCACAACCTCGCACCAACGGATCGCGTCGAGACCGGTCGAACGGGTGCCGCCGTGGATCACCACCTCGTAGAGGGGCTCCCGATCGCCGGGACGCGCCGGCATGCGCCGGACGTCGACCGCTGCGACGATGCACTGCGAACCGTAACGCTCGGCCAGACGGACGATCAGCCGCGGGTTGCTGACGATCGCCGAATTGATCGCGACCTTGTCGGCGCCAGCGGCCATCAAGCGACGCACATCGGCCTCCCTGCGAATACCGCCGCCGACGATCAAAGGCGCGAAGGTCTGACGTGAGACTCGCTGCACAACCTCGACAAAGGCGACCCTTCCCTCAACCGTCGAGGTGATGTCGAGAAGGCAGATTTCATCGGCCCCCTGGGCGTCATAGGCCCGGCAGGCCTCGACCGGATCGCCACTGTCGCGAAGACCCGCAAAGTGCACGCCCTTATCGACCCGACCGTTCTTGATCTCAAGGCAGGGAATGATCCGTCGCTTCAGCATCGCGCGAGACCCTCCACGGGTACGAGTGAGCCTCGCTCAGGCAACCGCATCAGCGATGTCGGAGCGATTCCGACAGCCCGCTCAGGACGAGACAGAACGATCTCTTTGGAGATCTCTTTGGAGATCTCTTTGGAGTTCACCCTCGACCTCCGAGGATGAACGATCGCAAAAAGCGCAATCCCGCCCACTGGCTCTTCTCTGGGTGGAACTGACAACCGATGACATTTTGATGGGAGATCGCCGCTGGGAATTCGAGGGTCCCGTAGCGAGTCGTCCACATCACGTCGTTTGGGTCGATGCCGTCGACGTAGTAGCTGTGGGAGAAATAAAAGTGCTCATCCACCGGATGAACGTCATTCCAGCCGACGTGCGGGATCTTTAGAGGGCGAGTTCCGGGAAACGAGGTCATGCCCGAGGGAAAGCGGCGAATATGGCCAGAAAGCACACCTAGGCCCGGATGGCCGCCGTTTTCCTCGCTATCCTCGAAGAGCAGCTGCATGCCGACACAGATGCCGAGATAGGGGTCGCCACGGCCGATTACGACTCGAATCGCCGCGCCAAGAGCGCCATCGACCACTGCGTCTGTAACCTCGCCAAAGGCACCCTGACCGGGGAATACGAGCATTCTGGCCGCTGCGACTCGCTCGGGATCGCTCGTCACGACCACAGACGCCCCGACTTGGACGATCGCGCGCTCTACGCTGTCCAGATTGCCGAGATTGGCATCGACCACGGTGACTTCGCGGGGCATGAGGCCCACAAGTTATCGCATGCGGGCTGGTCGCCGATCAACGCACTTGACAGTGCAATCGTCATGGCGCACCGAAGAGCGCCAACACGCCGACTGGCCGATCAGTCGGCCGCTGCCGGCGCGAGCATTAGCTCGACCGCGGCCCCTCCACTGGCTTCAGGTTCACCCTGCACGTCGCCACTGGCCGTCGCCTTCGGGTCCTTCTCGAGCTTGGCCGCCGGATCGCGATCGAGATGGATCATCGTGTACACCGCGGCGATCACGAGGACCACGATCACGCTGATCACCTGGAACGAAAGCGCGACGAAGACCGGGATCTCCCCAGAGAGCAGCTTTCGTCGGCGGATCTTTTTGGCGACCTTTTCAAAGAAATCCGCCGGTGCCTCGAGCTTGGGAAGGCTCGATACAAGCTGGAGAACCTGGCGGAGCTCATCGAGTTCCTCTTGGGTCTCTGGAGAATCCGCGAGCATCGCCTCAAAGGCCTCACTCTCGGCGTCGTCCATCTCATGGTCGAGATAGGCCGTCATCCGCTCTTCTGCGCTCTTGGTCTCGCTTTGGGCCATGGCGGTGCTCTCGGGTGGCAGGGGGACAGGGGGACAGGGGGACAGGGGAGAAAGAAACGTGTGGAGGAATTGAGCGTAGGTCCGATCGGCGGGACTGCCCAGGGCTCAGCGCAGATGCGACTTCATGCGCTCCTTGAGGGCAACTCGCGCGCGATGGAGACGGGACTTCACAGTGCCCGCCGGCAGTCCGGTGATCCGCATGATGTCTGCGTACGACAGCCCCTCGATGTCGCGGAGAACGATCAAGAGGCGATGGTCTTCGTCGAGCTTGGCGAGTTCGCGCTGGATCGCCCGCTGGATGCGTTGACCCTGGATCATCGCCTCCGGCCCCGGGACCTGGCTCTGCAAGCTGTGCAGGGCACCGCCCTCACGGGAGGGCATCTGTGCCTCGGTGTTGTCGTCGACATCGACCCGAGTGTTGAAGTGCCGCCCCTTCAGATACTTGATCCGGTTCTTGCAAGTGTTGCTGGCGATCCGATAGAGCCAGGTGTAGAAGCGCCCCTCGCCGCGGTAGGAGCCGATGGCCCGGTACACCGTCAAGAACACGTCCTGAGCGAGATCTTCGGCCTCATGGCGGTTGCCGATCATGCGAAAGACCAGACCGAAGACCCGGTTTTGATAGGTCGTGACCAGCTCTTTAAAGGCCCGCTCATCGCCGTTTTTGAGGCGGCGAACGAGGATCTTGTCGCGACGATCCTGCTCGGTCCGGCGGGCGCTCACGGCATCCACAGTGATGCCACCGGAGGCGCTCGCCCCCTGGCCCGCGTCGGCCGTCGCACCGCCCTTGCTCACAGCGCTCACTCTCCAACAGAGTGCTGGCGTTCCACAAGGTTCCCAAGTATCTCGTCGCGGCTGACGCGCGCGCCTTCGACGATCCCACCTAATCGTGCGCCTGCGCCCACCCAAGGCATTGTTTGAGCCCTATGCGCTTTTTTGGAGCGTCAGTAACCGGGGTTGAATCGCAGGCCGATATTCGCCCCGAGATAGGTCTCGGGCAGCACCCCGCTGAGATCGCGGCGGAAGGCGAGCGTTGCGATAAAGCCGACCTTGCCTGGCATCGCTCCTTTGACGACCCCGAGTCCAGCGCTGACAAAGCCGCGGTCATCGTCGCTTAGCGGCCCGCGGCTGTCCCAACCGCCACCCAAGCGGAGCGCGAGCTTGCCGAGCATGTACTCACTGCCACCGCTGTAAGTCTTACGAACGAAGTTGTCGGAGGCGTAGGAAGTCAGGTCGTAGACGCCGTCAAAATTGAGGCTGAGCATGTCGTTGTGCAGCGGAAACACAGCGATGCCGTGGCCAAGAGTTCGCGGGTAATCCGAGATCCGCGGCAGTCGCTTGGCATCAAAGCTGCCTGAGATCAGCTCGAAGGGCTTGAGGTCGAGACCCACAGAATCGGTGTACGCGGGCGCCTTCGGTCCGCTGAGATTGGTGCCGACAAGCGCAAGGTTCACCCAACCAAAGATCGAGAGGGTCGCACCGACGTCGAGACCAAAGGCGTGATGAGTCGCCTGCGCGTCCCGCCGGACCCTGTCACTGTCGAAGAAGCGCAGGCTCGAGTTTTGATACTTGAACTTGACCCCGATCGTCAGCCAGCGCCGGATCGCGAGCACGCTGATCCCGAGACCGACCTCGTGGGCCCGATGGTAGAGGCGAAGCTCGCGAGGACCATCGTCGCCGACCTCCTCAAAACCCACCCGTGGCAGCCCGATCATCGACGAATAACCGAGGCCCAACGCGAGACGCGGGTTGTTGATCGAGTCGACGGCAGCGACCCCAAAGGCATGGGTATTGCGCTCGATCGCGACCTGGTAATTGGACTCGGCCGCGAGTGTGCGATTGACGCTCATCCCCGCTGGGTTGATGAAAAATGCCGAGACTCCCGAGGCCGATGCCCGCGTCGCACCGCCAAGGGCGAGGTTGCGGCCGCCCTCTACGCCGGGGTTCGCCGACGCCAACGACCCGGCAAGCGAGAGCCCGACAAACACAAGAGCGCCGCTGTAACGACGTCGCAAAGAGTGGAGCCTCCCGCCATGCCTGCGTCGAGAGCATCTGCGATCGATGCCGTCGAGATCGAGAACACGGGCGAGGATAGAGATGCGTGCGTCGGAGTTCATCAGCGCGGCCGGACCCATCGCCGATACTGCAAGAGACAGGCCCAGAGCAACCATTCAACATTCACGACCGAACCAGGCCCGGGAGAGCGCGGACGCGATCCTTCGTCACACCGCAAGCGCCTGTCGTGACGATCTGTCAACGATAGGACATCCCCCCTCCAACCCGGCGTCCTGCCCCCCTCCGCTGACCACCGCGGCCCACTGAGGTACGCTCCGGGCCATGCCCCCGCCTCTGTCCTGGCTCCGACGGCACTTCCTCCGCAGCCTGAGTGCTGGCGCCGGCGCGCTCGCTCTTGGTGGCCCACAGCTCGCCCTGGCAAGAACCTCGGAGAACGGCGACACCATCCTCGAGGAGGCCCGCTCCCGCTTCAACCACATCCGCATCGGCCAGCGCGGGTCGCTGCGCACGATGTACTTCGTCAGCGACGAGGGCGTGCAGTACATCGAATCCAGGGTCGACATCAGCCGCCCACAACGTCTCGACCTCGACTACTCGCGGACGATGATGGCGGGCTTCCTGCTCCAGCCCGCGCCGAAGCGGGTGCTGATGCTGGGCCTCGGCGGCGGCCAGATCTCAAACTACCTCTTCAGCCACTTCCCGGGGATCGAGATCGACGCGATCGACATCGATCCCGAGGTCGTGCGCCTCGCTCAGCGCTACTTCGATGTGCCCAGGGACGAGCCCCGCTACCGCACCCATGTCGCCGACGGCCGCCTCTTTATCGAGCAGGCCGCGGGCTCGCTCGAGAGCAAGAAACATGCCCCTTGGGACATGATCATCCTCGACGCGTTTCGCGGGGTATTTGTGCCCTACCACCTCAAGACCGCAGAATTTTACCGCGCCTGTCTCGCTCGCCTGAGCCCCCAGGGCGTCGTCGTCGCCAACCTGCACAACGCGACCCGGATGTACCCGCACGACCGCAATACGCTGGCCGCGGTCTTTCCCCAGCGCTACACGTTTGTCAGCGAGGCCGGCAACCAGACGACCTTTGTCGCCTCCGCCGATCGCAAACGAGTCGGCGCCTACGAACTCCGCCAGAACGCCCGGGCGCTCCGCGAGCGCTTCGACTTTGACCTCCTCGGGCTCGCCGCGCGCTACTACCTGCGCACCGACTGGGAGCAAGACGCCGCGGTGCTGCACGACGACTTCAAGCCCGCCGACCTCGAGCAAGCGGCGAAACGCCACAACAAGACCTGCATCCGCGACTGCCGCTACAGCAACTGAGGACCCTTGTGTCGGACCCCTTCCGCGGGCGCCCGCGCTCCGGGTATGCTCGCCGCCGTGCAGCTCGATCTCTCACATAGCGCGACCGCGTGGTGTGTATTCGCGTACCTCATCGCCGCGACGCCCTTTGGCTTGATGATCGGCCGGGCCCGGGGTGTTGACATCCGCAGGATCGGCTCGGGCAATATCGGCGCGACAAATGCGGTGCGCGCCCTCGGTCGCACCTGGGGCCTCGTCGTCTTCGCCCTCGATGTTCTCAAGGCTTTCGTGCCGGTCAGCCTCGCCGCGAGCGCGGACTACCTCGGCGCCCATCCAGAGCCCGAGGCCGCCCTCGCCTGCGTCGGCGCAGCCGCGACCTTGGGCCATATCTTCCCGGTGTACCTCGGCTTCCGCGGCGGCAAGGGGGTCGCCTGCGCACTCGGGGTCTTCTCAGCGCTGGTGCCCGCAGCCGGCGTTCTCGCTGCGCTTCTCTACATGCAAACCCTGCTGCTCACCCGAGTCTCCGCACTCGGCTCCTTGACCGCTGTCAACGCGGCGACCTTCTTGATCCTCCTCACGCCAACGCCAACGCCCTACAAGGTCCTCTCGATCAGCCTCACACTGCTCATCTGGTGGCGCCACCGGAGCAACCTCGGAACGTTGGTCGGCGAAGCGGTCACCCGCAAACGCGAACGCGATCGGCGACGCTCCTAGTGACGTGGGCATCCCCTTGGTACGTTGTTCGAAAGCGATGAGAACTACCCTCTATGTCGGCGGCTTCGCGCTCGATACCAGCGAGGCAACCCTTCGCGACATCTTCGCCAAATTCGGCGAGGTCACCGACCTGCGCATGATCCTACGCGCGTCAAAGGACGGCGGCTTCGCCTACATCACCTTTGCGACCGTGCACGCAGCCGAGGCCGCCCTCAGCCTCAACGGTCAGTCGCTCTGCGAGCGCCCGCTGCGGGTCAATTTGGCCCGGTAGCCCTCATACACCGCGCACAATCCCGAGGAGCTTCATTTTCTTGTGCAGGTGCGTGCGCTCGACCCCCAGGTCCTCGGCAGTCCGCGACACATTCCAGCCGTGCTCGATCAATCGCTGACGGATAAAGGCGCGCTCGACCGCCTCACGAAAGGCCCGCAATGAGATGCCCGGCGGCACCGCCCCCTCACCGAGCTGGGCGATCATCGACACGATCGGGCTCTTGGGCTCATCGTCCTCGGCCGTGCCGCGGATCTCCGCCGGTAGATCGCCGACCAATACATCGCCGTCGGTCAAGATCGCCAGACGCTCCATGAGGTTGCGGAGCTCGCGAACATTGCCCGGCCAGGCGTAGGCCTCGAGCGCCGTGATCGCCTCGGGCATCACTGTTTTTTGGCCGAGGCCGTTCTCCTCGCAGGCAACCTCGATGTAGTAACGACAGAGGATACCGACATCCCCGGGGCGCTCGCGCAGCGGCGGAACACAGAGCGGCACCACCGCGAGTCGAAAGTAGAGATCCTCGCGAAATTCGCCGTTCTGCACCAGGTCCTTGAGGTTTCGATGGGTCGCGGCCAGCACCCGCACGTCGATCTTTATTGGCCGCTCGCCGCCGACTCGCATCAGCTCGCCGCTCTGCAGAACCCGAAGCACCTTCGCCTGGGCGCCGTGATCCATATCGCCGATTTCGTCGAGGAAGATCGTGCCACCATCGGCGACCTCAAAGAGCCCGCGTTTCTGTCCCGTCGCCCCCGTAAAGGCGCCGCGCTCGTGACCGAAGAGCTCGCTCTCGATCAACTCGCGGGGAATCGCCGCACAGTTGACCTTGACGAAGGCTCGCTGCGAACGATCGCTCGCTTCGTGCAATGCCCGCGCGACCAGCTCCTTGCCGGTGCCGCTCTCTCCCTCGATCAGCACCCGCGCCCGGGTTGCGCCGACCTTCTCAACCTGGCGCAGCAAGGCCTGCATCGCCGGACTGTCACCGATGATCTCCCGGCGTGTTCGACCTCGTAATGCCCGTAACTCCCGCTCGACACCCGCCTGGCGCAGGCCGTTGCGAACCCCGACGATCACTCGGTCGCGGGTCAGCGGCTTCTCAAAAAAATCAAAGGCACCGAGACGCGTCGCCCGAACCGCGTCGGAGACGGTCGCGTGCCCGCTGATCAAGATCACCGGCAGAGCCAACGCGCCGCCACCGATCGCCCGCAGCCGCTCGAGAAATTCGAGACCCGAGATGCCCGGCAGCATCACGTCCGCGAGCACCATGTCGACCGGCGTACCCTCGGCACCGACCTGGCCTCCGTAACCATGCAGGGTCAACAGCCTCAGCGCCTCCTCTGCGGTCGCGGCATCGAGTACCGTCGCGCCCTCCCCCTCGAGAACCATACGCAGAGTCCGGCGAATGTTCCGCTCGTCATCGACAACGAGGATCGTTCCCTCGAGACCGGTGGGCTCATTAACTCCGCCTAGCTCATCCATTGCGACGGCGATCGTAGCAGGATGAGACGTCTACCACCGAGCACTCCGCCCGCCCTCTGTGCCTCCGACACCCAGGCAGCCGAGCCGGCATCAAAGCGCGTGTTTGCCAAGGGGAGCGAGGCCCCCGCAGACCTCAGCCCAAAACGCGCGAGGCCACCCCGGGCAGGGTGGCCTCTTCTGCAACTAAGCCTGTACGAGCGAACCTAGAGATCGCCGAGACAGCCGGTGCAAACGTTGAGGTTGCCGCGCAGCTCGTCCTTTGGCGACTCCTCCTGACCGTCGACAAAATCGTCGGGATCATCGGCGTAGAAAACAGTCTCGCAACCGTTTGCCTCGATTTGGAACGCGTAACCGACGCCCGGTGTCGCCGGCTCACCGGGGTAATTGTACTCGGCCTTGCCCTTGTCAGGGCTCTCCGGGGACTGCTCGAGCGTGCAGCCCGCACCGCAGTTCTCAAACGCCGCGAGGCAGTCGCTGGCGGGGGTGGTGTTCTCCAGCGAGACATTGGCCCAAACATCGCCCGGGAAGTCGACGGTGATATTGGCCGCCCAAGGCGCGAGCGATGTGATCTTCAGCTGGCCGAAGGAAGTACAGGGACACTTGGCATCCCAGCTCTGATCCTCGCAGGCGGCGATGTCGGCATCGCTGCAGGTCGGTCCCTCGACAAGACCCGCGCACATGCGAACCTTGGCAATGCCACTCGACATCTTGACCGTCGCGCTACCGCAAAGGTCCTTGATGGTCACGTCGCCCCGGAGCTTGTAGGAGCTCTGACTGGTATTGTCCTCGGTCTCGATCTTGAGCAACTCCCGATAGCCCTTGGGTAGGTGCACGCGGATATCAGCGCCACTGCGCACCGGCTGGGCCAGGCCCTCGTAGTAGATGTGGAGCTTGCAGCCGCTCTGCCAACCTTGGCTGCAATCATCCTCCGGATCCATACCGCTTGGTTTTTTCGGGGTTTTGGTCGTCGCGTAGGCCCACGCCGAAATCTTGTCAAAGGCCGCGTCGGCCTCGGCCTGGTCGGCCTGAAACGCGTACCTGCGGAGCTCGACGGTGATCGTTTCGGTATCGAGATCAAAGATCACCTCGACATCACCGCGGTTCGCAAAATTCTCGGTGACCTCCTTGCGGCCGATCGAGATGCTCTTGACGGTATCCAGCGGGAACGAGGTGTTGATGACCTCTCGCCATTCGTCCTGATAGGGCTTGAGCGTGGAGGGACCGCTCGTATCGTCGCCGGTACCGGTCCCGCCAGGACAGGCGATCAACAGCAAACAGGAGGCAAGACCAAGGGAGGAGCAGATGTGCTTCATGGGAAGTTCCGGGCGAGTTAGGGCGGAGCATACCTCTGGGCACCGGTGTCGACAACGATAGGGGCCACGCGACACCGCCACCGCTGGATCTGCGGCACGAGGCCCACTGCTGCGCGTCTCACGGGGGAGGCCGTGGGTTTTCAGGCTTGACCCCCGCGGGCCCCGCGGGTCAACTCCCCCAAAGCCATGTCGGATTCCAGCCCCACCGAGCCCGAGACCGCGGACCTCCGCCCCCCGACCCGCCACCTGGACCTGCCGGCGATCGAAGAGGAGATCCTCGAGCTCTGGCGGAGCCGCGAGATCGAATCCCAGGCGCTCCGCCGCGGCGACGACGACGATCGCGAGCCTTTCGTTTTTTACGACGGCCCCCCCTTCGCGACCGGCCTACCCCACTACGGCCACCTCCTGGCCGGCACGATCAAAGACGTGATACCGCGCTTTTGGACGATGCGCGGCCGCTTCGTCGAGCGTCGTTTTGGCTGGGATTGCCACGGCCTGCCGATCGAAAACCTCATCGAGAACGAACTCGGCGTGCACGGCCGGGCCGAAATCGAGGCCTATGGAGTGCCGCGCTTTAATGCCGCCTGCCGGGCCGGTGTGCTGCGCTTCACCGAGGAGTGGGAGACCGTCGTCCGCCGAATGGGTCGTTGGGTCGACTTTAAAAACGACTACAAAACCATGGACACCTCCTTCATGGAGAGCGTCTGGTGGGTATTTCGCCAACTCTGGGACAAGTCGCTGATCTACGAGGGCTACCGCGTACAGCCGGTCTCGCCGGCGCTCGGCACCCCCCTCAGCAACTTCGAGGTCGCCCAGGGCCCCCAAGAAAAGGACCCCGCCACCCGCAAAGAGGGCCACCGTCGGCGCCAGGACCCAAGCCTGACCGTGCGCTTCGCCCTGGAGGATGAGCCCGGCGCTTATCTCTGGGCCTGGACAACGACGCCCTGGACCCTGCCCAGCAACCTCGCGCTCGCCGTGCACCCCGAGGTCACCTACGTCAAAGTCCGGGTCCTAGACAGTGGCGAGATCGCCTACATCGAGCCCGGGCGCCTCCTCGATTACCAGGCGCGCGAGCGCATCGGCGCCACCACCGAACTCGCACGACTCAAGGGCAGCGAACTTATCGGCCGGCCCTACGAGCCGCTCCTTCCCTTTTTCAGCGAATACCGCCAACACGAGGATGGCTCCCGCTGGGCCTACCGGGTGGTCGGTGCCGACTATGTCACCACCGAAAGCGGCACCGGCATCGTCCATCAGGCACCCGCCTTCGGCGAGGATGACTACGCGATCGGCAAGGCCGAGGGCCTGCCCCTGATCAACCCGCTAAACCTCAACGGCATCTTCGACGAGAGCGTCGGCGAGTTCGCGGGGCTCTTCGCCAAGGACGCCGACAAGGGCATCATGGCCCGTCTCGATCGCGAGAAAAAAATCGTCGACCGCGACGTGATCGTGCACGCCTACCCCCACTGCTACCGAACCGACGAGCCCCTGCTCTACATGGCGATCTCGACCTGGTTCATGGGCGTCGAGCGCTCCCGCGAGCGCCTAGTCGAACTCAACCGCGAGATCCGCTGGGTGCCCGAGCACGTCGGCGCCGGCCGCTTCGGCAACTGGCTAGAGAACGCCCGCGACTGGAACCTCAGCCGCAACCGCTACTGGGGCACACCGCTACCGATCTGGCGCTGCGACCAGGATGCCTCCGACATGGTCTGCATCGGCTCGGTCGCCGAACTGGAAGAACGCGCGGGCCTGCCGTCCGGATCGATCACCGACCTCCACCGCGAAAGCGTCGACCCGATCACCTGGCCCTCCAAAGCCGGCGGCACCATGCACCGCATCCCCGAGGTCTTCGACTGCTGGTTCGAGTCGGGCTCGATGCCCTACGCCCAAAACCACTACCCCTTCGACCCCGCCACCAAGGAGCACGTCGAGAACAACCTGCCAGCGGACTTCATCGCCGAAGGTTTGGATCAGACCCGCGGCTGGTTTTACACGCTGCACGTGCTCTCGGCCGCGCTCTTCGACCGGCCGGCATTCCGCAACGTGATCGTCAACGGCTTGATCCTCGCCGCCGACGGCAAAAAGATGTCGAAGCGGCTAAAAAATTACCCGGACCCTTCGCTGGTGATCAACAGCTACGGCGCCGATGCACTGCGCGCTTACCTGATCTCTTCGCAGGTCGTTCGCGCCGAGCCCATGCGCTTTGGAAAACACGCCAAGGACACCTCCGGCGAGTGCGTGCGCGACATGGTGCGGGTCGCGATCCTGCCGCTCTGGAACGCCTACAACTTCCTCGCAACCTACGCCGCCGCCGACGGTTGGCGACCGAGCAAGGCCGACCTCTCGCTGCAACCCTCCGGCGATCTCGACCGCTGGATCCTCTCGCGGGTGCAGGGCATGGTCGCCGAGCTTCTCCACGAATACGAGCACTACGCCCTATGGAACATCGTTCCTTCCTATATTCGTCTCTGCGACGACCTCAACAATTGGTACATCCGCCGCGGTCGCCGACGCTACTGGCGGGCCAAACAAAGCGGCGAAGCGGGTACCGACCTAGCCGAGGCACTCGAGCGCGACAAGGCCGAGGCCTACGGCACGCTCTTCCGCGCTCTGGTCACCGTGTCGACGGCGATGGCCCCGGTACTGCCTTTCTTTAGCGAGCTGATCTACCAGCGCTTGATGGTCGACACCGGCCTGGCCGACGCCGAGAGCGTGCACCTCTGCGACTTCCCGAGCGTCGACGAGGGGCTCCGCAACGCTGAACTAGAGACGGCTGTCGCCCATGTTCGGCGCACCGTTGCGATCGCCCAAGCGCTGCGCGAGAAAGAGGGCATCGCCGTGCGTCGACCGCTGTCGACATTGACAGTTGCAGTGCACTCCGACGAGGTCGCCACTGCGCTCCGCCACTTCGAGGCCGAGATCCTGAGCGAGCTCAACATCAAGAGCATGGAGCTGACCCACGACGACGCCGACCTGGTCACGCTTCGGGCGCGGGCCAACTTCAAGGTACTCGGCAAACGCCTGGGCAAGCGCATGAAGGTCATCGCCAAGGCGGTCGCCCTCCTCGACGCCGACGCCCTGCGCACCCTGCAAAGCGGCGGCGCCGTCGACCTCGAGGGCGAGACGCTCTCCGGCGACGACATTCTGATCCTGCGCGAGCCCAAAGCCGGGCGAGCAGTCGCCAGCGAGGGCGATGTGACGGTGATGCTCGACCTCGAGGTGCCGCCAGAGCTGCTCCGCGAGGGGCTCGCCCGCGAGATCATCAACCGCGTCCAAAACCTCCGCAAGCAGGCGGACCTGGAGGTCAGCCAGCGCATCATGCTCTTCGTGCAAACGCCCGAGAGCAGCCTACTGCGGGCCACGATCGACGAGCCAGGCCTGCGCGAGCTCATCGCCAGCGAGACTCTTTCCCTCGAGATCATCGCCGGCACAATTGCCCAGGGTCTGACGATCCGCGCTGACGATACCGTCGATGGCGAAGCGATCTCGATCGCCCTCGCGCCCGCAGAAGACATCCTCGAGGATGCTGACGAAGACTGAGAACAACCAGGCGCGATCGGCCCAAAGCCAAACTCAAAAAACTAGAAAAGTGTGAGGTCGGCGATGGCCAACGAAGAAAAAACGGGAAAGAAAAAAAGAAAAAAAGTCAGCACCAAGCCGCCCAGCGGTACGCGGGATTTTTTGCCCGCCGACATCGCCCGGCGCCAGCACGTGATCGGCATTGTGCGCCGGGTCTACGCTTCGTACGGCTTTGTGCCCCTCGAGACACCGACGATCGAAAACCTGTCGACACTGCTCGGCAAGTACGGTGACGAGGGCGACCAGCTTCTGTACCGAATCCTGCACCGTCGCGACAACCTCCACCGAGCCCTCGCCAAGGAGCCCCTAACCGAGGCCGACCTCGCCGATCAGGGACTGCGTTACGACCTCACGGTGCCGCTCGCGAGGGTGGTCGCCAATACCACCTACCAGCTGCCAAAGTTCTTCAAGCGCTACCAGATCCAACCGGTCTGGCGCGCCGACAGGCCCGGCCGCGGACGCTTCCGCGAATTTTATCAGTGCGACGTCGACATCACCGGCACCACCTCGCTGATCGCCGAGGCTGAGGTTTGTTCGGCTCTCGCCCAGGTCTTGGTCGAACTCGGCTTCAAAGATTTCACGATCCGCCTCAACCACCGCGAGGTCCTGCGAGCGATGATCCGGGCGGCAAAGATCGACGACAAACTGGAGGCCTCTGCCCTGGTCGCGGTCGACAAGCTCGACAAAATCGGCCGCGAGGGCGTCAAAGCAGAACTCGCCGAACGCGGCATTCTCGAGACCTCGGCCGAGGAACTACTGCGCATGGTGCTCGCCGGCCAACTCCAGGACGACTCCACCGACTCGACTGAGCGCAGTGGCAACGACGGCACCGACTCTCCTGGCCAAACAAAAAACCCAGAGCCGCAGGCAGGACTCGAACTCTTAACCAAAGCACTCGACGGTTCTGGTCAGCGGGCGCTCGCAGAGATTCAGAGCCTCCTAAAGCTCCTCAGAATGACCCCTGCGGGACCCTTTGTCCGCTTTTCGCCCGACCTCGCCCGTGGGCTCTCGTATTACACGGGTGCGATCTTTGAGATCGCCATCGCCGATCTACACGGCTCACTTGGCGGCGGCGGCCGCTATGACGGCCTCATCGGCATGTTCGACGCGAAGGGCAAGAAGCAGGTGCCTTCTGTCGGTTTTTCTCTCGGCCTTGAGCGCATCTTGGTGGTCATGGAGGAGCGCGGCATGTTCCCCGCGGAGGCGCTAAACACTGGCCCGGACCTCCTGCTTTGCTGGCTCGACATCGGCCTCGCCGATGTCATTTCGGTCGCCCACCGTCTCCGCGAACAGGGCCTGCGCGTCGAGATTTTTCCCGAAGAAAAAACCAAGCTCGGCAAGCAGCTCGGCTACGCCGACAGCGACGGAGTCAAAGCGCCGATCGCCGCAATCCTCGGCGAAGATGAACTCGCCCTCGGCGAAATTACGCTCAAAAACCTGACAAGCGGCGAGCAATCCCGAATCCCGCTACCCGAAGCCGCAGCCAAGATCGCCGCCTGGCGGTCCTCGACCACCACCTGAGCACACGGTCCCGCGGGTGCTCATCTTGGGCAGCACCCTCTGGCGGGTCCGAGCACCGCTCGCAAGGCGCTACCGAGGATCATCGGGTCGATCGCTCATGAGTAACCGGAGAGGCGGCCAGCTGCGGTTTGCCCGAAAGGCGCGTCTCGCCCGACAGGGAAAACCTCCCACGAATCCCCGAGCTTCCTCGTCAAGCTACGGCCTACAACGAGAATCAGACCCTTCTCTAGAATGAGTGGGAAGTGGACGGCCGTGGTTCCGCCATTGGGACAGTTCTTGGCGATACCGGAGTAGATTTTGTCGTTCACTGCCCAAGCCTAGGAAGCCCGCAATGAGCAGATCTCAACCAATCTCGAACGTTTGCCCTGCCATCAAATGCCCATTCGCCGTCTCCGCCCTTCGCCGCTAAAGGACGCATCTCTCCGACCAACCCCCTGCAAACAAGCCACTGCCCCCATCCGCCGGCTCTCTATCCGGCCTGGAGGACGTGCCGCTGGGTCGGGCGGGAAGGGCCCCGCGAATGAGTCTAGGACGTGCATCGACCCCTTTGAGAAAAGGGGTCGATGCGCGTTCCGACCTGTCTGAAAGAGTGGGGCCCTTCTCGTCCGGCCTCCGCCTCGGCCTCCGCCTCTCCCCCTCTTCCCCCTCAGCTCCCGCCCGAAGAACCAGCCCGCAAAGACCCAACAGCCCGCTGACCCAACAGCCCCAAAACCAGCCAACCGACCCCCTCCCCGAGCAGTGGCACAACGCTAAGCGGAGCCAGCAACCAAAGGCCCGGCAGCAAGCGACAGAGCTGCACACCCGCGGCGTTGCCGACCAACTCGCGACCGGATTCCGTACGCAGACGAAGATCCATTCGCGCCGTCCCAGCTCCCGCACTCGACCCCGCACTCACAGCACTGGGCTCAAACTCAAGACGCCCGCAAAGGTCCCAGCAGCGCAGCAGTGCCGCCCTACGGATCGACGCCTGCTCAGCCCCGTGCACAACAACAAAGCGAGGCCGCGCAATCCGGTGCCGCAGACGACGACGCGGCGCGAGCAACCAAGAGCGCACTCGCAGCCAACCTTTAGGGCCAAGCCCCTCGCGACTCGGGGCATCGCCCTCGCCCAGAGCCAGCGCTCGACTGCCAAAAAACCGCCACAGCGCATCGACCTCCTCGCCGCGCAGCCAGAGCGGATAGATCGCGAGCATCACCTGGACAAACGTACCGACGTTCATCAACAGCTCGATGCTCACGTGCATGACAGCGCCCAGGCCGAGCCAAAGCCGACGACCGAGCAGCCACCTCAGCACCCAAGCGTGGGCCCGCGGCCACCTCCGACGCAGCCCTACATAGAGCCCGATCAGCAGAGCCGGCAACGCGAGCGCCGACGCCTGGACAATACGGGCGGCTGTCATGCGATCGAGCCCCGGCCACGGCGACAATTTTTCGTCGTAGTAGTACGCCGTCGTCAACGCGCCCAGGTACGCCATCAGCAAAAATACACCGGCGACGCAGGCGTACGAGAGCAACCTACGAGTGCGCCCCGCCTGTCCCCAGAGCCGATGAGCACCTCGTTCTCGTCCACGTTCGCGTTCAAAGGCTCGGAGCCCAAGGCCGACCAAGACCAGCGGAAAAAGGGTCTCCCAAAGCCTCGTCACCCAGGTCAGGAAAGGCAGCAGACCGATCCGCTGAAGCCCCACGACCAGCGGAATTTGGGCGGGATGACGGTAAAAATGATCGAGGTTCAGCGCGTAGTAGAGAGCCGTGCCGTCAAACCAGGTGATGCCGTTTTTCATCGCCCCGGTGGTGCCGTAGACAACCGCTAGCTGGACCATCATCAGCCGCACGGGCCAGGCCGGGATCAGCGAGAGCGGCGGCAATCTGAGCGTAGTGCCCTCGAGGATCGCCGCACGCCGTCGTCGCCAAGAGTCGAGCGAGTAAGCCTCGCCCCAGCGCAAGAACATGCCGAGAAACAGAAAAACCCGGATGACCGTATCGCCACCGGTGTAAAAAATCGGGCTGTAGTTGTAGATCGAGTTGATCAAGAACCACGCGCTGACGGTCATCAAACGGGTCCGCCAGCCAACGATCACGCCGACGATCGAGGCCATCGCGAAGGCGTAGATCGTGAACACAAAGGGCGGATCGGATCGCAGATGCAGAAGCGAACTGCGGCTAAAGAACGCCCGAATTAGGCCCGCAGTGCTACTAAAACCCTCTTGTGGATCCCAGACCGAGCGCAGGTGTCCGCCGTAGCGCTTGCGGGCGAGCGCGGTCGGCCACAGCCCCTCATCCGTGAAAAGCATGCCCGCGTGGGGCACCAGGTCGATCAGACTCCAGAGCACGACGATGCCGAAGGCGATCCGCATCAGTGCCGCGGGTCGGGGATCGACCCTCGTAAACCAAATCCGTCGCCAATGCGCCGGCCGAAGGACAAAATAAAAAACGAGAAGGCCGATGAGACCGACGATCGCCAGCGAAGCGACACCCTGGTCCGCGGACACATCGACGCTTCGCTTGTTCGCGGCGAGTAGAACCCCCGCCAGCTCCATCGCCAAGCCCCCGCTACCTAGGCCGAGCACCGTGATTCTGCCTCTCCTGTTCGCCGCGGGCGGCTTCGTCAACCCAGGTCTTGAGCTTTGCCGGCCGATAGTGACCCGCAGGCGCCTCGGACAAGCCGAGCTTCGAACGCCGCTGAGGCGAAAGCTGCCCCTCTCGGAGAAGCGCACACTCGTAGACCTCGAGGGGCTTGCGATGCAGGGGAAGGCGAAGCGGATCGTAGCCGAGCGTCGTCCACGTCGTCTGAATCCCCGCGGGCGCACGATAGGCGACGGAAGGTGGCGGAATACGCGACCAGATTTTGATCAGATGCACACGCTTCGCCGGCCGTCCCCCGTGCTCCTGCTCCCACTCGCGACAGACCCAGGCCGCGTAGGGACGCAGGTAGGTGCGACGCTCGGGCAAGCGTCGGTTGACCTTCGCCATCCTGTCGTAAAGGACATACGGATAGCTGCGGCGGCCGTGCATGTCGTGGCCGAGATCCCAGGTTTCTCCTCCTTGATCCTCCACCAAAACCCTGACGAAGATATTCCGCCGATGGGGATTGGGCGCGAACATCGACCAGGTCTGTGAATTAGAGGTCGCACGCACATACGAGCGACTGTGCAGCACGCGGTCGAGGCCGCTCTTAGCCTCGCGCGCGAGGCCCCCCTGGGGAGTGATGAAGAGGAGCAGCGCGAGCACGTGGTAGCCGATACACAAGCTGAGGAGGGCGAGCCCCCAGCGGCCGTAGGCCCAGGGTCCGCCGTCAACAGTCGGGACCTCTCCCGCTGGCGGCTGATGGAGGAGCGTCGCGGCCAGCGACGGCTCCACCTCAGCCACCGGCTCGAGCCCCGCGGGCTCTCGCCGATCGAGCTTTGCGAACGGCGATCGCCGTACTCGACTGCTTTTTGGGACCAGGCCCGCCAAAGTCACGGCGACGGGCCCAGGCTTTTTTGCGGTTCTCTGTGCTGCGAACGAGGCGCTTCTGCTCTCGCTCCTGCTGCTCGCGATCTTCGTCGGTGATCTCGAAGCCGTAGCGATTTTTCATATAGATCGGCAGCTCGTGATCGGGGCAGCGGTGGGTCTCGACCAACGTCTCTTTGGTCTTGAGTTCGCGCGGTCGGTACCACCCGTGCTTCATGATTTGATCAGGCGAGGGAATCCGCGAGACGATTTTGTAGACCTCAATTTTGGTCGGATAGACGCCCGTGGCCAACAGCCAGTCGCGACAGTGATAGGCCGACCAGTACTTCAGGTACCACTTGCCCTTGCCGATCATGCGCCGATGCATCTTGCGCATTCGATCGTTCCAGATCCACGGGAAGGGGCGATAGGTGAAGGAGTTGTTGCGCAGATCCCAGCGATCACCGTCGGGCTCGACGACCACGGTTTTCATGAAGCTGTTCGCCCGCGGCGGGTTGGGGGCGAACATTCGCCAACTCTGGCTGGTACCCGTGCCCGAGGTCCACTTCGCAAAGATCGCCCGCCCCTGACCGCGCCACTTCGAGAAGACCGGGTAGTTCGGAAAGAGCGTCAGACCGATCGCTCCGCCATGCCAAAGCACCGCAGCGAGGGCAAGCGTGCGACCCAGGGTGCCGTACGCCAGCGCCGGCCCGCCGCGCCAGAGCTTCGGCGAGGGCCGTTGGCGACCGATGAAGCGGAAGATCGCGGCGACCCCAAAGGTGCCGAGAATCCAGTAGTGCACGTAGTCCTTGAGCAGCTCCTTGTCGAGGTCCTCGGCGGTCACCCGGTAGACCACAAGGCCGATACCGATCGCGAGCGACAAGAGCACCAAGAAGTCCGGCACACGACGACCACGCTGCGGCACCGTGCCGGGCGACTGCGCCGGGATCATCAGCCGATCGGCCAGAGGCGGCGCCATCCAAGCGAGCCAGCGGACCCGACGGAGCTGACGCAAGAGCCACTTGCCGGCGGCGACAAACTCGTGCCCCTGAAACCACGCCGCGTAGGTCATCAGCATGATGAAAGGGAACATGCCGATGTTCATGAAGAGGATCAGGATGCCGTGGAAGCAGAGCCCGAGCGTCAACCAGGTCCGGCGACCGATGAGCCACCAGACCCAGCTCTGGTCAACGCGCACGCCTGGGATCCGCACTCGGCCGATCTGACGCGACCTCCACAGGCGCAGCGGCCAACGACCGAGCCCGTACCAGACAGCGATCAAGACCGGCAGGTAGATCAGATAGACGGCGTGCAGGGTGCCCAGGCCCATCGCCACCCGCGCGTCCACCTGCGCCTGCACCGGGTTGTCGCCGATGTTGATGCAGTAGGGGTAGGTCTCGATGTTGATCTTGTAGACCAACATGTAGGCGCAGATCAGCGCTAGACGGCCGATCCAGACCCGTACGCGCCGCCGCTGCATCTCTCGGTACCAATCCTGATCGCGGTGATCAAAGCCAAACTTCAGCACCATGCCGAGGGCGAGAGCACCAAAACCCGCCTCCCACCAGTGGGTCACGTAGGTCATCACGCGAAAGACGTTGGTCGAGAACACCGCTGAGAGCTGCTGGGTGTAGACCTCGAAGCGGTAGAAGTGATCCATGTTGAGCGCGTAGTAGAGCGCGTCGCCGCGGGCCCACACCGAGCCGGTCTTGACCAGGCCGGTCTGGGTGTAGATGCCGACCAACTGAGCCATCATCAGGTAGCGCGGCCAGGCCGGGATCAAGCGGTAGATCGGCTTTTTTGCGGGATCCTCGGCCGCCTCTCCTGGCTCCTGCAAAACCCCACGACGGCGGAGAATCCGACAGCGCAGCCAATTGTCAAAGCTCCAGGCGTGGCCGGTTTTTGCGAAGATGAGCAGGAACCAAAACACCCGGTACACCGTGTCGGTGCCCTCGAGATAGAGAGAGTTTCGGTTGTAGATCGAGCACATCATCACCATCGAGATCACACCGGTGATCCGAGTGGCGACGCCCGCTGCGTAGAGCAGGAGTACGCCGGCAAAGGCGTACATATAGGCGACCACAAATTCTGGAGTGCCCTTAAAAAAGAAGAACGAGTACTTGCTCCAAAAGAACTTGGCCAGCGCCCACAAGTCGTAAAAACCCTCTTCGGGGTTCCAACCACTGAGCGAAGTCCGGCCGAGACGCGAGCGGGCCTCCTCCATCAAGAAGATGCCCTCGTCGCTCCAAAGCATCCTCCAGTAGGGCTTCATGTTCCAGAAGCACTGGATTGTCATCAGCGCGAAGCCGATCCGCAGCACGGCCATCGTCCGCGGATCCTCGAGGGCGAGCAGCGAGCGACGCAGCGACTCCCCGCGGGTCCACACCCAGAGCAGGATCATCGAGACAAAGAAGAGACAGAGCCAACCGACGTCGACAGTCAGCTCCGGCGAAACCTTGGTGTAGGTCGCGTCGACCAGGAGGCTAGAGACGATGCCAAGCATAGGTCGCCGGCGACACTATCACGATGGACTGTTCTCGCCCCCTCTGCCCAAGCGTCAGCTTTGTCCCTGCAGGCCCCGCTGCCGGGCTCTCCGATGCGCTCGCCGATGTGTTCGCCGATCTACCTTCGCGGCGATAGGGCTGCGACCCGGACACGGGATTGCCTTCGCGTTAGTATCCGCCGACGCTGCAACATGAGCCGCCGTGACCACCCCATGGGGACCCCTGGACGTGCCCTCAGGGCCGCCTGTCTAACGCTCATGCTCGCGCCTTTAGGCGCCTTGGGCTGCGCCCGAACGCCGCCGCCATCGATGCGCAGCTCACTGTTTGGGGCGCCCATGCCCTCGTTCGAGCGCCGTTCCCTCGATGGCCGTGAGGTCGAGACGCAGGCGCTCCGCGGGCGGATCGTGGTCGTCGAATTTTTCGCCAGCTACTGCGAACCGTGCAGGCGCTCGCTGCCCGCCCTGGTCAAACTCGCGAAGCGCGATCGCACGATCTCGGTTGTCGCTATCGGCGAGGACGAGCGCCGCGATCGGACCGCCAAGATGGCCGCTGACTACGGATTGACGATGCCGGTGATCCACGATGCCGGCAATGTTCTCGCCGCCCGCTTCCGCATCGATGGCCTGCCGAGCACCTTCGTCATCGACGAACGCGGGGCGATCCGTTGGGTTGGCGGTGCAGATCACAATGCCGCGACGCTCGCCCGCGTGATCAAGGCCATCCGCGACGATCCCGGCCCCGCCACTCCTCCCCCCTAAGTGGGCGCCGCACGGCCTGTGACGCAGGCTGCTCGGTGACGGCTGTGAACGCTCGTTGTGTGGTGTAGCCTCACAGAAGATGGTGAGAGTCGCACGCTCGCTCGGACCCTCCGGCGCCCTTATTCAAGCCCTCACCCTCGGGACCCTCGGGCTCCTCGGAGGGGGCGGTCTCGTCGTGAACCTAGGCGGCTGCGGCCCGAGGGGCAACCTCGCCTCCCACCTGACTCCGACTCAAAGCCTCTCAGGAGCCTCCAGCCAAGCCCGCTGCGGCGTCGCCAAGAGCCATGATCGACCGCTGATCATCGAATGGCCCTCGGCCGAGCGCGCAGCCCTTGAGTCCGCCGTCCGCCGCGGCGATCACCTGATCGTCGTCCGCTACTCGGGCTGCGAAATGGAAGTCCTCCGCCGCTGCCGCGCCCGGGGCAGCTACGCCTTCTCGGGTGTGCAGCGCAAGGACGACAACTCCTACCTGCGCTCGGCCGACGAACTCTACGCCAAGATCCCCCTCGGAGCCGCCCGCCTCGAGGCCGAGCTCGAGCGCCACGGCGCCCTGCACCTGGCGATGACCTACATCGGTGCTTACGAAGCAGAGCCCACGAGCATCAGCGACTCGCTCGACGCCAGCACCCTCGAGGGCCGCTGCGAAGGCGCAACACATGTGGTCACCAACCTCAGCGTCGGCGCCTTTGTGCTCTCTTCGGCAGCCGGTGCCGCGATCAAGGCGGGCGCCGAGATCGGAGCACCCGCAGGTTTTGGCAAGGGTCCAAGAGCCGGCGCCAGCTCGACGCACGAGCGGGGGTTTCGCAGCCAAGACGGCGAGCCCTCAGCCTGTGACGATTACAGCCGTAAAGGCCCCCCAGATGGATGTGGAGCACTCCTTGGCCTCGAAGTCGAGGCCCTCACAGAAGCCAAACTTGTGGACTCACAGGCCAGCAAACCGGGCACCCGCGGGCAACCCTGCGCTCGCGGCTCGGCCCTGGTTGAGGGCGGCATTTTTACGCCGAGCACGGGCACCGAGAACGTCTGGGGCGATGGCTGGGGCGGCAATCAAAGCGTCGGCAATCTCTGCGTCGGTGTGCACGAGGTGACTGTCGGCGAGTACCACCGCTGCGTGCGTGCCGGAGCCTGCTCACAGGCACCGACAACCGTCGACTGGAGCGACATCTCGGACGGCGAACGTGAGCAGCGCAGCGACATGTGCAACGGCTCCCGAGGCAGCCGCCGACACCACCCGGTCAACTGCGTCAGCTGGCACCAGGCCGAGAGCTATTGCAGAGCCCAGGGCGGCCGCCTGCCGAGCGAAGCCGAGTGGGAGTGGACGGCCCGCGGCGGCGATCAGCAACGATCGTACGCCTGGGGCGAGGACGATCCTGACCCCAAACTGGTCAACGCCTGCGGCCGCGAGTGCTCCAAACAAGAGAACCTCTTCGACCGTCGCGACCACAATCACGGCACTGCAAAGGTCGGCTCGTACCGCAGCGGTCGCGGCCGCTGGTACCTGGAGGACCTCGCCGGCAACGTCTGGGAGTGGACCCAAAGCGGCGACCCCAGGGAGCGGGTCATCCGCGGTGGCGGTTTTTGGTCGATCGACGACGAGGATCTACGCGTCGGCGGCCGCGAGCGCGCCGAGATCCGGGCGAGGCGGGCTGACATCGGCTTTCGCTGTGTCTGGGAGCCCAACGAGCGCCCCTAAAAAGGCCCGAGCGATTGCTATCGCCGCGCGGATGCATACGCTCAGGGTGATGAGCGAATCCCAGAGCATCAGCTCGGTCACCGAAGCGATCGCCCGCCTGCGGGAGATCGCCGCGGCCCCGGAGATCGAAACCACCGGCCCCTGGTCCCTGCACCAGATCATGGTGCACTGCCGGCAGAGCGTCGACTACTCCCTCGACGGTTTTCCTGTGTTGCGACCGAAGCTGCTCCGCCGGACGATCGGCAGCTGGGTCGGCCATCGATTCCTTCGTCGCGAGCGTCTCGGTCACCGCACCGACCGGTCGATCCCCGGCGCCCCCGAGGTCAGGCGCGTAGGCGACGGGCGACGAGCGGTGACCGGATTGATCGCCGCCCTCGAGCGCTTTGCGGCCGCCGACACTTCGGCGACAAAGCCCCACTTCATCTTCGGCAAACTCGGCAAAGAGGAGTACGAGCGCCTCCATGTGCTGCACGTCGCCGATCACCTCGCCGAAGTGCACGCTTGATCCCGCAAGGATCGTGCGCGCAAGGCCTCAAAAAATGTACTGGACCGGCGCCTGCCAGCCCTCGAGGTTGATCATGATGGTGCCACTATCCTGCTGATAGGCGTCTTGCCAGGCCTGCTTGAGATTGCTCAGGTCGAACTGAAGCGCCTCGGTCGGATAGGCTTCGCAAGCGTCATCGTGACCGTCATGGGGGATCACGACGTTCACTTGCACCGGGTTCGACTCGAGAAATGAGCCATCCCAGCAAAAGCCAAAGTCATGGTCCTCGCAACCGCCGGAGTACGCGACCTCCATGAAGAGCACATCGCCCTTGATCGCAGGCCCGATGCCGACGATCTCGTAGGCATCCTGTTTCACTGTGTCGGCGCACATTTGCACGCCCATATCGTCGGGATCGAAGCCAGGGCCGACGCCACCGGTGGTCGTGCCCGTTGTCGTACCGGTGGTCGTGCCCGTCGTCGTACCGGTGGTCGTACCCGTCGGGTCATCTGTCGTGCCGGTCGTATCGCCGGTCGTATCGCCGGTCGTATCGCCGGTCGTATCGCTCGTCGAGTCGCTGTCGCTGTCGCTACCGCCGCTTGTGCTCGACTCCGTATCGCCCGTGCTCGAACCAGTGTCGCTGGTATCGCTGTCGCTCGACGA
>CAYYUP010000050.1:7437-13826 GCA_964474905.1 uncultured Nannocystis sp. | reverse complement strand
GAAGAAAAAGAAGAAAAAGAAGAAAAAGCCATGGCAGGAGCCTATCACGCGTACCTGGAGCTCATGCAGATCACGAGGTCAGTGGTGCCCTTTGGCCGGGAGGTCGAGCGACCACAGGGCTCGGTCGTCACAATCCCGCAGGGTCACCGTCATCATGCCGCTGGCCGCGATCTCAACTTTACCGAAGAATTGATAGCCCTCTGAGGGGGCCGCACGTTGCTGCTCTTCGGGCGGCGCCCTCAGGTAGCGGACCTCGGGGCCAAAGGTTGGGTCGAGCATGTTCGGGCCGAAGCTACCCGCGTGCAGCGGCCCCGAGACGAATTCCCAAAAAGGATCGAAGTCCTTAAACACCGCAACCGCCGGGTCGTAGCGATGGGCTGCCGTGTAGTGCACATCGGCGGTCAACCAGACCGTATTGCGCACCCGCGCCCGCTTCAGACGACTCAGGAGCCCGGCAAATTCGTGCTCCCTACCCCTTGGAGGTCCGGGATCACCGTTGGCAAGAGCATCCCTGGCGTAGCCATCGCGAACCACTAAACCGAGGGGCATATCAGAGACGATGATCCTCCACGTCGCCCGAGACGCGCGCAACCCCTCCACTAGCCAATCGACCTGAGCACGCCCTAGCAGCTCTGTATTGGGCGACCGGGGTCCCTCGAGACCGGCCGTGTTGACGCCGCGAAAGCTCCGCATGTCGAGCACAAAGAGGTCGAGCAGGGGCCCGTAATTGATCACCCGGTGGATGGTCGGGCTCGCGATCGCCGTGTACTCGCGAAAGGCCTGCTTCGCCCGGGCGGCGAGCACGGAAACCCGGCGCTCGCGGTAGCGCAGATCCGAGAGGAACTCGGTTGGATGCCAGTTGTTGAGGACCTCGTGGTCATCCCAGGCGAAGATCGTCGCGACCTCTCGGTGAAATTTAGAAAAGCTCTTGTCGAGAAAATTGTAGCGATAGGCCGCTCGAAACTCGTCCAAAGTCTCGGCCACTTTGCCGCGCAGAGCGACCGTCTTGTTGCGCCAGATGGTGCCGTCGGGCAGCAGCAACGCAGGTTCGATCGGGTTGTCCGCGTAGATCAGATCACCGCAATGCAGCATCAGATCGGGTTCGTGGGCGGCCATGGTCGCGTAGGTTTTAAAGCCGACGGAGCCGATTTCGTGGGCGCCCTCGGGTTCTCCGACGCCATACCCTTGACCGCAGGTGTCGCCGCTCCAAAGCAGCGAGATCGACCGGCGCTCGCGAGGGGCCGTACGCAGCCGCCCGCTCCTCGGCGCCGAACGCCCGCGACCGAGTTCTTTCACAAAGTAGACCTGGTAGTCGACGGTCTGCCCAGCCGGCAGATCCCGGAGCGTCGTCAGCCCTGTAAAGCTCGAGGCCGCGCTTACGAGAGGACCGAGTACACGACCTCGGCGACCGGCCGCCACCCACTCCACAACCATCTGCGCGGGCTCTTCGCTGCGACCCCAGATCGTCGCCCACTGCTCGCCGATATCGCCGGCCATAACCCCATCAAAAATGCCCGGACCGTCGCGCTCGCTGTGGATCACTGCCGGTGCTCTCGTACAGGCGATCGCCGCACTCGCACCGGCCCCGACCAAGAGCTGTCGTCGCCCAAGACCCCGAAGGGCATCTGTGTCGCCATTACTAGGCTGTCCCATTGTTCACCTTGATTGAGCCGTCACCCGGGTAGCGAACTCGGCGATCTCCTCGATCGCGGCCGCCCCGCGCCTGTCGAGGTTCGCGAGCAAATGCCAGTTGTGCACCATCTCGTCCCAGAGCCGGAATTCGATTTGCACACCGGCGGCCCGAGCTCGAGCGACAAATTCGTGCACCTGATCGACGAAGATTTCAAGCGAACCGACCTGCACCAAGATCGGCGGCAACGCCTGCGGATCACCATCAGCAATCCCGTAGATTGGCGAGACCAGGGGGTCCTCCAGGGACGCGTTGCCGACGTAGGAGCGTGCGAGGCCTTCGATGCTCGTGCTCTCGATCCAGTCGAACGCTGCGTTGCGGATCATGCTGCCCCCGTGGGCCGCGAGATCGACCCAAGGACAGATCATCACCGCACCGGCGGGCGCCTCCAACCCCCGTGAGCGCAGCGCGAGCAGCAGTGCCCCCGTGAGACCGCCGCCGGCCGAGTCACCGGCGAGCACCAACGATGCCGGCTCTGCCCAGGCCTCTTCGATGAGCCCGCGATAGACCGCCATCGCATCGTCAAAAGCCGCCGGAAAGGGGTCCTCGGGAGCCAATCGGTAGTCCACGACGATCACCTGAGCAGTCGCCTGACGGGCAAGGCGAGTGGTGAGAGGGCGATGTGTGAGCGCCGATCCGTGGTGGTATGAGCCGCCGTGAAAGTAGAGAATCGTGCGCTCTGCCGCCGCCGCTTTCGGCCGCAGGATTTCGACCCGGCAACCGCCGATCACAGCCTCGCTCACAACCACCGCACGCAGGGCCGGATCGGGCAGCTGGATCGCCTCTAGTTTGCGCCGGTACTCCGGGTGTGTGAGCGCCCCGCGATGGCCGACGTCTCGGCGGAGATACTCGACCGCGACCTCAAAAGAAAAGGACCACGAAGCCGGTCCTCGCTGCCCCCCAAAACGTCGCCGCCCGACCACCACGGCGTTGCGTGCGAGGCCCTTGAGCACCCTCAGGGTGGACTGAACGTTCGCCATCGAAGGCAGCGAAGCACCCCCACCGACCGCGGTCAAGCGCACCCATCGCTACAAGTACGGCCTACGCCGAGCGGACCCGCAGGTCGTACTCTGAGCGCGGGCCGTAGCCGTGCACAATCACGTGCACCTGATCGCCACAACCAACCTCCAGCTGCCCGCGCTCGTTGGTCGTCTGCCCGTAGAGCCGCCAGTCGTAGGAATCTGGAGTCGCAGGTGCGCCTATCGCAACGTAGACATCTGCGTCCCCCGAACCGGCGAGCTGGATATCGAGAATGCCGTCAGCCTCGATCTCGATCACATCCATCGCATCGATCTCGCCGGCCGCAACAACTCCGCTCAGCAAACGCTCGATCGGCGCAGCAACGGTCGGCCCCACGGCCCCCGCTCGCGGACCCCAGACTTCGAGATCGAAATCTGAACCCTTGTAGCCGTGCACGGCGATCCCGATTGTCGTACCCGCTGCGACCTCGGGGATCTCGATGACGTCGCGCTCGAGCCCAAATTTGTCGGAGAGCAGAGTGTACGAGCCGTCCGTCGGCGCCGCTTTGGCTCCGACGTTGACGTAGAGGTCGGCGTCTCCGAGCCGGGTCTTGAGCTCGATGCGCAGAGCTCCATCCACCTCGATGACCAGCTCGTAGCCGACAAACTCCTTGCGCGGCACCGACGCGCTCACCTTGAGCAGCGACACCGTGCTCACCACCTGCGGCGTCTCCTCAACCCCGAGTGCACGCTCCCGCAGGCGACCTAAATGCTCGCAGGCGGCCTCCCAGGTGGCTCTATCGGCAAAAGCGTAGCGCTGCCCACGATGGCGGATGAGAAAGCGATGGCCGCCAAACGAGGCCCAGAGAAGCCCCACGATCCCGGTCAGGGCCTCGGCCGTGAAGCTACCTCCGTGATCCGTGATCACCCCGCGATCGCGCGCCTTGGCGTTGACTTGATGGCCGAGGATCGGCGCAAAGGCGATGTCGGTGCGCCAGGCAAAGTCAAAGGGCAGCGCCAGCGGTACGTAATAATCGGGCTTGCCGTCGGGCCGATGCTTGACCAAAAAAGCGCCCTGATTGCCGCCGTAGCGAGCCTCGACTGCGAGCTTAATCTTCGCCCAGCGGCTCTGATCATCGCGCCACTCCGTCGCCTGCGAGAGACGCTTGGTTCGACCGTTCCAGACACCGGCGCCGTCGGCCGTCTCGGAGGTAAAGTTGCGACCGGTCTGCAGCGCCTCTTTGATAAAGGGCATGTAGAGCCCCGGGTCATCGAGACTCACCTCTCGCTGGCCGCGCAAAAGCGACGCATCAAAGCTCCGGACAATCGGCTCGCCAACATCGACCGCGCGATAGGTTCGACCGCCTTCGACCGCCTCCATGCGCACCAACTGGGCCAACCAACGGCGCCCCTTAAGGTCGATCGACACCTCGTAGATCTCGCGAGCGCCCGCGTCCTTGAGGATCGTATCGATGAATACCGGCTCGTCCGGCGGCTCTGCAAAATCCAGAACGACCTCGCGGCGCATCGTTGTCGGGTACCCGCTGGGATCGAAGACCTGCAGCGAGAGCGCCAGATGGACGACCGCACCGGAGAGATCGAGAGTGACACGATCGCCCTCTTCGGTGCTGAGGTAGAGCGGGTTGTCGGTCGCCGAGCGGCCGTCCTCGGCGATCAATTTGGGGCGAAAGATCTCGTCCGCGCTGTAGCTGCGACCGCCGGCCTCGACCCGCGTGATCTCCAACTTGTTCGGGCGATCGCGCAGCGGGATGGTCAAGCGCGGAGCGAGCACGATGCGATCGGGACGGTCATCGTCGCGGGCGCCGGCAAATTCATCCTTGGACAGGTTGGAAACCCGGCCGCTTTGCGGATCGACCATCCGCGAGTCAAGTTCGGAGAGACTGAGCAAGAACTCGTTGAGAAGATCGCGGGTGTAGTGGGCACTGCTGCCCGCCGCCGAGTCGTACTCGTGCACGCCCAGATCACCGGCCGCGACCACCACCCCGTGGGCCTCGAGGTTCGACTTGTCGTTGCAGTGGCCAGCCCAGCTCACCCAGTCGATCTTGGCCTTGGCGACGTAACCATCGCGGTTCCAGTCGAATCGAAAATTCTTGCGCAGATGCTCACCCGAAGCCGGCCGTCGCAACGTCAGCCGAGCATCGGTCGCCAACGGCGTGCGCTCGATCGCCGCAACCAAAGCCTCGCCTACCACCTCATCACTGCCGTCGTAGTAGTAGCTGCCCTCGATAACGTCGAAGTAGACCGCACGTCGATCGCCCTCGACCTCGAGGCTCAAAATCTCAAACTTCGGCACCAGCGATGCCCGGGTCGCGACGACCTCCGAGACCCGCTGGCGGCTGTTCGCGTCGATCAGACAGAGGCCGATCGAAACCTCGGCGTTGACCTCGAACATGCGGTCGCTCTTGAAGACGTACTTGTCGCGGAAGACCGCGTCGAGTTCGGCCTGGATCTGGGCGCGCTCGCGGCCAAGCGCTGCCGCCTCCTCGTCGTCTAGAAGGCGGAGATCGACCCGCCCGATCTCCGCTAGGCGCAGCTCCCAAGCGTGAACAAAGGCGGCGTCGTGACCGAAGGATCCGTAGCCGTTGATCTCGCGTTCATCAAACGAGAGATCACGGCTGTAGAGGTCGAAAACCGCGGTATGCACCTGATAGAGCGCCGCATCCCGCTGTCGGTGGCCGTCGGCGAAGAGCCCGTCTACCGCAGCCAAGACCTCAGCCGTAAACGCAGCGATCCTCTGACCGGTGATCGCGTTGCGCTGGTAACGAGTGCGGGCCTCGGGCAGCGATTCGGCTGACGGATGCAGGTAGTCGCGAAGCTCTGCGATCGTCGCCGAGAGGCGCTCACCAAAGACGCTGAGTTCTTCGCCCGAGACAGCGGCGAAGAGCTCCGTACGCGGTTCGGGATCGACGACCAGCGATGGCTCAGCCCGGATATAGGGAGTGACACCGTCACCGAGCACATCACTGTCAAAAAAGCGGATCGCCGAGATGCCATTGTCGATCGGCGCCGTCTGGTCCTGGTCGCCAAG
This sequence comes from uncultured Nannocystis sp., assembly GCA_964474905.1. Classification (GTDB taxonomy): domain Bacteria; phylum Myxococcota_A; class Polyangia; order Nannocystales; family Nannocystaceae; genus JADJRG01. The sequence continues at coordinate 8,128 of CAYYUP010000050.1, read as the reverse complement.
GGCGAGGCCACCGAGCTCCGTGTCGGGACGCAGGCTGCGAAATTCCTCAAGGGCTTGCTGATTGATCTCGGGCATCGATACTCCTCGAACCCGCAGTCAATCACCCTTCAGGGCGGGGCACTAGGGCCGTCAGCGCGCCCCTTGGAGCAACGGCGCACCATCGCTCCGGGACCCGCGCGACCCTCGTGCGCAGGGCGCGATGCTGCCCAAACAAAACATGCCCCTGCTCACTCGCGCATGTTCGGCGACTAGCAGGCGATCCGCGATCCGCGATCCGCGATCCGCGATCCGCGATCCGCGTATTTGCCGATCGCATGAGCATAATCCTCGTTGCCGCTCGCCTGCTCGCCCGCCCCTGAGCGGTCCGGCGACTAGCAGGCGATCCACCAGGATCCGAGATCCCACTCTTTGATCAACGTCGAGAAACCGAGCCCCAAGCCCCGTCGCAAACCGCATCTGCGAGGCCGGGACCCTCAGCGATCGCATCGACACACTCGACGTAAAACACCGCCTTGCCGTCTTCGATAAAGGGCATCAACAACTCGCACTCCTCGTACGCCGCACACTCCTCGTTGAGCGCCCGATCAAAGGCCGAGACAAGCGCCGCGATCTGATCGAGATCGTTCTTGAGATCCACCGAGAGCCCCCGCGCGTGGGCCTGGGTCGCGAGCCAGAGGTTGTAGTCGATCTG
>CAYYUP010000050.1:0-7337 GCA_964474905.1 uncultured Nannocystis sp. | reverse complement strand
CGCTCGCTCTACTCACCAGGCTAGGCCTCTCCGGTTTGGCGCCACTTGCACGACCTCGCTGGTTGGGTCCCGTCGCTCTGCTTGCTCGGATCGACCTCGCTGGTTTGGCCCCGCTCGCTCGGCTTGCCCGGTCGTTAGATTGGATCTGCGATCGCGACCTCCGCGAGTTCAACCTGTCGCTCGCTCTGCTTGGCTCGACCGCCTCCTGTTAGGGGTGTTCGCGGACTGACCTCTCCGCGATCGGAGCTAGTGTTTCCCGATCCGTTCACGTCACGATTGCGGCGGTTCGAGCGGCTCGCTTTGCGGATGCGCCAGCAGAGTTCGCGAGTACACCGGCAGTGTCGCCGGGCGGCCGTCCCGCCCTGGAGACGCGTCCCATTGCCTCGGTCCGCCTGCGGGTCGCACAACCGCGGGAGCGCCCGTCGATCTTGCCATGTGCAGGTAATTATTGAATCTGCTTCCCTGTCACGCGACTTGCGATGAATCGGGGCACGGCGGACTGACCCGCCAGCAATCACAAGGAACCAACACTCATGCGTAAGCTGATTCAATCGCTGCTCTGCGGCGCCGCCCTCATGTCGACACTCTTTGTCGCCGCTCCTGCGATGGCCGCCCCCGAGCTGGCCGGCCAGGTCAACATCAACACTGCCACCGAAGGCGAACTCGATCTCCTGCCGGGCGTCGGCCCATCGCTCGCCAAGAAGGTCATCGCCTACCGAAAATCCAAGAAGTTCGCCGAGATCACCCATCTGATGCGGATCCGGGGCATCGGTCGCAAGACCTTCGCCAAGCTAAAGCCCTTCCTCTCGGTCGAGGGGCAGACCACCCTGCACGTCGCCGGCGCTGCCAACAAAAAGCGGTAAAAGCCGGCCCCAAAAGGCCAAGGATACACAAACGACCTTGGAGCTCGCTCCCACATGCCAGGCCTCCGGTGTCTGGCGCAGCCCGGCGGCTAGGACGGCCCCTGGGGAGCGGGCTCCAACCTTCCACGAGTAGGGCTCGGATGCTCCGATGCACGGGCCAATCCTCCGACTCTGCCGATCCTCCGAGCTACAGCACTGCCACCGACACACAAACCGCTGCACGCAAGCTGCTCCGCGGGCAACCTCAAACCAAGAACGAGCACTCTCCTGCAATCGACACTGAGGTCTGCAAGAGCAACTCCGGCCCAGCTCTGCCTACGTCACAACGGAAGCTGGACTCGCTGACAAAAGCCGCCTGTACCGCTAAGGTACGCTCGCGTGCGACCTAGCGCCCTCCTCTCCCGTCTCCTTGCGGCCTCGCTCCTCATCGCCTCAGCGTCGGCTCTGCCCGGATGCCGCGGCAAAAGTACGCGACCGCCCTACTCCCTCAACACCGGGCCTGGGCCCCAAGAGCTCCTGGCAGCGGCGCAACCGAGCCTCGACGGCATCCGCGTCTCCTCCGCAAAGATCCGGCTCAATCGCTCGATCGCCGGCAACCTCATGCTGCTCGCCCAACGCCCCGAGCGTTTTAATGGGCAAATCCAGATCTCCGGCAAGGAGCTGGTCTCACTGGCGTTCCACGAGCAGGGCTATTCACTCCGCTACGTCTCCGGCGAAGGGCTGCCCCGCGGTTTTTACAGCGGGCCCCCATCCGCCTGCGCGATCGAAGAACTTCTCGGGGTCTCGATGGCGCCGAAGGAACTCATCGCCCTGGTCCTTGGCGGCGCACCCCTGCTCGCCGGCCCCCTCGAAATCGTCGACCAACATTGGGATCGCAAGACCGCCCACGAGGTCCTGCGCCTGCGCAGCGGCGACCTCGAAGAGGAGCTGCGCTTCGCCTGGGAGAATGGCAACTGGTGGCCCGCAGGCGCGACACTATGGCGGCGAGCCGCGGACGGCACGACGGTCTGGATGTGGACCGCGCTTCACGAATCACCGCATACCGTGGACGGTCACACGCTGCCCAGCAAGACCGTCATCACCCGCCCCGACAGCCGACGCAAGCAGCGGGTGACGATCACCTACCGCTCGCAGGAGCCAAACCCTGAGTTCCTGCGGATTCCAGATCCTGGCGACGATACAAGTGGTGGGGGCGGCAAAAACGGCGAAAGCGGGGACTGGCAATCCGGCGATGAGTGGGAGTCCGACGACAACGCCGAATGGGAGACCGACGACGACGCCGGGTGGGAGTCCGATGAGTCGAGCGATGTGGCCAATCCGACCGAATCCACGACCGCCCCCGAAAAACCCGCGTCTGGCCCGTCGACACAGATTCCTGCAACGCAAGAGCCCGCGATTCCACCGCACTTCATTCTCAACAGCGATGGCCTACCCAGCCGCGGCGACCTCTGCCGAAGGGGTTAGCCTCAAACCCTGCAGTTGAGGTCCCGCTCGCGAAGCCTCTTCGCCCGGGAGATCGACAGCAACGCGAGGCAAACCGCGATGACAAGCACCGCCCCAAAGCGATTTGAGCTTGGGTCAGAGCGCTCTCCCAAGACGCCCTGCTAACGATGGGGCCTCACGAGTGGCCCCGCCTGGACCCTCTCGACCCAGCGAACCCCGCACCCGCGCCAACAGCTCGCGGATACGAAAGGGCTTCGACACGTAGTCGTGCACCCCTAGATCGAGGGCCGCAACACGATCGATCTCGTCAGCGCAAGCGCTGATCATGATCACCGGCAACCCCCGAGTCCGCTCCTGCATGCGCATGCGACTGCATACCTCCGCGCCTGAGAGCAGCGGCAACATCAGGTCGAGCAAAACCAGGTCGGGCATTGGCGGCCGGCCCAGGAGTTCCAGCGCCTCCAGACCATCACCGGCCTCGAGTACTTCGTAGCCCTCGCGCTCGAGGTTGTAGCGCAGCGAATCGACGAGATCCGGCTCGTCATCAACGATGAGGATCGTAGCAGCCATGCATTCCCACCGCGGACATCCTAGTGCCCTGATTTGGCGATCCGGTCACGCCTCCGAAACATCGAGGTCACAGAATCTCGTCGTACTTTCCAGACCATCGTCACAGCGCAGAGCCCAAGAGAGCGCCACAAAGGGCCGCCGCATGTTCCCGCGAAATACGCGTGCAACAACCCGAGGGATCGACGATCGACGCCTCTGCAGCTTGGTCAGTAGGGCACAAATGACGTCCACCCTTGAGTCCAGTCAGAGTCGCTCGAACGCACAGCGCCGATGTAGTCCGCTTCCGCAAAATCCATCGGCACAGCGATCCCAGAGAGCACCGGCGAGGCAGGATCTGGGACAATATTTAAGCCCTGCCAGTCGGTGCTCGAGAGCAGCGGATCGAGGTCAAAAAGGTTGTCTTTGCCGGCGACAACAAATGCCCCAAGATCCCACGAAGAGCCCTCTGACGTCACGTAGACGTCTCCTCCGCCCCTCGCGTTATTGAAAAAGAGCGAGCCCTCAAGGACGATCGCTTCGGCCTCTGCCTGGGCCTCGGTCTGGACCTCGGTGAGTTCGACAGCTGCGTTGTTGAATCCGGTGACGATGACATTGAAAAACTGGCCCGCCGCGCCCTCTTTGAGCTTGATTCCCCCGCTCTTGGAACCGCCGCCGCCGATCGCCGTGACGTTCGCGATCCTCGGCATTGTCCGCGGCTCGGCATCTCGGTTGGCCTCTTGGTTCGAGATCTCGAACGCGAAGTTGCCGGTGCCAGGATCCTGGACAATGACGACGTACTGGAGCTGCCCACTCCACCCCTGATCGATGTCGATCGAGTCATCACCCGCCCCAGAAATCACGATATGCGAACCTGACCAGGAGCCGCCAAACATCTCGATACCGTCGTCCTCGCCCATGTGTACCTGCACATGGTCGACACGGGTGCCCGAGCCGCAAGCGTAGAGCGTGAGGCCGTTGAGTTCGTTGTCGGTGGTCAGCTCGTAGCCCGCAAACTCGATGCGAACATAGGAAAGACTGCCGCAGGAGCCGTCCAGCTTGGGGTTCTCGCCGCCACCGTAGTTGGGCTGATCCTCGAGGCCCTCGGCGATGCCAATGCCGCCGACCAAGTTGGTCGCGGCATCCCCCAGAAGCACAATGCCGCCCCAGTCACCGCGCGCACGCGAACCCTCGGCCTGGCTCGACGTGAAGACGATCGGCTCCTCCCGGCTGCCGATCGCCTCTAGACGCGACCCCTTGGCGATCACCAACGCACTGCCTGTCTTCCCCAAGACAACAACGCCGGGCTCAACCGTCAGCACGGCGCCATTTTTCACGGTGACAACACCGCCGAGGATCGTGTCCTCTGACCAGACGGTATCCTCCTCGATCGAGCCGCGCAGCTCCGTCCCCCATGATTCACCGCTGTCATCACCGCTGTCGCTACCATCGTCGCCGGCACAGCCGAGTACAAGCGCAGGCACACATGCGATCGCGGCGAGAGCCCCCTGGAGAATGTACGTATTCATAGTTCGCTCAGATGTCGTAGCGGAGGCCAATAGTGAAGGTCGTACCGCTCTTGGTGTTGTAGGTGACGTCGTCGTCGTCCCCCTGCACAAAGCGCCGCCGCCAGTTGAGGAGATTGTAGGCACCCACCGTCAGCCCTAGCCCCTTATGCAAGCGCTGGAGATAGGAGAGGTCGACACTGTGTACCGGCAGCTCGTAAATATGCGGCAGGTTCTGACCGCCGACAAAGGCGATCCGTCGGCCGAAGGTATTGTAGAGCAGGCGCACGCTGGTACCGATCGACTCGTTGTCGTAGGCGAGATAGGTGTTGATGACAAAGGGCGATTGGCCCTCCATCGGCCGCGCCGGCCCCGAGAAGTCAAAGCCGTCCTTGCGCTGCTCGTCGGGGTATTCGACCCGCGAATAGATATAGGCGAAGTTCGCCCCCAAGGAGATGTCACGAAGCGATCTGTGGATAAACTCAAAGTTCTTTCGCAGCTCGAGCTCACCGCCGATGTTCTGCGCGGACTTGGCGTTGCGATAGGATTGCAGCGGCGACGATGAGTTACCGATCACCCGCTCGATCGGCCCGTCGAAGTACTTGTAAAATGCAGAGACCGCCACGACCTCGTTCGCCGACGGGAACCACTCCCAGCGCAGGTCGGCATTCCACACCTTGGTGCTCTTGAGAAAGGGCGTACCAAAGACATTAAACCCGCCGACAAAGTCGCTAAAAACAAAGGGCGCGAGCTCGCGAAACTCTGGCCGCGCGAGGGTCTTGGCCCCGGAAACACGGATGTTCATCGGCCCACTCCGATCGCCGCCGATCGGAAAAATGAGGGCCGCAGAGGGCAAAATGTCACGATCAACGACGCTCGCGTTGTCCTCGGGATCGAGCGACCGACCAAAACGATCGTAGGGACGCACGTGGATATCGCTGGCCTCAAAGCGAGCGCCGCCGACAAAGCGCAGCCAACGGACGAGCGGCAGGTCGATCATCGCGTAGCCGGCGTACACCGACTGGCTCGCGTTGTAGCTGTCCTTGGCGCGGGTGAACTCGCGAATATAAAAGGGCTCGCTGCCACCGGCGTAGCTGCTCTGACCGCTGCCGATACTCTCCGGGGTCAGGATGTCGTCGGTACCGTAAGGACGCGCGCTGTCGAGGCCACTCGGCGTCGAGTACTCAAAGGCCCGGGTCGCGAAGCTGCGACGCTTGCCCTCGAGCCAGCCACCAAACTTAAAGGACGAGTCCAGCTGCCCCCACTGCTTAAAGGGCGCGCTGAGATTGAGCGCACCGGTCGCGGTATTGTCGACCAGCTTAAAAAATTGGAAGCGAATGCCCTCGGTATCGTCGACCCGATAACCCGCAGGCTCCTGCCGATAAAGAACATCCCGGAGCAGCGGATCGTCCTTGCTAGCCTGGGCAAAGGAGCCGAACCAATCGAGCTTTAGACCCTTCGCCCCGGGAAACTCGTGGCGCCCACCCAGCCGCGTAAAGGCGATCGAGCGCATCTGATAGCGGTGACGCACGTTGCGTACCGGCGTCTCCTGGTTGGTCGAGCGCGCAAGACCGTCGAGCTGGCGAACCTGGAGTTCCGCATCGCGGGTGTAAAAGGCGCTGAGGTCGAGGCGATGCTCGTCATTTAAGCGCCATTTCAGGAGGGTCAGCCCGCTCCACGCAGTGTTGTAGGTGGTCTTGAGGCCGCGGTAGTCGACCCGCGGCGTCGCCGTGTCGAGGGGGATAAACTCATCAGCCGAGACCTCTCCCTCCTGCGAACCGCCGTAGATGCGCACCGTCTCGCGCAGTGTCTGCTGGCTGTTTGTGTACTGAGCCGCGGCGAGGAATCCGAGCTTCGTGCCCCAGGGCCTAAACGTTGTGCCAAGTGATGCCTTGGCCGCGAAATTTGGCATGCCAACGTGGGGCCTCACAGCGATCTGGGTCGTCGGCATCGCCTCGCCAAAGCGCTCGATCTCGTCGTGGCTCCAGATGTTGTTGACGGTGCCCGGTGCCTGCTCCGTGCGGTCGATGCGATCGCTGGTATCAAAGAGCGAGGGCAGGCCGCGGCTGATGTTGCCAAAGGCAACACGATCACCGGCAAAGCGCTGCCCTTCGAGACCCTCGCGGCCAAGCGTCGCAGTGTTCAGGCCCAGGTTGGCCGACAGCGAAGCGGAGAGTTCCTCGGGGGGCTGGCGGCTCTCGAGCTGCACCGAGCCGCCCGCAAAATCACCAGGCACGTCCGGCGTCGCCGTCTTCTGCACGTTGATCGCCGACAATGCCCCAGAGGGAAAGATGTCCAAGGGAACCGAGCGCCGGTTTGGATCCGGGCTTGGCACCCTGGCACCGTCAAAAAGCGTATTTCCGTAGCGGTGACCCAGGCCGCGAACAAAGAGATAACGGCCGTCGATCACCGTCGCCGAGACGATCCTCCGAGCGATCGCGCTGGTCGCACCACCGCCTGATTTTTTGATGTCGTCGCGGCTGAGGATGTCGCGGGCACTAGTCGACTTCTTGCGCTCGATCAGCTTGCCGGCAGCGCTCTCCTGGTTGATCTCACTCTCGACAACGACGGTCTGGGCCATGCCCGGGATCGGCGCGAGTTCGCGGTTGAGCGTCGTACGATCGTCGGCCTCAACGCTGACATTGGAGACGGTGACGCCCTCGTAGGCGTCGTACCAAACCCGAACTTGATAGACACCTGGCGGTAGGAGCAGCTCAAAGTCGCCGTTGAGATCGCTCTTGGTCGCGTACTTGGTGCCGACTGCAGTGATCTTGGCGCCGATCAGTGGGCTGCCATCGATCGAGTCGAGGATATGCCCCCGCACGACCCCCGTCGGCCCCTTGACCGCGACCTTGGGCACCTCTAGCTCCTTCGCCAGCGCCTCTTCGTCCTCGGTCAGATCTTCGATGCAAAAACCATCATCACACTCTTCTTCTTCTTCTTCTTCTTCTTCTTCTTCTTCTTCTTCTTCTTCTTCTTC
>CAYYUP010000049.1:38678-47497 GCA_964474905.1 uncultured Nannocystis sp. | reverse complement strand
TCATCGGCGTGCTCTACTTCGCGGTACGCAAGGTCCTCTGAGCACCCAACAAAACAATACGCATCGCTCCTGCGGTATTCACAGTTCATCGGGCTCATCTAGATTGCAAACCTAGACACCCAACAAAAAGAGAATCGCAAAGGCGTTGACCAGGCAAAACGCAGCGCCTAGGGCTAGGCCAGAGAGCCGTCGCAGCTGCTGCCGACGACGGGCGAGCACAGGACTGCTGTCGGCGATCTCGGCCCGCCGAAGACGCTCGCTCCAGGTGTAGGCGCCGCCCGCAAGGCCCACCGCGATGAAGGCGAGCGCGAGCATCAATATCTGCAACTCGTAGTCGCTCAACCGGTCGACGTTCGCCGCGACCCGACACCGTGAGGGGTCCTCGGGATCGTAGGCGATCGCCACCTGGGTCCCGCCAGCACACTTCGTGTCCGCGCCTCCACAGTTCTGAGACACACCCTCGACCTCGATCGTGTACACAGCGCCGGAGAAGGACCCGCACTCGCTGGCCACGCTGTTGACTTGGGGTGAGCGAGCGTTGAGCTGCCAGGGCTCCGCGAGCATGCACAGGGCACTGCTGCCCCCGAGCAAGGTGCCGATCAGACCCACGACCATCAGGATCGTCGCCGACCGACCGCCACGCCCCTGATGGCGCATGACCGTGTCGAGCAACGTCGGCGGTCCCTCGTGCTCGCCCCCCCCGTCTTCGCTCTGCTCGCTCGTCTGTCTGGCCTCGCTCATCTGCCCCATGCCTAGCAGCTCCAGGTCGACCGGCGAAACGAAGCACGAGAACAAAATTAATCGGCACTGTACAGACCGGCGCGACCCGACTATATTCGGCCAATGGTGCGTTTTCGCCCGAACACCCCGCATGTCGCCGCGCTCCTCCTGCTCACCACACTAGGCCTCGGAGCCTGCGGTGACGACTCCGCCACCGGCGAGAGCGCGAGCGCGAGCGAGTCCTCGGGATCCAACTCGAGCCCGGCGACCTCGGCCTCGGCCTCTAGCACCGAGACCCTCACAAACTCAACGCAGGGGACCGGTTCTAATTCCAGCAGCGACTCCGAGACCGGCTCTGGTAGCGACTCCGACGGCACCACCACTGGCAGTGACGCGATCCTGGTACCGGTCGCCCATACCCGCGAACTCCGCGGGGCCTGGATCACCAGCGTCTTTAACATCAATTTTCCGAGCGCTCCGGGCCTTGATGCCGCCGTCCAAGAGGCCGAGCTCATCGAGATCTTCGATCGTCTCGAGGCGGCTGGCCTCAACGCGGCTTTTTTCCAGGTGCGACCCGAAAGCGACGCGCTTTACCCCTCCGATCTCGAGCCCTGGAGCCGCTCGCTCACCGGCACCCAAGGCGAAGATCCCGGCTGGGATCCGCTCGCGGTGGCGATCGACCTGGCCCACGCCCGCGGCATCGAGCTGCACGCCTGGCTAAACCCCTATCGGGCCAAGGCCGCGCTCCAATCCGAGATCGTGCCGCCGCACATCGCTCTCGCCTATCCCGAGCACGCGCATGTCTACGGCGCCTACCTGTGGATGGATCCCGGAGCGACCCAGGTGCAGGATCATCTGCTCGCGGTGATCGAAGATCTGATCACTCGTTACGACATCGATGGCGTGCACTTCGACGATTATTTTTATCCCTACCCGACCGACGATCCCTTCCCCGATGATCTCACCTGGGATGCCTACGTCGATGGCGGCGGCGAACTCGACCGCGGTGATTGGCGGCGGCAAAATGTCGACTCGATGGTCGAGGCCGTCGGCATTTTGATCGAGGATCAGCGCCCCGATGTGCGCTTTGGCATCAGCCCCTTCGGCATCTACCGCCCCGGCATGCCCGCGGGCATCAGCGGCTTTGATCAATACGAGGGCCTCTACGCCGATCCTCTCAAATGGCTCGATGCGGGCTGGCTCGACTACCTCGCGCCCCAGCTCTACTGGCCGACCACCTACCCCAAGCAGGCCTACGACGTTCTCGTCGCCTGGTGGGCCCAGGCGACCAGCGGCGGCCGCCACATCTTCGCCGGCAATTACCTGAGCAAACTCGGCAGTTCCGACTCCTGGAGCCTCGAAGAGATGCTCCTGCAGATCGAGCTCACCCGCGAGCAGTCAGACGTGGGCGCCCGTGGCAATATCTTCTTTAACGTCGAGCCGATCCTCGACGACTGGGAGGGTTTTGCAAGCATTCTCGGCGACGATCTCTACGTCTCGCCCGCCCTGACCCCGGCCATCGCCGCTGCCGCAGACATGCCCGTGACCGCCCCCGAGATCAGTCTAGAGGGCGATACAATCATATTCACCCACGGCAACCTCGAAGCGATCAGGGCCTACTCGATCTACTACGATGCCGACGATCAGTGGCTGCTCGACCGCCTGATACCCGTCGCGAACAACAGCACCAAACTGTCCTCGGGGACATGGGCCATCGCCGCCGTCTCGCGCAGCGGCGTCGAGAGCCTGGGCAGCGTCGTCATCGTGCCCTGAGCAAGGCCAACAAAAATCGTGTCGGCGCGGCGTCACGACTCACCAGGAAACTGCATTGCCGATCGCAGAACGCCGTCGCTCACGGCTCCGAAGCGAAAGCATCCAATATTCGTTATTATATTAACTATTACATGACGATTTATAATCGATTAGACATGATATTATCTCTTATGCTTTCGATCGAAACGCCCTCAGAAGTGGCGGAATCACTCGCTCGAAGAGTTCGCGAGACTCGCCTCCGGGCCAACTGGTCCCGGGCCACACTCGCAGCTCGCTCGGGTGTCAGCCAGGGCTCGCTCATCCGCTTCGAGCGCAGCGGCAGAATCTCGCTGCAAAATTTACTCGGCCTCGCGCTCGCCCTTGGTCACCTCGAGGACTTCAACCAACTTTTCCGGGGCGAAGAGGTCGAGAGCATCGCCGAACTCGAACAACAGGTCAGCGCCAAAAAACGCCAGCGGGGGCGGAGATGAAGCACGGGATCAAAAAGCTTCATGTCAGCCTGAGCTTCTCCGAAGGTCAGCAACTGCGTGTCGGTCTGCTCGCAGACCATGCCGGTGATATCCGCTTCGAGTACGACTCCGAATTCATCGCCGCAGGTCTCGATATCTCGCCCTTCAAATTGCCCCTGGGCAGGAGCACCTGGAAAGGCACGCCAGAGCTCTTCGGCGGCCTGCCTGGGGTCATGGATGACTCATTGCCCGACGGCTGGGGCCGCCTCCTCATCGACCGGCAATTCCGCCGCTCCGGAGTCAACCCAGCCCAGCTCTCACAACTCGACCGCCTCGCTTACCTCGGCACCCGGACGATGGGCGCCCTCACCTACCACCCTCCCGCAAACGAGCTTCAAGAGAACCAACTCCTCGACCTCGATCTGCTCGCACAACAATCTGAGGAGGTGCTATCCGGTGATGCACCCCAGGTGCTCGAACAGCTGCTCCGAGTCGGTGGCTCGTCTGGCGGAGCGCGGCCCAAGGCTTTGGTCGGCCTACACGGCGATACGGTGATCACTGGCGATGGTCCCCTGCCCGCAGATTTTGAGCCTTGGCTCGTCAAATTTCGCGGCCATCGAGACCCCCCGGATGCTGGTGCCATTGAGTATGTCTATTCCCTTATGGCGCGAAAGGCAGGACTCGAGATGTCTCCCTGCCAGCTCCTGACAACAACCGGCGGTGCCCGCTTTTTTGCGACCCGCCGCTTCGATCGCGGGCCAACCGGCCGCCTTCATTCACATACGCTCGCAAACCTCTTGCACGGAGATTTTCGCCAGCCCGCATTCGACTACGAGCACCTCCTCCGAGTCGCCCTCAGGCTCACCCAGACCCGCGCAGCCGTGCACCACTGCTACCGACATATGCTCTTTAACGTGCTCGCGTGGAACCGCGACGACCACGCAAAGAACTTTGGCTTCCTCATGGATGCGGAGGGGCAATGGCGAACTTCACCGAGCTACGATTTGGTCTTCAGTGAAGGATATCGGGAGCATCACTTTACAACGATCGCCGGCGAGGGGGCCGAGCCCACACGCCAGCATTTTGCGCGCCTTGCAACGCTCGTCGACCTAGGGCGCGGCGAGTGCAAGACGATCGAAGATGCAGTCCGTGGTGCCGTAGGCGAGTGGCCGCTGCTCGCCAAAGAGCACGAGATCTCAACCGAGACAATCGAGCGAATCGCGGGTTATCACGCAAGAGCTGCAAAGGCTCTAAGCGGCCCAAAATAACAACCGCCCACGGAGCCAATCAGCCGTCTGTCGGCATGCGAACCCCGAGCAGCACATCAGCCTCACCGCGAAAATCCTCCGAGAACGCGACAGGCCCCTCCTCCAGTACCTGCATCAGAAGCACCTTGGAGGTATCTTTGGGACGCCGTTCGGCGTACTGGGTGATCGTGCCCAAATGGGCCGCAACGTGGAATCCACCGACGATCAACAGAACCCGGTGGTCTTCGTGCGCAGCTCGAAAATCGGCGATCGACTCGGCCATCGAGTCGTTCCACAGGGCCATGCTCACAAAAAATGCAGGTCCGCGCCTTGGCCCCATGAGGTCGATAAAACGGCGCTTAAACTCGTCCTCTGGGGGCACCGATCTGCGGGGCAGTTGGGCCCGCTCCTCCTCGTTTAATCCGGCGAGGTACTCGTCGTAGCTCAGCCCCGACTTGCGATAATTTTTTACCAACGGGCGCGGCGCATTGGCAGCGATCACCGGGATCCGATGCTCCTTGCAAAACTCGATCAGCGGTCGATGGGACTCGTCGTAGTTTTCGCCCTGGCGGGTCCGCTCGCGAAACTCCGACTCCTCGATGCGACCCGCAAGGTAATCATCTAGAGCTGGCTGCACATCTGCCTCAAAAAATTCCATCGCCAATGCGACCGGTCGATCCTGGGCGGCCATCCGCTGCAAGAGTTCGAATTCGTAGCGGCTGCCGACCGAGTGGTAATGGAGTTCGCCAAAGGCGACCAGATCGACATCTGCGACGTCACTGACAAAGGCATCAAAACTCGCCTCCTGACCCTCTGCATCGAAGAAGGCGTGCTCATTGGGATCGACATCTGCAGTAGCAGCCGCATGCTCTGCTCCGTCGCCATGCTCCGAGCCAGGAGCGACCGTCGCCTCTCCCGACTTGCAGGCAAGGGACACGAAGCAGAACGATACGATGAAGCTTGCGATGCGCATCTCGAGCTGGAGGATCGCATGCAGCACAAGAACCTGGAAGCTGGAACCAAAAGGCAAGGCCGGAACTCACCTCCGATCGCGATCCCCGGACAGACCGCACGGCTGACCACCGAGTCGACCGCAATCAGGCAGCCGCAACCGCGTCCATGAAGCTCTGCAGCTTCTGCGGGTCGAGACGCCCAGCGCTGCGAACACCCGAGCAAAGGTCGACGCCAAAGGGCCGCACAGCGCGGATGCCTGCGACCACATTGTCGGGGCGCAGGCCGCCCGCGAGATAGACGGGCTTTGAGACTCGACTTCGAAGGGCTGCACTCACTCGCCAATCGTGCACCCGACCGGTGCCACCGAGTTCAGGAATCGCCGCCGCAGGAGCGCCTGAATCGAGCAGAATCGCGTCGACATGCTCGGCGAGCTGCAAGGCCTCGTCGATCGCCGAGGCGTCGACAACATGCACGACCTGAACCAGGGCCACCCCCGGCATCGCCCGCCGGAGACGCTCGTAGACGGCAGGATCAACGCGGTCGACAAGCTGCAGCACGTTCGCCCGACAACGCCGCTGCTGATCGATCATCGCGGCCGCCTCGCGCTCCGCTGTCAGCAGGAACGTAGCGACCCCGGGCGGCACCTGGCGAACGATCCCAGCGATCGTGCGCTCGTCGATCACCCCCGGGCCGCTCGGCATCTTAGAGACCAGACCGAGCGCCGCTGCGCCGCTGCGTACAGCGAGTGCAGCCTCGTCTTCGTCGGTGATGCAGCAAATCTTGACCCGAACCCCGGACATGTTGCGCACGCTAGCGCAGCCCTCAGTTCACGTCTACCGCTAAAGGGCGATGCGTCCGCCTCGGGTCCATGCCGCGATCAATAACAATAGTCGTTCCACCCCGGCGCAGCATAATAGCAGCCGTTGGTGCACACCGATTGGACTGAGAGCGTGCCGCTCGAGCAAACATAGAGGGTCTTGGCATCGCCCTCAACACCGTTGCCCCCGCACCAAAGGCCGCCCTCGAGCGTACAGGGCTGACCACCACCGCCGCCGTACCAAAAATCGTCACCGCCGAGATCATTGTAGACCGAGGTCGTCGCGTTGCGATACTTGGTCTTGACTTCGTACCAACCAGCTGTGTAGAGGCTCTGACCGTTGTAATTATGGGCAAGGAACCCGAGCCAGCGCTCAAAGTCGGGATCCCCGGGGATCGGTCGGATCGAGTTGACCCAGTCGTACATCGCCTGTTGACTACCGAAGTAGGGGGTAAAGCCCGAATACCAGGCCTTCCACAGGACAAAGTCGATCGACGCCCGGATGTTGCCGTTCAGATCGGCAACATCATGGTGCCGCCGTTGGTTCAGCGGCCACATCCCCGTATTGAGCCAGAAGTTGCGGGTCTGCCACTGAGTGCCGTTGTCGAACTGAAACATGCCGAGACCGCCCTGATCGCAGGTGCCATCCCAACCGCCCGCGAGGATCGCCCCACCGCCGCAGGCCGTGGCAGCGTAGTTCCCCTGGCACTTGACACCGCTGTACTCGTTGTAGCAATGGGCCATGCCGGTCTCGGCCCGGGCGATGCCGGCGAAGATCACCGGATTGTCGATAAACGCGTCATTCGCGTGCACCGATTTGATCGCATTCGCGCGGCCGATGAGCTCCGCGTACGAGAGCGACCACGACACCGGCACGTCGTCCGAACCGTCCGCGTCGTCGTCCGTATCCTCATCCTCATCCAGGTCCGAATCGTCTTCGGCATCGTCATCCGCGGAGATGAAATCGCCGTCGTCCGTGAGCTCAGGCTCCGAATCACAGGCCGGCACAAAGCAGAGCGAGAGAGAGGCGATGAGCGGGAGTAGGATCGTGTTTTTCATGGTCGCTTGGTCCGCATTGAGCTGGTTCAGCTCGGGGGTTGGCGCAGGTCAAGGCACAGGTGCGTGCTCGACAGAGCGAGGTGCCGGAGAGCCGAGCGACAGGCCCGACTGGAGAGCGGCTCGCCCTTCACCTCTTTAGTTGCCGCAGGGGCCTCGGTGGTTCGCAACAACGTCAAAAAAAATGCAGCCGGCCAAACAAACGCCAAAACCCGCAAATACCGCGGTCCAGCGATCGGTCCCCACACGATCGCCCCGTGAAGCGTCGATCCACGAACGAGCGATAACGACCTTGACGATACAGCCAGCCTCGCCCAGGTTCGCTCGACACCTTGCCATCGAGTCCTCGCATTAGGTAAGACCCTCACCTCGACTGGCACATGCGATGACAGACATACCAACAATTACACGCAGGGGTGCGCTCAATGTAGGACTTTCCGCGGTCGGAGTAGCGGTCGCATCCTGCGCAGGACCAGCATCGGCCGAGCCCAGGACACGCGCGCCGATGCCCACAGCATCACGGCTCAACCTGCTGTCAAAACCTGCCGACAAAGAGCTCGTACCGCTGCCCTTCGATGCGACCAAGTTTGAAGGCCTGTCGGCGGAGCTGCTCACCAAGCACCACGACAGGAACTACGCGGGCGCCGTCAAGAAACTGCGGATGATCCGAAACAAGCTCCAGACCACGAATGCCAGTGAGGCGGCGAGCTACTGGAGCGAGTACGGCACGCTTAAGGCGGGCGAAGCTGCGGCACGAAACTCGGCGCTTCTGCACGAGCTGTACTTCGCCAACCTCACCGGTGGCGGCAGCCCTGTGCCCGCTCGGCTCCGCTCTGCACTCATCTCGAGATTTGGCAGCGAAGACCGCCTACAGGAGCTCGTGCGCGGCTGTGCAAAGGCGACGGCGGGCTGGGTCATCGTTGCTGTCGACCGCAGCACACGCACGATCGAGGTGATCCAAACCGACGGCCACCGAGGCGGTGCCTGGCAAACCGAGGCACTCCTCGTACTGGATGTCTTTGAACACTCGTACGCTCTCGACTACGGGCCCAACAAGGCCGCATACCTCGATGCGTTTTTCAAAAATACACACTGGGCCGAAGTCGGCACGCGACTCGACACTGCGTTGGCCCGTATGTAGGCTCAGTCTAGATTTTAACGATAGATCCGCGATCGGACCGCCAGAGCAGTCTCTATCCGGGCGAATTTTTGGGCCAGTGCAACGAGGCGATGATCGAGCGTCGGCTGGTCCGCGACGCGAAAGCGGGCCCGCTCAAAAGCACCTTTTTCGGCGCGCAGCACCGCCCGGATCGGCTCCGCTGACACACCGATCTCCTCCAGGCGCAGGCGATCGCTCTCCGGCAATCGATCGACCATGCCCAACCAATCGTTGACTTGACGACTGGCCTCCATCAACGCGTGATCCATCGACTCGATGTCTTCGTGGGTACGGGTGATATCAGCGTGCAGGAGTTCGCGGATCGAGCGGATCGGGCTGTCAAGCGAGATCCGCAGCGTGCGCGCCTCCTGGGCCAGACGGCGGAGCCCGATGGACAGATGATCGAGCTCTAAGGGGACCTCGGCAGCGCCCTCCTCGAGATAACGACGCGCCGCCGCCTGCGAGCGCAGGAGACGAAAGGTGCCGTAGCCGACGGCAACCATGAGAAAGCCGAGTTCGACGATCATCGCCGCTCACTCAGCAGCCGGCGCCCCGACCTCGCCGACCTTCCCGTGCGCCTGCACTTCATGCTCTTCATGCTCTTCATCTTCAAGCTCCCCGGGCGCGACCTTCTCGACCTTGAC
>CAYYUP010000049.1:17610-38578 GCA_964474905.1 uncultured Nannocystis sp. | reverse complement strand
GCTCTTCATGCTCTTCATCTTCAAGCTCCCCGGGCGCGACCTTCTCGACCTTGACCGCACAGTATTTAAATTCTGGAATCTTGCCGTAGGGGTCGAGCGCGTCGTTGGTCAGGCGATTGACTGACGCTTCGCGCCAGCAAAAGGGGATAAAAATAGCGCCCAAACCGGGGGCCGAACTAGACCGGACTGGCAGGCGGATCGTGCCCCGACGCGAGCTGACGTCGACCCAGTCACGGTCGGCGATGCCGAGCCCGGCGAGTGTCTTCGGGTGCATGCTCGCGTAGGGCTCGGGCTCGATCGCACCCAGGGCCCGGGAGCGCCGGGTCATCGTGCCGGTATGCCAATGCTCGAGCAGACGCCCGGTGGTCAGGATGATCGGGTAGTGCTCGTCGGGCAACTCTGCGGGCAGCGCAAACTCGGCCGCGACCAGCTTACCGCGGCCACTCGGGAAGGTTTTGCTGTGCAGCACGACCGTGCCGTCGCTGCCCTCGGGATCGGGGCAGGGCCAGAGCTTGCCGTCGGTTTCGAGATGCTCGTAGGTGAGCCCGCGGTAGTTTTTGGTCAGCGAGCAAAACTCTGCAAATACATCCTCGACGGAGCTGAACTCAAAGCCAGGTGCACCCATTCGCCGGCCGATCTCGGCAGTGATCTGCCAGTCCTGGCGAGCCTCTCCGGGCAACTCCAGTGTCGGCCGGCCGATCTGCACCCGACGATCGGTATTGGTGAAGGTGCCGAGCTTCTCAAAAAACGATGACGCCGGCAGGATCACATCGGCAAACTCCGCGGTCTCGGTGAGAAAAATGTCCTGGACGACGAGAAAGTCGAGGGTCTGCAGCGCCTTGCGGACCTTGTTGGCGTTGGGGTCGGAGATAAAGGGATTCTCGCCCATGATGTACATGCCGCGGATCTCCTCCTTGAGAGCCGCGCCCATGATCTCGACCACCGTGAGCCCCGGCTCGGCGGAGAGCGGCGCCCCCCAGGCGGCCTCAAAACGGGCGCGATTCGCCGGATCGCTGACCGCTTGGTAATCGGGGAAGACGATCGGAATGAGCCCCGCGTCGCTCGCCCCCTGCACGTTGTTTTGCCCGCGGAGCGGATGCAGCCCGGTACCAGGGCGGCCGATGTTGCCGGTGAGCAACACCAGATCGATCAAGCAGCGAGCGTTGTCGGTACCGTGGGTGTGCTGGGCGATGCCCATGCCCCAAAAAACCAGCGCCGCCTGGGCACCGCCAAAGACCCGAGCGACATCGACGATCTCCTCCTCGGTGACGCCGGAGATCTTGGCGGCGAGCGCCGGAGGGTAGCGATCAATCGTCTTTTTTAGCGCCTCGAAGCCGGTGGTCCGGGCGTCGATAAAGGATTGATCGACAAGCCCTAGGCGCAGCACCTCGTGCATCACACCGTTGTAAAAGGCGACGTCGCTGCCCGGGCGGATCCGGATATAACGATAGGCGTGATCGGCCAGCTGCGGCCGGTGCGGATCGATGACGATGAGCTTTGCCCCGCGCTTGGCCGCCGCCTTCATGTAGGTCGCCGCGACCGGATGATTGGCGGTGGTATTGGTCCCGGTGATCAGGGCGACGTCGCTGTTTTCGATGTCGCGAAAGGTCGTCGATACCGCCCCGGAGCCGATCATCTCCATCAACGCGGCGACCGAAGAGGCGTGGCAGAGGCGGGTGCAGTGATCGATGTTGTTGGTCTTAAACGCGACCCGGATCAGCTTTTGAAAGAGGTACGCCTCCTCGTTCGAGCACTTCGCGGAGCCAAATCCGGCCAGCGCCGCGCCGCCTCCAGCCTCGCGGATCCCGAGCAAACGGCTGGCCACCAGCTCCAGCGCCTCGTCCCAGCTGGCTTCGCGAAAATGCGGCAGGACCTCCCGATAGTCGACGAGACCACCGGCCCTCTTGCCCCGCTTTTGCCGGACCGCACTCGACAGCGGCCCCTTCGGATAGGACTGCTCGCAGCGGATCAACGGCTTGGTCAGGCGGTGGCCGTGGCTCGCGTAATCAAAACCGTAGCGACCCTTGACGCAGAGCCGGCGATCGGAGACCCGACTGTCACGGCCGTCGATCCAGGCGACCTGGTTGCGCTCGCGATCGACGTGCGCGGTGATCGAACAGCCGACACCGCAATAGGGGCAGAGAGTCTGGACCTGCGCAAGCTTGGACGGTGGCCGCAGCGGCGCCGCGAGTTCCTTGTTGACCAGCGCGTCCGTCGGGCAAGCGTCCATGCATTCACCGCAGGAGACGCAGCTAGAGTCCCCCATCGGCACATCGAGATCAAAGGCGATGCGCGTGCTGTAGCCCTTGCCGCTGCGGCTGATCACCTCGTTTGATTGCAGTTCGTCGCAGGCCCGGACGCAGCGATCGCAGAGAATGCAGGCCTGATGATCGACGGAGATCACCGGCGACGAGACATCGAGCGGCCTCGCATCGCCGCGAGGCAGACCCAGCGGACCGGTCTTCTTCTCGACCCTGCCGACGCCCTTTTCGACGCCCTTTTCGACGGTATTCTCGACACCGTAGCGCTCAGCCAGACCGCTGAGTAAGTTGCCCTGCACTCGCTGCTGACGGGGCACGACCGGCTGATCGGCCATCAAGAGCGCAGTCAACATGGTGCGGTGCTTGTCGAGGGCCGCAGACTTTGTCGTCACCTCCATGCCCGCTTCGATCGGCCGCACACAGCTCGCCGCCAGGGTGCGCCCACCGACGTCGACGACACACATGCGACAGACGCCGACCGGTCGATAGCGGGCGTCGTGACAGAGCACAGGGATCTCGATCCCAGAGGCCTGCGCGGCCTCGAGGATCGTCGAGCCCTCCGGCGCCCGCACGCTCACTCCATCGATCCGCAGCTCCACCAGGACGTTCGCTCCTTTGTGACTCTCGTCGGACATCGCCGCGATGATAGCGCTCCGATCACACAGCCGTCGCCGTAACGAGGACCTCTCCGCACCTGCGTGCCAGGGATTCCTCAAATGCCCGAAGCGAGGCTCTCGTCGACACAGCTCCCGGGAATTGGAGTTCTTGCGCTCATTTCGCTCGCTCACAGGCCGCGGTCATGACACACATTAAGGCTCACCATGAGCCTCCTCCCGCGACTCCACGCCCACAGCTTCGGCGCCCGCAGCCTGGTAAAGCCGCTCCTCAGCGCCGCCGCCGGCTGGCTCGCCTACAGCCGCCTTGCGATCGACCACTCGGTCGCGCTGCCCAAAGCCCTCGCTGCCGAGCACACTCACCTGCGCAGCGCCGCCGGCAAGCTCGGTTACTACTGCGATCCCAGCGGCAGCGGACGAGCGCTGGTGCTGATCCACGGTTTGCACAGCGCAGCCTCGGCCTACGACATGCGCCCGCTGTTCAACCACTTCCGCGGCGTACGTCCCGTCTACGCGCTCGACCTGCCGGGCTTCGGCACCTCGAGCCGTCGACTGCCGGGATCCAAAAAATTTACACCGGCCCTCTACCGCAACGCGATCGTGCGCTTCCTCGAGGCCACCCAAAATGCCCCGGTCGATGTCATCGCTCTCTCGCAAAGTTGTGAATTCACGGCGATGGCCGCCGAGCTCCGCCCCCAAGCCGTTCACAGCCTCGCCCTGCTCTCGCCCACGGGTCTTGGCAAAGGGTCTACATATGACCATACCAACATGCCACATACGAGGAGTCTGCGGAGCGCCCTTGCCCGTCGCTCACCCCTCCTGCGGCAGGCGTTCTTCGATCTGATCACCTCTCGGCCGGGCCTTTTGCGCTCGCTCGGGCGCTCATTTGTCGCCGAAGTCGACCCCGACCTCGCGCACTACGCATTCCTCACGTCCCATCAACCACACGCCGCCACCGCGCCACTGGCGATCCTGGCAGGACATCTGGCAACACCTGATCTCTACCAACGGGTCTATCTCCAGTTGCGGCGGCCGACGCTCGCGGTCTACGATCGAGACCCCCGTACCAGCTTTGAGCGGCTACCCGAGCTAATGGCTGGCAACGAGCATTGGCGAGCCATCCGCGTAGTCCCGAGCCGCGGACTCCCGCACTGGGACAAACTGCCCGAGACTGTCGCCGCCCTCGAGGCGTTCTGGGCCAGCATCCCCTGATCCTTTGCTCGGTGAATTCAGGATCGCCCAAGCCCGCAGTTGCAGATTCATTCCCTCTGCATCTGCGACGAATTGAACCCCGTAATTCTCCGCGACTCGCCCCAAGCGAACGCCGCACCTGTAATAGTGATTCGGCGTGCCGAGCTCAACCCCAACGCAGGCGAGCGGCGGGGCCACGGCGAGCTACACGATCGATCGCCTGATCCCGAGCGAACTGCTCGCGAAAAGCGAAACGCGTACACGGTCGCGGGTCTTGGTCGCCGTCTCGCTCGGCGTCGGCACCCTCGGCGCAGCGATCCTTTTGCGTCGCAACATCAGCTTCGATTGGAACGGCGGCGGCAGTCATCTCGCGACGCTGGTGGTCTTGCTCATCCTGCTGCTGCCGGTGATTCAGTGGTTCACGCGCTCCAACCGGATCGCGAGCGTGCTGCTCTCGCTGCTAGTTCTCATCACATTCCCGCTGATCCAGCTCTACGCGGGCATCTATCCGGCGCCTATTCTCATGCTCTTTGGGCTCGTGCCCCTGATCGCCACCTTTCTCGTAGGCATGCGCTTTGGCGCTGTCACAGCGATCCTGATCAGCACCTCGGCCGCCCTGCTTTCGAGCCACGTACCGTTAGCGGCGGACCCGATTCTCAGCCCCTTGATGCCGACGCTGATCGCCTGCGCGACCGCCATGCCGCTGATGATCTTCGCACTCGCGCTCTTCTACGAGCGCAGCCGGACCCGCAACGAGAACCAGCTGGCCGCGATCAACACCGAACTCATCCTCGCCCGCAGCGTCGCCGAGACCGCAGACCAGCGCAAGACCGAGTTCCTCCACCACATGAGCCACGAGCTGCGCACCCCGCTAAACGCGATCCTGGGCTACAGCGAGCTCCTGCTCGAGGAGGCACAGGAGGCCCAAGAACAGGGCCAAACCGAGGATCTCGGGCGAATTCTCGGGGCCGGTGAACACCTGCTCCGTCTGATCAATGACCTCCTCGACATCTCGCGAATTGAGGCCGATGCCATCGAGCTCGTGATCGAGGAACTCCACCTAGCGCCGCTCGCCGAGGAGGTCCAGGACCTACTCGCACCGCTCGTCGAAGCCAACGCCAACCAGCTGCACGTCGAAGTCGACCCTGCGATCGATCTCCGGGCGGACCGCCAGCGCCTCAAGCAGATCCTGATCAATCTGCTGGGCAACGCCGCCAAGTTTACCCACAACGGCGACATCACCCTGCGAGCGACGGCGGTGCAAGGGCTCAGCGAGGCCGACAAGAGACTCCACATCATCGTCCGCGACACCGGCATCGGCATGCGCGAGGAGGACTTAGAGCGCATCTTTGATCCTTTCGCACAGGTCTCCAACGATCAGGAACTCCGCAACAAGGGCACAGGCCTGGGCCTGGCGATCACTGGCAAGCTCGTCCAGCTCTTTGGCGGTACCTTAGGCGTGGAAAGCAGCCCCGGCATCGGCTCGACCTTTACCATCGACCTGCCGCGTAACGGCCCGCCCGCGAACGCAGCAGGGCTCAGGTGACCGAGGCCGGGCGAGAAACCGCAGGCGATCATCACGAACAAAAGCCGCGGCCCCCCTTGGCTCGGGGTGCCGCGGCTGGCTTTATCCGCAGGTCCTACTTCGACCCTTCAACCGCAGCCCGTGTACAGGGACATGGTTCGGTCTCGGGAACCCCCACGGGCACCTTGCTCGCGCAGATGACCTTCTTCAGCATCGCTTGAAAGCCATCCAACGTGTCCTTGGCCGTGAAGTACTGGCCGCCTGTGGACGAAGCGACACGCTCGTACCCAACCTCATTGGCCTTGCGAACCTTGGCTTTGGCCTTGCTGTCCGCGAGGTACATATGGACGCGGACATTGGCGGTTGTCGCGACATCGATCGCCTGAGTCGCGGCTTCGACGTCGTTCTGATCGACCGTATCTCCGCCCTCGAGGCCTTCATCCCCGAGAAAGAAAATCGCCCGCTTGGCCCCGGTGCGCCAGTTGTGATGCACCGACACATCCTCAATGGCACGGGCACCGTCTTCCTGTGCGCCGCCGGACACAACGGAGCCACGCTTGCGGCCACGCATCTTGGACTCCTCTACCCCCAAGGCTGTCAGGTGCTGTCGGATCGTCGTGTCAAACTTACTCTTGCTAAACCGCCCCTCAATGCCGAGATAGGTGACTTGAAGATCGGAGGGGCAGGTCGACTTGGCGGCCTTGATCGCGTGACTGATCGCGTCCCCCAGATTGATGGCATCAGGCCTCATCGACACGCTCGAGTCAATGACCACAACCAAGTCCACCTTCGGCACCTCGGCCTCGTGTTTTTGTTCGCTCACGGTATGTCGGCAAGGGGTTGGGAACGTCAGCTTGCGCCCCGCACAGCTCCGGTTCTGCTGCCCATTGCGATGCACCGAAACCGCCCCCATGGCCTCTGACGTGGCGATACCACCTGCCATCGCGTGGGTATCCTCCGGCACGTTCGCCGCGTTGATCGTGAACGACGACGGCTTGCCCTCGACCCCGTAGCGGAAGTTCATGGCGAGCAGCTGGCGGAGATCCATCGTGCCCACCAGCGGGTCGTGGTACCAAAATGACGTCAGCTTGTGGCCGCGGCCCTGACCGCCCAGCACATGAGCGACGTCCACAGGCACCTCCTCACCGTCGACCGTAAAGCAACCCTTACCAAACACCGATCCGTCGGGGTTGATGACCCTAAACGTGTAGGTCGTGGGGCCCGGATCGGGCTCCGGATCGGGCTCCGGTGCGGGCTCCGGTGCGGGCTCCAGTGCGGGCTCCGGTGCGGGCGGCGAAACCGGCTCGGGCTTCGGCTGGGCAATCTTGATCAGCTTAGCGACGATCACCGCGCTGTTGGCCGCATTCTCAAAGCTGGTGAAGTGGTTGGTGATCTGCCCGTCTTGCTTAAAACCGACGATCTCGATGGCGTAGGCCTCACCGTGGAGCTCGACCGTCTCGGTCGTCCGTATCGAGGTAAGGCTGACCTGATCGGCCTGCTGTTGTCGACTGCCGCGATTGGGCGTCTCATAGTGGTTGAAGGTAAAGTTAAAGTTGCGCTTGAGCCCGCCCTCGTTGAGCACAACCGAGACCTCAAGGTTGATGCTAAACCGGTTGAACCGCATCGAGTAGATCGGAAAGTTGTTGTGGGTAAACGTGCCCAGCACGAACTCCTGACCGTCGAGACGCAGCGGAACTGTCTGGCCGACAAAGCGGTACCCACTTTGACGCCGAGCTCGATTGGCGTAACGCCCCCAGCTCACCTGATTCGTGTTCATTCCCGTTAGACGA
This sequence comes from uncultured Nannocystis sp., assembly GCA_964474905.1. Taxonomy (GTDB): domain Bacteria; phylum Myxococcota_A; class Polyangia; order Nannocystales; family Nannocystaceae; genus JADJRG01. The sequence goes on along the minus strand of CAYYUP010000049.1, from coordinate 31,197 downwards.
GTGAGACCCACACTGATGCTCGTCCAATTACCTGATGTGACGATAGTTTCCATAGCGATTCTCGAGTTTCTACGTTGATTTGACGGACCAGGCCGTCGGGTTGCAGTGGATTGCGCCCGCACGCCCGACCAGGACTTCCTGGCCGGGTTGCCTGGCGACGCTTCGGTCGACATCGAAGGAATGCCCCAAAATGAGCTCTCACCCAGTGGAGCGAAGAGGCAGAGCGTTAGCTGATGAACTGCTTGGGCGCCGAGCCATCGCGAGGAACAGAGACGAAGTGAGTGTCCCCCATACCCGCCACAAGCTGGAAAACCCAGGCATCCGCCACGGTGAGTTCCGCGTCCTCGAGACCCGGCCTATTCTGAGTACAGAGGACAATCGTCTGGGTATTGATATGATCACGGACCGCGCGCTGAAGGCCTTCAGCGTCTAGCGAATCGCCTCCGTCCCAGTTTTCACACACGGCGGTGGCGGCGGTGTAATCGTCGCCATCGGCGGGATCATGCACCAAACTCACGATTGCGCGCTCAAGGGCAGTAAGGAAGTCAACGCCCCCACCGAGCTTGCCTTGAGCCTCGCGTGCATCGGCTTGGACCTTGGCGCCTGGAACCCCCTGCTCACGCAGCACATCGGGAATATCTCGCTTCACCGCATCGCCGTAGGGGTGACTCGCGACCTCGTCGCCGTTGGCGTTGTAGAGGTAGCCAACATCGCCCTTGTTGTTCCAGACGCTGCGCTTGCTGCCAAAGCTGTAGCCGCCGGACTCTGCATGAACCTGGTTGGTATAGACGCGGATCGTCTGACCGGCGTTGATCGTTGTTCCATCGGGAAAAGTGTAGTCTTGGCCCCTGTCTCCGGCGTTGACACGCCACCCGGAGATATCCACCGGGGCGGTGCCTTCGTTGGAAATCTGGATGTACTCGTCCGCCTCTGTCCGGGCGACCTCCCCATCATAGACGAGATCGGTGATGGCGATCCGCACAGGTGCCAGCGAAGCATCATAGACGGCGATCAGACCACCATTGAGGTGGGGCACGAGGATGCTGTTTTCGGGTGCATCCAGATCGATGTCGGCGATGGAGCTACCGTTGCAGTAGTAGAGCGTCTTCACGCCGGCGAAGATTCGATGGTCGCTTTCGATGGTGATCCGCCCGGTTACGCCATCGTAGAACTCGTTCATCTTCAGGCCGAAGGTATTCAGGAAGGCTTTCCACCGACGTGCCTCGCCAGCCGCTCCTCCGCCCCAGCCCGTGCCGCCAGCGACATAGACGCAACCGCCCTGGCGCACGTACTCGATGAGCACGTTGTTGTCGACGGCATCTCCAGAAAGAAAGATACCGTCGAACTTCCGAAGGCTCTCAACCGTGAAGGGGACCGAGGTACCGCTCGCCCAGCTGTGTCCCGCACCCTCCATCGTCTTACGGATCCCGCCTTCGACGATCCCAAAGTTCGTAGACCAACCGTAGAACTTGCCCTTGCCGCCGTCCGCAAACCAATCTGCGATATTGAGCACAAACTTTGTGCCATCTGGGCAGGTCCGGAACCCGACATCGCTCAGGGTCCACTCATCACCACACACTACGATTTTTCCGATATTCGCCATGAGTTACTCCTTTTGGGATTCTCGGCTCGAGCACTCTTGGTTTTCGAGCGCTACCGAGCCATGCCACCGGGCCGCCTGTGCTCCCCCGGTCTGTCCTAGTGAAGTAAGAGGTTCGCTTCTTTGGTTCCCACCACCGAGGTAAATAGTTGAGAAACAAAAACCGCGAATAATGGCTGCAATCGCTCTTTGGGTTCAAGGTGCGAATTGGATCGAAATGCAGGGAGACCGAGAGGCCGACACGATGGGGCATCATCATCCACGACACCGGCATCAGCGTGGACGACCTTAAGCGTATCTTCGATCCCGGAGGTTCCCCCGGAGCTGCGCCCAGCCGAGAGAGGTCTTGTTGGTTCTATTGAGACGATTCGCGGGGCTTGGCGCTCGCCCGCCGGAGTGTTTGCAGGAGCAAAGTAAGCGTAAGCGGCTTGCTAAGATGGTGATCCATGCCCGACGCAAGACAGGCGTCGAGGTCCTCCACCATCGCGCTTGCTGTCATCGCAACGATGTAGGGTTGGTCAATAATGTCTGCATCTCCACGAATCCGCTTCGTGGCTTCAAGCCCGTCCATTATGGGCATGTGCACATCCATCAACACGAGGTCGTAGTTCCCGCTTTGGACTCGAGAAACCGCATCTTCTCCGTCCGAAGCGACCGTTAGCGCATACCCGAGCTTCTTGAGATACGTCTCGGCAACCCGTCGATTGATGAGATTATCGTCAACCAAGAGGATCCTGAGCGGCATCTGAGCCGCTGTGTCCGGGTCAAAGCGAACAGTCGCCTGGACCTTACCAGTAGTGGGCTCGGCAACTGTACTAGGAAGTACGCAGGAGAAGGTCGAGCCGCGACCAAGGGTGCTCTCCACGATCAAGGTGCCGCCCATCAGCTCGACCAAGCTCTTGCTGATCGCAAGCCCGAGTCCAGTCCCCCCGTACTTGCGGGTGATCGACGCGTCCGCCTGGTGAAATGCCTTGAATAGGTGTTCTTGATTCTCTGCGGAGATGCCGATTCCGCTATCGCGGACGGCCCATGTGATCGTCTGTTTGGCCGCAGGGGAGCCGGGACTAGTGGACCTCCCCGGGGTCGCCGTGACCGAGAGAGAAATCTCCCCCTGCTGTGTAAACTTGATAGCATTGTTGAGAAGGTTGATGAGGATCTGCTGCAGGCGCATCGAGTCGCCATTAATGCTCTCCGGGACCGCCGGGCCAACGTGCAGCGAGAACGCCAAGCCCTTGTCGACAGCCTTGGACCGGAGCATCGTCATCGTCGCCTCGGCGAGGTCACGTAACGCGAATGGAAGGACCTCGAGCTTGATCCCCTTGGCTTCGATCTTCGCGACGTCGAGGAGATCGTTGATGAGCAAGAGGAGGCTCCTCCCGCTGTCGCAGATCGTTCGGGCCAAGTCGCCCTGTTCTTGGGTGAGGTTGGCATCGACGAGGAGGTCAGCCATACCGATAACGCCGTTTAAGGGCGTTCGCATCTCATGGCTAACGGTCGCGAGGAGGAGCCCTTTGGCCCTGTCGGCGTCCTCTGCTCGTTCCTTCGCTGCGTTAAGCGCCGCGGTACGCTCCCGTACTCGCTCCTCGAGCACTTCGACAAGCGTGACCATCTCCTGCTCCTTCGTCTGCGCGAGGGCAAGCGCGGCGTCACTCTTGCGAGTCACGAGAAACAGAAACACCGCGATCGTGATGAAGCTGAAGTCGACACCGATCGCATGGGACCACTCCGAGTACTCGCGGACCTCGGGGAGAGAGCCTCGACCCTTAAGCCAGACGAGCACCAAGGGGCTGAGAACGGCAATGCTGGTGACCGCGACTCCGGCACGGCGTCCGAGAGTCAAAAATGCTACGACGATCGGGACGCTGATAAAGAAGGTCGATATGCTGCGAACACCGCCCCGAGCGGCAGCAGACCCGACCAAGTAAAGCGTCAAGTATGCGCTCATCGACAGGGCCACCGGGTTCACGTAGCCGCGCCGAAGGGTGATGAGCGCGACTAGAGTCAGGCTGATCGTCACTAGGCCGGGGAGATCGTCTAGCAACTCATAGTCCGGACTGACAGCGATCAAGAGCAACCGCACCGAGACCATGATGAGGAGGATGCTCCACAGCGAGATGTGAAGGATCCGGGCGAAAGAGGTAGTGCGCGCGTCACCGGTGATGACCGGAGCACGAAAAAACGTCCACCAGCGAGAGCGTGCAGGCTTCGGTCTCGCGCCGTCAGTCTCGCATGCGGACTTTACATCGATGGGCCAAGTATCGCCGATCAGGCCTGTGAAACACAGCCAACGGCCGCGATCGTTCCGCCTCGCTTGCCAGCGCTACTGACGGTGGTGTCGCTCGTACTCTCGCTTGCCTCTGTTGTCCCTTGCTCCTGCCGGTCATCGGCTCGGTGCTCATGACCGAGACAAGCGACCACCCGATTCGCGTGCATTCGCTCTTGCGCGCGCGGTTGCGCTGCTCTAGATTCGTCGGGTGTCGTCTGGAACACTGCCCTCCGCCTCCCTCGGGTGCCTTGCCCTTGCCTGCCTCGCCTGCTTGGCCTGCCGCTCTTCGGCCCCCGATTTTACAACTGGGCCCAATTCCTCCTACGGGCCTGCACCGTCGGAGGGCTCCCTTGGCTCGACCTCCAGCAGCAGCTCCAGCGGCAACTCCAGCGGCAACTCCAGCTCCTCCAGCTCCACGAACTCCACTAGCTCCGGCAATCAGAGCACCTCAGAAGTCTCCACCACAACTTTTGCCAAGGATGTCGGCTCCGACAAGGACCTAGGCGACGAGCTTCCGATCGGCTGCCAAGGCAAAATTGACTTTTTGTTTGTGATCTCTAGCGATCCGAACTTGGAGGTCGTCCAAGAGCAGATCGTCACCGCATTGCCCGAATTTATCGAGACCATCGCCTCTAAATTTGACGACTTCGATTATCATATTCTGGTGGCCAGCGATGATGATGGATGGGGATTCGATAGTTGCACATTGCCATGTCCCGATTTGACCTGCCTTAAGGGCGAGCCCTGCTGCCCAGACGTCCTGCCCAAGGGCGAACTTTGCTGCGATATTCCGAATTATCCGTGCAACTATCTCGACTTTGTTACAGAGTGCGACGGCATGGTCGGTGCGGGTGTTGTACTGCCGACGGGAATCGGCGCTAGCAATACTCTGTGCAAGCTCTCCGGCGGTCATCGCTACATCACCAAGGGCCAGTCAAACCTCGCCGAGACGTTTAACTGCATTGCTAATGTCGGCCTCAGTGGCGGCAATTTTATCGGTGATGCGCTCGTCTCGGCGGTGAGCATTGGCTACAACGGTCCGCTAGGCTGCAACACCGGTTTTTTGCGCGACGATGCACTGCTAATGGTCACCCTGGTCACCCCGGGCTACGATAGCAGCTACATGTTTGAAGATCACACGATCTGGTACGAGCGCCTTCTCAAGGCAAAAAAGGGCGATCCCAATTCGATCGTCATGTTTTTGATCGGCCAGGCCCCTGGGCCCTGTTCCTTTGAGGACAAACTCTGCCAGCTCGCGCAGATGCTGCCATTTAACCTCGCCGAGGACAATGAAGCAAAGGATTACGGCCCCGCCTTTGAAGAAGCTACGGGGCTGCTCGAAACGGCCTGTGAGCAGTTGATCCCTCAATAAAAGTGCAACTCGCACTCGGGGGATCCGTGCGACGCTCGCTTTGCCGTATAGGAATTGGCAAGCAAAGAAAGAAAAGTTGGCGGCGGTCTCTGTGGGGGCTCGGGCGATCTCAGCCGAGCCCCCTGCCACCGCCGACGATCATTCACTCAGCCTCAGCTGCCGACGCAGGCCACCACTGGGTAGTTATTTTTGTCGATGCCGGCGCCGCAGATCCGGCCGTAGTCGTCGATCGCAACGTCTACGGGAAGACTCAGCAGATTGCCAGATCCGTGACTGTAGGCCCACACCGGATCGGGATTGCCTGGGATCACGGCGGTGAGGCGAATGGCCTCTGCGCCCCAGGTGCCGCCCGAAGCAATCACCGCGTAGTTTGCCGGACCCCATTGCAGGGCCCGCGGACCCTGAGCGGGAAAGGAGTGGCTGTCAAGCGGTGTTTGCGAGACTATCTGCCCCTGGGCATCGAGATGCCACAGGCGACCGTCGACCGGACTGCAACTAAGACCACAGACATAGCCCGAGACGATGATTCGGCCCTTGTCATCGATGTCGATACCCGTGGCCGCACTCTGGATCGCAAAATTCTCGGGCCCCGCCACCTCAAAGCTGCCCGTATTGGTGCCCAGGTCGTAGAAAAACTCGAAACGACGATTAAACTCGACCTTTTTCTTGTTGTCGTGCTTGCCAAACATCTCGCCGGCCATCACCAAAGTCTGATCATCCAAGAAATCACATGCTTTGGGTCTCTCGGCAAACCTGTGCGCGAGATTATTCTTTTTATAATCAAACGTCTGAACCTGGCCGGACAACATCGGACGAAAGATCCGGACCAGCGCATCGACCTCATCGTCGTCGTTGAGAGAGGGAGCCGTACCGCAGACGGCGATGACGCTCTTGTGTTCGGCGAGGGCGTAGGCGACCTCATTGTTTTTGCCGGTTCCGAGGGAGTCAAGGCCGGCGTTCCAGGTGGCCATTCGGGTTTGCCACCAGTACCAGCCGTAGTCATCCTCGAGCTCGAGCAGCAGGTAGGCATTGCCCTGTGCATCGATCTTGAGATCGCGAGCACGGCAGTGCAGGCCGGGCTTTAGGAAGATCACGTCGCCCGCACCCCAGGTGCTATTTGGCTTCCGGCGGCGGATGTAGCAGTCTGTACTGTCGCCTTTGACCTTGGTGCCAAGCTCGTAAAGCTGGCCATTTGGGTGCCAGTCGACAGCAGCGATCCACGCCTTGCCCGTACCTTGATTGCCGCTGTCCCAGCCGAGTTCGCTGCCGCTGGTGGGAAGCGAGATGGTGTACGTGGCCCCGATAGAGTCGCCCTCGACGATCCCGCGCCAGGGCGTAAACACGGCCGTATGCGTATTGTTGTCCAGCGCCGTAACAGCCGGCACTTCCCCCTCAAAGAGGCCTTCGTCGCTCGGGGCGAGCTCGATGAGCTTCTCGCCCTGGGATTGGTTTGCGCCAAATTTCATGCGCACACCCTCGGCGTTGTCTGCCCAGACTTTTACATGGATTGGGCCGTTGCTGGTGATCGGATCGGGCACGAGCGAGCTGTCGATCACCTCCGGCGGCAAAAGCTCACCGCTCTCGCCCGAGCTCTCGCCCGAGCTCTCGCCCGAACTCTCGCCCGAACTCTCGCTTGCCTCGGTGTCGTTTGCCTCGGTGTCGTTGTCCGTGCCGTTGTCGCTTGCCTCGGTGCCGTTGCCCGTGCCGCCGGTCGTCGGCTCGGTGATCGTGACCGAGGCAGCCGACGACGCTCCGGTTCCAGAGTTGCCGCCGCTCTCGCTCTCGCCGCTGCTGCTGCTGTCGGTGGTATCGCCGGTCGAGGAGTCCGAGTCGGTGGCGCTGGAAAAGCCATCCAGATACTCCTCCCAGGTCTCATCGATACAGCCCGAAAGAAGCATCGCAAACACGATCCCCACCGCGCCGAGGCGGTGTGCGCAACGTGCGCAATGTGCGCGGTGTGCGCGGTGTGCGCGGTGTGCGCGGTGTGCGCATCGTGCGCGGTGTGCGAAGGCAGAGATGTGCCGCTGAACAAACATCATGAGATCGTCTCCAAGGCAATCCGATGCACGACAGACCGATTTCTCGGGCGGAAAGTGCCCGCACCAAGCGCAACAACACGCTCGGCGAGAAGAGGTCGGCGGCAACGGTTCATGCGCGAAACCGTTCTATCACAGTCTGGCTAATTACGCGCCCGTGTTTGTCGGCCCCTAAAAGTGAGGCGCATCGAGCGCCTGCACCCGGACGTCGGCCCCTCTACGAACCGAGCCTAAGCCGTCCGCGGGCGGGCCAGCACCCAGGTCGCCGGCAGCAGGGCGACGTAACAGAGAAGGCCAACGCCCATCGTCACCGGGATGCCCGCGACCATCGAAGTGCCGAGCGCGAGGCCGCTGGCGCAGACACCAAAGGCGCCGTTGATCCCCCACATCCACGGACCGAGATCGACCGCGTGAGCCCGAGAGCGGATAAGCCGAAGACCGAGCGGAAATCCCAGACCCATACCGAGAGCCGGCGGCGCCACCAATGCGAGCGAGACCAACGCACGTATCAGGGTACTTGATCCGGCGAAAGCCGAAGTTACCGGCGGCGTCGCAACGATCGCCGCAGCGATCAAAATCGCTGGCACAAGCGGATAAAGCCAGGCCAACCGCCAGCGCTCGACCGCAAACCCCGAGGAGAGCAGTGAACCGATACCCGCAGCGGCAATGATGCCCCCAAGCACCACCGCCAGTGACAGCGTCGGATGCCCAAGAAAAACGCCGACCACCGACAGTAAGCCGATTTCGACGAACATAAAACCGAGGCCGATGAGACCAAAATAGGCAGCCGCCGCAAAGACCTCGCGACGCGGCAATGTGTAGAGTTCGCGTCGCCGCAAACCCAGGGGCACAAGGATCGCGATCGCGGTCAGCAACGCCGCTGCGAGCGTCGCGTATACCAGGGTTTGGGTCGCCCGCAGGTTGCCGAGAAACGCGTGATCGAGCGCCTCCGTATCAACACCGCCGCGCAGCCACACCTGCGGCCGCAGCATCGAGAAAAAGAAGGGCCGCTCGTCGGTCGGCGGCGTCAGATCAAAGAGTTGCTCATCCGCCCAGCGCCACAACGACGGACGGTCGGGAATCACCGCCAGCTCCGCCAAGAGCGGACTTAGGGGCAAGCGCCGCGGGGTCATCAGCATGTTGACGCCAATGCGCACAGCCTCGTTTTGCATGCGATCGAGATCGGCGTCGCTAAAGGGCGTCGGCGAAAGCAACAGCGTCGCGATTTGACGCTCCTGCAGGACGATCAGATGAGCCCGCGGATCTTCGACACCGCGGCGCCAAAGCACTTCCATCGCCAGGGAGATCATGCGAGCCGTCTCCCCAGGGGCCGCGCTCTTGTACCAACGCGACACCGTAAAGATACCGTCGGGCTCGAGGCGATCGACGATCCGCGACCAGCCCTCGACGGTGTAGAGGCCATTCTCCGACAGCGAGTACGCGCCGGCCCCTGTCGCCGCCCAGGTATCGATCAGCGACATCGTGATCACCGAGTAGCTGCGGGTATCGCGAGTCAGGAAAGCCCGGGCCTCGTCGGCCACCAGCTCGACGCCAGGCAAGGCTGCGATCCCCGAGAAATCGACCAAACGGCGACGGTGAAGATCGATGATGTCGTGGTTGAGTTCAATGCCGACAACCGGTGTATGGCCGCTTCGCAGCGCCGCCAGCACATCACGCCCACCGCCAACACCGATCACCGCCGCCGCACCCCGGGGCCGCATGCGGTGAGCAAACGTCGCGACATCCCAATCGAGATAGGCGTGCTCGCTTGGACCGCCCCCGAGTGCCACCATCGGCGTACCCGCGGCGCCATCGATCCGGATCGTGCGCAGCGAGCGGGGTGCGAGCAACTCCGGCGGCGTATTGCGGGCACGTCCCCAGAGCATCGGCGGCTCTGTTTTGACCGGCGACACATCGACCCGCGAATGGGTATTCCAGGTGATGATGTCGATCATCGCCGGGTTCTCGCGCACGCCCTTGATCCACGAGGGCCGCAGCGGCGGTCGCTCGGCAGCGTGATTAAGACCGCCTAGACCGAGCAGCAGCGCCGCCAGCACACCGCCGCGCAGGACCAGCTTGCGCTCGCCCGCAGCGAGCGCAAAGGCGATGCCGCCGAGGGCCGCCAGCGACGATGCCACCAATGAAGCAGAGCCGCCATCCACCAAATCGAGAAGCGGGATCACGAGCACTGCGCCCGCCGCTGCACCGACCAAATCGATACCGTACGCACGCCCCGGCGGCAATCCAGAGCGGGTCAGCGCCAGTGTCAAGGTGACGCCAAAAAACGCAAAGGGCAGCGCCAATGCGATGCCCGTCATCAACAGGGCGAAGAAACTCATGAAGTCGGTGACCGCAACCAGGGGCGTGGCCATCACCCAGGCGAGCGCCAGCGGAGCGATGATCGCCCCCAGCAGCGCGCTCTCGGCGAGACGTCTCGCGACCACCCCGGGCACAAACAACCGCGGCAACAAAAAGACGACCACGGCGCCCGCGGTCATACCCAGCATCGCCAGCGCGATCACGAAGAACGCGAGGTGATACCAGGCGATCACCGAGGTGATCCGGGTCAGTAAAATTTCAAGGATCAGCGTCGACTGAGCGACCAAAAAGATCCCTGCATAGACGCTGCGCCTTCCTTGGCGTGTTGGCTCCACCTTGTATTCTCCGGTCTCGGGTTCTCTTGAAAAAAATCGTCTGCTCTGGACTTGGACGCTACTTGGCGGTCTCCGAGCTGCTCGCTTCGCCGTACGTAACCTCGTACTCGCGAAGCTCAGAGTCGGCCGCGATCGCCTGCTCGGTAAAGGCGATCGGCCGCCACTGCTTCGCCGAAAATGCCTTCATTTGATCGGCGTGATGCGGCGAACTTGGGTCATCGCTCTGGCCGTAGGTGAGCATCGCATCCCCGCGGGGACCCTCTTCGGTAAACTCCATCGCCATGATGAAACTGCTGCCGTAGGTCACGAGATAACCCTCGTCTGTGAGATCGGTGGCCTCGCTGATAACCTCGCCACGGCTGGGTCGCGGCTCCAGGGCGGTGCTAAGCGAACCGTAAAAAACTTGATTGATAACACCATCGCCCGACTGCCCACCGTGCACCGGGATCCTCTCGCCGCCGCGGATGGCGTACTGCGCGTCGCCAAGGGTCGCCGAGATCGGCATGCCTGCCTCGTTTAGATTGACAACCGCGCGCCCGAGTTTTTGCAGGATCGCGTCGTCTTGCCCCTCTTCGGGCGCAGCCGCCAGGCCGTAGGGCGTGGCCACCGGATCGGCGGCATCAAAACCATTGGCAAAGAGCAGGCCACTGTCCTTTGTATGCTCAGAGTTAAAAGAGCCGATAAATTCCCGCCAGATGATCGCGCCCTGGCTCGCCAAATTATAGTGACCCTGCCAAGCCGCCAGCAACCCGCAGGCCTCACTGATGTCGACGCTGCTCTCGTCAACCGTCACCGGTCCGGCGCCCTGACAACGCTCCACCACCGCCGCCAGCAAGAGTTCGCTGGTCATCGAGCGATTGCCCATCACCGCGTCTTTGAGCTCTTGCACATCAAAAAGCCCGTCCGCCCCCGACGCACCGTCGGCGCCGACCTCTGTGAGCATCGTCAGGTTCATCCGCGTCCGCGGCGACTGGGGTGTCTGCTCTTCGCCGTGCAGCGGTGAGTAGCCAACCAGCGGCTTGGCTGGGTTGGCCAGCCAGTGGCTGTCGTTCGCGTTCATCACAAAATCGCGACGACCGACAAGCCGCGGCGCCTCGCCGATCGGCACAGTGCCCTTTTGTGTGAGCGGATCGACGACCCACTCGTTCACGGGCGACGAACCGTCCAAGACCACCGCGCCGGCCTGATCGTAGAGCAACACCGGCAACAGCTCGCCGTCGTCAAGCGATTTTTTCCAGCCGTCGAGCGCCGCCTGGGAGAGATGAGGAGTGCTCGCAGCGTCGATATAGAAGACATCACCGTTGCTGTCGGCGGCGATCGTATGCACCCAGGGAATGCCGTCGAGGGTGTCGAAGACCGCCTCAAATTGTCCGAGGTCGGCGGCCTTGCTCATCGCCTGCCATTGGGCGACCAGATTGAACTTGCGGCGGTTGGCGTCGCGGTAGGTCACCGCAATCTCCTCGTTCCAGCCAAAATTGTTGACGTTCAGGATCGGCCCGTAATGGGTCGACCACACCGTGCGCACTTCTTCCCGAAGCGAGCCATTATCATCCCTCACCGCAACCGTGTATTCGTGCGAGGTCATCTCGCGCACCGATTCGCCGTAGTAATAATGGGTCGGCTCGCCCGGCACCAAATCGACGGTATAGAGGGTGAAGCGATTGCCTTCGACCGAGAACGTATGGGTCCAGGCGAGGCTCTCGTTAAAGCCTATAAGCACCCCAGGCACGCCGACCAGGGTTGCGCCGTAGACGTTGAGTTCGCCGGGCACTGTGAGGTGGTTCTCCCAGAGCTTGAGTTCGCCAAAATAGGGAAAATGCGGGTTGGCCATAACCATGCCCCGACCGCTTGCCGAACGATCGCCGCCGATCGCCCAGCCGTTGGAACCCAGTCCAGAGTCGACCGCAGCCCGCAGCTTGTGGGCGGGCGGTCCTGGCACTTGGCCGCCCGCTCCCGGAGGCTTCGCAGTGGCGATAAAATCGGTGAGCTGCACACCACTGGCGACCAGGCCGACGCTCACATAATAGGCCGCGAGATCGACAGCGCTGATCGGCCGCAGCCAATCGGCACCGCGACAATAACCGGGCACCGCAGCGACACCGACGTCCTCCAAATAGGCATTGTAGCCCGCGGCGTAGGCCTCGATCATCACCCGCAACTCATCGGGCTGGGCCTCGAGCATCGCCTCGGCATCGGCGTAGACCTCGAGCGCCAGGTAACCGACGTCGCTGTGGATGTGCCGATCGCCCGCCCCCGCCCCGAGGAATGCCGCCCGCTCCGAACGCACCTTGAGGATCTGATCGGCGAGAATGCAGGCGTGGTCCTCCGCGAAGGCGTAGGCCTGACCGAAGGTGACGGACGCCAGGTCGCCGGCAAGGATGTGCGCGACCCCGTGCGTCGTCCGCCGGATCTGCGCCCTGTAGAGCGGATCGGGCTCGTCTTGGACCGGCGGATCAGAGCAAGCGGCCACCAAAGCCAGCGGCAAAAGGGTCGCGAGCGCCCTCTCGACGCTCACAAAAGAAGGGCGAGGCCGGACGAGCATACCCGCGCAGGGTACCAAAGAAGCGCGCCTCCAAGGGCTACGATCTGCGGCGACTAGGCCGAGGTCTCTGTGGACTCTGCCCGCTCGGCCTGCCCGGGCAGCTCGCGGCGGCCGTCGGCGTGCACCGCAAAACGACCGGCCTCCCGAGCATGCACAGGACCCTCGCTTGCCCATGGCCAGCCGCCAAACCCCGTGCGTCGATAGTCACGCATCGCCTGCTGGATTTCGGCCGCCGTGTTCATAACAAAGGGCCCGTGCCGGACGACGGGCTCGCCTATCGGCCTCCCCTGCAGGAGCAGGATCTCGACCTCGACATCGCCACCGACGAGCGAGATCGCGGCCTCCGGATCGAGGCGCAAACCACAACGAGCCGGCAACTCGTGCTCACCCAGGCGAAGCCCCTCGCCGCGAAAGACGTAGAGGGTTCGGGACAGGCCCGCGCTCGCTGGCGGAAGGGTCAGGTGAGCGCCGGCGGCGATGCGGATCGTCCAGATCGCGACCTCCGAGGTAGCCGATGAAGCCCACGAATGCGGCGGCGGCTTCGGTGCCCGCTGCCCCGCGAACGCACCGGCGATCAACCGCACACAAGCACCTCCTCGCTCCGATCCGCCGACCTGCACCTCTGGGATCGTCGGCGCCCAGAGCATCGAAAAATGGGGTTCGACCATCTTGCTCACCGCCGGCAGATTGAGCCAAAGCTGGAAGAGCTCCGCTGGGTTGTCGGCATCGCGGCGACGCAGCGGGAACATCTCGGCGTGCACAATGCCGCGTCCGGCGGTCATCCACTGGACATCGCCTTCGCCAAAACGGGCGCTCGCGCCGAGGGAATCGGAGTGATCCATAACACCCCGACGAACGATGCTCACGGTCTCAAAACCCCGATGCGGATGCTGGGGAAACCCCGGCACAACCCGCCCGTGGTACATGCGCCAGCCGCCTAAGCCCTCGAAGTCCATGCCCATGCGGCGACCAGCTAACGGTGCATCTGGGCCCATCTCCGCATTGCCGGCGGGGTAGTGATCCTCGTGATGCACACAAAAGAGAAAAGGATCGAAGGTCGGCCAAAAAGAAGAGCCGAGTTCAAAAGAAGCGAGGATCACATCGGACATCGTCGACC
>CAYYUP010000049.1:8245-17510 GCA_964474905.1 uncultured Nannocystis sp. | reverse complement strand
CACAACCTCTCCCCCTGCGAACTCTTTTACCCGCGACGGGAGATCCAGAGACCGCGCAAAGAGACGAGGAGGGCGAGCGCTCCAGCGCCCGCGAGCAACGAATAGGCGGTGTGCATCACCTCGACAAAGCGCAGCGGCGCCGAAGCGACCGGCACATCGCCGAGCGCCAGTGCCAGCAGCACCGAGGTCACGAGCATGCCGCTGATCATGCCAGCGGAGCGCGACGTGGCCCCGAGCGCAGAGGCACCGCCAACCGCCGAGTCGGGCACGCTGTTCATGATCGTCGTCATGTTCGGCGACGAGAAGAAGGCAAAGCCAACGCCCTGTGCAGCGAGTACCGCCACCACTGCGCGCATGTCTGAATCCGGGCCCAAACCGACCGCCAACAGCGAACTCAGCAGCACACTACCGACCCCAAAACTCGCGAGCAGGGCCGGCCGCAGACGATCGGCCAGGATCCCTGCCAACGGCGCAAAGACGGCCATCAGTACTGTGCCGAGCGCGAGTACCTGCCCGGCCAGCGCCGGCGTGCGCCCGAGCGCCGCCTGCAGGTAGAGGCTCATCATAAAAAGCGAGGCGTAGGCGCTCATGTAGAGCAACGCCTGGACCACCAGCGCCCCCCGCAGCACACGGTTTTCGATCAGCGCCTGCACGTCGAGCAAAGGCGCCGGAAGTCGGGCCTGCCAAGCGACAAAGAGCACCCCCAACACCAGCCCACAGACGATCAAGGGCACTCCCTTCAGGGGCTCGTCCAGGAGCGCTGCGCCGAAGACCACGGCGATCACCGAGGTGACCACTAGGCCCACGCTCGGCAGATGAAGCGCACCGGCGGGCGGCAGCTCAAAGCTCGAGTTTAAGAAACGCCGAACCAGCACATAGGCCGCGAGAAGCAGCACCGCTCCGCCGACAAAAACGGCCCGCCAACCCCACGCGCTGACCAGCGCACCGCCAACCAGGGGCCCCAGCGTCAAGCCCCCGTAGGTCACACCGATCGCCAAACCGTAGGCCCGGCCGCGACGCGCAGGCGCTACCAAGTCGGCGAGGATCGCCGGACCCGTTGCCGAGATCACCGCTGCCGCGATGCCCTGCACAAAGCGCAAAACGAGGATAAGCACCATCGATCCCGAGGCCGCGATCGCCAACGAAGCGAGACCAAAGATCGCCAGGCCGCCGCGGTAGAGCGTGCGCCGATCACCGACATCCGCGAGACGCCCAACCGGCAGCAAAAAGGCGACGCTGCCCGCAAGAAAAAGCGTCTCAACCAGGCCTAGATCGCTCGCACCCGCCGACAACTCCGCGCCGAGTGTCGGCAACGCAACCGCGACCGCAGAGAACATAAAAGGCCCGGCAAAATGGGCGGCGATCACCACCCACGCGACGAGCCTCCGCTCCCCCTCCGCGGGCTCACGACCCCCTTCCTCCCGATCCTGCACGGCCCTTCGCAGTATCGCAGAGCTGACAGCATTCACAGCTCATTCTCGGGGCGTCGTCGATGCCTCGGTCGCGACCACGCGCTCGCGCTCCGAGAGCGCCCACCAAGCGGCGATCTGCCGCCGCAGCTCGCCCTCGCCCTCGCCCTTCGCCCCTCCCGCGATCGCATCTGCCCGGCGAATCCACTGCACCGCGGCGGCCTCTCGCTCGCCTAGTTCGAGCATCACCCGACCTCGATGAAAGAGGATTGTCGCACGCAGACCCGGTCGCACTTCGCTCAATTCGATGATCCCGTAGGCCCGCTCCAGCTCATCGGCCGCCGCCTGCAGCTGCCCGCGATCACGGGAGATGCTCGCCTGCACATCGAGAGCCTCAGCGATCCGGCGGTGCTCCGGGCCGAGCGCCTTTTCGACGATCTTGAGGGAAGCCTTCGCCAGCTCGGCGGCCTCATCCAGGCGTCCCTGCAGCCGACGAAGTTCGGCCATCTCATCCATGATAAGCGCGGTGTCCGAGTGCTCAGGACCCGAGGTCTCTTGGATGAGCGCAAACGCCTCGACAAGGGCCTCTTCGGCGCCCTCGACATCGCCCGTGAGGAGGCGAAATTTGCCGACATCGCGGAGCGCCATCGCCAAACGAGAATGCTGGGCAAAGGTCTTGCGAGCGCCCTTCACGGCCCCCTCGATATGGCCCCTCGCCTCCTCATGAAGCCCGAGCGCGCCCTCGTACACGCCCAGGTTCAGGGCCAAGGTGATCGAGTTTGGGTGCTGCTCACCAAAGACCGAGACCGCCAGCACCAGTGCCCGCCGCCAGACCTCGACGGCATCCTCAACCCGCCCGACCTCGATGAGCACAACTCCCAGGTTACCGAGCGGTGAGATCAGATCGGGATGCTCCGCGCCGAACAATTTCTCGCGACTGCGAACGCTGATCTCGTGCATCGCGATCGACTCCTCAAAACGCCCCGCCTTCCACAGCACGTTGCCCAGGTTCATCGCGACACCGGCGGTCAAGCGATGCTCCTCACCGAAGATCTCTGCGAAGAGATCGTGGGCCCGCCAGAGCTCGACGAGCGCCGGTTCCACCCGATCCGCGGTGGAGAGCATCGTCCCGTAGGACCTGCGCGCCCGTGCCTCCTCGCGACCGTCGTCATCGATGCGAATCGCACCCGCCAGAGCTATCTTCGCCCAGGCCTCGCCAACTGCAAAATGCCCGAGCCTCTCGCCGCTGACGTCGATCAGCTGCGCCGCTGCCTGAGTCGCCAGACGATCCAAGCCCCGCGCGTGGGCCTGTGCAAAGACCTCCTGCAGATCCTGCTCGGCCTCCTTGTAGCGCCCGCCGACCACTCTTAACGAAGCACGAAGGTTCCGAACCTCCAGGTGCAGGACCTCATCGCCCACCGCCTCGGTTTCCTGAAAAAGCGCCGGCAGCTGCTGCTCAGCTTCGTCGTACTTCCCAGTGCGCTCGAGAATCCGCAGCTTTGCGAGGCGAACACGGATGCCCTCGCTCCAGGCACGGTGTTCCTCGGACACCTCTGCAACCGCCTCAGGATCATTGCAGCTGACAATCTCCTCGAGACCGTCGACTAGCTCCACCGCCCGCTTGATCGTCGCCCGATCGGCTGCCGCGAGCGCGTCGACAAGCAGCCCTAGATCGACGCGGCGGCGATCGAGACAAAGCGCCCGACGGTCGAGTAGCTCGCTCGAGATTTCGCCGCGACGATGAGCGAGACACGCCTCCCCCTTCGCGGCGAGCCAGGCCTCCGCGTAGTCATCGAGCTGAGCGGCACTCCGACGCCAACTGGGTTCAGCGTAGGGAAGCGAGGATGCCCTGAAGCTCGAAGCGATCGCCGACGACCGCTCGGCACTCCAAATACCGGCCAGGGCGCCATCGGTCACACACGCGTCATCGCTAGTCGCACGAAGCCCGAGCAGCCCGGCGAGCGCCACCGCGGGCAGACCGAGCCCCAATGTCCACACCGCAGAGCGCCGCCGTATGAGCCCGCTCTCCAGGACCGCGAGCAAGTTCGGCATCGACGGCCAACGATCCTTTGGAGAGGCCGCCAACCCCCGCGTCATCGCTCGCACGAGCCAACGCGGAATTCTCCGGCGCTCCCCCTCGCGAAGTGCCCCGCCGAGGATCGCATCGTGGCGCTCCTCGAGATCGCTGCCACCGTAGGGCAGACAGCCGTGCAGCGCTTCAAAGAGCACGACACAGAACGAAAAAACATCCGCGCGCACGCCGATCTCACCGGCGATGATCTGCTCGGGTGCCATGTACGAAGGCGTGCCCATGATCGTGCCCGATCGTGTCAACCCAGAGGTGCCGATCGGGATCGTGGTCCGCGACCGATGAGCGCCCCCATTCTCGAGACCACCCGGACGGGCGAGGCCGAAGTCCGTGACTCGAGGCCGCCCCCGACGATCGACCAACACGTTCTCGGGTTTAAAGTCGCGATGCACAACACCCGCAGCGTGCGCCTCTGCGAGCCCACGACCGGCAGCGACCATCAGCTCGACAACCTCTCGCCAGCCCCGCAGTTCCGCCCTCAACCAACTGCCGAGGGTTTGACCTTCCACCAGCTCCATCGCCAAAAAAAGCCCCGCTGGGGTCGATCCCACGTCGTAGATCGGCACCACATTCAAGTGGGAAAGGCGAGCCATCACCTGCGCCTCACGGAGGAATCGGGCCACGTCGCGCCGCTCTCGTCGCTCCTCGCGGAGCACCTTGATCGCGACCCAGCGATCGAGCTCTGGATCATAGGCCCGATAGACCACGCCCATGCCGCCTGAGCCAAGGACGTCGGCGATCCGATAGCGACCGAGCGCAAAACCCGAGGGCAGATGTGTGCCTTGTGCGGCCGCCTGCCTATCGAATTGCCCGTCGGAACTCGTACCCACGTGGCTCTCCGCCGACATCAGGGTCTCACGCTCCGCCACGGCCAGATCTACGCTCCCTATCTCATCCACGTAGCGCCTCGCATCGCTCCCCCAAAAGAGTGCCAAGGTCGAGCGTACACGATCCGTTAAGTTCCGCTCGACGGGCGCCTCCGCGAGGAGCGAACCCGAGGGAGGGAGGTCCTCGTGCGGAGCCCGAAGCACGTGACTCGGAGAACGGCCGCACAGCTGATCGCGATCGAAGAAGCCCGCTCTCCTAGCATTGCCTTCGAATTTTGACCTGCCATGCGCTCGCGATCACGCAACCCGGCGATCCGTGCTAGAGGGGGCGAATGCAGCCCGCCGCCCGAACACTCCTCGCGCTCTCTCTGACCCTGCCCTTCTCCGCCTGCGGCGACGATGCGACCGGAGCGAGTGCAGATGCCTCAGATACCAACGACACGAGCAGCGGCGACACGACCACGACCGACGGCGAAACCACAACCGACGACACCACCACAACCGACGGTGAGACGACGACAACAACGACGACGACGGGCGACGACCAAGACTTCCCGCCCGCGGACGAGCCTGGGCCCTACGGCGTCGGCTTTCGCACAATCGACGTCACCTACACACCTGCGGGCTTCGACGAGGCGCGCACGATCAACGTCTCGATTTGGTACCCCACCGACGATACCAACGGTGACCCGACGGTCTACTTCGACCTCATCACCCGCGATGATGTCTACCTGGACGCCACCCCGGTCGCTGGCGTCCATCCGGTATTCGCCTTCTCCCACGGCAACGGCGGTATCGCCGAGCAGAGCTATTTTTTGACCGAGCACTTCGCCTCCCACGGTTGGATCGTGGTCGCGCCGGATCACACAGGCAATACCATCACCGACATCGACGCCGCACTGATCCCAGACATGGTTGTCCTGCGGCCTCTCGACATCACGGCAATGCTCGATGAAGTCTACGATTTGCCCGCGAGCGATCCTCTCGCGGGCCTCGCGGGCGATGTTCTTGTCGCCTCTGGTCATAGTTTTGGCGGCTACACCACACTCGCGCTCGCCGGCGGCAGCTTCGATGTCGAGGCCCTCATCGACGAATGCAAGGTCGACCCGATGGGTCTGGTTTGCAGCAGCCTCACCCCAGAGCGCATCGAGCAGCTCAAGGCCGGCTTCGCGGATCCCCGCGTCGACCTGGCGCTGCCGCTGACGCCCGGCGCTATCGCCATCTTCGGCGACGAGGGCCTCGGGGCAATCGAAGTCCCGACCATGCTCATGACGTCATTGCTCGACGAGACCACCCCCAACGATCAGGACGGCGATCCGGCCTGGAGCGGCCTCCAAGATCCCCAGGACCTGCGGGTCGATTTTCTCACCGGCGGACACTACACATTCACGTTCGCCTGTGACGCCGGCCTCATCGAAGGAGACGGCTGTGGTGACGACTTTATCGCCCCCGCCGAGGCCTTTGGTGTGATCAACACCTACGCCCTCGCCTTCGTCCGCGACAGGCTCTGGGGCGACCCCACCGTGCAGTCGATCCTCGACGGCAGCGAGCCCCTCTCCGACGTCGTCACCCTCGTCGCCCACTGAGCAGAGGACCCTAGGCGGGCGGGCCCTGAGCGAGCGTTAAGCAGGCCTACGCGGGCAAGCTCAGGCGCACGTGCAGGGCCGGCTTGATCTTGAGCGTACCCATCATCGCCCTGTAGGGTTTGATCCCGAAGTCGGGCTGGTATAGCTCAACCTCAGCGATCAGCCGGCCGTCCTCACGCCGAGCGACGGCCTCGATCTCTCTGTCAACACCGTGCAAAGAGAGCACCCCAACGATCTTATAACCTTCGCCCTCTGGCTCAATCCTAGACGAGCGAAAACGTATGTTCGGGTGTTTTTTTGCGTGCAGGATATCCTTGACCACGTTCCGCTGGATCTCGGCCCTGTGGCTATCCTTTAGCGTCCCAACTACACACGCCCCATCTTTCATGACACATTCGACCACCAGAGAAGAGGCGTCAAACGTCGCCTCGATCGCGCGCGTGCTGTCGTCGATTTCGACCGAAAAAGCGGTCACGCGATGCTTGAGATCGTGCGCGAGGGCGGACAACATGCCCTCTTTGTAGGTGAAGACAAAACACTCCGCGGTTGAGGCGTCAAAACTTGCCATGAGGTCCTGCTTAACCCCGACGCGACCTCGATGTTACCCGAAGCCGCGGAAATCAGGCTGCGAGCGGTGACGACACATGCTGCGCTCGCCACCACCCGCAAAACTTTGCACTGGGCCTAGGGGTAGCTCGCCAAATGGGAGGGCTCGAAGATAACGATTTCCCCCTCCCTGCCGGAGTTCATCTTGTTTGCCCACTCTGGATCTGAGAGCAACGCTCGGCCGATGGCGATCAGCTCGAACTCATCGCCCTCGAGACGAGTAATGAGCGCGTCGATGCCGACCTTTTTGGCGCCCCCGCCCCCAAAAGAGCGCAAGAAATCACCGTCGAGCCCGACGCTGCCGACGCTGATCGTCGGCTTGCCGGTCAGTTTTTTGGTCCAACCCGCGAGGTTAAGCTCGGAATCCGGAAACTCTGGCTCGTTGAAGCGCCGAGTACTGCAGTGGAAGATATCCACGCCCGCGTCGACGAGCTTTGCGAGCCACGCCTCCAAGACTTTTGGCGAGTCGGCCATTTTATGAGCATAGTCTCCCATCTTCCACTGGGAGAATCGCAGGCAGATAGGATAGCCCGGACCGACCGCAGCCCGGACTGCGGCGACGAGCTCCGCTGCAAATCGCGTGCGAGCGATGACATCGCCGCCATAGCCGTCCTCTCGCTGATTGGTCGCCCCCCAAAAGAACTGATCAATGAGATAGCCATGAGCCCCGTGCAGCTCGACACCGTCAAAGCCCAAGGCCTTGGCATCGGCAGCTGCGCGGGCGAAGGCGGCGATGACATCGGCGATATCTGAGCCCGTCATCGCCGCAGGGGCAACTTTTTCGGAATCTTCGCCATAAAAAGGATGCAGCGTAGACGACGGCCCAACCCCGCCGACGCTTGGATCGGGCTGCATGCCCGGCTGGCGGATGCTGCCGACATGCCACAACTGCGGCATGATCTTGCCACCGGCCTCGTGCACCGCGTCGGCAACTCTCTTCCAACCAGCTAGGGCCTCTTCGCCAAAGAACCCCGGCACATCGGGGTACCCCGAGGCGGCAGCATGACCCACGCTCGTTCCCTCGGTGATGATCAGACCCGTGCCGCCTGCGGCACGACGGCGGTAGTACTCGACATTCGAATCATTTGGCACATGCCCCGGCGACCGACTGCGCGTCATCGGAGCCATCACGACTCGGTTCTTGAGTGCGAGCCCCCCTAGATCTACGGGACGGAAAAGTATATCGACTGGCAAACTTGTCGCGGTCATTGGCTCGCTAGTCTAGGGGAGCAAGAGCCCCGCTTGACACGCGGTCCTGATTTTTCTCGGGCTTGACAGACAGGTAAATACCGCCCTCCAGGCCACAAAATATATCTCGCGAATTCTCGCCCGCGGCGCTCCGCGCGAGAGCACAGGCCCTGCAACGCCTCGGCGGATCCCCCGCGGGTTCCGATCGTTGGCCCGCATGCCTGAACGCAGGCAACTTCTACGAACACCATCCGGGGCGATCTCACACCAGCAAGTCCGGCGATCCAAGCTCTCCATCGCTAACGGACAACGCGCAACGCGGGCGAGAACCGACAGCGCCTCCGTCTAGAGATGCACTCGCTCGTGCCGCAAGCTCCAACGAATCGATGCCGAGCGCTACGTTGCAGCAGTTGTTGCAGTTCGTTAAGCGCAAGCGTGCCCGTGACGCCCTGACGACGCGGCATCGCCGTACGCAACCGATGAGGGGCGGTTTTGCCGGTGCCCGGAGGGTCCGGTATGCACGCACTATGTCTTAGTAGAGCAGCCAATCGTCGTCCTCGTCATCCTCGGCGTACCGGGTGAGCAGCCCACTTTCGCAGTCGAGCGCCAGGAGTCCGCTTTCGCGATGGACATAGACCCTCATCAAGACTCCTGGGGCGACCTTGCTCATCTGCTCACTCACGACATTCGCGTCCTGCGGATCCATATGAGTCTCCTGGCAAGATGACGTGGTCGCGATGAGTTCGACCAGGGCATCCGTCGCGTCGTAGTCCGGGAAGGGCTCGACCCCCTGCGGCGCGATCGATACGGAGCCAAAGCGCTCGAGAAAATCTGCCCGTGCGCGACGGCCCGGAGCCGTCAGCCAGATGCACCAGCTGCCGCCTCGAGTGTCACGGCAGGCGTCGTTGCAGCCGACCCAGCGATCTACATAGGTAAAGCCTCCAGCATGAAGCCACAGCTCCTCTTGGTAGAACTCGCCCTCCTCAGGATCGTGACGCTGAAAGCGATAGCTCTCGCACAGGTCTTGGGGCGTATGCATAAAAGGTATGACCGGCTCAAAGGCGTCGGCCAGGCCTAGGTTGATCGCGACCCTCGCTCCCGAGTCAATACGCTCTCCATGATCTTCGACGAGCTTGGCGAGCCCACAGGCGAGCATCCGACGGGATGCCGGCTCCGTCGATGGATCGCTAACAATCCCCAGGAGCAAAGACGCAGCCCGTGCCGGTGCCGTGATCTTGAGGAGCAGCTCTAGCAGCTCGTTACAGGGCACTCGCCGGAGCGATCCCGCGACCTCAGCAGAGATCGCGACTCGGTCAATTTGTTCGTCGCGGCTGCAACGCTCGACATATTCAGAGAGCGTCGTCAAGCACGATAGCTCGTTGTCCTGGGTAGCTAGTAGGAACCGCTCAAGGAGCGCGAGCACCTCCAGGAGAGCATCCGTAGAGCCCACCGCCTCGAGGGCGGCATTGAGATCGGCGTTGCAGAGATCCGTGGGCTCTGTGATCGCCTGAAGACGCTGAACAAGCTGCATACGCATCAAACTCTACCTTAAACGCGCAG
>CAYYUP010000049.1:0-8145 GCA_964474905.1 uncultured Nannocystis sp. | reverse complement strand
CCCACGGATCCCACGGATCCCACCATGATGGAGCATGAATGTCTTCTCCAGCCCCCGCGCTGGGGTTGGCCAACCACCCGCCCTTGCTTCCACCGACATGCACCCACCAATCGAAACAACAAAACCATTTAATTGCATGAGGACGTGATCCTTTTCCGGTTTCGTGACGCTTACAGATGGAGACGTGAACATCCGACACGGTGAACCAAAGGCTCCCCCGTTGTGAGCCGGTTCGACCTGATGTCGATACACACCAAGGAATCATCATGAAAGCCTACCGCCGCCACTTCGCCACATATTCCCTCAGCGCAGTCTTTCTCCTCTCCTCGCTCGGTCTCAGCCTCGCGACCAGCAGCGTGGCCGCGGCGAGTGACGATGACGACGATGACGATGACTTCTGTGCATTGGCCACACCTGACTCCTTCGAGGGCTTTCTCGTCTTCATCGCGGACGGAGAAATCTCCGTCAACGAATCCCCAGCTCCAGCGACGAGCACCTTCTTTACCAATGTGATGTGCTGGGGCGAGGCCGAATTCGCCGATTGGAAGGCCGAGCGCTTCGACATCCTCGAGGCACGCTTCGGCCTCGACCTCGCGGCAGCCGAAGCCGCTCTAAACCTGAATTCGGTGGTCTACGCCAACAATGATCTCTTCATCCAAGTCGTCCAGACCAACCCCGGCCTCGAGTATCGCGCAGTGACCGTCGGCGACCGAGAGGTCCCGCCGGAGGGGTGGACCAACCGCGAAGGCGTCATTCAGGTCGTCGTCACCAACCCCAACGGCCTCGACCTGGGCGGCGAATTCGCAGGGCAGCACGTGCCGCCTGGCACCATCTTCGCCGGCGGCATCTACAACGTCGAGGTCACGGACCACGAAGGACCGACGGGCGAAGAGCTCGTGCTCAATTTCGTCTCCTCGCGACCGATTGTCCCCGAACCGGACTTCACCTTCTCGTTCTTCTGCGAACTCGACAGTGAGCTCTTCAGCAACGGAGGTCTCGCACAGGGCATCGGCCAGCTACCCGTCGTCCTTCGCGAGGGAGTTCCGTTCCTCAAGGCGAACTTCCGCAACATCCTGACCTTCAGCGAAGACGCCGGCCTCTAACCTCAGCCCCGACGCAGCCTGGCCCCTTGAGCGACTGAACAAGGGACGAATCTCCCTCCACACTTGCGGCGGGGGCTGAGTAGGGTGTACGCTATCGCAGACTGGGATCCGCCTCATGGCCCCTCTCGCCAGCAGCCACACGCTCCAGCGACTCGACGGTTGCCTGACGATCCAAATCCACGGGTCAATGCAGGTTGGGCCGATTCGCGCCCTCTTCGCCGAGCTAAAGGAGATGCTCGCAGGCGAACCTGGACCGGAGACAATCCTCTTCGATCTCTCAGGTGTTGAGCGATGCGACATTGCCGCACGCCAAGAGATGGTCGCGATTCAGCGGTTCATCGCGACCCGAGGTAGCCGAACAGCCTACCTCGCGTCACGCCCACGAATCCGCGGTATTACCCTGTGGATTGTTCACGTCTCGCAGGACGGCAATGCGAGGCCGATCGTCACACTCGACGAGGCAAAGGATTGGCTCGAGCAGGAGATCGACCGGATTAGCCTGGTCGAGATGCGGGCAACTGCGTTGACCGCGAGAGCCGTAGACAACATCGGCACCCGGCGCAGCGGGGGTGCCCAATGACCCACCGCTTCACGCTCCCAGAGCGCATGACGATGTGGCTGCTCTACCGTGTATCGATCGTAATGTACGGAGGGGGCTCTGTCCCGGTCCTGCAGGAGGGCTTCAAGACCCTCGGCTTCCGGGGTTATTTTCGTTTCCTCAAGGTCGCCGCAAAGATCACCACAGAACTCCAAAATGAGTTCGGCGGCGAAATCGCCCAGCACCTGATCGGCATCGCCGCGATGTGGATTGGCTGTTCGTTCTGCGGCTACAACCATGTCATGAGCGGAGCCCTGATCTACTTCCGCGACAGCGGAGACCTCCATCCGCTCACGCCCTCGACCATGGCTCTGATGTTCGATATGCGCGACGAGGAGGCACTCGCCCACATGCAAGGCCTCCTCGCCGACCCTCGCCATGAGCGGCTTCGGCTGCTCGTGACGAGAATGTACTCCCTGTATATGGGCACAGCGCAAGCCGAGACCGCCGACGATCACCTGCTTATGTCGTGCCTCTGGGTGTGGCGTTGGACAACAGAGTGCTCGATCATCGAAGGCGTCGAAATCAAGCCAGAGGATGCCTGGGCTATCCACGAGGTCGGACGCGACAAGGCACTCATCAAGCGCTACAAGCGGGCTGTTGCCGCCCGCAACAAAGCTCGCGACTGAGACCCATTGAGGCTCGCCCAAGCACCGCGCCGCTGGGCTTACGTCGCCTGCTCTCGATCCTCGGAGGTTGCGAGCAGGACAGTGAATGTCGTCCCTTGCCCCAGCGTACTCTCGGCGACGATCGTCGCCCCCAGAAGAGCACACATTTCCTTGCAAATCGTCAGACCCAACCCGGTACCACCAAACCGCCTCACGATCGACTCATCGGCCTGCGTGAAGGGCTTCCAGACCTCGCCAAGCTGCTCCAAGGACAAGCCAATCCCCGTATCATAGACCTGCAGCGCGATGCCCGGGGGCTCATCGACAATGCTCACGCTGAGACCCACGAGTCCCTCTTCCGTGAACTTCGAGGCGTTGCTCAGTAGATTTAAGAGCACCTGTCGCAGGCGCAATTCGTCGGTGACAAGGACACCGATATCATCGGGATAGTCGAGGACAAAACGGTTACCTTTAGCGGCCGCCAGTGCCTTCCCCGAAACCGCCAAGGAGTCAAGGAAGCCCGGCAGGTCGACCTCTGCCATCAAGACTGTCATCTTACCCGCCTCGATCTTCGAGAGATCCAGGAGTTCACTGATCAGTCCCAGGAGGTGGTGGGCTGAACTAAGGACCTTGTTAAGATCGCAGATCGCCGCTTCGTTCTCGGTTTCTTCGATGAGAAGCTCAGTGAAGCCGATGATCACGTTAAGCGGGGTTCGAAGCTCATGACTCATGTTGGCAAGAAAGACACTCTTCGCCCGACTCGCCTCGTACGCACTCGCCTCCGCGTATTTTCGTTCCTCAACCTCGCGCTCGAGCTCAATCGTCCGCTCGATAACTCGTAGCTCGAGAGAGTCGAGCGATCTCCGGAGTGCCTGCTCTGCTCGCTTTCTCTCGGAGATATCGAGCATATATACCCGAAGGCTGTCCCAAGGCGCGATATAGTGAATATGCTGCTCGTAGAAGACCTCGCGGTCATTAACCTCACGGATGAAGTAGGCACCCCCCGAGAGATCTCGATCCTCCAAGAGTTCCGGCAAACCAGCGACTACACAGCTTTGGGGGATAGTTTCGATCAGCATCTCGGCTGCCGGGTTGAGGTAGAGGATCTTGCCGCTGCTGTTTAACTCGATATTTGGAGCTGGGTCGAATTCGGGGAATGACGCGAGCCGCATCAGTTCGTCCTCACTCTTCATGCGCTCCGTCAGATCGCGAAGGCGAAACCCCGTGTACTTGCGACCGCTGCGTTCAAAATGCGCCACCGAGTATTCCATGGGCAGCTCTCTCCCATCGGCAGCCTGCATCACAACCTCACCGACATCGCTCGTCGGTCGCGGTGAGCACAGCGCAGTCTGTGTCTGGGACCGACGCCTCGTGCTGTAGCGCTCAGGCAGGAGCACACCCAAAGGCCTCCCGACGACCCCCTCGCGTGCATACCCGAGGAGCCGTAATGCGCCCTCGTTCCAGACGACGATCCGGTGCTCGTCATCGACAATGATGACCGCATCAAAAGCGCCCATGACCCACTCACCGGCGAGTTCGCGCTCTTTTAGTGGCGAAGGACGAGCGCGGCAGGCGACTTTGGCGAGCAAGCGAATTTGTGCCACCTCGCAGGGGATCGGAACGACCGTGCCCGCGAGCAGTCGATCCTCGGGGGGATCACTCGACGGTACCAGGAGCAGGCAACCCACTTCATTTCGCACATGCACCGCCCCCAAGGCGAGCGCCGCACCATCAACCCGAACATCGACAACCCCGAGCCGAACACCGTCCCGCTCGAGTCCTTCTTCGAATTTTTGGGCCGAGGCCACAACAACCAGCGCCCACCCGAGCTCTTCAACGGCCGCCCTCACCTGTTCGGAGAGCGCGACATCTGAGGTCACGAGCAACGCGGTGGCGGGACTCTGGCTCGAGTTCATGGGTTAACTCGCCGAAGTGTTCGGCTCCTGAGCACATCACGAAGGCCCCGCTCGAGCCGGTCCTCCGTGCCCTTGTCCAGCTCTTCGTCCCGAGGCAACACCATCAGCTCGGGCAGGCGGAGTTTCAGCATCACCAAGATCAGGAGCAAGCGGCCGTTCTCGCCGGGAAAAATGTCATTGAGACTTGCCACCAGAGTCTCCGCCCGCGGCGTCCGATTGTATCAGACGCAACGAGACGGCAGCCCCGCATGCCTGCACCCCAACGAGCATGTTCCCGCGCGAGCAAGCACGTACAGATCGCGCAAGCGCAGCATCGGCGCGCCGATCCTCGCGCTGCAGACCCCCTCCTAGGGGGCGAGGGCCCCAGGTAGCACAAGACCTGCCCCGAAGAGCATCAAGCAATACCAGTAGGTGAACAGGAGGTACGAACGATGCAACGCTTGCGGCCGTTGATCGAGCATCAGCCGCGCTGCGATAACCCAAGACAAGATGGTCGCCGACCCCTCCAACAGCCAACCAAAGGGCGTGCCCGGAAGGGGCGCAAACAGCCAGAAGTGGGTCACCAGGGGCAAGAGCAGCGCGAAGGCAAACGCGAGGGCACGGCACGATCTGGTCAAGCCGTAGACAAGCGGCATCGTCCGCCGGCGAAGAACTCGATCGCCTGCGACATCACGCAGATCCTGGATGTTGCAGAAGACAAACGCGACCACTGCGAGCCCGGTGATCCACCGCCAAGCTACCGGTGAAACCGGTGCGACGATCGACCATGCGGCCGCGAGCTGAGCAATCACCCCGAGCCCCATGATGAGGCTCTTGGTGACAAAGTGGCGGGCAAAGCCGGCGAAATTGTAGAGGCAAAAACACACTTGCCACATCAACGCCCACTCGAGAACACCCAGGCTCCAGCCCACGCCCGCGAACAAGAGCATGCCGACGACCCACCGGATCCAGGCCCCGCCGACCGTAGTCATACCCGCGGGCAACGGCCGATCCGGCTTGTTGAGCCGATCTTCTTCCAGCCCTGTGATCTGGTTGGAGACCGCAAATGTGTACACATAAAGGAAGAAATACGCGGCTGCTCCCGCCAGGGTCGCGACGTCAAACTGACCCGCGCTCCGAGAGGCCGCGAGCACAAAGAGCATCGCCGGCACAACCGTCGACGAAAAGTCGTAGCGGACAAAGGCCCACGACAATCGCATCTCTCGAACACACTGCGCTCCGAGTACCACTGACGGACTCGACACCCTACTTCGCCCCCTGGCAGTACTTGGCCAAGACTCGCTCGACCTCGTCGATAACGCCGATCGTCTCCTCCGGTTGGCGGATGCAGGACTCGGCGCACAGGCGTGCCTGCTGGAGGTTCGCGCGGAGCTGGAGACGCGCGCCCTCCTCACCGAGAACCTCCACAGCGTTCGGCCGACCGAGATGAGCGTCGCGTCCGACGGGTTTTCCGCAACCGCCACCGGAGCAACGATCGATCAGATCATCTGCGAGCTGAAATGCCGCACCCAGCCAATGGCCGATCTGCCGCCAGCGCGCGGGCAAGGTCTCGCCCGACGCGAGAGCCCCCACCGAGGTCGCAAAGCAGAAGAGCGGGGTGGTCTTGAGGTGATGGTAGCGATTCAGCTGAACCGCATCAGGGCCGGTGAGCCCCGGAGCGCTGACCGGCAATTCACACTCCATCGCTTGCCCGCCAATGATCCCCCGCTGCGAACCGGTCGCACGGGCGAGTTCACGTAACAGCGCCAGAGCCCGCACCGGATGGGGGCCGGGCGCCGCGAGAAGCTCAAAGCCCAAGGCCAGCAAAGCATCCCCAACCAACACCGCAGTGGACTCTCCGTGCTCCTGATGTACCGATAATCGGCCGCGTCGCACCTCCGCGTCATCGAAACAAGGCAGGTCGTCGTGCACGAGCGAAGCACAGTGCACAAGCTCGACCGAACACGCGGCCCGAAGCACGAGTTCTCTGTCCTCCGGGGTTTCGGCAAGCGCCGCACCAACAGCAAGAGCGAGTCGCGGCCGGATACGCCGTCCCCCGGGGAACACCGCGTGATGCATCGCCCGATGAAGACGAGGAGATCCTCGCTTGAGGGCAGGCAAAGCCAAAACAAGGGCTCCCTCGATCGTGCTCACAGGATCATCGAAACCTTGCCTCTGGTTAAGATGCGTTTGGGAAATCGCGTATCCACTCATAGTCAAATCACAGAGCTGCACAGTACCGCAGACGCCATCAGATGAGGAGCCCCACATCCCCCTTCAGAGACTAGAAGATCTCCTGGTACGGAATAATCACACAACGTAGATAATTGTACGGCACTGTAAGCGCCCACAAGGAGAAGTGTGATTTTTTATGACATCATGAACAAACGTGAGATATTGTACGATATGGTGGGATGCCGTGTACGACCGCGCTTCGGACACGAATCCGACGGTTTCTCGCGTACGGGGTGCCAGCAGCAGTTTCTCCTGCCTGTCGTCGAGGCGAATGCCGACTCATAATGCTTGCAGCTTCCGTACCCTGCCGCAGGCAAAGTCCTTCAAAGAGTGCCCACTTGACTATCTTCATTCTGGTGCGCATTCACCGAGGCCGTAACTACATAGACACCGACACATATATACACTCGTCAACACGAACATCGCCGCCGAGCCCCGGGACTTCGTGCGCATACGCAGGATAATGACGAGTATCGAGGCTCTCGAACACAGCCTCCTGCGCTATCATCCCGCCTGGGAGAATCACCATGAGCTGGCCCCAGTGCTTCAACCTCAGCATCACCAAGCGCCCAAATACCCCTGGCAACGACAGTTACGGAGCCTTCTGGAACGCGTGGCAATGTCTGCGTCGCGGTATGTCCGCAAATCTGCGCCGCAAGCCCTGCCGCAAGGTGCTGACCTACGCCGAAATCCAGGCGAGCGATCACTGGTGGGAGTACGATCGCAACTACATCACGCAGATGGCCGAAGGGGGCGTGCTCTCCTACTTCTTCAGCGATGAGCAGGGCAACGCCAACGTCTATTGCGGCGTCGCGCCTCACTGGATGGAGATCGTTCTCGGTCAGCGCTACGACGAGATCAAGCGCACCCTTACGCGCTGCGGTTACGTGCTCGAATCGCCGCGGCCCGATCTCGCAGCGATCGCCGCGGCCGTGGTCGACTCGCCCTTCGTCGAGGTCGACAAATTTGTCGCTCAACTCATGCCGAACTCCGCCGGAGAGGGCTGGGAACTCGACGTCGATCTCTCGGCCACGCCCGCGTCACAGGTAGGCCCCAAGGAGCGCGCGCGCCTAGATAAGATCTTCGCCGCCAAACGCTGCATGTGCGACTTCTGCCAAAAATTGCGCAAGACGAGCTGAGTCACTGCTGCGCCGCCATCCGACCCTCCTAAGAGGTGTCCCAGGGCCTTGCACAAGCGCCGAGATCGATCGATCATCGGCGACCGATGCCGGCGATCTTCGACCACCATCACCGGGTCACGGCCGCCGAGATCGACTTCCTCGGGCACGCCAATAACCTCTGCTATCTCAGCTGGATGCAGGACGCCGCACTCGCTCACTCGAGCGCACAGGGCTGGTCGCCGCAGCACTATCGACAGCTCGGCGCAGTCTGGGTCGTGCGCAGCCACTCGGTCGAATACCTGCGGCCCGCCCTAGTCGATCAAGAGCTGGTGATCAGAACCTGGGTCGTCGCGATCGGCCGGATCGACAGCCTGCGCGGCTACCATATCCTCCGGGCCGACGATGGCGTTCGCCTGGTCCAAGCCGAAACCCGCTGGATCTGGATCGACATCGCCGCTCAACGCCCTCGCCGAGTCCCACCAGAAATCCGCGCCGCCTTTCCGCTTGGGCTGCCCGATTGAGCTGACCGATTAAGCTGCCCGGCTGAGCTGCCTGATCTAGCTGCCCTGGGGAGCTGCCGAGTCG
>CAYYUP010000048.1:10813-47724 GCA_964474905.1 uncultured Nannocystis sp. | reverse complement strand
GCCGGCAAACTCATCTAAGGTCCGCCCATGTCCGGCAAGCCCCCAGCGCGTGTCCTCTCCGGGGTCCAGCCCACCGGGATCCTCCACCTCGGCAACTACTTTGGGGCGATCCAACAGCACATCGCATTGCAGCGCGAGTTTCCGGGGCAGGCCTATTATTTCATCGCCGACTACCACGCGTTGACGACCGTGCACGACGGCTCATCCCTCAACGAGTACATCCGCGACGCCGCCACCACCTACCTCGCACTCGGCCTCGATCCTGAGAGCGCGTTGCTCTTTCGCCAGTCCGATGTGCCCGAGGTTTTAGAACTCGCCTGGATGCTCGCCACCGTCACCGGCATGGGCCTCCTGCAGCGGGCTCACTCCTACAAAGACAAGATCCAAAACGGCATCACGCCCTCTGCGGGTCTCTTCTATTACCCCGCGTTGATGGCCGCCGACATTCTGATCTACGACAGCAGCCTCGTACCGGTCGGCAAGGATCAACTGCAGCACATCGAGTTCGCCCAAGACATGGCCACCGCCTTTAACCGCACCTTTGCCGATCAACACACGGTCCTGCGCCGGCCCGAGCCTCGCCTCTCAAAGGCCCCCTACGTGCCCGGCCTCGACGGTCGCAAGATGAGCAAGAGCTACGGCAATACGATTCCGCTTTTCTGGAGCGGCAAGAAACTGCGCAAGCTCGTCGGCAAGATCGTCACCGACTCCGCCGAACTCGGCCAACCACTTACTATCGAGGACAACACGGTCTACAGCCTGCTGCAGCTCTTCGCCGACGAGGCCGAGATGCAGACCATCGCCGGCTGGTTTAAGGCGGGCGCCCGCGATGGCGAGCCCTTTGGCTACGGCCACGCCAAGCAACTTCTGGCCCGCAAAATCGAGACCCACTTCGCCGCGGCTCGCGAGCGACGGCAGCACCTGCTCGCCCATCCCGAGGAGGTCGACGCGGTGCTCGCAGCCGGCGCTGCAAAGGCGAGGGTGCTCGCTCGCGCCACCCTCGCCCGTTGCCGCCAGGTCTGCGGCCTGGGCTCGATGTCGTAGCTCGACCAGGCGACGTGTCTTTTTAAACATGTCCGTAAGACCAACCAAGATCCGACACGCGCGCGGCTCGCTCAAGTCGGTCCGACTCCAGCTGTCCTTTTGTTCATGAGTCCCCCGCCCTCCTTCACGATCCACAGGCCCGAGAGCGCCGATGATCTGGCGGCTTTGGAGCCGCTCATCGCCGAAATTTTTGGTCCTCGCGATCGTCCGCAGGGATGGTTTGAACGTAAGCTCCAGCGCGAAGTCGTCGATCTTGCGCTCTCGGGGATCGCCCGATCCGGTCGTGGAGACATGCTAGGCGTGGTGCTCGTCGGTTCTCCGCCAAGCCTCCCGGGCACTGCTCAAATCGTCTCTCTCGGCGTTCTAGGGCACTTTCAGGGCATTGGCTGCGGCCGCATGCTGCTCCGCGCTGCCGTCTCGGCGGCGAGATCACACGGCCATGAGCGCCTGACCGCCCTCGCCGAACCCCACCGCACGCGCTTCTACGCGGCCGCTGGCTTCGAGGCGACCCTGTCCCAAAAGACACTCCTCGTGAGCACCCCGGGCACACCCGAGGGGCCGCCGATCCCCCTGCGCGAGCTGCCGCCGGCGCCCTGGGATCGGCCCTTGAGCCAACCAGTCGGCGGTTGGCTCGAAGAGGCCTGGATGCGGACCCCACAGGCAAAACGGCAAACAATCGCGATCGGCGGCGAGAATCCATGGGCCTGGGCACACATCTCGATCGAAGGACATGCCCGGCTGATCCACCGCCTGCTCATCGACGCCCGCATCCCCCCAGACACCCGCCCAAAGCAGGTCCTCACCGCCTGCAAAGTCCTCCGCCAAGCACTCACGGCCACAGGACCGCTGCTCTTCTACGGGCTCCCGACAGTGAGCCGAATCACAGATGCTCTTCTGCGGGAAGGCTGGCAGAACGCCCAAGAGAGCACCCTCATGGTTCATTCGCTCATCAAGACCGCCGCTGTCGACGTTGGCACCGACCGTAGACAGGTCGCGACCGCTCGCGTCATCATGGCCCCAGATCGCAGGTAATTAAACATGACTCGCCGTAACTACAGCCGGACAACGAAGCACAGCGCCCTCCTCGCCCTGACCACGATCGCCATCGCCCTCGGTGGTTGCCGCGGTGACGATCCGGTCGGTGACAGCGCGAGCGCGAGTTCTACATCGAGCTCCAGCTCCGACAGCGTCTCGTCGACCAGCGGCCCCGCCGAGACAACCAGCACGACGACCACCGGCACTGGCAGCACCACAAACGCCACCGCTGGATTTATCACCACTCAGGACAGCAGCAGCGGCGCCATGCCCCTGCCCAACGGCTCGCAATGTGAGTCCGATGCCAACTGCGAATCGATGAATTGTTACACGATCCCGATGGCCGGCGGCGTCTGCTCGGAGTGCAAGTCCGACGACGATTGCATCGAGGCAGGCACCGGGATTTCGTGCTCCCTCGACGCCCTCTCGATGCAGGCCAAATGCACCGAAGGTGGCCTGGGCACCACCTGCGAAACCCAAGAATCCTGCGCCGAGGGGCTGATTTGCGACGAAGTCATCGCCGGCACCTTTGGCCTGATCCCAACCGCCTGTGGCGAATGCGGCAACTCTACCGATTGCGACGGCGGCCAGCTCTGCTCGCCCAAGGTCGACTTCATGATGCTCAGCGGCTACAAGGCCTGTGTCGATCCGGGCTCCGTGCAAAACGACGAACTCTGCCCGACCAACGACGACGGCGCGCTTGTCTGCAAGTCGGGCAAATGCGGCGAGGTGCTGGTGATGGGTATTATCAAGCTCGGCGTCTGCGGCGATTGTCTAAGCGACGACGACTGCATGGGTGGCACCTGCACCCCCGGATCCTTCGACGGCGGCATCAAGGGCTCGGTCTGCAACTAGATAGAGCCCACGCGCCGACCCCCAGGGGCCGGCGCGTTTGTTTGCTGGTACCCCGATCGCTAGGGCGACTTTGCCGCTTCGACATTGCAAGAGCTTAGGCAGATCTCGCCATTCGCTCCGCAGAGCAGACGGCAGGTCTCGCGATCGGTCTCGGGCCCGTCTTGCTCATCGCAGAGCCGCTCGCATTTGCTGCGCTGCTGCATGCATGAGCGAGCACAGCCTCGGTGCAGAACCGAATCATCGCCGGCCGCATTCGGCACAGGAGTCGCAAAGTCTAGGGTACCCTGGAGCGATTCGCCGACCGCTTCGCAATTGAGCTTGCAGGTCTCGCGATCGGTCGCCTTGAGCTTCGGGTCGTAGCAATCCATCGTACAGAGGTCAAAACGATCCGCGATCGTCGCCCCCGGCGCCTTTGGATCGACACCTGCAACCTCCGCGTTGCCCCTGCAAGTCAGCTTGCAGCTCTCGCGGTCGGTCTCTTTGGCACTGCGATCGTCCATGCACTCAAAGATGCAGCTTCGATAGGCCCGCAACGCCTTTTTGATCGTTGCAGGAGAAACCCCAGGAGCAGGTCCGGCATACGCAGCAGGAGCCCCGCCAGCCAGCTCCGGAGCAGAGACGGCCGGCACTGCGCCCTTGGCCTTGGCCGTAGGTTTTGCCGCGGAATCCCCGGGCTCCGCAACAGCGGTCTTTGCCGCCGCCACCGCGTTCGCGCCGTCGCCCGCCTCAAGAGGATCACATGCCCCTCCGATCAAAAAGAGGAGCCCAAACATCGTCGCTCTCCGCCAGACTCGTGCACTCGTTACGGTCGTCATCCATCACCTCGCAAAGTTGTTGGCTCGCATGGAGCCCCTCAAACCTGCGCACCTGCGAATACGATGTCCAGTGCTGCAAGGCTCTCACAAGCCGCAAAACCAGCGGCGACAAACAACCTACAGCCGCTCTGCGAGCACAGCGACAAGCACGGCCCGGACACCCCCGGCATCGAGGCCGCGCAGATGATTCATGAGCGCTTCGGTATGCGCCTGCAGGCCGATCGCCGCCAAAGAAACCGGCACCAAGGGGCAGTCAATCGCCTGGTGATGGAGATTGCTCAGGAGCTTTTTTAGTACGGGGGTGGAGACCTTACGAAGGCCGACGTTAAGTCCGCTGGACACCGCCGGACTCTACTCGATTGCTCGTGCGACCGACACCGTGCGGGCGTCGCCTGGCTTGAAGCCGCCAAGCGGCGGCAGCTCGCCACAGAGGAGTTCCTCCTCGTAAAAGTACCCGAGGAAGGAGACCGCGCCGCCACGCAGGGCGAGCACCACAAGCGGCAACTCACCGCTGGGGTGTCGACACCGGCCCATACCGAGGATCGACTCCCGCAGAGCGCGAGCCTGGGCGCGGATCTCTTGGTTGAGTGCAACCCCCTCAAAGCGCGCTAGCTCGGCGACCTGACCTACCCCGGTGACCTCAAAGAAACCCGAGGCGGCGACCCAGCTCGCCCCCCGAACCTCGTGATCCGCGGAGCCCAGATCCGCAGCGAGTCGTCGCAGACGACGCCTGGCCTCGGCGATCGCCGCAGCGCTAAATCGTCGCCGACGGGGCTCGCAGATGTCCTCGAGGGCAGCATAGATTTCGCTCACCAGACCCAGACGATCCGCGAGCACCGACCACTCTGCGCTAAGACCACGGATCGCATCCCGGCTCGCGGCCACAGCGAGTTCACGCACCGAGGCGACGTAATCACGACCGATGAGCTGCGGGCAGTGATCGAGCGAACCGGTATCGGGCCCTGGCAGGCCGATCTTCACGCCCCCCTGAAGAAAGATCCGAGGCGCACCGAGGCAGCTTTCGGCGGACTGGCTGCACCGGTGGTAAATCTCGATGTAGCGCCAATAGGCCTGACCGCAGAGGTACGTATCGAACTCTTGCTCGCTGTTAAAACTCGACTGCGGCCGGAGCTCGGCGTAGGGCCTAAGTTCCTCGCGAAGCGCCGACAGCTCACGATCGAGCCCCGCGCGAAACGAACGCCAGAGGATCGCGTCGCCCCGGTCGAGAAAGGGCTCTAGGAGCGCGAGCGAATCCTCTTGGCCCTCCGCAAGATCGCGCAATGCAGGGGCACACGAGCCGACCGTGAAGGCCTCGAGCGCGTTCCATCGCGGCAGATCGAGCGTTGCTTCGCCGACCACCAGCACCGCCTCCGCCGCTTCACGATCAGGCGTGGCGATGTGGTCGACTCCACGGCTGCTGTAGCGCGGCCGCCCATAGGGGGCCTGCTCCAGGCGATCGAGGGGCAGCGCAACACCGCCCAAGAAGCCCTGCAAACCGCTCGACATGCCCCTTGGGGCAGAGATCGGGGCTCCGCCAAGGCCGGCCAAGACCCCCCGAAGGCGCGCCCCCTGACCGCCGCGGGTCAAGCGAGCGTCGAGCCACAGGCTCCACCTGTCAGCGCCTGCGAGCGCCTGTGCCAAAGCGGCAGGATCACCCGCGGTGAGTATCGGCGGCGCCCATTCGCTGTCGAACGCTGGCATCACCAGACCCGCTGTCGGCGGCGATGGGGGCAAGGTGCCAAACGACCTCGCCGCCCGTGCGACGCTCCCGGGGTCCTCGGTCGGCTGGCCACAGGTCACAAGCAAGAGCGCAGCCACGCATCCCGCAAGTCCCGCGCAGAGCCCGGGCAAGACCCCCAAGACAGGCTGCTCGGCCTCTGACGTTGAGCTGCGGTCGCCCCTACGTCGACGCACACCACACTCACGGCTCTTCTGGATCCCTGCGTGATTCATTGCACCGATGCCCGGCCCGGCCGCCGCAGGCCGCCAGTGTATACTGCGACGCTGTGTTGGCCTCCCTTAAGTCTCATCTTTGCAGGCCCCTTGGCGCGGTGACGAGCCTCGTCTGTGTGGCGCTCCTCTCCGCACCGTCCACCGCCCACGCCCAAGACGAAGCGCTGGTCGAGTTCCACTTCAAGCCCGTCGCCAATCTCCAGATCGCGATCTGGCTCGAGGACGCCGCGGGCAACTTCGTCGACCACGTGTACGTCACCCAGGCAACCGGCAAGCTCGGGATCGGCAACCGTCCCGGGCGCTGGGATTTTGTCTCGAGCTGGCACGCACCCTACGGACCCCGGGTCTCCGTGCTGCCGATTTGGGCCCACAGGCAGCCGACCGAGTACCCCAAAATCGTCTTCTTCGACGACGACCCAATGGACCAAGAGTCCCTCGGCTGGCACGAAAATTCGTCGTCCCCCGAGAGCTACTTCTGTCGGCCGCTCTCCGCCGCCGAGAACGACATTATCTCGGTCGACACCATGACCTGTCCCTCGCCACAGGTCTTCCAATCCGACAAGGGTTACTTCATCCCGGGCCAAACCTCGCCCTACCCACCGCGCAACGATCTGATCGAGTTCGAGGCCCTCCACGACTCGCCCGACGTGCCCCAGTTCTCCGACATCAACAGGCTCGACGCCTACACTGCGGCCACGCCAAGCGGTGAGGATCCCGAGTTCACGACCATCCTTTTGCCCGCAGATGTCGCCAACAACGGCCCACTCACCGCCTACATCGAGGTCAACCTCGAACACGACGAGAACGCCAACTACAACTACGACCTCGAGGACGACCACTACGTCGACCCCCGCCTACCGAGCTACGGGATCGAGTACTTGGGCCAACCCTCGGTGATCTACAAAGTCGAGTTTGATCCGGCCAACGCGGGCTTCAACGGCACCAGCAATTTCTCGGGCTACAGCGACTGGGACGGTGCCTCCGGCGAGGTTCACCCGCCCGACGCGACGATCTCGAGCGCCAAGGGCAGCGGCACCGATCGCCTCCAAGTCTACACATTAAACGGCGAGACCTTCCGCTTTGGGGTCTACAGCCACGGGCTCCCCGGTGGCGGCACCGACTCCGACGGCACCGACTCCGACGGCACCGATTCCGACGGCACCGACTCCGACGGTACCGACTCCGACGGCACCGACTCCGGCTGGAGCTCGTGCACCCAGCGCGAGCTGCCACCGGTCACCAACTTCACGATCGAAAACCTCTCGTTCGACAGGGTCCGGGCACACTTCACGATCCCCGCCGATGCGATCACCCTCGGCGGCGAAAACACAGACCTCTCGCGCATCCGCATCTATCACATCAACGGCGACATGCCGGTCGATGAGACCACCCTCGGCGCAGCGATCGAGGACTCGTTCAACGCGGATATCGTCACCCCCGGCGAGCCCACCAGCGTCGAAATCGGCCAGCTTTGGGGCAACTTCACCTATCACTTTGCGGTCGCCTACGAGGACCGCTGCGCGAATCGTTCGGCTCTCAGCCCCGCCAAAATCACCACCGAGGCGCAAAAATTCCAGCAGGTCGAGGGCTTCTGTTTCCTCGCGACCGCGGCCTACGGTGCCCCCTGGGTCGCCGAGGTCGGCGCTCTCCGTCGGTTCCGCGACACCTTCCTCAAAATCTCGCCGACGGGCCGCGACCTGGTGCGCTTCTACTACACCTACAGCCCGCCGCTCGCCCGCGTCATCCAGCGCGAACCAGTGATGCGGGGCATGGTGCGGGCTGTCGTTCAACCGATCGCCGACATCGCCCGCCTGAGCGCGACCCCCCGCTGAGTCAGGAGAACGCGTGACCCTAGGCTGCCCGTTGCTCAGCTTCGTCCTCGCGGTAGCACCACTCGGCTCTGCCGTGATGCCCCAGCTGCGGGCGATCGATCCCGCCGCCGAAGTCCCACAGGTGCAGCCCGTCCAGGACATGCGCCAAAAGACAGATCCTCCAAGAGGTACCGCGGGACCGCAACCACGCCCCGATGATGTTGCTCCTGTCGCCCCGGCCCCGGCCCCCAAAATGCAGCTCACGCCGGCAACGTTTGACCGCTCACCTGTCTACCTGGGCTGCGGTCGTCGAGCACCTGCCTGCGAACGCCTGACGACGGTCGGTCTGCTCTCGGGGGGTGCAGGGCTCGCGCTCATCGCCGGCGGCGTCGGACTCGTGCTCACCCCTGACCAGGTGATCGCCGACGAGCCCGCCTATATCCGCAACTACAGCCGAATTGGCACAACAGTACTCGCCCTCGGGATCGGCCTTGCGACCACCGGTGTGCTCATGGTTTTCACCGCGGCAAAGGCCAGCCGTACCCGACGCCGATCAGCAGCCAGGATCGCGGCAGAGCGATGAACCCGCTACCAACCTGCTCTTTCAGACAGATCCCATCGGTCGCCTGTGCCGGCATCGTCTTGGCCGTGTTCGGCATGCTGGCAGCCTCCGCCTGTCGCACCCAAAACCCCGACCACTGCCTGCACAGGGCCGAAGATGCCGACGCCTGGTGCTCGATCGAACACACCGGCGTGCCCTACTGCTCCCCCTGCGAAGCCGAGATGAACGGCTGCGTCGCAGAGCCGCCCACCCCGGAGGTCTGCGCACTCGTGGGCAGCTCCTCAAGCAGCAGCGCGTCATCGACCGGGGACTAGAGTGTTCGCCGAGACCGCCCCCCCCGTGACCCGGATCACCTGCGTTCGCAGCCCCCTGGAGCGCGCCCAAGGCACCGCAAGGGCACAATTCCCTAGAGGTATTTGCCCCTTTCCCCAGAGGTCGGCTATCTCTTCTGGCGACGGTGAAGCCAAGCCCCTGGGGCTTCGTCTCTTTGCCGGCCATGCCGCCTCCGCGAGTCGGCCCCTCTTCGACCTCCCTTGGAGCCCTCCACATGCGACGTATTCTACTCAGCACAGCTTGCCTTCCCCTCCTCACCGCCCTGGCGCTCGCCGGCTGCACCCAAGACCCCGGCAACCTCGAGATTCCCTTCAGCATTGGCGCCTCCTCGGTCACCTGCGATACCGCCGATGTGGCCAATATCGAGATGATCCTCACCGAGATCTCTGATGAGGGCGGAGAAGAGCTCCTGGAGTACGTCGAGACAGCCCCCTGTGCTGACGGCCAGGTGACCTTCACCGGAGTCGCAGCCAAAAACTACAGCCTCGAGGCCCGCGCACTCACGTCCGAAGGCCTGATGGTCTTCGACAACTTCGGCCCCGATAGCATCAAGAACATCGAGGCGCTCGCCGGCCAAGACGTGGTCTCAAAGTCGGTCCGCCTGACGCCCTCACCAGCCCGCATCTTAGTCCGCTGGAACCTGAACAAGGGCGGCGCTCAGGTGCAATGTCCCGGCGTCGATACCAAACAATTTCAGCTCACGATCTATGACACAGCCGGCCTTAAAGACCTGCTCATCGCCGATCCGATCGCCTGCGACGCCACCGCAGAAGAGCTTGGCTATCACATCGTTCCCGATCCTGACCGCAAGCTCGACGGCGACCAGGTGGGGCTCATCGATGTCACGCCCCAGGATGCGCAGGGCAACTTGGTCGGCACACCCACGTCGATCACACTCGACGATCCTCCCGGCCGCGGAGTCTCGGTCAAGGTCATCATCGACTGCAACGACGAGGAGTGCATCGCCAACCTCGCCCCCTAGCGCTCGCGACGGCTCGTAGAGAAGAGAGGGGCGCGCCTTGTCGAAGGCGTGCCCCTCTCTTTTTTACGCGGGCACAGCCGGCACGATCACGCCCGCAGGCTCGGGATGTGGATGATCTGAACCTGATGCCCTGCGGGATCGCGAAAATAAAACGAGGTCGAGTCGTCGCGATGACGCTTGGTCGCGCCGACCTCTCCGAGCTTCCACTCCAAAGCGCCCGCGCAGAGCCGCTTATGCCAGCGCTCAACCGTCGCCGCATCGGCCACACAAAATCCCAGATGATCGAGAGGCGAGGTCGCGAGATCAACCGAGCGATCGGGAGCTGCGCGGTGCAACGCCAGGTTATCGGCGCCCGAACTCAGGTAAACATTGTCGGGATCAGGCTGCCAATCAACGGCCATCGCCATGCCCTCGCGATAAAAGCGGATCGTCGCATCAAAAAGCGGATCAGGGACAAATAGGGCGAGGTGACGGAGACCGAGGGTCTTGAGCGGAGTTTCGGCATTCATCACCGGCCAACCTACGTGATCCGCCCGCGCGCTCCAAGGCGCAGTCTTTGCCCGGGGGCTCGCAAGCGAGACCTTGCTCCGAAGTCTCCGTGAACGCTCTGCGGTGTTGTTGTGTTGTTGTGTTGTTGTGTTGTTGTGCCGTGCCGCCGCTCAGCGACGATCGCGTGACTCAGGCCTCGGCAGGATCCGCTGCTGACCGACCCAGATCCCGGTCGCGCCGTCGCTCGCCCGTACAAATGCGAGATCAAGTCGGCCGCGCCCGTCCATCACGAGAGAGAGCTGCGCGAGCGTCTTGAGTTCGATCGCGATTTCTTCGATCTCGGGCCCTTCGCCCTCGCCTTTGCCCTCGCCCCTGCACACCTCCAGGTCGAGACCGATCCGTCGCGGCGCCTGACCGGGCCGACGCTCGACGGTCACCCCGAGATCGCAGATCGCAACAAGCCCGCGCTCGCGCACCGCAAAGCCGCCCTCTAGGGTCAAGCCCGGAAAAATTGCCCGCTGCACCCATAGCTCCGCACGCCCGCGACGGGCCAAGAAACACTGTAGTGCGCTATCGCTCGCTCCCCAATCACGGACACCCCAGCCGTGGTGACGCAGCGCTGCTCCGTCGATCGCCAGGATGCGATCGTCGATCACGATGGTGCCGGCGAACTCGCCGACCTGGACGTAGCTCCGCATCTGTCGCCGCCGCAGACCGCGAAGGAAATCCGCATCCCAGACAGCCTCGCCAAAGCGCCGCGAGAGCAGACCCGGATCATCATCGCTGCCGGGCACAAAGGGCGGATGCTCGGCGAGGAAGGTCAGATCGATGTGCACATCGACGCGATCGACCGCCTGGGCACCGGCCGCATCGGTGACCACCTGCGGCCGGCCATCAATGCTGCGTCGATCGAGCTTGCCGTGAAAGCCGACCCTCCAGCGCTCAAAGGGATCGATGCAATCGATTTCGAGACCGCCAACCCGCCACTGGCCGCTCTCGCCACCGCGCACGATTTCCTGACCACTGCCCGGCAGCGCGTACACGGCCCCCTCCTCGAAAAGGATCACCCAAAGGCGATGACAACCCCGCCCGGGCATCCACTCGAGTCGGATCATCAAGGCGAGATCGTTCTGCGTCAGGACAAAGGCGTAGTCCTCGGCGAAGTGACGGCGGCGATCCCAACGGTGCATCGCCTCGTCCTGCGGTCGCAGCCAGCTAGGCCTGGGCGGGCGATGACGGACAGCCCAACGCGCGACGACCTCCTTAAGAGAGCGCCTGAGCAACGAAGAGATCCCGCCGTCATCAACCTCCGCTGGACGGCTCGATATCGCCCTACATTCGCCCTCTTCAGGGCGCTCCGATTGCGGCCCGCTCACCGGGCGCCATCCTATCAGGTTCGCGAGTCCGCGGGTTCGCCGTTCCAGGCCCGCGGACCCGTGGAAATCTCTGGCCGCCCGTGATAACGGATCTTGTGGCTCTACGTCCCCTCCTCCTGGCATTCCTGATCGCGACCACCGCGAGCGCATGCAAAGGCGAGCCTGAGGTCGATCCGGCCGAGGTCGCAGCCCAGCAACAGCGCAACCTCGACAACGCCCGCATCCGCCTCCGCGACGGCAAAATCGACGACGCAAAAATCCTCTACCAGGGCGTTCTTAAGGCCGATCCGCAAAACCCCGAGGCCCTCTACGGCATGGGTCGTGTTCTCTACGAGCGCTCCAAGTACGACAAAGCCCAAGAGCTCCTAGAGAAGGCGATCGCCGGCAAGTCGGACGTCGCCGATTACCACGCGGCACTCGGCGCTGTGCTGGTCTCCAAAGAGGCCTTTGCCGAGGCCGCAAGCGCTTACGGCAAGGCCTTTGAGCTCGACGGCACCAAGGGTGACTACGGCCTCAAACAGGGCGAGAACCTCAACAAGGCCAAAAAATTCGCCGATGCCGAAGTGGTCCTGCGCAAGGTCGCCAAGGTCGACGTCAAGGCCCGCTTCGTGCTGTCAGCGCTCGGCGATTCTCTCCGCGAGCAGGGCAACCTGGACGAGGCTCTCAATACCTACATGAAAGCCCAAATCGAGAACCCCGACGACAAAATGGCCTTCGCCGGCGCCGCTTTTGTCTACGAGGCCAAGGGCGACAACAAACACGCCCTCGATCAGTGGTCCAACTACATCCGCATGGATTGCTGCTCGGAGTTCTCGGAGAGCGTCGCCCGCAAGAAGATGATCGAACTCGGGCCCGCCGCCGCCGACGGCTGATCAAAGCGGCACCAGGCCGCAGGCGGCGGTTCGCTGCCACCGACTGCAGTCATGCTCGCCGAAGCGGACGCCAAAGCTGCACACAACGCCGCCGAGCACGGCAGTGCCTGTGCAAAGGGCGAGTAGCCGCAGTTCTCGGCGCCCACTGGGTCCCCGCTAGCCGCGACCGAGACCGCGGAGCACAGGCACCTTCGCAGCGACCAGCGCGACCGGGCCGCTGACCAAAGTGCAGATCACCACCGCGGCGATCGCCGGGCCGAGTAGATCCCAAAAGCCAAGCAACACTGGCAGGTGATCGATCGGATAGACATCGCCCTCCAAGGGATAGCGGAAGGCGGCGATGAGACCGGCGTAGGCACTTCCAAGGCCGACACCGACAAGCGCACCAACGACCCCCGCAAGCCCGCCGATCGCCTCGAAGACCCAGAAGATCAGACGATCCGAGGAGCCGATCGACATGAGCACAGCGATCGCCGGCTGCTTGCGGCGGATCAGCAGCAAGAGGCTGGCGACCAGGGCCGATGCGGCAACCACCTCGAGAAGGCCGATGACCAGCGAGACCGCAGCCCGGACCTGGCGAAGACCGGCGAGCGTCGCAGCGCTCTGCTGCTGCCAACTCGTCGCCCGAAAGGCGGGAGGCAAACTCGCCTCAAGCTCCACCGC
The DNA here is from genome assembly GCA_964474905.1 of uncultured Nannocystis sp. Taxonomy (GTDB): domain Bacteria; phylum Myxococcota_A; class Polyangia; order Nannocystales; family Nannocystaceae; genus JADJRG01. The sequence continues at coordinate 34,934 of CAYYUP010000048.1, read as the reverse complement.
AAAAGCCGGCGCAAGCTCGGGATCCGTGAGTTCAAACTCGATCCCAGTCACCCGCGCCTTGGCGAAAAATAGCGCCTGGCCAGCACTTAGATGCACCATCGCCAAGCTCGTATCGAGCTCTGTGACGCCTGTGTCCAATCGATCGAGCACCTCAAAGGTGGCGTGCCGGGGCGGCCGACTGCTGATGTCGCGACCGCCGTCGAGATCCGCTGGCAGCACCAACGAGACATGATCGCCGATGTCGACGTGCAGGCGCTCGACAAGGCGAACACCCAGGGCGATGCCCGGCACATGGCGGGTATCGCCGGGGCGCATCGCCGACAGGCCACCTGACTCAAGGAGCACGTTTAAGCCCTCCATGTCCGCCGCCGCATCCGGGTCGATGCCCTTGACCGCGACGATCGCAGGCCCGCGACCGCCCGTCGCCTGCTCGCCGTCCTCGCGAATCGGTACCAACGCCGCCATCGCGTAGGCAAAGGGAGAGACCGCGACCACTCGCGGATCCTCGCGCCACTTCGCCGCGATCTCCGGGTACTCGACAAAGCCTAGGCCGTACTTCGTCAGCAAGACATGACCGTTCATTCGGGTCATGCGCAGCGTCAGCTCGTGCTCAAAACCGGAGGTCACGCCAAGCACCGTCGTCAGCGCGGCGCAGCCCAGGGCCATGCCAAAGACCGCCACCGCCACCGCAGGCATCAGTATGCGGATGCAAAGCATGCCGACCGCGATCAGCGAGGCGACCACCGCGGTCAGGGGCACGGCCATCGATCCGGCGCCAGCAAGGGTGCCGACGACCGCACCTACGGCGATGAGCAGAGCGACCACCAGGACCCGCAGGCTGGTCTGACCCGGCGGATCTTCGCGGAGGAGGAAGCGCCCGGCGACCATGATCACCAGGGATAGACGCGGCCGACGCACGCTCATCGGCTCATTCGTAGCGCAGCCCCTCGACCGGCCGCAAGCGCGCGGCGCGGAGCGAGGGCGGCAAGGTGGCGACAAAGCAGATCGCCAGGGTCATGCCCAGGATCCAGATGAGCTGCGTCGGGCTAATTTCCACCGGTAGCTGCTCGATGAAATAAACCTCGGGATCGAGGGTGTAGCCGTAAAGCTCGACCAGCCAGCAGAGAACCAAACCAAAGAGCATGCCCGCAAGCGATCCCGCGAGGCCGATCAGCATGCCGGTGACCTGGAAGATCCGAGAGATCTGCGTGCCCGTGGCCCCCATCGACATCAGGATCGCGACCTCGGCGTTGCGGCGCACGACCATCGTCCAGAGCGCCGAAAGAACGTTAAAGGTAGCGACCGTGATCACCAGCGAGAGGATCACCGTGATGATGTTCTTTTGGAATCGGATCGACTCGAAGAGCTTCTCGTTTAAGAGGTGCCACTCGAGCACCGAGTACTCGCGACCCGGCAGTACCTCGCGGATCGCCGCACCGACCTCGGGGGCCATATTCGGATCGTCGAGGCGCAGATCGATGCCCGAGACCTTGTCCTTGCCGCGGTACTTGAAACGCTGGAGTTCCTTGATGTGCACGTAGATCAGGCGACTGTCGTACTCCTGAAAACCCGCCTGAAAAATGCCCGCGACCCGGTAGTACTGAAACAGCGGCTCTTCGGAGTGATCGAAGGTCGAGCCCGGATCGACGACCATCACCGTCGAGCCCTCCTCTAAGCCGAGATCCCGGGCCAGGCTGATACCGACAAAGACGCTCGGCAAGGTCGACGCATCGCCACGGGTATCGCCCATGATGTCGACCTCGGGCCAGGCGTCATCGTCGACCTCACGGGCTGCGGTCATGCGTTTGTGATGGGCCGGCAACTCCTCGTAGCGGGTCATCGCCGCCTCAAACCAGTCGTCGCCGCGGGGATCTGGAGTGCTCGCGATCACCTCCGGCAGCAGCTCGTCGTCGAGACCCGCCACCGGCAACAGCTCAAAATCTGAGGTCAAGACATCGAGGGGGATCGCACGACCGCTACCGCGCTCGAGATGCGCCTGGAGATCGATCACCTCTTTGGCGGTCTCGGGCTCGATGCCCTTGACCAAGACGCTCGCCAGGCGCAGCTCGTCCGTACGCGCGCCGCTCGGATCGTAGGGCGCGAGCATCATCGCGTAATAGACGAAGGGACTCGCCCCTCGGACCCCTGGGAGTTCGCGCAGATAGCTCTCAAAGCGCCTGTACTCACCCATACCGAAGGTTCGGGTGACATTGATGTGGGCGTACACACCGAGCACACGGCGCTCGAACTCGTGCTGAAACCCGGTCGCCACCGACTGCACAACGATCAGCGCCGCGACCCCCAGGACCACGCCGATGATGCTGGTCGTACCGAAGATCGACGCGTACTGGACAAGCGCCAGCAACACCCCCAAAAAAGCCGCGAGCGCCACCGCGATCACCAACGCAAGGCTCTGGAAGCCAAAATTTAACACCGCAAAGCCGGCGACCACCACGGCGATGCAAAGGAAAAAGGCGGGACGGGTCCAGCGGGGGATCGCCCCGCGACGGATGATCCGAAGACCGACCAGCCGCTCGTAGCCAAGAACACCGGTGTAGAGCCAGCGACTAAGAAGGATGCCGAGGGCGATCGGACCTATCACGGCGAGCTGCTGGGCCAACGGATCGTCGACCGCGTAGAGCAAGGTCGCGCCGCTCAGGATCCAGAGCAGGAGCAGGAGGCCGTGCAGACGTTCTCCGCTCGATCGGGGTTGCAGCGGCGGAGGGGCAGACATGGACATCAGCGGGACGGCCGGCGGAGGTTAACAGCGCCCCTAAGGACGGTCAACGCGCCCAGCCCAGCCGATCCCAGAGTTCCGTGCAGATCGCCGGCCGCGATCTCGTCGTACAAAGCGCCAAAGGTGCGCGGCCCTGCGCTCCGAAGAATTCCCTGCGGGCTTCGACCCCACCAAGGCCCCGCTCCGCCCTAATCGGGAGCCCCTGCACCCCTCGGGCCCACGGCCGCCACTCGCGATCCCTGTACCCCCGCCAAAAAAGGGCTTTTGTGCGCCTGTAGACACCTTTCTTCGCTACTTCTCGCCTAGAGCGCGAACCTTGACATGCAAGTCTGGCGCAAGCTACGCTCCGCCGACCGCTGATCTTCGGAGCTTTGCATGCCCAGACGGTTCCTCTTCTCGCTTGCCCTCGTGGCTGCAGCCCTGACGTCGCAAGAAGCGATGGCGGGCACCTACGACCTGAATCTCTCACGACTCGGGTCGGTTAACGGCAACGGCGTCCCCGTTGGCGATGACGCGGCGTTCCGCTCTGTCGCCTCCGAGCTCGGCGTCTTGATGGCCCCAAAGCCGGTGGACCCTGCCGACTCGCTGGGTCTCAGCGGCTTTGCCATCTCCGGCAGCTATTCCATCAATACGATCAGCAACGACGCTGATTTTTGGAAGTCAGCCACCGACAAAGACCTCAACAAGACCGCCAACACTCTCCAAGTGATGGGTCGCAAGGGTCTCTACCCCGGCATCGAGGTCGGCGCAGGCGCGACGCACCTCTTCGACAGCCGCATGTGGACCGTCAGCGGCTACGGCAAGGTCGCCTTGCACGAGGGCTTCCACCACCTGCCGATCCCCTCGATCGCCCTCCGCGGCATGTTCTCCAGGCTCGTCGGAGCCAAGGATGTGAACATGACAACGGCGTCCGGAGACATCTCGATCTCCCACGTCTTTGGCATCGGCAAGACCTTCAGCATCACGCCCTACGCCGGCTACCAAGCGCTCTTTATCCTCGCGCGCTCGCACGTTCTCGACATCACGCCGGGCACCGACGAGTACCTCGAAGGCTCGAGCGGCCCCAACGAGTTCATTTTTAGGGACGCAGGCGCCATCCTCCGGCACCGGCCTTTCCTCGGCGCTCGCTTCATCTTTAGCGTGCTCCGATTTGGCGTCGAAGCGATGTTCACTCCGGGTGGAGGTCGCGCCGGCGATCTCAACGGAGTGGCGATCGAAGACTCCTCTGGTCTCCAGCAGCAGTACACCTTCTCTCTGGGCCTGGACTTCTAATGATCATCGCCTGTCCCAACTGCACAAAGCCTTACCAGCTCCCTGACGACCAGATCGCGCCGCTCGTCCAGGTGCAGTGTGCCCACTGCGACTACCGAGTGATCCTCGACTTCGAGGCCGCGAACGATCCGTCGCTCCGCGAGCCAGGCATGCTGCTCGCCGACGGCTTCCGCAGCGAGGCCGACTACACAAAAGCCCTCGCCGACGGCCACTCCGTCACCAAGCACGACCTGCCCGCAAAGCCAGCTGCCGCTCGAGTGCCGACTTCGCCGCCCGTCGCCGCCCAAACAACTCAAACTGCCGCCTCTCGTCCCTCGCCCGTACCCGAGTCCAAAAAGAGGCCCAAGTCCGGTGGACTCGTCAGCGGTCTTGGTCTGTCCGATACGCCAGGTTCACTCGCAGCCGCGGTGACCAGCCTCGACAAGACCGCCGAACTCGAAGCTGCCGCCCAGGCCGAAGCTGCCAAGGCTGAGGCCGCCGCCAAAGAGGCTGCAGCAAAGGCCGAGGCCGCTGCTACCGAAACTGCCGCCAAGGCCGAGGCCACCGCCAAAGAGGCTGCCGCCAAAGCTGCCGCCGAGGCCGAAACTGCCGCCGTCGAGGCATCAAGGCGTGCAAAGACCACCCCCGAGCCAGTCGCCGAGACCGAGGCCAAGCCCGCCGAGGCCAAGCCCACCGAGGCCAAGCCCACCGAGGCCAAGCCCGAGCCGGTCAAGGATCCCGAGCCGACCAAGGCAGCCGTACCGCCGCCCACCGAGGACGAAGAAGGCAAGGGCAGTGGGCTTTTCTGGTTCATCCTGGTCGCCCTGGTCATCCTCGTCTTTGTCGTCACCTACGTGAAGACCGGCCAGTTCAACCCGGCGCTGCTCCTGCAACCGGGCAAGTAGACCGCGCACCATAAAGACCGCGCATCATAAAAACCGCGCCCAGGGAGAAATCTCTGGGCGCTCTTTTTTGGGGGGTGAGTTCCGAGACCTAAGACCGAGAACATGCCAGGCAGTCTCGGCGCCTTGATTGCGAACGCCTACGAGCAAACACGAGAACACCTAGGGAGCACTCTCTGGGAGCCTGCGGCGAGCGAGGCACGAACGAACAAAAGAGGCCATCACCCGCGGGTGATGACCTCATTTTTTTTTTGCAAACCCTGGCGGGCTTAGCTCATGCGGTCGGCGTTGGTCGGAGTCACGTCGATCTCGGAGTCGACCGCATCCTCGCGCTCGGCGGCCTTATCGTCCTCGAGGGCCTTCATCTCCTTGCGAAAGCCGCGGAACATCTTGCCCACGCTTTCACCGAGCTGCGGCAACTTCGAGGGACCGAAGACCAGAAGCACGATGGCGATGATGATCAGGATCTCCCAACCGCCGATTGCGATGGCGACAAGCATGGGTCGAAAGGTAGTCCCTTTGCTGCCTCTTTGCTAGCGTGCGTGCATGCGAGTGTCCGCCGTCGCAAGGCGCAGCCCACGCCTTCGGTCCCTTGCGGCGTTCCTCGGCGCAGCCCTCATCTCCGCCCTCCTCGGGGCCCCTGCACAGGCCACGCCGCCGATCGCAGCCTCCGAGCCCACGGGACCCATCGATACTCTGGGGCCCCTCCAGGTCGCCTTTTCCGGGCGCGCACGGGTCCGCGGCGACCGTGCCGAAGGGGCGACGATCCACGAGGCGTACATGCCCCGCCCGGTCGAACCCGAGGCGAAAGAACGTGCAGAACTCGCGAAGTTTGAGCGCGCCTCGCTGCCGCCGACCCTCGCACTGCACCGTCCGCCGCCGGAGCCCTGGCTTCGCGAGCTCGCGCTGCCGGATCTCCCGGTGCGCTGGAGCGAGGCGACGATCTCCTACCTCCATTATTTTCGCGAAGATCCCAAAGGCAAGCGGCTGATCCGCGGCTGGGTCCGTCGTATGGGCCGCTACGAGCCCCGTCTGCGCCAGATTCTCGCCGAACTCGGCGTCCCCCAGGACCTCGTCTTTGTGGCGATGGCCGAGAGCGGTTTTAGACCTGGCCGCCGCTCACGGGTCGGCGCCGCCGGCATGTGGCAATTTATGGCCGGCACGGGCCGCGTCTACGGTCTCGAACGCAACTTCTGGATCGACGAGCGCCTCGACATCGAACGCTCGACCTACGCCGCCGCAGCCTACTTAAAAGATCTGCGGGCCCGCTTCGGCTCCTGGGAGATGGCCCTCGCGGCCTACAACGCCGGCTACGGCCTCGTTCTCAAGAGCGTGGGTCGCTACAACACCAACAATTTTTGGGCGCTCTGCGAGATCGAGAGCGGCCTGCCCCAGGCGACCACCCGGTACATCCCAAAGATCATCGCCGCCGCCCTGATCGGTCGCAACCGCCAAAACTTCGCGGTCGACCGCGACGATCTCGAGGAGCTGCCGGCGGTCACCTGGGACGAGGTCATGGTGCCGGCGGCCACCAGCATCGACGCAATCGCCAAGCTCATCGGCGAGGATCCAAAGCTGCTCACCGAACTCAACGCCCGCTACGTCCGCGGTCGTGTACCGCCCGAGGGCGAGCACCCGGTGCGCGTGCCGATCGAGAAAAAAATGCTGCTCCAACGGAGCCAGGGCCAACTGCAGATCGATGCAGCCGCCCTGACCACCACCGCGGTTCGCTACGGCGAAACCAGTGCGGCGATCGCCAAGCGAGTCGGCATCAAAGAGCGACTGCTGCGCAAGCTCAACAAGATCCAGGACAACGGCGAACTCGGACGCGGCATCGTCCTGGTGATCCCGAGCCGCACCAAAAAAGGGAACTCCAGCACCCGAGCCAAAGGCGAGCGCCCACTCGCCGCGGTACCGGCTGTACTCGTCGCCCCGGACGAGCGTCTGGTGTTCTTCGCCGCCACCCGAGCAACGACCCCCAACGGCCTCACTGAGGCCTTTGGCGCCCCCTGGGAGTCGATCGTCGCTTGGAATGATCTCGATCCCCAGGCCCGAATCCAACCGGGACAAATCCTCCAAGTGATCGTATCTCAGGGCTTTCGCGCCAACTCAAAGGGCGTCGTGATCTACGGCCCCGACGAGGTCGATCACGTGATCCGCGGCTCCGTGGCCCACCTCGACGCGAGTCTCGCTCGACGGGGCCTCATCCGTCGCGGCTACCGGGCGCGCAGCGGCGATACCCTCAAAAAAATCGGCAAGCGCTTCAAGCTCAGCGACGGCGACATCGCCCGGATCAATGACGTGCCGCGCACACACAAGCCCAAGCGCGGCGAGATATTCGTCGTCTATGTACCCAAGGGGCGGACCAAGGGCACAATCCGTCCGCCCAAGCCAAAGCCCACCTCGACGGTCAATGCCGCCGCCAAGATCAACTCCGCCAAGGACACCAAGTCCGAGAAGACAACAGCGCCAGCAGAAAAATCGAAGTCGAAGTCGAAATCGAAATCGAAATCGAAATCGAAAAATCGATCACCAAAAAAGAGCCCGACGCCTTCGACATCGTCGACCTCAAAGGTCCCCGGCCAAAACGGCTGGTCCAGGCGCGATCCCTAAAACTCCGCCCGCGGTCCAGGCAAAACACGGCAACGACCTTCGCCAGCGGGCCCAGGATCGATCGCCGCAGCCCTGCGAATCTGTTAGATGAAAGGTCGATGCAGCCCGCGAAGCTCGACTCGGCGATCGCCCGCGTACTCGCTCACGCGAGCCCCCACAGCACCGCCCTCGTACCCGTCGCCGAGGCGCTTGGAGGGGTGCTCGCGATCTCTCCCTGCGCTCGCTGGCAGCTCCCCCTCGCCGATACCAGCACCATGGATGGCTATGCCGTGCGGGCCGGGGATCTGCAAAGCGTGAGCGGAACTCTGCGCCTGCACAAACACTCTGAGAGCGCCGCCGGTCATCCCTCCAAAAGCCCCCTCGGGGCCCTCGAGACCGCGCGGATCTCGACCGGTGCTCTGCTGCCCCCCGGCGCCGACGCGGTCGTCGCCCAGGAGGACGTGATCGCCGTCGAGGCCGATGCGATCGTCATCGATATCGGACGTGTCGGGCCGATAGGTCCCGGACACTTCGTGCGCAAGGCCGGCTCGGAGGTCCAACTCGGCGAAGCTCTGCTGCAACCTGGGATCCGCCTGGCAGCGCCCGAACTGGCGCTACTCGCCGGCTGTGGCCATGCACAGGTGCCCATTCACCGGCGGCCCAAGGTCTCGATCGTCTGCACCGGCGACGAACTCCTGCCTATCGGAGGCGAACCCAAACCCGGGCAGGTGATCAGCACTAACGGCATGATGCTCGCGGGCATGGTCACCGAGTTAGGCGCCTCTGCCTCCCAACATGCGACCCTCGGCGACGATCGACAGGCGACGATCGACGGCCTCGCCCGGGCGATCGACGGCGCTGACGTTCTCATCACTTCGGGCGGCATCTCGGTCGGCGATCACGATCACGTCGGCCCCGCCCTGCAGGCCCTCGGCCTCCAACCTGTCTTTACAAGCCTGCTCCTTCGGCCAGGTCGACCGCTCACCTTTGGCCGCCTCGGCAGCACCTGGATCTTCGCCCTACCCGGCAACCCGGCGAGCACCTATGTCACCTTTGAGCTGATCGTGCGCCCGCTGCTCTGCCGCCTGCTCGGGCTGCCCACCGACTGGCGACGCCCGCGACAGCTGCTGCGACTCCGCGCCCCCGCAAAGAGGGCTGGCCAGCGCTTGCACGTCGTCCGGGCGACCGTCGAGGGCAACGAGGCGACACCGCTGCGGCAACAGGCCTCGGGTTCGCTGCGCTCGCTGGCCGGCCACAACGCGCTCCTCCTGATCGAGCCGGGCACAGGGGAGCTGCCCACCGGGGCCCAGGTCTCGGCGGTGCTCATCGACCCTGGAAGCACATCATGAACGAGCCTCACCTCCGGCAACTCACTCACAAAATTGTCGACGCGGACGATGTCGGTGCCCGCGCAGATGTCGTCCTTGGCAGGCGACTGCCTGGGCTCTCGCGGCGAATCGCTCGCCGAATGGCGCTCGCCGGCAAGCTCGAGATCGACGGTCGCCGCTGCCCGCCCTCCGAGCGGGTCGAACTCGGTCAGCACCTGGTCCTGCTGGCGACGCCACCGATGGCCACACCACCACCGCTGACAATTCTTTCGAGCACGGACGCGATCATTTATGTCGCCAAACCACCGGATCTCGCCGTGCACCGGCTGCGCCCCGACGAGGTGCCGGCACTCGCCGACGCGGTCGCTGCCGAATTCCCCGAGTGCCGCGACGTCGCCGACGATCCGCGGGAGATGGGCGCCCTGCACCGACTCGATCGACCGACCTCCGGCGTGATCGCTTTTGCACGTACACGCGCGGCCTGGCGTGCCGGTCGTCAGGGCCTGGCCCAGGGCCGAGTCGACAAGCGCTACGCCGCCATCAGCCGCAAAGCTCCGCCCCTGGGCGCCGAATCGTGGCTGGCCATGCCCCGCGATCTGGGTGATGCCGAGTTGCCGATCGCCCTCCGCGACGAACTCGCCCTCTGTGGCATCACGACCCTCCAGCTACCTGTTGGGCGTATTTCGGCCGCGCTCGGCCACGGCGACCAACGCAGCAAAGTTGCCGTTCGCGGCGATGGATCGCCGGCGATTACACTGCTGCAGATTCTCGCCGAAACCGATGATCTTCGCCTCTCTCTGCTGCGTCTCGAGAGCGGCCATCGCCACCAAGCGCGGGTCCATCTCGCCGCGATCGGCTGGCCTCTTGTCGGCGATTCACACTACGGCGGAGCCCCCCATCATCGCCTCCTGCTGCACGCCTGGAGCCTCGATCTAAGCGCAGTACTCAGCAGCGAACAACCCGTCGTCGCGCCGCTCCCAGAGGACCTCCGCAAGGCTTGCGAACCGCTGCTCGCCGCCGAGTCGACCCCCTCTGCACCGGATCAAACCTCTGGCTTACCGAGTCCGCCCTGAGCACCATTTTCGGCTCTAGCTCGCCAAATTCATCTCCTGATCGCCGAGCCAGCCTCCAGAATACGGAGTCCGATTCTTGCTCCCGCGAATTCAGCTCCTGATCACCGAATTCGGCCAGAGATCACCGAATTCGGCCAGAGATCACCGGATTCGGCCTCTAAGCGCCAATTAGTCATCGAATTCGGCTCTAGATCACCGAATTCGGCGCCAGATCACCGAATTCGGCGCCGGATCACCGAATTCGGCGGTCTCTGAGGGGAGCACGCGTGTTATCGTGCCTTCCTCACTATGCGCATCCGAGCCAGCGGACGCACCGACACTGGGCGCACACGATCCCACAATGAAGACGCGTTTCGCGCGGACGAGGGTCTGGGGCTCTACATCGTCTGCGACGGAGTCGGTGGGCGTGCCCGCGGCGAAATCGCGAGCGAAGAGACCTCTGATTTGATCTGGGATTGGGTCAAGCGTGAGCAGCCGCGCCTGCGCGAGATGCCCCGCGGCGAGCACCGTCAAAACCGTGAGCTGTCGATGATCCGCTCGGCGATCCAAAACGCCTGCTACCTGGTGCATCGCATGGGTGAGCTCGATCCCGATCGCCGCGGCATGAGCACCACCGCTTCGGTACTTCTGCTCGACGGCGACATCGGCATCGTCGGCCAGGTCGGCGATTCTCGGGTCTATCGCGCTCGCGACGGCGAGATCACGCAGCTCACCGAGGACCACACCTTGGTCGCTCTCCAGCTCAAATCCGGACTCATCACCGCGGAGCAGGCCAAGACTTCGCGCATGAAAAACATGATCACCCGCGCGATCGGTCAAAAAGACTACGTCGATGTTGACGTCCGCGGCTTCGACGTCACCGCCGAAGACCGCTTTTTACTCTGCTCCGACGGCCTCCACGAATACCTCGACTCGACACAGACCCTCGCAGATCTCTTTGGCCTGGACGTCTACGATGGTGCCCGACAGGCGATTGTTCTCGCGAACGAGGGCGGCGGCAAAGACAATATCACCGCTCTCTTTATCCATTGTACCGGCGATTAGCCACCTCGTAGGTCTCGCCGCGGCCGAAGGACTCTATCTATATTTTACGGGAATAGGCGGCGTATCATTCGTTGCATGACCTGCTCCCTGCCTCTGAAGCTCTTTTTTTGGTAGGTGTAAAACCATGAGCACGGCGCCAAATATCGACATAATTCGCGAGAACTTTGACGCATTAATGAAGCAGCGTGGCGCGAGTGTTCCCTTTGAACTCTTTGAGCCCGCCTCGATCCACTGCGACGGACACCGATTGCACCTCGACGTGATCGCGACCGAAAACGCCACCTCAACGCTCGTCTTTGTGCCCGGTACGAGCGTCTACGGCCTGATCTACGGTGATTTCCTCGCCGCGCTCGCGACCGCAGGCCTCAACGTTGTCAGCGTCGACCCGCGGGGTCACGGTCAAAGCGGCGGCGCCAAAGGAGATTATACGATCCCCGAACTCGTACGCGATGCACGGGCAGCTGTGACCTACGCCCGCGAGCGCTTTGGCGGACCCGTGTACATCGCGGGCACTAGCCAAGGAGGCATCGTCGCGTTCTACGTCGCCGCGAGCGACGAAAAGCTAGCCGGCGCGATCTGTCACAACGCCGCGGACCTAGGCCATTCGGATCGATTTAAAATGACCTCACATCCGCTCCTGGCCCGCATGGCGGCGCCGCTCGTGCGAGCCGCCGCAGCCGTCCTGCCCGGGCTCTCGATCAACATCAGCACATATCTAGACCTGCTCTCCAACAAACACCACGAGGTCAAGGCCCGCCTCGCCGCAGATCCCCTCGCCCTCAAAAGAATCCACCTGCGAGCGCTCGCCTCGCTCGCCTCCTGCCCCCTCCCCAAGCCGGTCGAAGAGATACACACACCAGTGCTCATATTGCACGGAAGCGAGGATACAATTTTTCCTCAAGCTTACATGCAACGCCTCTATGCGCGGCTCTCATGCCCTAAATCACTGCGTACCTACAAAGGACGCGACCACTTCCTCTTTACTATCAGGCCCGCCGAAGTTGTCCCGGATATCATCCAGTGGATCCACGACATCGAAAGCCGGTAATCGTCTGGCCGACAGGCGCGCCCCCCAAGCCCTCGAGGCTGCCGTGCTCCGTTGTGCTGCTCGCGCTCTCGGGCTTGCAGGCCCAAAGGCACGCACTGGCCGCGATCAGCAGAAGCAGGAAGTGCCCCTAAGGATTCAGATCTTCGCCGTGCACACCCCAGCCGATGCTGCGACTATCCGTGAGCCGCTCGTCGGAACCTCTGGCGTCCGCGCCTGTCCTATCTCTGACTGAGGTCTGCGATGCAACAGAAGAAATTCTCCCAAGCCCTCGCCTTTGGAGCCCTCGTGCTCCTCGCCTGCAGGCCGGGCGCGGACGAGCGCAGCGACCCCACCCGCACCAGCGACGAAGCCCCCGCGGCGCCGGTGCAGCCGAGCCAAGAACTCCGCATCGCGCCACCAAGCCCTGCTGACCAGCCGCCCCGCGAAGCGACCCAGCCAGCCCTGGGCGGCCCGACAAATGAGGAGACGCAACAGAACTTCCACGAGCAAAGCCAACTCAAACCCGAGACCGCGCCGCCGATGGGCAGTCGTTGCGTTCCCGGCCCGCCGTCGCAAAAGGCCCAGCCCGTCGATCCGCAAAAAGCAGCTCAGGGCGCGCGTATGCTGGTACAGCGCGGTGAAAAGTGGTCCGCCTTGCCGCTACAAAAAACCCGCTTCGACTCTGTCGTCGTCGGTACGATCGCCGAGACAACGGTCACTCAGGTCTTTCACAATCCCTACAAAAAGACCATCGAAGCGATCTATACATTTCCGCTTGCCGACGAAGGAGCGGTCGACGAGTACACCATCCGGATCGGCGAGCGCTTGCTCCGCGGCAACATGATGCTCCGCAACGAGGCCCGGGAGGTCTACACAAAAGCCCGTGAGCGCGGCCAAAATGCCGGCCTCTTAGAGCAGGAGCGGACCAACATCTTCACCCAACACCTCGCCAACATTCCCCCCGGTGGCTCGGTCGAGGTGACCATTCACGTGGTGCAGGCGCTGAGCCAAGAGAAGGGGCGCCTAGAGCTGGTCTTTCCGACCGCGATCGGCGAGCGCTACACCCCCCAAAAGACCGACTCCAGGCCGCTCAAACTGCCGCCGTCCGACCGACTCGACCTCGCCAAGACGACCTCTGGAGCGATCCCTTGCCCGCCGCTCGAAATCTCTGTCGCGATCGAGGCCGGCGCTCTGCCGATCCAAGGCCTAGCATCGCAGTACCACACGGTTGATGTCGACCGAGCGAAGGACGGTGTGCTCGTCGAACTCGCCCAGGCCGGTGAACTCCTGGGCCGCGATTTTGTGCTCTCCTGGGCACTGCGCGGTGATACGCCGCGGGCATCGCTGATCACCCAGGCCGATCCCCAGGGACAAGGCGGCTACTTTAGCCTCACCCTGATGCCGCCCCGGACCTTCGCCAAAGAGTCGATTCGCGGCCGCGAGCTGATCTTTATCATCGACTCCTCGGGCTCGATGCACGGCGCACCCATCAAGACCGCGAAGGCCGTCGTGGAGCACGCATTGGCGAATATGCGGTCCGAAGATAGGTTCCAAATCCTCAATTTTTCGAGTTCGACATCGGTGCTCGGGCCTGCGCCTATCGCCAATACATCGGAGACCCGAGAGCGCGCCACCACATACCTCCAAGAGATCAACAGTCTGGGTGGCACCGAGATGCTCCGCGGCATCCGGACAGCCCTGCAGATGCCCCACAACGACAAGCGCCTTCGTTTGGTGCTGCTCTTGACCGATGGCTATATCAGCAATGAGCAATCGATCTTTACCTTGCTCGACCAAGAGATCGGCGAGGCCCGTCTCTTTGGCCTTGGCATCGGCTCCTCAGTCAATCGCCACCTGTTAAACGGCATCGCCAGATACGGCCGCGGCGCGGTCACCTACATCGGAGAGCATGAGCCGGAAAAGGTCGTCATCGATCGTTTTTACGGCATGATCGACAACCCCGTGCTCACCGATCTATCGATCGATTGGGGCGAATTCGCGGTCGAATCTGTGCTTCCTAGCAGGATCCCGGATCTCTTTGCCGGCCAGCCCGTCGTTGTCTTTGGCAAGTATTCGGGCGAGCCCACAGGCACCATTTACCTCAATGGGTCGCTCGCCGGTGAGCCCGTGCGCATCCCAGCCAAGATCGATTTTTCCCGGGCAACAAATGCCCGCGGCCTGGCATCGATGTGGGCTCGCAAGCAGGTCGACGACTGGCTGGGCCCCCAGCGCTTTCGCGACCCAGGCGAGAAGCACCGTCAATTGGCGATCGCTCTGGCAATCGAACGCGGGATCATGACCGAATACACCTCCTTCGTCGCGGTCGAAGAGGGAGCCGACAACGACACAGGATCCAAAACCGCGGCAACACCCCAAGCCATGTACGTGAGCGCCGGTCAAGGACACCGTATCCCCAAGAGGTCTGTCACAGGCTACGGCAAAGGTGCAGGATCCGGCTTTGGCGGCCGAGGCAAACGGGCGCCAAAGGTACGCCAGGCGAAGGCCAAGGTCTCCGGCGCCCTCAGCAGCGACGTCATCCGCAGGATCATCCGCGCTCATCTCAACGAGGTTCGATTCTGCTACGAGCAGGGCCTACAACTCGATCCCAACCTCGAGGGACGACTAGTGGTGCGATTCACGATCGACGCCAAAGGCCGCGTTGCCGAGGCAGAGATCTCGACCTCGGTCGGCGATAAGACGGTCGATCGCTGCGTCGCCAGGGCCGTGAAACGCTGGAAATTCCCGTCTCCCGCAGGCGGCGGCCTAGTCCAGGTGCTCTACCCCTTTGAGCTCCTGCCAGGCTGATCTGGGGGCCCTGCCCGGGGTTCAATCCTTATCCAGCTCCAGCGGCGGACAACTGCAGACCAGATGCCGATCGCCGTAAGCATTGTCCAGGCGAGCGACCGCCGGCCAAAACTTATGCTCGCGAAGCCAGGGCGCCGGCAGGACCGCCTGCTCACGGCTGTAGGAGTGTGTCCACTCGGCCGCCGAGATCGCCGCAGAGGGATGCGGGGCGTTCTTTAGCGGGTTGTCGTCGCGGCTCTGCTCGCCCCGCTCGATCGCCGCGATCTCGCCGCGGATCGCCAACATCGCGTCGATAAATCGATCGAGTTCGCTCTTGGGCTCGCTCTCGGTGGGCTCGATCATCAGGGTACCCGCGACCGGAAACGACAGCGTCGGCGCATGAAATCCGTAGTCCATGAGCCGCTTGGCAACATCCTCGGCCTCGATACCGGCGCTCTGCTTAAAGGGCCGTAGATCGAGGATCAACTCGTGGGCGCACATGCCCTTGGCACCGCGGTAGAGCACGTTGTACTGCGATCCCAAACGGCGAGCGATGTAGTTGGCGTTGAGGATCGCGACCTCGGTCGCGCGTGTCAGCCCCTTCGCCCCCATCATCGCGATGTACATCCACGAGATGGTCAAGATGCTCGGCGATCCAAAGGGTGCCGCAGCGATCGGGCCGATCGCTTTTTCGCCGCCGGTGGCCACCAGCGGATGCCCCGGCAAGAAGGGCGCTAGGTGGCGTGCGACCGCGATTGGCCCCACCCCGGGCCCGCCGCCGCCGTGCGGGATGCAAAACGTCTTGTGCAAATTGAGGTGGCAAACATCGCCGCCGTAATCCCCCGGCCGACAAATCCCAACCTGTGCGTTCATGTTGGCGCCATCGAGATAGACCTGCCCACCGTGGCGATGCACGATCTCGCAGATCTCGCGGATCGAGGTCTCGAACACCCCGTGCGTCGACGGATAAGTGACCATCAACGCGGCGAGCTCGGGCGCGTGCTTCTCGGCCTTGGCCGCCAGATCGGCGACGTCGATGTTGCCCTCGCTGTCGCAGGCGACGGCGATGACCTTCATGCCCGCCATCACTGCAGAGGCGGGATTGGTACCGTGGGCGGAGGTCGGGATCAGGCAGATGCGACGCCCCTGATCGCCGCGCTCACGGTGGTAGGCGCGGATCACTAAAAGGCCCGTGTACTCCCCCTGAGCCCCCGAGTTAGGCTGAAACGAGACTTCGTGGAAGCCGGTGATCGAGGCCAAGGATCGCCCGAGCGAAGCAAAGAGCGCGTGGTAGCCAGCGGCCTGATCTGCGGGCGCAAAGGGGTGCAACTCACCGACCTCGGGCCAGCTCAACGCCAGCATTTCGGAGGTCGCGTTCAGCTTCATCGTGCAGGAGCCGAGCGGGATCATCGAGGTTGTCAGCGAGAGGTCGCGGCCCTCGAGACGACGCAGGTAACGGAGCATCGCGTGCTCGCCGTGGTGGGCACTGAAAATCGCATGGCTGAGCAGCTCGCCCTCCCGCGCCAGCGGACCGATACCGGTGGCCGCTGCCTCTTCGGCGAGCGCGTCGATCGTCGGCGGCGTCGCTCCTGCAACCGCCGCAAAGAGCCCGAGCAAGGCCTCAACCTCGCCCGTTGTCGTCACCTCATCGAGGGCAATACCGAAGGAGTCGCTGTCGATCGGCCGCAGGTTGTAGCCGGCACCGCGGGCCGCATCGTGCACAGCCTCGGCACAAACCCCCGGCCCCGGCACCGTGACCGTCAACGTATCGAAGAAGGCTTGATCGCCGAGTGTGTAGCCTAAGCGGCGGAGGCCCGCAGCGAGCAGCGCAGTCAGGCCATGCACCCGCGCGGCGATCCGGCGGATGCCCGCAGGGCCGTGATAGACCCCGTACATCGCCGCCATGATCGCCAGCAGCACCTGGGCTGTGCAGATGTTGCTTGTCGCCCGCTCGCGGCGGATATGCTGCTCGCGGGTCTGCAGGGCCATGCGATAGGCCACCTGCCCGTTGGCGTCGTGGCTGACACCGATGATCCGCCCCGGAAGCGCCCGTTTAAAGCGCTCGCGGGCGGCGATAAATCCCGCATGCGGCCCGCCAAAACCCATCGGCACGCCAAAGCGTTGGGCGCTGCCGACAGCGATATCCGCCCCCAGCTCGCCCGGCGATCGCAAGAGCGCCAGCGCCAGCAGATCCGCCGCCATCACCACCAAAGCGCCGCCCTCGTGGGCCCGCTCGCAGAGCGCCGCAAAGTCGCGGACCACCCCGCACGCATCCGGGTACTGCACCAGAACGCCGGCGATCTCCCCCCCCGAAAAATCCATCGCCTCGGGATCCCCGGTGCGGATCTCGATGCCGATGGCCTCGGCGCGGCTCTCGAGCACCGCCAGCGTCTGGGGAAAAACTGCCCCATCGACGACAAATACCCGTCGCTTGCCCCGCGAGAGCGCCACACACATGGCCATCGCCTCCGCCGCCGCGGTTGCCTCGTCGAGCAGCGACGCGCCGCAAAGCGGCAAGCCGGCGAGATCCGCGATCATCGTCTGGAAGACCAGTAATGCCTCCAGGCGACCCTGCGAGATCTCCGCCTGATAGGGCGTGTACTGGGTGTACCAGCCCGGGTTCTCGAGGATGTTCCGCTGGATCACCGGCGGCGTCACGCAGCCGTAGTAACCGAGGCCGATCAACGATCGCAGGGTCTGGTTTTGCCCCATCATGCCGCGCAGCGCCGCCAGGGCCTCGCGCTCACCGACCTCCCGCTCGGGGGCGAGATCATCCGTGAGCATCAGCGGCTCGGATGCGCGGATCGACGCCGGTACGGTCGCCTCGACAAGCGCCGCCAGCGACGGCAGCCCCAGCACCCCCAGCATCTCGGCGATCTCGTGATTTCGCGGGCCTAGGTGGCGACGCACAAAGGTATCGGTAGGGGCGAGCGAGGCGAGGAACTCGGTCGTAGTGGACATCAGCGGGCCTTTCGAGAGCGCCGCAAAGGTACTGCATGGCCCGGCGAGCGGTTGAGGGAGCGACCGACCCCGGATCAGAGTTTGCGCACTGCGCGAAGCGGCTGACATCTGCGCCCGTTCGAAGCGGGGGGCAAGCGGCCCCCGCGCATAACCTTTGACCGGTCTCGAGCGGACAGGTAAGCTAGCCCCCAACGTGGGCAAAGGGTCGCGTTGCGGTCGTTTCGCGGCCGTGCTTACCCGCGGGTTTGTATGGTCGAATTCCATAAGACCGTGATCGAGTTCCTCGAACCAACGCTGGGCAAGCTCACCGCCCGCAAGGCGGTCGAGCTGGTCGCCAAGCGCCAGGGAAAAAAACCCGAGCAGCTCCGGCGCACCGACATCGAGAAGGTCTGCGCCGGTCTGCGTCCGATGCTGCGTACTCTCCTCGGCGCCGCCACGACCCAGCAGATCCTCGGCGATCTCCGCAAGCGAGCCGCAGGCGTCGAGGTCAAGCCGACCGCCCGCTCGCTCCACGACATCTAGCTGTCCCGGTCAAGCCGACGACCCGCGACCCACATCGCGAGCCTGCCGAGGTTCGGCGACGCGAGTTGCCCGTGCTCTGGGGCCAGCACGCAGACACCAGAACTACGCGAATACTTTGTTCGGTTATAACGAACAAGTGGATTCGCTCAATTACCAGCACCTCCGCTACTTCTGGATCACCGCGCGAGAGGGCAAGCTCATCCGTGCGAGCAAACGCCTGCGGCTGGCGCCCTCCACCGTCAGTGCTCAGATCAAGGCCCTCGAGGCCAACCTGGGCTATCCACTCTTCGAGCGACGGGGTCGGGCTCTGGTGCTCACTGAGCGCGGCCAGGTCGTCAAGCAGTACGCCGACGACATCTTCGCGCTCGGTGAGGAGATGGTCGATGTGGTCAGGCGCTCCGCCGGGCTGCGGCACGCCTACCGCTTGCGCATCGGAGTTGGCAACGATCTGCCCAAGTTGGTGGCCTGGGAGTTGCTCTCGCCGGCCCTGCGCGTCGAGGGCTTTCCCGTGCATCTGGTGGTGCATCAGGACCGCGCGGACCGCCTTGTCGCGGATCTCGCGGTCCACCACCTCGATCTGGTGCTCACCGATCGGCCGGTGGGGCTGTCGAGTGATGTGCGCGCCGAGAGCATCCTGCTCGGCGAATCCAAGATCTCGCTGATGGCCGCGCCCAAGCTCGCAGCCAGGGTCCTGCACGACTTCCCGCAGAGCCTCGAGGGCGCCCCGGTGCTGCTCCCAGAGGTCGGCTCGGCGATGCGGGCACTGCTCGAAACTTGGTTTGAGCGGCTCCGCATCCGACCCCGCGTGGTCGCAGAATTTGGCGACAGCGCCCTCCTAAAGGCCTTCGGTCAGGAGGGCGCGGGTATCTTTCCGGTCCCAAGTGCCGTCCGCGAAGCGGTCGAGGCCCAGTACCGCGTCGTCGCATTGGGCGAGCCCGAAGACACCTGGGAGCGCGTCTACGCGGTCGTAATGCCCTCTAGAATGGAAAATCCAGCGGTTCAAGCGGTGTTGCAGGCCGCCCAGAAAAACGTTCGATTAAAGCGAACAATATAGTGTGACGACTTCCTGCTGATGGTCGTCGGGGCTCGTGTCTATTCGGCAATACGTGGTGGTGGACTGCGGAGCCCATGGAGATGGGTCAGGACCACCCTGGCGGAGGCGTCGACGAGCTCTGGGAGTGCCTTGGCGCGGACCAACACGGCGATGCCGATCACGGAAGTGGTGAAAAATCTGGCCTGTTCTAAGACATCGACCTTCTTGGACAGCGCTCCCCGACCCTTCGCGTTGCCGAGGGCGCGTTCGAAAGCGTTGGTGAGTCGGTCGAAATACCGGTCGACATAGGGGGAGGTGTCGGCGTCGTTGGCGGCCCGTTCCACCGCCGTGTTGCAGAGCAGACAGCCCAGTCCCGCTGCCCCACTTCGGGCGGCTCCGGCGAACAGGTTGACCACGGCCTCAATCTCGGGGAGACCTGCGGAATCGGTCTCTAACGGCCCAAAGTTGGCCTGGATGGTGGTTCGATCGTAGTGGTCCAAGGCAGCCTCAAACAGGCCCTGCTTGCTGCCGAACTCCGCGTACATGCTCTTGCGATTGATGCCCAGTCCCTCGACCAGTTGCTGAGTCGAAGTCGCCGAGAAACCATGTCTTCGGAAGATCGCAGTCGCCTTCGCCAAGACGTGCTCGCGCTCGAACTGTTTAGGTCTTCCCATGGGTACTCCGTATCGCGCTTCCAGAAGAATACGCGGGAACAAGATCGTTCTTGCGTTTAGGTAACCATACAGTTACAAAAGGCCGGCCACCGAAAGAAAAAAAGATGAACAACAAGACCACCCTCGTAGTGACCGCCATGCCCAACCCCGCCGAAATCGAGTCGATGCAGGCCTACTTCAAGGGTGTACTGCCCTTACTGATGAGTGCTGGGGGGCAGATCATCAAGCGCCAGAAAGTGCGGACCTCTCTGTCGGGTCCACCCACGTTCGGCATGGTCTTGGTCATGGATTTCCCCAGCACCGAGACCGTCGAAGCCCTCTTCGCCTCTGACGAGTACGCAGCGCTGATCCCCGTGCGCGACCGCGGTTTTTCTTCGCTCTCGATCGCGCTCACTCAGGACCTGTAGCTGTCGTCGGCGCGAGCATCGCCTCAGAAAAATGTTCGTTTAAAACGAACACCACAGACAATATTATCTAATGGAACGAATCTGCGCCGGCTCCTACCGTCTTGTGTGCGCACTGAGTCGAGCCCCTCTATCTTCGCCCGCGACCTGCTCGCGTCGATCGTCGTCTTCCTCGTCGCCCTGCCGCTGTGCATGGGAATCGCCATCGCCTCCGGTGTACCGCCGGCGATGGGGCTGCTCAGCGGCATCGTCGGCGGACTCGTGGTCGGCGTTCTCGCGGGCTCTCCGCTGCAGGTAAGCGGCCCCGCCGCGGGGCTCGCGGTCATCGTCGTCGAGATCGTTCAGAGCCACGGGCTCCCTGCACTCGCGGTCGTGATCACAGCTGCGGGTCTGCTCCAGATCGCCGCCGGTCTCCTCCGGATCGGCCAGTGGTTTCGGGCCGTCGCACCGGCTGTGATCTACGCGATGCTCGCGGGCATCGGCGTCTTGATCTTCGCCAGCCAATTCCACGTGATGGTCGACGATACGCCCACAGCATCGGGGCTGACCAACCTGGCGACGATCCCCTCCGCGATCGTCAAGGGAGTGATACCTCTCGACGGCAGCTCCCATCACCTCGCCGCGGGACTCGGCATGATCACACTCGCGGTGCTCATCGCCTGGAACGCGATTCGCCCAAAATTGCCGCGCTGGATCGCGATCCTTCCGGCACCACTCTTGGCCGTCGGCTCGGCGACTGCAGCTGCAGCCGCGGCCGATCTTCCAGTCGCCTACGTCGCGGTACCGGCGGGCCTTGGCGCTCTCATCTCGCTGCCCACCCCTGCGGATTTCCTCCTGCTCGCGGACCCGGCGATCCTTGGCTCGGCCTTTGCGGTCGCCGCAGTGGCGAGCGCAGAGTCCTTGCTGAGCGCAGCTGCGGTCGACAAGCTGCACGATGGCCCGCGCACCGACTTTGATCGCGAACTCGCCGCTCAGGGTGTCGGCAATACGCTCCTTGGGGTACTCGGTGGACTTCCGGTCACCGGAGTGATCGTGCGCAGCTCGGCAAACGTCGAGGCCGGCGCAAGAACCCGCGCCTCCGCGATCATGCACGGGGCCTGGCTAGTACTCGCACTCGCCGCACTTCCTTGGGTCCTGGAGGCCATCCCGATCGCCTCGCTGGCGGCGGTACTCGTCTACATCGGCTACAAACTGGTGAAGATCGACTCGATCCGCGCTCTTTGGGCCCGCGGTCGCGGCGAGGTCGTGATCTACGCCTGCACGGTTGTCGCCATCGTCGTCACCAGCCTACTCGAGGGTCTGCTCGTCGGCCTGGCGCTCTCCGTCCTGCGCGTCGCCTGGATGTCATCACACCTTCGGATCACAATTGAGACTCGAGACAATGCATCGATCGCCGTCGAGCTCGAGGGAGCCGCGACGTTTGTCGTCCTGCCACGCCTCGCCCGCGCCCTCGAATCCCTACCCGCAGAGGCTGAGATCCACCTGCGCATCGACAGACTCTCCTACATCGATCACGCCTGCTTCGACCTGATCCGCGACTGGGAGCGGCAGCGCGAAGCGAGGAGCGGCGGCCAGTTGATCCTAGAGCGTGGCGAACTCGAGCGGCGGAACCGAGGAAATCGCGGAGTGCCAACAACTATCGACAGTCCACCAGAGCGCCAGGGAGTCGCGAACTTCTAGACAATGCTGGAATCGCTCGGTGCAAGCCGAGTCGATGCACCATCGAGGCGCATCAAGAAGAGATCGACGAAGGAGTCGAGGCTAAAACCGACGATCAGCGCCGCCTCTGGGTTCGCCTCCGGACTGACAAAAGACAGACCCACTGCGCCAATGCTGACCGCAAAAATCGTCCAGGCGATCGCGACCTCGCGGATATGGATAACAAGCGCAGAAGCCCGGTGTTCGCGATGTTCTGATGGGTTTTACAGGTCTGGACCACATTACAGACCCCAGATCGACCCCCCTTTTGGGGGAGCTGATTCCGCTCTCAGCCTTCAAGTGCTCTGTGCCGTCCTTTTGCGGGGAATCACTGCGACGAGCGCTTCGCCCCAGATCAACCCCACAGTCGCCCGACCCCAGCGTACCGGCTCACAGGCCGTGAGACGAGCGCGACGAGAGACTATGGAATCTTCCGAAACAGCCGTGGCGAACAACCGGCATATTACCAAATCACCGCTTCAGTACATCAAGCTCAAGCCCACTCGTATTCGGCGTGATCGCTGACGACTCACGGGTGGTCATCGAACCGCGACCAAAGCTGTCAGGCACGGTATGCTCGATCGCCCAAGCGATATTCGCCCCCTCATCGCGGATAAAGGATACGGCCTCCACAGGGGCCCCAGGATCCCCTTGGGCACCGAAACAAGCACAGGCGGCACCTTCGGCGCGGTCGTTTGTCATCGCCGAACCACGACTCTGTTGCGCCCGCCACCGGCAGGAGCACCGCAATTCGATGGGTCAGATGCACGCCGCCCGCAGGCGTCTCGCAGACCCAGCGCCTGTCCGCCGCGGACTCCGTCGAGCACTCGGCGAGCGCGACGAACCCGTTCGCTCGACAGATCGAGCGCGAGCACCCCTCATCATCGCCCTCGGATCGACTGCGATAGCCGCCGTAAAGCACCGCAGCGATCCGCGCTTGAGCTAGCGATGGGGCGTGGATAAAACCAGCGCTCTCGGGGTCGAGGGTTGGAGATCCGCCGACGATGGCGGCGACGATCGGCGGCTCGATATCGACGGCCCAACCATAAGCCCCGACATGCACACCGCTCGGGCGGATCTCCCCCTGACTATTTCTCGCCCAAAGCTCTTCTCTTCCGCCTCTTCGATCGAGTACCGCCGCCCTCTTGGTCGCGGAGGATGGCATCTGTCATCCGCTGGGCGGCCGCCCGTGCAGCTTCGGCCGAGAGGTGAGCGTAGCGAGCAGTCGTAGCCGGAGTCTTATGCCCCAAAATCGCCCCGACCTCTGCCAACGAACATCCGCTCGAGATCGCAGCACTTGCCGCGGAGTGCCTCAGATCATGGAGCCTGACGTCCTCAAGCCCAGCGGCCCGGCGCAACCGCGCCCACGTATCACGCAGAGAGGAGCTATGAATGCGTTGATCGAATTGCCCGTACACAACAAATGGCACCCCGGGCTTTCGGTACACTTGAATCTCATCGAGCAAGTCGAGCACCGCCGGCGAGATCGGCCGCACGCTCTGTCCGGTTTTGGAGTCCGGGAGGATGATTTCCAGCCTCTCGGGGAAAATCCACGTCCAGCGCAGGTCGAGCACCTCCGATGCCCGCATGCCCGTGAGCAGCAACAGGCGAACCGCATAGATATGGCTCCAACGGACGCAGGTACCTGTTTCTCCCTTGATCGCCGTCTTTCTCTCTAGCGCTCGACTCAGAACTTGATTCAGCCGCCGGCGCTCATCTGAGCGGAGATAACGCTTTCGCTTGTTCTCGCGGTAGTACTTGATCCCATGCGCAGGGTTTCGGCCGGCAAAGAGTTCCCATTGCACGGCCTTTTCAAACATGACATGAAGCACCCTGATGTCATTATTTGCGGCACTCGATCGATGGCTATTTGTGCGGTGAAAGGCCTCTACATCCGCAAAGCGGATCGACGTCAGTGCCCGCGACCCCCAGCGCCTGACAAAGCCCGCGACCGCCCTGCGATAGAACTTGCGGGTGGCCTCCCGCAGCGCGTGCGTCTCGACATGGCGCCGTAAAAATTGCTCTGCCAGCTCCGAAAAGCACACATCTGGCTCCCGCAGCGGCTCCCGCAGCGGCTCCCGCAGCGGCTCC
>CAYYUP010000048.1:4855-10713 GCA_964474905.1 uncultured Nannocystis sp. | reverse complement strand
GGCTCCCGCAGCGGCTCCCGCAGCGGCTCCCGCAGCGGCTCCTCCATGGCACCCATTACAGCGAGCCGCGCGACCTGCTCTCTGGCCCCCGCTAGCGTGAGCGTATCGCCACTACCCTCGCCAACAACTCCCAAGCGAATACGTGTATCCTGCTCGGCCGTGCGTTGGCGAAAGAAGAACACCTTCTTGCCGCTCGGCAATACCCGCAGGATCAGACCGCGAATGCTCGAACACGAGAGTTCGTACTTCTTGGCCCGCGGCTTGGCCCGCTCAATGGTCTTTCTTGTCAGCGTTGGCACGCGCGACTCCTCGACCCCACATCGGCCCCAGGACAGATCGATCGAGACAGGCCCCAAAAGGCATGAATTCCAGCATTTGCGCGTGCCTCCGCAACTACGCACATCTCGCGGATATGGATAAAGAGCAGCAGATCATCGAGCGCGTGGACCTCGGCGCGGTGGCTCGCTCGACGCTGTTTGAGGGTCCCAAGCGCGAGGTGCAAGACAGAGCCAAGGGTGACAAATAAATAGCGCTCGAGCAGGGTCGCGGGAGCGCCAAGCTCGCTCCATACTCCCAACTGGGCGATCGCGACCAGCCCTCCCCCGAGCCCGGCCCAGACCATGAGCTGAGCGAATAGCGAGAAGAGCTGCCTCTTGCGACTGCGCGCGGCCTTGTAAATGACTCCGCGCTCGGCATCGACGACACCGTCGATCTCCGCCGGATGCGAACGCATCATCTGCAATAGCTTCTTCCGATCAGTGAGCGCCGGCAGCTCGTCGGCAAAGTCGCGGTGAAAGTCGAGAGCCTGACCGATTCGCAGCTGGGCAAGGTGCTCGTTCACCCGCCCGGGGATCGTCAAAACACCTATCAGAAAGATCATTCGCCCGAGATGACCGTCGATTTCGAGGGCCGCCGGCAATACCCTGGCGTCCGCTCCTTCGCCGGCCACAACCGCCGCCCGCAGGCGATCCAGGTGGAATTCGACGTGCTCCCAGGCGATCTCGATGTTGATCACCTGATCGGCGCACCACTGATGGAGAACAGCGTGCTCCTCCATGCATCCGCAGAGACGTGCCAATAGACGGGTCATGCGCTCGCGGTTGCGGATCTCGATCGCCGCCCGCTCGGCCAAAGCCAAGGAGAGTTCACTCTCTCGCGCCCGCGGATCGCTGAGGCTCGCCGCCCGCTGCAAGCGACCGATCGAGCCCTTAAGCGCCTGCGCTAGGGCCCGAATCTCGAGCAGCAGACCCAGGAAACGCGGCACCACCTCGTCGATGCCCGGCGACGAAAGCTGCGCCGACGAACTCGACCTTACGACCGAGAGAGGGCTCGGCCGTGGCGCAATTGCGGAGCGAATCTCCATAATCCACCGACCAGCCTACGCCGGGCCCACTCTCGGCGTCCACGGGCGCAGATGAACGCGCCCCTCTGCGCTCTCGCAAATGCGTCATTGCACACACAACCTTGCAGTACTGCACCACGTACTTGCAGTACTGCGCGCCCACGCTTCACATCCGGCGCTACTGGCCGCGCAAGCCCCATGGCCGGCGACTAGCGGTGCCGCTCGCCGACAAGCTCTAGAAGTTCACTGTAGATATGACCGGCAGCATCGGGCCGCGCTGCAGCGATCATCGAGCGACTCATCTGCTGCAGGTGATCGCGATCTGCGAGCAGCCCGGCGAGCTCCGAAACCAACAGCTCGGGGCTCCACTCAGACTCGCGCATCAAGGTCGCCGCGCCGGCATCGACGAGCGCCCGGGCGTTGAACTCTTGGTGATTGTCGGTGGCGTAGGGAAAGGGCACGAGCACCGCCGGACAGCCGACCGCGGCGAGCTCGGAGAGGGAAGTCGCACCCGCACGACAGAGCACGAGATCGCACCAGCGATAGGGCTCCGCCATCTCCGTGATAAAGGCCGTCGCCCGCACCTTGGGCTCGCCCAAGCCGAGCGCTTTGTAACCGGCCCGGACCTCGTCGAGATCGGCCTTGCCGGTCTGGTGCCAGATCTCGAGCTTGGGCAGCGCCGCCAGCAACTCGGGAAGCGCCGCGAGGAAGGTGCGGTTGATCGCCCGCGCCCCCTGGGATCCGCCAAAGACAAAGAGCCTCGGCGCCCGTGAAGCGACCGCCCTGCGCTCCCCCTGGAGACTCGCGAGGAGCTGGCTGCGGATCGGATTGCCGGTGAGCACCCGCTTCTTCGCCGGGAAAAAACCCTGCGGATCCTCGAAGGTACAAAAGACCCGCCGCACCACCCGGCCGAGGATTCGATTGGTGATCCCGGGGATGCTGTTCTGCTCCATGATGCCGCCGGGGATGCCCATCATCACACCGGTCGCGACCAGCGGACCCGAGGCGTAACCGCCGACGCCGACAACGACGTCGGGCCGAAAGCGCTTGAGGATCGCCCGGCTCTGCCACCACGCTCCGGGCAGGCGGGCGAGCCCGCGGAGAAGACCCATCACGCCGCGCCCCTTGATCCCGAGCGCATCGATGATCGCGAGTTCGTAGCCCTGCTCGGGCACCACCCGAAACTCGATGCCGCGCTCGGTGCCGACAAAAAGCACCTCCCCGCCCTGGCGTCGGATCTCCTCTGCGAGGGCGATCCCCGGGAAGAGGTGCCCCCCGGTACCGCCACCGGCGATCGCCACCCGAAGACCCCGAGCCTTCGCGTCCAGATCGAGGCCCCCTGCCCCCTGCTCCTGCTCCGCGCTCGCCTTTGACATCGCCCCCGAAGACGCCGCTGCGACCCCGCCGATTCCGCCTGCCTCGCGGTCGGTAAATCGGGGTGCAAACGGGGTCACAGAGGCGGTTGGAACAGCAACTTGCATGGCCTCGCCGGTATACCCGAGGCCGACCCTGCCGCGAAAAAGCCCAAGAAAAGCGCCGCACGAGCGCCACCCAAGCGCCGCCCAGGCGCCCCTGAGAGACGGGCAAGCTCACCGCAAAAATGCCGCAACAAGGCCCGTAAGCGCACAAGACGTGGCAGAGTCGACCTATGGAAGTTGGATCAACCTCGATCGCCTCCCTCGCCAAGCAGCTCGACGTCGATCCCGACGGCCCCGCGTTCATCCCCTACGGCCGCGCGTGCGCGAAGATCGACAGCTTTGCGGCGGGCCCGGGAGACATCGACGGCAAGCTCATCGTCGTCTCTGGGATCACGCCCACCCACCTCGGTGAGGGCAAAACCGTGACCGCGATCGCCCTGGCAATGGGCCTCCAACGGCTCGGCGAACGATCGATCGCCTGCCTGCGCCAGCCCTCGCTTGGACCGGTGTTTGGCGCCAAGGGTGGCGGTGCAGGTGGGGGTCGATCGCAGGTCGTACCGGCGGCCCTGATCAACCTGGGCCTCAGCGGTGACGGCCACGCCGTCGGCACCGCGCACAACCTGCTCGCGGCGATGATCGACGCCCATATGCGCCACGGCAACGAGCTCGGCCTGGACCCGCGGCGGATCACCTGGCCGCGCACAGTGCCGGTCAACGACGGTTCGCTGCGCCAGGTGATCACCGGCCTGGGCGGCCCCCAAAACGGCATGCCCCGCGAGGGCGCCTTTGAGATCAGCGAGGCCAGCGAGGTGATGGCGATCCTCGCCCTCGCCACCGACCGCGCCGATCTGCGCCGCCGCCTGGACGCCATCATCTTCGGCCAAACCTTCGCCCGCGAGCCGGTCACCGTCGGGGCCCTGGGCGCGGGCGGAGCGATGAGCCTGCTGCTCCGCGACGCCCTGCATCCCAACCTGGTCGCGACCTCAGAGGGCACTCCGGCGCTCATCCACACCGGTCCCTTCGCCAACATCGCCCACGGCAACTCGTCGCTCTTGGCCACGCGTTTCGCCCTCACGCGCTCGCCCTGGGTGGTCACGGAGGCCGGCTTTGGCACCGATCTCGGCCTCGAAAAATTCACCGACATCAAGGCCCGTGCCGGCGGCCTCAAACCTGCTTGCACGGTGATCGTCGCGACGATCCGCGCCCTCAAGGTGCACGCCGGTGTCGCCTCCAGCAAGTTCGGCCAGAAGCTCGACAAGTCGATCGAAATCGAGAACGTCGACGCGGTACGCGAGGGCGCGGCCAACCTCCGGCATCACGTACGCATCGCCGTTGGCTTTGGCGCTCCGGTCGTCGTCGTCGTCAACCGCTTCCCCAGCGACACCGATGCCGAGATCGCCGCAGCCTTGGCCATCGCCCGCGAGGCCGGAGCCGTCGGCACCGCCAGCCACACCGGCTTCACCGACGGAGGAGCCGGCGCAGAGGAGCTCGCGCGGGCCGTCGTCGCGGTCGCCAAGCCGACCACACCAAACTTCGGCTACACCCTCAAGGGCGGTCTCACCGGCCGGATCAAACAGCTCGCTCGCCGGGTTTACGGGGCCCAAGGTGTCGACATCTCGCCCGCCGCCAAAAAGCGGATCAAAACCCTCGAGCGCTGGGGCTTTCGCAGCCTGCCGCTGTGCGTCGCCAAGACCCACCTGGCCTGTACTCACGATCGCCGCGACGGCGGCATTCCCAAGGCCTTCATCCTGCCGGTGCGCGACCTCCAAGTCCGCGCCGGTGCCGGCTTTGTCACTGTGCTCACCGGCGACCTGACGACCATGCCCGCCCTCGGCAAACGCCCGAATGCTCTGGATATGGACATCGATCCCGAAACCGGGGCGATCATCGGCGTCTGATCGGTTTTCCTCTGATACCCGGGCAAAGGCAGTCTCGTTCTACGCGGAGGTGGTCCGAGGCACCCGTCTCTGCGCCGTACCCAGGAGACCACAAGGCCACCGCGTGAGCGCTCGGTATTGGTCTCATCAGGGCATGCAGATCGTGGCAGTTAGCTTTGGCTGCCACGCCATCATATTGTGCTCGATGGACTTGATCCAGAAGCCAGTCGAGTCTGGGTCCTTGAGATACACGACAAGACCATTATGGGTCCCTATGCCATCCTTGAGCCAATCCTGCGCTATAGCAAGCAATTGTCCAGGGCACATCTCCACCATTTTATGGTCATTTAGGCGAGGATCAATCATGATCTCGCTCGTGCAGATCTCAACACTGCCGCCAACGGGTCCATCCCCCCACAACCACGGCTTCGGAGGATTCGTGTGGACTCGATCCTTGTAGGTCGCTCCCACTCCGGGAAGACCTCCATTCAGATTCCCAGCGATCCATTGATTGCCCGCCGCGATCTTTGCCACACCGTATTCTCTCGCCTGCACTTCATCGCTATTGTTGTAAAATGTGATCCACAGTCTCAGGCCCTTGAGGCGCCAAGGATTCAGTATAAGTTCTTCCGACAGTTCCGGTCGAATCGCATAGACCCCCCTGAGTATACCTTCGATATTGTCAACCTGCACCTCCTGAGTGAAGCCAAAATTGAGCACATCACAGACCTCATTAGTCTCAAATAACGGGCACTTGTTCCCATAAGAACGGAAGAAAAATGCGTCATCTATGGCGAGGTCGATATCCTCATTCGTGCAATCTTCTCCAGTGCCATCTGTGCTCGGATCCGTCGTGCTCGGATCTGTTGTGCTCGGGCCCGAGGTATTCGGCGCAGTGCTGGCCGTTTCGGTGCTGGTGTCCGACGAAGGCCCGCTAGCCGTCGGGTCCGTCGTCTGCGAAGTCGTCGTCGTCGAGGACGAGGACGACGTCGTTGTCGGGCCGACGGCCGTATTACTGTCGCTCTCGCTATCACTGCCCTGAGACATCGATGAAGCCTCTGATGCGGTCTCCATGGTGACAAAAGAGGGATTGGGCCAACAGCCTAAACAGGCCAGTACGGGCATAAAAGAGAGAATTCGAGAGGCGAAGCGCATTTTAGTTGAGCCTTGAAGAGAGGACCTTGATAGTAGCACAGATTCACATCAATCTTGAATCACGAC
>CAYYUP010000048.1:0-4755 GCA_964474905.1 uncultured Nannocystis sp. | reverse complement strand
GGACACACATGCCACCACAGAGGAGCGCATTTCGCCCAACCGAGGGTCACCTCGCGATGCCTACATACAGATCGTAGCCATAAATTTCGGCTTGTACGCCCCACCTGCGTCCTCATTGTCTGAGGATTTAATCCAAAACCCATAGTCCTTAGATTTGAGGTAAACGACGAGGCCATTATGCGTATTATCCTCTGTTGCGAGCCACTCCTGTGCGACCCCTGTGAGTTCATCCTTACACATTATAAATGGCTTGTGCTGGTCATCCCTCAGATCAAATTTGATCTTTGTGTCACAGATCCATTCGCTACCCCCGATAGGTCCCATTCCGGAGCCGGACCACTCCTTGGCGGGCATATGCAGCCTCTCTTCCCACGTCGCCCCGACGGTATTCGCGGCACCGTTCCCCATCCCAGAGAGCCACACGTCATCCTGCCCGATCTTCGCGAGCACGTAACTCAGGGTCGCAGGTACGGCCTCGGTATAGAATACCAGCTCAAGACTCAGGTGTTGCAGCCTCCAAGGCTCTTCAATTACCATCTGCGGAAAATGCGGACGGATCGCGTAAGCCCCCCTTTCCTCCTCTATGTTGCCAATCGGGGCTCCTGCAGCGCCACCGAAGTTGAGCACGTCGCAGGGGTATTCGGGATCGACATTAATTTGTTCGCAGTTTGCCCCATAAGAGGTTATAAAGAACGCGTCATCCACCATTAGCGGTATGTCTACTAGATTCTCGCAGTCGCCCTCCGTGCCGGAAGTGCTGGAGGTATCCTCCGTCTCGCCCGTACCCACGGTGCCGGACGTGCCGGACGTCTCGCCTGTCGACGATGCGGTAGTATCGGTGGTCGACGTAACGAAGTAGGGATTTTCCTGACAACCCAGGCCAAACAAGACAGGCGTGAAGATGAGGATTCGGAGGTCTGCGCGCATTGCAACGGTTCCAGTCAAGCATGCGACACTACCACGACAATGACGACGTTTTTCGGCCATCGCCCGCGGCCGGCCCGCCGACAAACGCTTCGCGGGGGCCATCGGCCAAGAGTGCACATAGTCGTGAACACCGTCGAGCGCGCGACCGCGGCGCAAAGCACGAAGAGCACATCGTGGCACTTCTCCATACTCCGCCCGCGCGGCCATCGCACACACATCGTGCGACTGCCGTACTCTCGATTCGCAATGCCCCGATGTTCGATGCGCGCGTCTTGCACGGTCTCGACAACATCCGTCGCTCGCAGCCAGGTTCGGACGCCCGAGCCGGAGGGCTGATATGGTCCGCCCATGATCCTCGTATCAGGCTCAAAACGCTCAGGCACCTCGATGTGGATGCAGATCCTCGCAGCGGCCGGCCTGCCTGTGATCGGCGAGCGTTTTCCGGCCTCCTGGGAGGCGCTCGTCGGCGCCCACAACCCGGACGGCTTCTACGAATCAGCCCTCAGCGCCGGCATCTACTACCGCACCAATCCGCATCCGCTCACCGGCGCCTATCTCTTCCCCGAGCAGACCCGCGGTCACGCCGTCAAGGTCTTCGCGCCCGGGCTCCTGCGCAGCGACATCGCCTACATCGACCGGGTGATCGTGACGATCCGCGCCTGGCGTGAGCACACAGCCTCGGTCCAAGAGCTGCGCACGAGCCTGCCGGGTGCCGAATCCATCGACCCCTCGCTGCTGCTGCCGCCCTGTTACGAATGGTGGTCGGATACCTTCTCGCTGCTCCGCGACATCGCCACCCGCCGCTACCCGGTGCACTTTATCTCCTACGCGCACCTGCTAGAGGACCCCGAGCGGCAGATCTCCGAAGTCATGGCCTGGCTCGACGCCGGCGATGCCAAGGCCGCCGCTGAGGTCGTACGCCCCCGCAAGCCGCGGCCGCCCGCCGACGCCGACGACCTGCCGCCAGGACTCACAGCCCAGCACATCGCCACCTTCGACGCGCTCTACGACCGAATCCATCGCGGTACGCCCCTTAGCCCCGCCTTTGTCCGCCAGCTCAACGAGACCGACAACGTGCTCCGCCCGCGCCTGCTCGCTCACAACGCACGCCTCAAGCAAAACGCAGTCGGGCGCCTGCTCGCCGATGCCCCGGCCCAGGCCACGACTCAGGTTTAGAGCCTTGCCACGCCCATCACCAGGGAGGCACTCTGTAGCCGAGATCGTCGCACCATGGAATCACGCAGTCACCACCTCGCTGCCTTCGAACTTCGCCTCCAGGAGCTCGACCTCCCGAGCGGTCCCGCCGATATCTCGGACTTCTGCCGACCGATCGTGCCCCGAGCTGCGGCTCTGGATGACAACGAGGACCTGAGCCAGCTCCTGCTCGATAGCGCGGCCCTCGCCGAGGGGCTCGCGATGCTGCCGCGACGCGCCGACACCCGGGCGATCCCCCTCTTTGATGAGATCGTGCGACCGCTGCCGATGCCCGAGCCCGAGTTGCTGAGCACGCAACTCTGCGAGAGCCCCCTCTCGACCGCTGCCTGGCACCTAGAGCAGACGCGCCCGGCGATGATCGCCTGGATCCCCCGCGCCCATGATCTGCGCGGAGGCCTGATCGCCGCTGCAGCCCTGCCGATGCTCCTGCTCGGCACACCCGCCCTCGCCAACAGCGCAGAGCCGGCGGTCCAGCGGCCCAAAACAGTCCACCAACCCGCAGCCGAGCCGGTGCAACCGGTGCAACCGGTGCAACCCGCCGCTCCCGCACTGCCCCTAGAGCCCACGCCTGTCGAGCCCCCACAGCCCGCGCAGCCCACGCAGCCCACGCAGCCCACGCAGCCCCCAGCGCTCGCCGAAACACCGCAATCGCCCCCAGAGATCGCCCCACAACCCACGCCACCCGCAGAAAGCACCGAATCCGCCGGGCAAGGTGTACCCGAAAGCATGTGGCAGGCCATGAAGGGCCTTCAGGTCAAGCTGATCATGCCCCAAGGTGTGCGTTCGGGGCGTCTCGCCGCCGTCGACGGTCCCACGATCGTCTTCATCGACAGCGACGGTGGCCGCCTCTACAGCGTGCCCAAGCTCCAGGTGATGGAGCTCCGCGGGGTCGTCGAAGAGTCGTCGACGTTGGCCTCGGGTCGCCCCGTCGGCGTGCCCGACCCCAACCTGCCAAGCGGCGGTGGGCTGATCGCCGGCGGTACAGTCGCAACCGTCGTCGGCACCCCCTTCTTCATCTCCGCGATCCTAGTTGGCGCGTTTTGCTCGTCCTGCACATCGGTCACCCTGCCGCTCTTGGCCCCCGGGCTCATC
This sequence comes from uncultured Nannocystis sp., assembly GCA_964474905.1. GTDB lineage: Bacteria > Myxococcota_A > Polyangia > Nannocystales > Nannocystaceae > JADJRG01. Next base: position 1,521 of record CAYYUP010000048.1, on the reverse strand, counting down.
GGCTTGGGCGCAGGCATCCCGATGCTGATCTTCGGCGCCCGCCGACGCAAAGCCTGGAATCGATCCAAGTACGACCTAGCCCGCCTAAGCCCTGGCGTTAGCGGCACAGGTCAGAGCTGGACCGGTTCGCTGACGCTCCGCTTTTAGCTCGGCGGACTGGCCTCGGACAACCATGAGTTGCCGCTTTGAGTCCGCCGTGCCTTCGTGTAAGGAAATGGCGATGCTCCGCACCGACGCCAAGGCCGCACTCGCCACCATGCTCACCACGGCGCTGCTCCTCAGCGCCTGTCCCCAAGAGAAGCCGCCCGTCCCCCCCGTGCTGAGCACCCCCGCCGCCACGGCCGAGACCCTCGCGACGCCCGAGACCGTCTGCAACTACGTGGTCATGATCGATGCGAGCAGCGAGAGCAGCCGCGCCTACACCTTCCAAGTCGAACCGGCTAGCAACGGCGGCCTGCCGACGATCTCGCAGATCTCCTACGCCAAGGCCGAACCCGGACTCGTGAGCTTCAAGGACTCGCCCGACGACGCCGCGGGCTCGATCGCCGGCCTGCTCACCAGCGCCGACTCCGTTCTCGCCAAGCTGCCCGACGAGTGCGAAGGCAAAACCCCGACTGTGCTGATGGCGACCGCGGGCATGCGCCTGCTCGCCGAGCAAGCGGGTGATAGCGCCACGACCGCGATCTTCGACGCGGTCAGCCAGACGATCCGCGACACCGGCCTGGACCTGCGCTTTGCCGGTACGATCGGCAGCCGGCAAGAGGCTGTCTACACCTGGCTCACCGCCAACTACGCCCTCGGACGCCTGAGTGGCGATCAGGAGACGGTGGGCCTCCTCGATCTCGGAGCCGCGGCGACCTCGATCGCCTTCGCCCCCGAGAATGGCGAGGGCGCAAATACAACGCTCAAGCTCGGCGGACAAAGCGTACCGATTTACGCCTACTCCTACACCGGCTACGGCATCGACACCGCCCTCACGTACGTCGCCGACGATACCTGCTTCCCAAAGGGGCTGCGCACGGGCACGGGGCGTTTCGATAAATGCCTCAAAATGCTTGCCCCGGTGGTCACTCCGACCTCCTGCGCCGGCACCTGCGGCCTCGCAACACCCGGCACAGAGGCCAAAGAGGGGGTCTTGCAGCCGCCCTTGCCCAAAGCGATGAGTTTCTATGCGACCGGCCACCTGCAGGCCACACACACTCTCTTGGGCCTGGACTCCGACGCCACAACGCCCGCGGCGCTCACCAATGCCGCTGGCGGAGCCAAGGGAAAAACCGGCATCTGTGGCACCAAGTGGACTCGCCTCCAAGAGGCCAACGCCGACGCGAAACCCCAGCATCTCGAGTCGCTGTGTTTCTCGGCCACCTGGATCGCCGTACTGATCGACGGCCTTGGCTTTGCACGGAACTCCGCACAGATCACCTGGACCAACCAATTTGACGACAGTACCGCCGCCCCAGGCTTGGCCCTCGGCGCCGCCCTGTGCTCGAGCACAGGCTGCTTCTCCGAGTAGCACAGAGC
>CAYYUP010000047.1:25612-48147 GCA_964474905.1 uncultured Nannocystis sp. | reverse complement strand
CCCCCACCGGCAGAAATAGTTGTCGCCAACCGGCAAAAATAGTTGTCGCTGATCATCCCTTCCTGGGCAATGAGACCTTCATGTTGACCTGGGGCGACGGTGTGTCTGATGTCGACCTGACGAAACTCTTGGCCTTTCACCGCTCACACGGAAAGATCGCCACCTTGACCGCCGTGCATCCCGTCGCGCGCTTCGGCCATCTCGAGTTGGACGGTGATCAAATCGTTGAGTTCTCGGAGAAGCCGCAGACGCGACAGGGTTGGATCAACGGCGCATTCTTCGTACTCGAACCCGAGGTCTTCGATTACATCGAGGGCGATGATACGCAGTGGGACTACGGCCCCATGGCGCAGCTCGCTCAAGACGGCCAACTGATGGCGTACAAGCACGAGGGATTTTGGCAGTGCATGGATACCTTGCGCGAGAAGAAACTGCTCAACGATTTGTGGGATGGGGGCGATGCACCCTGGAAAACCTGGGCCTAAGCAAGACGAGAGAAAACGATGAAAGTGTTGGTGACCGGCCATAAGGGCTATATAGGAACTGTGCTGACGCCGCTTTTGACGGCTGCTGGGCACGAGGTCCATGGCCTGGATAGCGATCTGTTCAGACGTTGCACATATGGCCAGATGCCGGCGGAGGTTCCCGAGCTGATCAAAGATGTACGCGATGCGGAGATTAATGATGTCATTGGCTACGACGCTGTCTTGCACCTAGCTGGGCTTTCGAATGACCCGCTAGGAGACCTCGACGCGGACTTGACCTATGAGATCAATCATCGTGCGTCCGTGCGATTGGCTGGGCTTTGCAAAGAGGCTGGAGTCGGCCGTTTCGTCTTCTCTTCCTCGTGTAGCAACTACGGGGCAGGGGGCAATGACCTCTTGGACGAGGGCGGCGAACTGAATCCTGTTACGCCTTATGGAAAATCCAAGGTGATGGTGGAGAACGACCTTTCGCCGATGGCGTCGGATGACTTCACCCCGGTCTATCTCCGCAATGCCACGGCCTACGGCATGTCCCCGAGGATTCGCTTTGACCTGGTCTTGAACAACTTGACGGCTTGGGCGCACTGCACGGGCAAGGTCCTTTTGAAAAGTGACGGCTCTGCTTGGCGGCCCTTGGTCCACATCGAGGACATCAGCCGGGCCTTCTTGGCTGTCATGACGGCATGCAAAGATGACGTCCATGATCGCGCGTTCAACGTAGGCGTGCCGAACGAGAACTTCCGTATCAAGGAAATCGCTGAGGCCGTCAAGCTCGCGGTGCCTGGATCTGAACTGCGCTTCGCTGAGGGAGCGTCGACCGATACCCGCAACTACCGAGTCGATTGCACCATGCTTCCGGGGGTTATACCGAGCTATACCCCTCAGTGGACGGTCGCCAAGGGTGCCGATGAACTCTACACGGCCTATAAAGAAATCGGCGTGACTCTTGAGGAATTCGAAGGTGAGCGTTACAAGCGCGTGGATCATGTTCGCAAGTTGATCCGTGAAGGCATCATCGACGAATGCTTGCGCCACATCGAATCATGAGTACGACGGACTGCATCAGTGAGACGATTCAAGTCTGTCGCGCATGTGGCAGCGCTTCGCTGGCTTCCTTTCTCGATCTCGGCGTGACGCCGCTAGCCGATCACTTGCCGACCGCGGAGCAGCTAGACGATTTCGAGTATCGCGTTCCGCTCGAGGTGGTGTTCTGCAATGACTGCGCCCTGGTGCAGATCACGGAAACCGTCAAACCCGAGATTCTCTTCTGCCGCAACTACCCCTACTTCTCCTCAGTGTCGCCGGCTCTGATGGAGCATTTTCGTAGCAGCGCCGCGAGTCTCCTGGAGAAGCGCGGTTTGGGCCCTGATTCGCTCGTGATCGAGGCGGCTAGCAACGACGGCTATCTGTTGCTTCACTTTGTCGAGGCTGGTGTCCCGGTGCTCGGCATCGATCCCGCCGAGGGTCAAGCCAAGGCGGCTCGCGAACGAGGAGTCGATACGCTCTGCACTTTCTTCGGCCTGGAATTGGCCCGGGAACTGGCGGCCGAGGGCAAAAGTGCCGACATATTTCTGGCGAACAACGTCTTGGCTCATGTGGCGGACCTGAACGGATTCGTGGAGGGCATTGCGGTGCTCTTGGCAACCGATGGCGTGGCCGTCATCGAGTGCCCACATCTCTTGCCGCTCATCGAACACTGCGAGTTCGATACGATCTATCACCAGCATCTCTGCTACTTCTCGGTAATTGCCCTCGATCGCCTTTTTCGCTCACACTGTCTATTCCTCAACGAGGTCGAACGCACCACGATCCACGGCGGTTCGTTGCGTCTCTTCGTGGAGAAAGTCGAACGTCAGGGTGCGAGCGTTCGAGATGTCATTTCTCAGGAGCGCAAGATCGGTGCTGACCGTGTAGAGTATTTTCGTGACTTCTCAACGCGCGTCGAGGACCTCAAGGTTTCGCTGAATCAGACCATTGCTCGGATTCAGGCCGCTGGTGGGCGCATCGTCGGCTACGGAGCTCCTGCCAAGGGCTGTACGATGATGAGCTATTGTGGAATTGACGCTGACCATCTCGAGTACCTCGTTGACCTAAGCCCGGCAAAGCAGGGGCGCTACATGGGAGGCAGTCACTTGCGAATCAAACCTCCTAGCAACCTGCTCGAAGACCAGCCGGACTACGTGCTGATCTTGCCCTGGAATTTCTCGGAGGAGATCATGCGCCAGCAGTCCGAGTACATCGCACGCGGTGGAAAGTTCATTGTTCCGGTCCCAGAGGTCAAAATTTACCCCTGATGGCGAAGTCCATGACATGTTTTTGCTGGGCCGAGAACCGCATCGAGCTCTTCCACGGGGCCAGCGGTGCCGGTGGGCGACATCCAGCTCCGCGAGTGTGCCCCGCAGCCAGTCGTGGTCCTGGGCGATACGGTCGACGAGGCGTCCGAAGAGGGGACCCAGGGCGTTCGCTTTCTGTCAAGAGTCTCTGCCGATCGGGGTTGGCAGGAGCGAAAAGGGAGCGTGAGTGCCAGGGTCATACAGATCCCGTGGGCGTTCGCGTGTCGCTCACGGGAGTTGTGATCGGCGACGAGTTCACGGCGCGAGATTATCGTATCTCTGTTCGCTACCTCGCGCTCGTGGGCGAGTCGTCGACGAACCTGCACTGTGATGTAGGGTGTGTACGCGAGTCACCCGGTAGACAATTGTGATCTGACGGCTTCTGGTTGGTGATAGGCGAGTCTATGCTCTGGTCATGCCTCGCCTCGCATGTTCATTTGTGGCCTCACTCTGCGGATCTGCGGCGCTCTCGATCCTGTTGATGTCGCCTGCTCTGGCGGCCTCAACCTCGACCATGCCTGCGCTAAGCAATGGCCGTCTCGAGCTAGCGGATGGGACTCTTGCATCGCGGCAAGCCTCGCCGATTTGGAACCATGCCCCGCGCGGACGATTCGCGCGTGCGAGCTGGGTTGCGTTAGAGCGACGCCTGGGTCTAAGGGCTTCGATGTGGAATCCCCGGACAGGTGTTCCGTTGCGCCTATGGGGTGTCGGGGAGCTGGTACCGGGATCCGTAGCCTCGCCAGTAAAGGCCCGACGATTTGCTCAAAAGCTCCTCAAGGAGCATTTACCGGTGTTGGCTCCGGGGGCGCGGGAGTCAGATTTTAGTGTTGTCAGTGAAGATCTCTCTCGGGGAGTGCGCTCGATCGGCTTTGCGCAGAGCTACCGCGGACGTGATGTCGTTGGCGGGCAGCTGTCGTTCCGCTTTAAGGCGGATCGTCTGGTGATGATCGCTTCGGAGGTGTTCGCCGTTGGCGATGTAGAGCTGCACGACCCGTCGATTTCTCGGAATCGGGCCCGCGCGGCGGCGGTGAGTTGGTTGCAGAGCGGCGGTTACGGAGGGGTGCGCAGCTTGGCGGTGAGCGGGCCGATGATCCTGCCGCTGATCGTCCGCGGTGAGCAGCACTTTCGCGAGGTGATCAGGGTTGATATCGCCGCCCGGGCGCCGCTCGCCCGTGCATATATATACATCGATGCGGGTGATGGAACGCCGGTTGCGGCCCAAAGCTCCATCTTTTCGGGGACCGCGACACTGCTCGCGGATGTACCCGTACGTCGCCCTGGGGCTCTGCGCCACGAGGCTCCGCTTATCGGTATAGAGGTTTTAGTCGGTGGCGAAGCGGCGGTGACAGATGAGTACGGCGTCGTCACGAGTCCCGACGTGCCGACGGAGATCATCGCTGGAGTGGTCGGCTCGCTAGTCAAGGTGAGCAACGAGGGCAAAGATCCGGTGATCGAGAGCTTTTTGCTCGGTCCCGAGGACACTGGGCTCTGGTCCTCGCCCGAGGATCCCATGATCGACGGTCCACTTACGGCCTACGTCTCTGTGTACCGAGCGAAACAGTACCTGATGGCGATCGCGCCGGATTTTGAGTGGCTCGGGGGCCAGATTAATGTGTACACAAATGCCAGTGGTGAATGTAATGCTCAGTCGCTGGGCGATCTGCTCGTATTCTTGCGCGGTGTGCCGGGAATGTGCGAGAACACCGCGAGGCTGCCGGATTTCGCCTACCACGAGTTTGCCCACTCGGTACACGTAATGTCGCTCATCCCCGGGGTTGGCACAGCGGAGAGCGCTCTCTCGGAGGGCATTTCGGACTACCTGTCGGCGACGATCACCGGCGACCCAAAGATGGGCGTCGGCTTCTTTCTCGACGAAGAGCCGGTGCGCGACCTCGACCCCGACGGCTACGAATGGCATTGGCCAGAGGATCGCGGCGAGTCCCATGATGAGGGCAGGATCATCGGCGGCGCGCTTTGGGATCTGCGCCAATCCCTGATCGAGAAGCTCGGTGAAGAAGCGGGTGTCGCCAAGGCCGACGAGCTTTGGTACGAGTCGATAAGGCGGGCGAGCGACATTCCGACGATGTATCCGGAGGTCTTGCTAACGGACGATGATGATGGCAATCTGGCCAACGGCACGCCGAATCAATGTGAGATCGACCTCGCGTTTTACCGGCATGGTCTGCTCCTTGCCGATGGTTTTGGCGCGTCGGTCTCGGTTTTGGATGCCGGTCCCGACGGTATACCAATCGAGCTCGCGGTCGACGCCGATGCCAAGGAGGCGTGCTTAGGGGTCAGCTTTGCCGGCGCGGAGCTGGAGTGGCGGTTGCGCGGCAGCGACGAATCCCATGATGTGGCGATGGACGCGTCGATGGAGGGATTTGTCGGCCTCATTCCGCCACCGGAGGACGGCGTTGTCATTGAGTACCGAGTCAAAAGCGAGGTCAGTGACGGGCTTGTAATTGACTTTCCGAAGAACGAGGCGGACCCCTGGTACGAGCTCTACGTTGGCCCGGTGCAGGAGATCTACTGTACTGGTTTTGAGGGCATGTCCGAGGTCGATGGTTGGACGGCCTTCGCGGAGTGGGCCCTGGGTGCGCCTGCCGGTCGGGGCGGCGATCCGCAGGAGGCTTTTGAGGGGGTGAACATCGCCGGTGTCGATCTCGGGAGCGAGCAGGACGACGGTCGTTACGAAGAGAATCGACTGTCACGTCTGGAGTCGCCGACCCTAAACGTCGGCGGCTACGATACCGTTCGTCTGCAGTACTGGCGCTGGTTGCAGGTTCAGGACCGAGAGTTCGATGTCGCCACGATCAAGATCAACGGCAAAACAGCCTGGCAGAACGCGACCCGCGGTGTCGATCCAGAGATGGACGACCTCCATCATCTCGATCACGAGTGGGTATTCCATGATCTCGACATCACCCCTGGGGTCATCGATGGCGAGGTCAATCTCGAGTTTGCGCTCACCAGCGATTGGCAGAGCAACTTTGGCGGCTGGAACATCGACGGACTCTGCGTCGTCGGCGTTGAGGCCCCATCCGCGCCGGTCTGCGGTGATGGGGTGGTGGACGTTGGCGAGGCCTGTGATGACGGCAATGTCGACGGCGGCGATGGTTGCGATCCGAGCTGCAGCATTGAGGGCGAGACGAGTACGGGCACAGACACGAGCGGCGGCGAGACAGGCACGACCGGCGACGACTCTGCGACGACTGGCTCGATGAGTGATGACGAGGGGGGTTGCGCCTGCGCTCTCGGATCGGCCCCAAATGGCGGCGGCTCCTCGGCGATCTTGCTGGTGGGGCTCTTGGCCCTGCGTCGCCGCCGGAGTCGTGCCTGATGGGTGCGCGCGCGGGCTAGGTTCGCCCCTCTTCGTGCTCTATTCGGGTAAATCGGCGCCATTACGACGGCTATGCGCACTTTCAAACCTGGGGGTGCGTTGCATCTAAAAGCTAACGAAGCCGCTAATTCGATGCCCGTGTGGCTGTGTTCGCTCTATGCTCTCGCCGATGCCATCGCCTCGCCTTGTACCCCTGTCCTTGACCTCGCTCTGCGGGCTCGCGGCGCTCTCTCTCTCGCTGACGTCACCGGCCCAGGCGGCCTCGACCTTGATGACGCCTGCGCTATCTAGCGGCGGCCTCGAGCTGGCTGATGGGACAGTTACATCGAGACGGCACGCGCCGGTGTGGAACCAGTCGCCGGTCGATCGATCCGCGAGCGCGAGCTGGTCAGTGCTAGAGCAACGGCTAGGCGTTACGGCCTCGCAGTGGAACCCACAGACGGGCGTACCGCTGCGTCTATGGGGTGCAGGTACTCCCGTGCCGGGATCGCAGGCTTCACCGGCGAAGGCTCGCCGCTTCGCCCAAAAGATCCTGAGGGAGCATCTGGATGTGCTGGCTCCGGGAACCCAGGCGTCGGATTTTGTCGTCGTCAGTGAAGACCTCTCTCGGGGAGTGCGCTCGATCGGCTTTTCGCAGCGCTACCGCGGGCGTGAGGTCATCGGCGCCCAGCTCTCGTTTCGCTTTAAGGCGGATCGTCTGGTGATGATCGCTTCGGAGGCGCTCGTCGTCGACGGGGTCCTGCTGCACGATGCGCCGGTCGCAACAGAGAGGGCCCAGGCGGCGGCGGTGACTTGGTTGCAGAGCGGTGGTTATGGGGAGGTGACCGCCGCAGCCGTGAGCGGGCCGATGATCCTGCCGATGATCGAGCGCGGCAGCCAGCGCTTTCGCGAGGTGATGAAGGTCGAGGTCGCTGCCGAGGCGCCGCTGGCTCGGGCCTTTATCTACATAGATGCGGGCGACGGCACGCCGGTCGCCGCCCAGAGCCACCTCTACTCGGGCAGCGCGACACTCAAGGCCAACGTGCCCGTGCGCTACCCGGGCGGCGAGCACCACGAGATGCCGCTTATCGATATCGAGGTGCAAGTCGGGGGCGAGCCCGCTGTGACGGACGATTCGGGCGTGGTCACCAGCCCGGATGTGCCGACCGAGATCATCACCAGCGTCGTCGGATCGCTGGTCAAGGTGAACAACGGCGCGGGTGATCCTGTCTCCGAGAGCTTCTTGCTCGGTCCCGGCGAGACCGGACTTTGGTCCTACCCCGAGGATCCGCTGATCGACGGTCCGCTCACGAACTACGTTTCGGTGTACCGGGTCAAGCAGCGTCTGATGACAATCGATCCCGATTTTGCCTGGCTTCAGGGTCAGATCAGCGTGACCTCAAACCTCGACGGCGAGTGCAATGCGTTCTCGGATGGCGAGTCGCTCTTCTTTTTGCGGGGCGCCGAAGGGATCTGTGAGTACACCGCGCGGATGCCGGATGTGTCCTATCACGAGTTTGGCCACTCTGTGCATAGCCAGGCGATCATCCCAGGGGTCGGGGCCTTTGACGGCGCGCTCTCGGAGGGTATCTCGGACTATCTGGCGGCGACGGTCACCGGCGATGCCAAGATGGGCATCGGCTTTTTCCTCGACGACAAGCCGATGCGCGACCTCGATCCCGAGGGGTATGAGTGGCATTGGCCAGAGGATCGCGGTGAGGCCCACGCCGAGGGCAAGATCATCGGTGGTGCGCTTTGGGATCTGCGCACAGCTTTGATCGAAAAACTCGGCGAAGAAGAGGGCATCGCCAAGGCGGATGAGCTTTGGTACGAGTCGATCCGGCGGGCGAGCGACATCCCGACGATGTACCCAGAGGCGCTGCTCGCCGACGATGACGACGGTGATCTCGCGAATGGCACCCCGAATCAGTGCGAGATCGAGGTCGCATTTTACAAGCATGGGCTGGTGCTCGCGGACGCCTTTGGCGCGACCGTGGCGACCCTCGATTCCGGCCCCGAGGGGTTGCCCGTCGAGCTTACGGTCGACATCGCCGCCAAGGAGGAGTGCCTCGGCATCACTTTTACGGGGGCGAGCTTGGAGTGGCGTGAGCGCGGCAGCAACGACGTGAAGAGCGTCGAGATGGAATCGTCCGAGGTGGGCTTTATCGGCGTGATCCCGCCGCAAGAGGACGGCGTCGTGATCGAGTATCGGGTGAAGACCGAGGCCAGCGATGGGCTCGTGCTCTCGTTCCCGAACAACGAGGCGGATCCCTGGTACCAGCGCTACTACGGGCCTGTAGAGGAGATCTTTTGCACGGGCTTTGAGGGCGATCCCGAGGCCGAGGGCTGGGTGAAATTCGCCGAGTGGGGCTTTGGAATGCCGGCAGGTCTGGGCGGCGATCCCGAGGCCGCCTACGAGGGGCAGGGCATCGCCGGTGTCGACCTAGGCGACGTGGAGGACGGGCGCTACGACGAAAATCGAGTCTCTCGCCTGACCTCGCCGAAGATCGATGTCAGCGGCTACGACACGGTTCGGTTGCAGTACTGGCGTTGGCTGCAGGTCGAGGACAGCGAGTTTGATATCGCGTCGATCGAGGTCAGCGGTCTGACAGCCTGGGTCAACGCCACCCGCGGAGTCGCGCCCGAGAACGACAACCTCCACCACCTCGACCGCGAGTGGGTGTTTCACGATCTCGACATCACACCCGGAGTCGTCGACGATGCGGTCACCCTCGATTTTGTGGTCTCGAGCGACCAAGGGCTGCACTTTGGCGGCTGGAACATCGACGGCCTCTGCGTCGTCGGGATCGAGGCCCCGCCAGCGCCGGTCTGCGGTGACGGGGTGGTGGATCCCGGCGAGGCCTGCGATGACGGCAATGTCGTCAGCGGCGACGGTTGCGATGCGACCTGTGCCATTGAGGGTGCGACCAGCGAGACCAGCGGTGGCGAGACGACGAGCGGCGGCACAGACAGCACCGGTACTGACTCGGCGACCACCGGCTCGGAGGACGGCGTCGGCGATGGCGGCTGCGCTTGCGACCTGGGTTCGGCCCCGAGCGGTGGCGGCTCGGCGCTTCTGCTCTTCGGCCTCTTGGCCCTGCGTCGCCGCCGGAGCTGAGGCTTAGGTTGATGCACAAACGCGCGGAGAGGCCAAGCCCTCCGCGCGTTGTGTCATTTTCTCGTTTTAGTTAGTTAGTTAATTTAGTTAGCAGAGTGTCTTCGCCGCCTGATGTTGCTCGGGCGTTTCGCGGCTTAGGAGGCGTAGACATCGGGCTTGAGCACGCCGATATAGGGCAGGTTGCGGTAGCGACCCTGGTAGTCGAGGCCGTAGCCTACGACGAATTCATTGGGGCATTCGAAGCCGACGTAGGCCGTATTGATCTTCGAGACGCGGGCCTCGGTCTTGTCGAGCAGAGTGGCGATCTCGAGGGAGGCTGGTTGTCGGGTACGGAGGTTGTCGATCAGGTAGGAGAGCGTGAGGCCGGTGTCGATGATGTCTTCGACCAGCAGCACGTCGCGGCCGGCGATCGACTGATTGAGATCCTTGAGCATGCGGACCACGCCGGAGGAGCGGGTGCGATCGCCGTAGGAAGAGACGGAGATAAAGTCGAGAGCGAGCGGCAGGTTTATCTGGCGCACGAGGTCGGCGATGAAGAGAAATGAGCCGCTTAAAACACCGACGACGAGCAGGTCGCGGCCGCGGTAGTCGGCGGTGATCTGGGCGCCTAGGGCCGCGGTCCGGGCGGCGATCTCCTCGGCTGAGAGGATCGTGCGGGAGATGTCGTCGGCGATTCCGCCGGTCCAGATGTCGTCGGTCGGAGCTGTCATGACGTCGCGCTTTATTGCACATGAGCGAGCGCCTGTCAGCCGCGTTGCACGAACGAACGAAAAGATCCGCGTCGCTCGCGGCTTTCACTCTCCGCTCGCCTGTGCCACGCTCGCGCGCTGTGACCACCCTGCGCAGCATTTTCACAGTGTTCGTTCAAAGCTCGCGGGGCGGGCTCATCGGCGCTCTGGTCCTGCTCATCGGCTGCTCGACGCCAGATCCGAAACGGGCCCGGCCAAAGCCGAGCGCGGAACTCGCGGAGAAGCAGAAGCAGTCCGCGCTCGCCGAGCGCAGTGCAGCGTCCGAGGTAGCGACGACGAAGGGGCCGGCGAGCCCGGCAAAGCGCGTGGCTGCCTATGCCCCGGTAGTCCTGAGCGCAGACCTTCGCGCCTTGCCAGCGGCGGAGCGCGCTGCTCTGGACAAGCTCATCGAGGCTGCTCGCCACCTCGATCCTATCTTTGATGTGCAGGCCTTTGAAGGCAATCCCGCGCTGCGGGAGCAGCTCGCCGCGGATATTTCGCCCGCGGGCAAGGCCAAGCTCGAGCTCTTCGAAATCATGCGTGGTCCTTGGGATCGCCAGCGTCATCACGAGCCCTTCGCCGTCGCGACGCCCCATCCGCCCGGTGCTGGTTTCTATCCCACGGATCTCTCCGCGGATGAGTTTAAGACCTGGCTTAAGGAGCATCCACAGGATCGGGCGGCATTTGAGAGCCTGACCACAGTGATCCGCCGGCGGGGCGACGAGCTGGTGGCGATTCCCTACAGCGAGGCCTACCGCGAGCATTTAGAGCCGGCGGCCGCGGCCCTGCGCGAGGCCGCTTCGCTCAGCAAAAACCGTTCGCTCAGGACCTTCCTGCGGTCACGGGCGAAGGCGCTGAGTAGCGATGATTATTACCAGAGCGACAAGGATTGGATGGATCTCGACGCGGCGATCGAGGTGACGATCGGTCCCTACGAGACCTACGAAGACGAACTGCTCGGGCTCAAGGGCGCATTTGAGGCCTTTGTGACCATCTCCGACGAGGCCGCCTCGGCCAAGCTAGAGCGTTTTAAGGGCCGCCTCGCCGATATGGAGCAGCATCTGCCGATCGCGGATCATCTAAAGGGCAGTCGAGGTCTCGAGAGCCCGATCCGCGTTGTTGATCTGGTTTTTACCTCCGGCGAGGCGCGCAAGTCGGTGCAGACGATCGCCTTTAACCTGCCAAACGACGAGCGCGTGCGGGCTGAGAAGGGCGCGAAGAAGGTGCTGCTGCGCAACCTGATCAGCGCCAAGTTTGACAGCATCATGCGGCCAATCGGCGAACGAGCGCTCGCCGAGGATCACCTCGCCGATCTCAACGCCGACGCGTTTTTTCATCAGGTGCTCTTTCACGAACTCTCGCACAGCTTGGGGCCAGCCTACGTCACCCGTAACGACGCCGACGGCAAGCCCCAGGAGGTCGAGTTGCGGGTCGCGCTTGGCCCCGCTTATTCGCCCCTGGAGGAGGCAAAGGCCGACGTCATGGGGGTCTACAACCTTCTCTATATGATCGACGAGGGCGAGGTGCCGGCGGTGCTTCGGCGACCGGTGCTGATCTCCTATGTCGCCGGTCTTCTGAGGTCCCTGCGCTTTGGGACAGCCGAGGCTCACGGCAAGGGAGCGGCGGCGCAGCTCCTTTTCTTTGCGGAGGCCAAGGCGATCACCCTAGATGTCGACACCGCGCGGCTGCGGATCGACACAGCCAAGCTCGAGGAGTCGGTCACCGAGTTGACTCGCGAGATCGTCAATATTCAGGCGCTCGGCTCCCAGGGGCGCGCAGAGGCCTGGCTCGGTCGCTTTGAGGTCCTGCCAGCCGAGCTTCAGGGCATCATCGACGGCCTCGCCGATCTGCCGATCGACGTGCGTCCGATATATCCGTTGGCAGGCGAAAAGAAGGGCTGAACCGTGGCCGAAAAACTGACATTAAGCCGCGTCGCCGAGCGTCTGCGGGCAGCAGCCGGCGGCAAAACGCCCGATCCCGACGACATTCTCGAGGGTTTTTTAGAGTGGGTGATGGAGCTGGGCATCGAACTCTATCCGGCGCAGGAGGAGGCGGTCTTAGAGGTGATGAGCGGCCGTCACGTCATCCTCAATACACCGACGGGTTCGGGCAAGTCGCTGGTCGCGGTGGCGATGCACCTGCGCTCGTGGGTGCTCGGCCGGCGCTCGGTCTACACCTGTCCGATCAAGGCGCTGGTCTCGGAGAAATTTTTCTCGTTATGTGCAGAGTTTGGTGCTGAAAACGTCGGCATGCTCACCGGCGATGCCTCGGTCAACTCCGACGCGCCGATCATCTGCTGCACTGCGGAGATCCTCGCCAATCAGGCACTTCGCGACGGCGCCTATGCTCGCGTGCACGACGTGATCATGGACGAGTTTCACTACTATTCCGATCGCGATCGCGGCATCGCCTGGCAGCTGCCGCTGCTGATCTTAGAGCACGCGACCTTTATGTTGATGTCGGCGACGCTCGGCGATACCAAGGCGATCGAACGCAGTCTCGAGGAGGTCAGCGGCAGGGCGCCGGTGGTGGTGCGCTCGGCAACGCGGCCGGTGCCGCTTGAATACGAGTACCGGGTGGTTGCCCTGCACGAGACGATCTCCGACCTCCTGGAGGCCCACAAGGCGCCGATCTACGTCGTCAACTTTACCCAGCGCGAGTGTGCAGAGCAGGCGCAGAGCCTCACCAGCATGAATTTTTGCACAAAGGACGAGAAGCGAGCGATCGCGACGGCGCTGCACGGATTTCGTTTTGATACGCCCTTTGGCAAGGATGTGCAGGGTTTTGTCCGTCACGGCCTGGGCATTCACCACGCCGGACTACTGCCGAAGTATCGCCTGATGATCGAGCGCTTAGCCCAGCAGGGCCACCTGAAGATCGTCTGCGGTACCGATACATTGGGCGTTGGTGTCAATATCCCACTGCGTTCGGTGTTGTTTACCAAACTATGTAAATATGATGGCGAGTCGACCAAGATTCTCTCGGTTCGCGACTTTCGTCAGATCTCCGGTCGCGCCGGTCGCAAGGGCTTTGATGATCGCGGTTATGTGGTCTCTCAGGCGCCGGAGTATGTGATCGAGAATAAGCGCCTGGAGATCAAGCACGCCGGCAACAAGGCGAAAAAGAAGTTTGTCCGTCGCAAGCCGCCCGAACGCGGCTATGTGCATTGGGATGATTCGACCTTCGACAAGCTCCAAGAGCGCGACCCCGAGCCGCTAAAGTCGAGCTTTGCGGTCACCCATGGCATGATCCTAAACCTCCTGCAGTCGGAGGTCGCGCTCGGCCGACGGGGTGGCGGCTATCGGCGCCTCATCGAGATCATCGAGCGTTGCCACGAGCGCCCCTACGGCAAGACCAAGGCGCGGCGCGAGGGGGCCCAGCTCTTTCGAGCGTTGCGGCGGGCGGGCATCGTCGAGCTGGTCGATCGCACCGACGGCGTTAAGGTCGATTGTCGCGGCCGCGGGGCGCAGATCCACGGTGGCCTGCAGCGCGACTTTTCGCTCAATCACACGCTCTCGCTCTACTTGCACGAGACGCTCTCGCTCCTCGACAAGGAACGCGAGGGGTACGCGCTCGACGTGCTTTCACTGGTCGAGTCGATCCTGGAAAACCCGCGGGTGATTTTGATCGCTCAGGAGCGAAAGCTCAAGACCGAGAAGATAGGCGAGCTCAAGGCGGCGGGCGTCGAGTACGAAGCGCGCATGGCCGAGCTCGACAAGATCGAGTGGCCAAAACCCAATCGCGACTTTATTTACGACACCTTTAACGCCTTTGCGGTTCTGCATCCCTGGCTCAGGCAAGAGGCGATCCGACCAAAGTCGATCGCCCGCGATCTCTACGAACGCTACTGTTCGTTTAACGAATACATCAAGGAGTACGGCCTGGCCCGCTCCGAGGGCGTGCTGCTTCGCTATCTCTCGGATGCCTACAAGGCGTTGGTGCAGTCGGTGCCCGACAGCTACAAGAACGACGAGCTGCTCGATGTGATCGCCTTCCTGCGGACGACTCTTGGGCGCGTTGATACCAGCCTGGTGCAGGAGTGGGAGCGCATGTTGGAGGCGGGTGATGCCGAAGAGAGCGAGGGCGGAGAGCAGGCCGAGCCCAGGCGGCGGAGCCTCGCCGACGATCCAAAGGCTTTCGCTGCTCGGGTGCGCGCCGAGATGCACGCGCAGGTCCGTGCCATCGCCGAGCAGGACTACGAGGAGGCCGCTGCGCTCTGCCGCGAGGATCCCGAGGACCTGTGGACGGCCTCCCGTTTTGAGGAGGCGCTGGCCGACTACTTCGCCGAATACGAGCGCCTGCGTTTTGATCACGGCGCTCGTTTTCCCAAGTACACGATCCTGCGCGAACTTGATAAGGGCCTGTGGTCTGTTCGACAGGTTCTCGTCGATCCCGAGGACGACAACCTCTGGGTGATCGAGGGCGAGGTCGACCTGCGGGACGAGGAGACCCACGAGGGAGCTCTGGTCGCGATCCGACGGATCGGTACCTGAGCTGCGCGTGCGATTGCCGGTAGGGGGCAGGTGTGCGCAGCTCTGGGGGCCGCCGCGGGTTGATGCCAATCGCCGAAAATTGCTGCTAGCCTGGCACTGATGGCCGTTGCAGCCCGAATTTTAGTAATTGGCGACACTATCCTCAACCAAACGCTGCGAGCTGAGCCGGCGCTCCTCCAGGGTCGGGTGGTGCCCGCGGGCTTTCTCAACGAGGAGTTAATGCACCTGGGTGGGGCGCCCGAAACCACGATCCAAGGGGCCGCCTTTATCGCCCGGTATCTGTCGGAGGCCGATCCGGAGCGCGTCGTCACGCTGCTGACCGAGACCCGGAATCATCTGTTTCCCGGGCTTCTCCGGCGCGAGCTCAGCTCGATCGGGGACCAGGCGGCGTCAATTTTTGCCGTCGAGGATCGCTCGGCATCCGTGAGCATCCGAGTGCTCCGCGATGTCGCCGCGAGTCGGGTGATGGGGCCGCAACCGAAGTACCGGCCGCAGCTGCGGATCGACAGTCCGCGGGGGCCTTTGCCGGCAGAGCACGGTCTTGGGCCGACGATCGAGTCGGCAATCGAGGCCGCATTTCAGCCGTTAGAGTCGACGGATCGCTGCTTGCTTCGTCTCTCGTGTCCTGACCTTATAGGTGGTTACGGCGAGGGTCGGGTCGCCCGCGCGAAGGCGTCGATCGATCGTGTACTTACGCTCGCCCAGGCCCGAGGCGTGCGCATGATGGTGGACCTGCGGCCCTTGCCGGCGACGCTCGAGATCCGAGATCCGAGCACGGTGATCTGCACGACGATCGGCCGTCTCGAGGATGCCTTTGGGCGTCGGAAAAACCCGCAAGATACGGTTGCAGAGGCACTTTGGAGGCTAAGTCCTGCCCGCATACTGGTCTGTTTTGCGGCCTCGCAGGGCGTGTGGGTCGCGCTTCGGGGGCCGCTGCGCTCGCAGGGGCAGTGCTTTCGTATCCCGATTACATGGCCGATCGGACAGGGTGATGGATGCGGCATGGTGACCGGTGGAGACGGGTTTGTAGCGGCGCTGCTCGATGCGCTCGACCGCGGCAGTGAGCCGATCCAGGCGGCCTCGGAGGCGGCTGCGGCCCTGCTTGTCGCGCAAACAGAGCCTCTGGGCGCATCGATCGGCCGGCAGCGGGTGCTCGCCGGGAGGTCTGCGATCCCGGCGGCGACCTCAGAGTCGATCGAGGACCCGGCGGGGGAGCCCGTTCACAAGCTGGCCGCATCGCTCGCACAGGGCGGGCACTCGGCCCTCTGGAATGGCCTTGTGGCCCCGGAGGGGGGGCGCATGCGCAGTTACTTTAGTGAACTCCGCAGCGTATTTGAGCAGTGGCGACCGCGGCCAGGTCGCGATCTGGTGGCGATCTTTGGCGAGTCTCGAAGCGGCAAAGAGTACCCGCTAAAGGTGGCGCTCAAGGGGTTGGGTCTGGGCATGTTTGGGCCCGTGAATATGCATCAATTTCTCGCCGAAACCGGCGGTGTGATCCGGGAGCTGCAACGGCGCTCTGTCGAGGCCAAACGCCCCCTCGTATTGGTGCTAGACGAGGTGGTGCCCGACGATGCGAGCCGCTCGCTGCTCAATCTGACCGGAGAGAAAATCTATCGCCGCTACGACGGCTCTGGTCAGGTGCTCTCCTTTGTCGACAACCCCGTGGTCCTGCTTTCCTCGATCGCGCCCGAGCGCCTGCTCCGCGATATGCAGGGCAGGTTGGTCGCCTCTCTGTGCGTGCCGCCATTGCGCGAGCGTCAGGATGAGATCCCATTTTTGTTGCCGATGGTCTTTGCGCAGGTGCTGGGCGGGCTTTCAGAGGTTGTTCGCCAGGTCGATACCATCGCTGTCAGCGTGCGCTTGATGGCCGCGTTGCTCGCCCATGATTACCGACCGGTGGAGGGGGCGGAGAATGGCTTTGGGCTCGATCAGCAGAACTTCCGGGCTCTTACGGATCTGGTCGCCTACCTGATGGAGCGCGCCTTGGAACGCTCTTTGGCGGATGGCGTGCTCTACCTGCGGGCTGCAGATCTGCCCGCGGTGCTGATGCCTCTCGGGTCTCGCTCCCTCGATGACAGCGAACCCGGGGCGTTCTTTTACTCGGCACCCTTTGATCGGCCCGGCTCGCCTCGGCCGCCGCAATGAGCGGAAGGGGAGCGCTCCCATCAGAGGTCATGGGAGCGCTGCGCTGCGGCCTACTGGGGCAGGAAGGGCGCGCAGGTCGAGACGCCGGCGCCGACGATGCGGATAGGCGCGTTGTTGTTGATCACGGTCAGATCTTGGATGCCGTTGTTGTCGCTGTCGTCGTAGTCGAAGTGGGTGACCTTGGAATTTGAACCGGGGCCTGCGCTCTCGGTAAAGAAGTAGAAGTCGCCGGCGAAGAAGGCAAAGGCGAAGGCGTTGGTGAGGTCCAGGTTACCGAGGGGAATTGTGTCGAGGTAGTCGCCGTTTTGCTTGTTGACCTCGACGAGCTTTGCCGGGTTCACACCGCCGAACATAAAGACACGTCCATCGCCGGTCCCGGTGAGTTCGGAGCCGTTGAAGGAGGTCTTGCCCAGAGTCTCGAGCAGCAGCGTATCTGGATCGACAGTCAGGAATGTGCCGACATCCTGGCCCTCACCAAAGCCGCCGATACCGTTGTAGGTATTGCCGTAGAGCTGGTCGCAGGTGTTGAACTGATCCTCGCTGACAAAGGCCATACCGAAGCGCGTGATGCCCATCTGCCCCTCGTTGTAGCCGGGGTCTGTGCAATTGGAGGGATCGGTGACATCGACTCTCCAGATATCACCGGTGGGCGGATCGAACATCACCCAGGCGAAGCCCGCACGATCGACCGCCATCGAGAAGGTGCTTTTCATGCCATCGCAGCCGATCGCGCCCAGGCTCTGGAATGAGTTGTCCTCGGGTAGGTACTTCCAGAGCTGGGCATTGTCGGAGAGCACGAAGATTCCGTTGTCGAGAGGCACCTCGACGTCCGCGCAAGGGCAAGGATCCTCCATGACACCAGTGGTGCCGGTGGTGGTGCCGGTGGTGCCGTCGGTGGTGGTGCCGTCGGTGGTGGTGCCGGTGGTAGTGCCGGTGGTAGTGCCGTCGGTGGTGGTGCTGTCGGTGGTAGTACCATCGGTCGTCGGCTCGGTGGTCCCGGTCATCGTGTCGGTTGCGCTGCCCGGTGAGGTCGTCGAGCTCGGGTCCGTGGCCGTCGGGCTGGTCGTTGTCGTGCCGGTTTCCGAGGCCGTACCGGTGGCGCTCGAGGATGCGGTGGCGCTCGCAGAGGTGGTGGTCGTCGTGGCCATCGTCGTCGACGTCGACGTCGCCGTATCGGAGCCGGCTTCAGAGCCGGAGCTTACGACGGGGCCGCCGTTGCACGCGAGCGCGCTGAGGGCGAAGAGCGGGAGGCTGCAGATAGATAAGCGGAGCTTCGACATAGGTCCACGATAACAAATACGAACAGGCGCGAGCGAAGTCAGCGGGGCTGGAGCAATTTTGAACAGTTGAAACCTCGAGTGGGCGTTCGCCCAGGGTCGATCGCGCTCGAGATGGTTTGCAGGTGGCGATTCGATGCAGAGGCATCGAGACCTCGCGGCGAACGAAAACGAAAACGAAAACGAAAAACGAAAAACGAAAAACGAAAACGAAAAACGAAAAACGAAAAACGAAAAACGGCCCGTCCGCGGGTGCGGTCGGGCCGTCGAAGTGGACCTTGGAGGCCTACTTTTTTGGCTTGAGGTCAGTGTCGTAGACCACGACCTCACCGAAGCTGCTGAGCGTGTCTTTTAGCTTGTCGGCGCGGCCGATGACGATGATCTGCACAGGACCGCCCCAAAGCTTGTTGCTGGAGGCTTTGAGCTGCTCGGTGGTAGCGGCCTCGATATCTGTCCTGTAGCGCTCCCAGAAGTCGGGGGCGAGGTTGAAGGTCCGCTGGGTGACGGTCTTGCTGGCGACCGTCGAGACGCCTTCGACCTGCAGCGCGAACTTGCCGGAGAGCTTGCTCTGGATCCGCTTGAGGTCGGCGGCGGGGATGCCCTCCTTGGCGGGCTCTTGCAGGAGCTCTAGAAGCGATTCGGTGAACTCACCGGCGCTCTTGGTTTTGGTGCTGCCACCGGCGAAGAACATACCGCCGTCAAAGCCGTAGCTTTGGAAGGCACCGACGCCGTAGGTGAGGCCTAGCTGCTCGCGCAGCACTTGGTTGAGTCGACCCGAGAGGCCGCCGCCGAGCATCGCCTGCAGGATCTTGCCGTCGAGGTAACCGGGCTCACCGATGCCCGGTGCGGGCGTGACGATTGCGATGGTCGCCTGAGCGCTGCGGCTGCGGTCGATCAGGTGGACGATGTTTTTGCTCGTGGGGCTTGGCTTCTCGCCGCGAGGGATCGGGACCGCCTCGCCGGCCTTCCACTTGCTGAAGTGTTTTTTTGCCAGGGCCGCGGCTTTTTTGGCCGTGATGTCACCGGCGATCACCAGGAGCGCGTTGCCGGGGTGGTAGTGGCGGCTGTGGAAAGCCACGACCTGCTCGCGCGTGAGGCCCATGATCTCTTCGTCGCTGGGGAAGGGGCGGCCGTAGGCGCTTTTTTCTCCGTAGATCACATGCTCGCCCATACGCAGGGCGAGACCAAAGGGCGATGCCTTCTCGCTGGCGACACCCTGGATCATCGCGTCTTTGATCTTTTTGAAGGACTCCTCGGGGAAGGCCGGTGTCATCGCCTCTTCGGCGAGGACCTTGAGCCCGAGGCTGGCGTCGCGGGCGAGCATGTCGGCGCCCAAAACCACCATCTGGTTGCCGGCGTGCTCTGTCTTGGTGCCGCCGGTGGCGTCGATCAGCTTGTCGAGGTCGGCCTTGCTGTGCTTGCCCGTGCCCTCGGCGAGCAGGTTGGCGGTGAGCTCGGCGAGCATGGTGTGATCGCTGGGCGCGTAGATGTTGCCGGCCTTGACCACCAGCGAGATGTCGACGAGCGGCATCTCGTGGTCCTCGAGCACGATGATCTCGAGGCCGTTTTTGAGAGTGCTGACCACCGGTGTCGGGAAGACAACCGGAGCCGGCTCGGTGATGCCCGGCAGCGGCGGCAGGGCGGCGAGTTCGGCTCGTTTTTCGGCAGCCTTGTCGGCGCGGGCTTTGGAGGCGGCCTCCTTGTCGGCAGCCTTTTCGGCGGCCGCCTCTGCCTGGGTGTCGACGGGCTCGGTCGGCGCTTGCTGGGGCTTGCAGCCAAAGGCGAGCACCAAGAGGCCGGCGCTGAAACGAGTGACGATCTTGCTCTTGGTGATGGTCATGGTGATCACTTTGCACCTCCCGGGAGGATGTCGAAGGTGACGCTGCGCTCCTGTGAGAGGTAGGTCTTGGCGACCCGCTTGAGATCACCAGCGGTGATCCGATTGAAGCGTTTGTAGTCGCCGTTTAGCTGCTCGGCGCCGCCGTAGAAGGTCTCGTAAGTGGCGAGTTGACTCGCCTTGTACTGGGTCCTGGAGAGCCTCTGCACGTAGTCCTTGTAGATCTTGGCCTTCGCTCGCTTGAGTTCAGCGGCGCTAATGCCCTTCGTTTTGACCTTTTCGAGTTCGTCCCAATAGGCGGCTCTGAGGTCGGCGAGTTTGGTGTTGTTGGAGGCGACCAGGAGGGTGGCGAGTTGGCCCGGGCCGTAGGTGGGGATCGGGAAGCCGGCGGTCATGATGACTGCGGACGCCAGCTTCTCGTCGTCGACCAGGCGCTTGGGAAGGCGCGCCGAGGCGCCGTCGGTGAGGATCGTCGCCAGCAGTTCGAGGGCGTCGCGATCTTTCTCGCGCGGCGGCGGGATGTCGTAGGAGATAAGGGCGAGCGGCACCGGTGCGAGCGGGTCTTGCACCTCTTTGTAGACCGCGGCCGTCTGCTCAGTCTCCGTTGGAAAGCTCGGGCTCAGCTCCGGGCCTCGCTTTAGCGGGCCGAAGTACTTCTCGACCATGGCCTTGGCGTTTACCGACTCAAAGTCACCACAGAGCACCAGGACTGCGTTATTTGGGGTGTAGTAGCGATCAAAGAAGTCGATGAAGGCCTGCGCAGGCGCGTTGCTCAGGTCCTCCATCGAGCCGTAGATCGAGTGCGAGTACTGCCAGCTCGAGAACGCAGTGGCTGGCCAATCGAGCAGGATCGTCTTGGTGAAGGGTTGGTTCTCCTGCTGCTGCCGGACCTCCTCCTTGACGACGTCCTTCTCGTTGTTGAGCGAGTCGTCGGTGAGGATGAGCGACTCCATGCGGCTCGCCTCGAGGAAGAGCATGCCCTCGAGGAAGTTGCTGGGCACGGTCTCAAAATAGTTGGTGCGGTCGGGCTCGGTGTTGCCGTTGAGGTTGCCGCCGGTATTGTCGACGTAGTAGCCAAAGGCGCCCTCGGGCACGTTTTTGGAGCCGTTGAACATCATGTGCTCAAAGAGGTGAGCAAAGCCCGTGCGGCCCTCGACCTCCTGGGCCGAGCCGACTCGGTAGGTGATGTAGACGCTGACGATCGGCGCGCTGTGGTCCTCGGAGAGGATGACCGTGAGGCCGTTCGCGAGTTCGAATTTGTCGATCGGGATCGAGATGTCTGCGGCCGCAGATGCGGGTCTTGGCAGGGCGGTGGTCCCGAGAATCCCGGAGACCGAAAAGATGCCAGCTAAAGCGAGTGGTGCGAGGTTTCGCATGGGCGTGAGAGCTCCTCCAGGTTGAGAGCGCACACTCTAGGGGATCGTCCAGGCGCGAACAAGCGCGACGCGGGGGGGTCAAAGGCCCCAAAAACGAGCTGGTCCTGTGAGCAGGTGAGGCTCGTTTTTGGGTCGCCGGTGGCGGTCTAATTGTATCTCGCTGGGCGCCGAACGCTTCTTGCCAGCTCCCACCTCGCGGCCGAAGCTTGTCGGCGTGGCATGCAGATGTGAGCTGGCGTGTTGCTGCCCTGGGGAGGTTGCCCGCTGTGCGTAGATGGTCCGCCGAGATCTGTCGCGAGGTGCCGATCACCGGCGCGGTCGACTTTGACGGCGTCTGTGATCGTTAAGATCGGAGTGCCGAATCGAGGCCGCAAACGTGTCGAGGTTTGCGAGGTTTGTGATTCTCGAGGGATTCGCGGGAGCGCGGCTTAACGTGCGCGGCGGAGGATTGCGGAGGCGAGCAGGCCGGCGATCCCGGCTCCGACGATGCCGCGGAGTCGACGTTTACGGCGGCTTGTGTCGCGTTGCCGGACTTCGTCGAGCTGCTCGCTGTGTCGGCGACAGCTCGCTCGGTGGGCCTCGCTTTCGTCCTCGAGTTGGCGCTTTGTCTTGTCTAGATCCTCCTCGAGATCGGCGGCCTCACGCTCGAGCCGAGTGACAGCTTCGATCCGGGCCGCGGTTTCGGCAGCGCTGTCGCGGTGACGTTGACGCAGCGACTCGAGTTCGCCTCGCGCAGCGGCAGCGGTCGTCTCGACCTCAGAGAGCCTGCGGGCGAGCTCCTGTTGCCTGAGATCCTCGCGTTGCAGGAACTCTCGGGTCTCGGCATGAGCAGCTTCTTCGCGCTCTAAGGCGGCGCGGACCAGGGCTAGCTCGGCCTCGACGGCGGCGAGCGGTTCGCTCGGGGAGTTGTCTGTGGCGAGCTTTTTTTCAGCCTGCTCTGCCCGGGCCAGGGCGACTGTTAACTCAGCCTTGAGGGCGGTGAGTTGCTCGCTTTGGGGGTCGCGTGGTTCGAGCCTTCGCTCGGCTTGCTCTGCCTTGGCCAGGGCGAGTGAAAGCTCGGTCTCGAGGGTGGCGACCTGGTTGATGAGCGCTTGATGTTTGTCTTGAGTCGCGGCGTGGGCCCGCTCCTCGGCGTCGATATGCTCTTGGGTCTCGTCGAGAGCCCGCCGCAGATCGAGGGCCTCACGCTCGGCCTGTTCGCCCGCAGCAACCGCCTCTTGGGTTCTTGACTCGGCTTGGCTGAGCTCGCGCTGAAGGCGGGCGACCTCGCGTTGAGCCTTGCTCAGGGTCTTGGTCTTGGAGCGCGGTGAGGTCTTTGTCTTGACCTTTGTCTTGACCTTTGCCTTGGCCTTTGTCTTGGCCTTTGTTGTGGCCTTTGTTGTGGCCTTTGTTGTGGCCTTTGTTGTGGCCTTTGTCCCGGTCTT
>CAYYUP010000047.1:18666-25512 GCA_964474905.1 uncultured Nannocystis sp. | reverse complement strand
TGGCCTTTGTTGTGGCCTTTGTTGTGGCCTTTGTTGTGGCCTTTGTCCCGGTCTTTGTGCCGACCTGGGGCTGGGTACTCTTGCCTGCGTCGCTCTCGGACATGAGGCTCGTAGTATTGCTCGCGAGTCGCCGAAGGTCGAAGGGCGATCGAGGACTCGGGCCTGTGCGCGCTACTGGAGGGCGTTTAGGCGGTCGGCCACGCTGGCCCGGGCGATCCCGTCGAGGACCCGTTGGATCGCCGAAGCAAAGGTACTGGCGAAGACCTCGGCGCCCTTCGAGCGATCGTCGAGTGTGACCGCTCCGTTGGCGGCGCCGGCGAAGCGGTACACATACGTGGGCGCGCCGGGCAGGCGAATCTCGAGCGAATAGCGGATGGTGCCGACCCAGCGTTTGTCGCTCGCGGTCGCGTAGGCGAGACCGAGTTCGTCGATACTGACAAAGCCGACGAGGCGCTCGCCCGCGGGGACTTGAGCGGTCGGATCAACGACGGTTACGGAGTCGAAGAGCGAGCCCAGGGCCACGCGAAGGTCGCGTTCGACCAAGGTCTGCACGTTGCGGATCTCGAGGCTCGGCCCGTTCGGCGCGGTCGCGGTCATGGTCTCGGGGATGCGCGCGCTGTCGCGGATGATGTAGAGCGGCAGGTGGATCCGCTGGCTGACGGGCGGCGGATTGACGGCGATCGCGAGTGCTTCGACGTCGACCGGGCGGTAGGCGCAGGCCGTCGGGCCGCCGAGCAGGGGGAGGGCGAGAGCAAAGGCGAGGGCGGCGCGGGCGAGGGTCGACGAGGCCATGACAGGCGCCGACGATAGCAGAGATCGCGCAGCCGCCGCAGGAACCGACGTGCGTGTTTATAACGGTGTACGAATCTGCACGCGCAGCCGACGAGACGCCTAAATGCGCTCTTGCTGCGGATCTTCGGCGTCGATGAGCAGACCCTGCTCGCGCAGCATCGCTGTGAGATAGGACGAATGGGGTTCGGCGAGGCGCTCGGCACGGGTCCCCTCGCAGGTGATCTGACCGCCTTCGAGCACGGCGACTCGATCGGCGAGCACGGCGAGATCGCGGGCGTCGTGGGTGATCACTAGCTTTGCCCCCGGCAGCGATCGCAGCGTCCTCTGCAGCTCTGCGCGAGCACTACGGCGGCTGCTGACGTCGAGGGCAGAGAGGGGCTCGTCGAGGAGGAGCAGCGCTGGTTCGGTGATCACGGCGCGGGCGAGCGCGACCCGCTGAGCTTGCCCTCCGGACAGGTGAGCTGGCGAGCACTCAGCGTACTCGGCGATGTCGAGGCGGCTGAGCCAGGAGCGGGCGCGGGCGTGGGCCTCGTGTTTGCCGACGCCGCGGGCGAGCAATCCGTAGGCGACGTTGTCGAGGGTACTCATGTGGGGAAAGAGCGCGAGCCCCTGCGGCATCAAGGCGACGCCGCGCTCCTGCGGCGCCAACCATCGTCTGCTCTTTCCTTTGTTCTTTCCTTTGTTCTTTCCTTTGCTTCTGCTTGTGTCATCGCGTTCGTCGACGATGATGCCGCCGATCTCGATGCGTCCAGAGTTCAGCTCTGCGAGCCCGGTGAGCACGTCGACGAGCGTCGATTTACCGGCGCCATTGGGGCCGACCAGAACCAGGGTTTCACCGGCGGCGATCTCGATCTCGAGGTCGAGTTCGCAGGGGCCACGGCGGGCATGAATACGGGCGTGCAGGCCCCTCGTCAGCTCAGTTCCTGCCTTCATGTGTGGCCCCTGGCGACAGAAGATGGGGCTGCGCGCAGGCCGAGGCGACCGCGGAGGCTGATGAGCGCGACCAGAGCGAGGGCGAGCAAGAGGATGCCGAGAGCGATCGCCGCCGGAGGATCGACCTGGAGCGAGGTGTAGATCGCCAGTGGCATCGTCCGGGTGTTGCCCTCGAGGTTGCCGGCGAAGGTGATCGTCGCCCCGAATTCGCCGAGGGCTCGGGCCCAGGCGAGGGCCAGACCAGAGGCGAGGGCGGGTCGAAGCAGCGGCAATGTGATCGTCCACAGGACTCGCAGGCGACCAGCGCCGAGGGTCGCAGCAGTCGCCTCCAAGCGGGGATCGATCGCCAAAAAACCGGCCTCGAGGCTGAGGATCAGGAAGGGTGCGCAGACAAAGGTGACCGCGACGATCGCCGCTGCGCTGGAGAAGGGCAACTGCACGCCGATCGCCTGGAGAAGGCCACCAAAGAGACCACGACGGCCAAAGGTGACCAGCAGCGCGAGGCCGCCGACGACCGGCGGCAGTACCATCGGCAGCGCGACCAGGGCGCGCAGCAGGCCCTTGCCCGGCAGGTCGACACGGGCGAGCAGATAGGCGAGCGGCAGTCCAAAGAACAGAGCGATGCAGACTGCGGCGGTCGAGACCACGAGTGAAAGACCGAGGGCGCTGGCGATCTCTGGCCGCGCGAGTTGCTCGATGAGCGTCGCCGGATCGAGCTCCAGCAGGAGTCCAATAAGCGGCGCGATCAGACCTGCGATCGCCACCAGACCGAGGATGAGCAGTAGCTGCTCGCTGTGGGTGCGGCGCATCGGCGGCGCGATGATGACACAGGAGGCCGCTCCTCCGCCCCAGGTCTTTGTCAGCGCAACGGGGTCGCTGCAGAATTGAGTTGGGCGTGCAGCTTGGGTCCTAGTCGGAGGCGCTGGCAGCTAGGGCGCACCGAAGCCCGCCTCGGCGAAGATCGTTTGGGCCTGGGCGCTAAGCAGGTGGTTGACAAAGGCGAGGGCTCGCACAGGCTCTGGGCCGCCCAGCACGGTGCTCGCGAGGTAGGTCGCACGGATCTCTTTGGCGCCCGGGAGTTCGATCGTCAGCACGCTGCCCGGCGCTGCGTTGCGAACATCGGTGGCGTAGACGATGCCCGCGTCGGCCTCGCCGAGGCTGACTTTGTGCATGACGGCGCGCACATTCTCCTCTTCGGAGACGAGGTTTTGCAGCACCGGTTTCTCGATCCCGAGTTTCGCCAGAGCCTCGCGAGAGTAGGCACCGACCGGCACCTCCGGGGCTGCGAGCACCACTTTTAGCCCCTTGCGGCCGAGGTCCTGGGGTCGGCTGAGGCCGCTTCCGATGGCCGCGATCGCCACCAGACGGTTGCTGGCGATCGGCCGTGGTTCGCTCGCGAGCCCGGCGACGACGAGGCGTTGCAGCTGGGCGGCGTTGGCCGAGATAAAGACATCTGCAGCGGCGCCAGCGAGGATTTGAGCGGCCAGAGCCTGCGAGCCTGCGAGGTTGAGAACGACATCGAGCGCCGGATCATCGGCCTCCAGGGCCGCTTCGATCCGCGACATCACCTCGCTGAGTGACATCGCCGAGGCGACCATGAGCGTGTCGCGAGTCTGTCCTTTGGAGCAGGATAGACTGACGAGCGCGAGCGCGGAGTTGGCGATAAATCGGCGACGACTCCAGGGGAGCGATGACGCAGTGGGCGGCAACATCGCCCGCAGGCTTCCATATCGCGTGTCGGCGCGCAATCGTCGGAGCTGTGCGGGCCGTGGAGGAGGAGGAGGAGGAGGAGCTGTAGCGGGCGTCGCTCAGGTCGAGATGAAGGTGGCCGAGTTGGTACTCGTGCCCGAGGGATTCGGTCCTCTTTAGCGCTTTGCCGGCCTGAGCAGTGAGCGGCCGATGATCAGCTTTTGGATCTCACTTGTGCCTTCGTAGATCCGCAGGGCACGGATCTCGCGATAGAGCCGTTCGGGGATCTGGCCGACGGTGACCCCGAGGCCGCCAAAGCTCTGCACTGCGCGGTCGATGGTTCGCTGTGCCGACTCGGTCGCGAAGAGCTTGGCCATCGCCGGTTGCTCGACAGTTGCCCGACCCTGATCACGGGCGGCGGCGGCTCGGTAGACCAGGAGTTGGGCGGCGACGTGGTCGGTGGCGATATCAGCGAGGGCGAACTGCAGCCCCTGCTGGGCCGCCAGCGGTTTGCCGAATTGACGGCGTTGATTGAGGTGCAGGATCGTCTCGCTGAGTGCTCGATCGGCGAGGCCAAGGGCGGCCGCACCGACGCTGACCCGAAAGACGTCGAGGTTGCCAAGGGCGATCATCAGCCCGTCACCGCTGCCGCCGAGGCGGTGCGCAGCCGGGACGTGCACGTTGTCGAGGTCGACAAAGCCGATCGGGTGCGGGGCGATCACTTCGATAGGTGTGACCTTTAGGCCAGGTGCATCACCGGGCACCCAAAAAGCGCCGAAGCGCGGTCGCTCACTCGCCTCGTGATCAGCCCCATTCCCGTCGCCCGCCTCGCGGGCGAAGACCACGTAGGAGTCGGCGATACCGGCGTTGGAGATCAGGCATTTACGACCGCTCAGACGGACACCGCCGCCGGGCTCGGCCGTCGCCAGGGTCTGCATGCCTTGGATGTCGGAGCCGGCCTCGGGTTCGGTCAGCGCGAAGGCGCAGATCGCCGAACCGTCGGCGACTTTGGGCAGCAATTCGGCCTGCAGGGCGGCGCTGCCGGCCATTGTCACCGGATTGGAGCCGAGGCCCTGCATGACAAAGGCGGTATCAAGGGCGCCGGACTCACGGGCGAGCCACTGTCTTATGAGACAGATTGCGGTCGACGAGAGCTCCTTTGCGGCGCCGCCCTGGGATGCCGGGATCACCCAGCGAAGGAGGCCGGCCTCGGCGAGGCGGGCGACGTAGCTGCGGGTCACCGCTGCCGGATCGTGCTCTGCCAGCGGCTGCGCCCGGATCGATGCACAAAAGCTCTCGAGTGTAGTTTCGAGTTTTTCGAGGGTATCGTGAGAGACCGGTGATTCGGCGATCACCCCGAGTTCACGGCGGAGGATTCGAGAGTCTGTGATCATCGTTGTGACGGCCTCTCGGAGGCTTTGCGGTCGGTTTTGCGGTCGGCTTTACGGCAGGATCGAGAGTCTGTGCGCATCGGCGTTACTTCCAGTCGGGCTTGCGTTTGTCCTGACGGGCGCGGTCGGCCTCGCGGAAGTCAGGGTGTTGCATGCAGATCGCCTGGGCCTGGGCCTCGGCCTCGATCGCCGCGTCGAGTTCCATGCCCAGTTCCTGTCGCAGCATTCGTTTGGTCATACGCAGGGCAAAGTGGGGACCGGCGGCCAGCTCTGCGGCGAGCGTGAAGGCTTGGCGGTCGACCTCTTGACGGTCGGGTTCGTCGGCGATAACTCGATTGACGAGGCCGATGCTGGTGGCTTTTTCGGCGTTGACACGGCCGCCGAGCATCAGGATCTCGCTCGCGTGGCCGAGGCCGACCACCCGCGGCAGGAGGTAGCTCGCGCCCATGTCGGCACCGGAGAGCCCGACCTGCGGGAAGAGGAAGGCGAAGAACGCGTGTTCACCGATCACTCGAAGGTCCGCGGCGAGGGCCATCACGGCGCCTGCACCCGCGGCGACCCGCTTGATCGAGGCGACGATCGGCAGCGGGCATCTGCGCATTGCCTGGATCAGCGCGCCGGTCATACGGGTGAAGCGGAGCAGCCCTTCGCAGTCGCGCTCGAAGAGGCGGGTGATGATGTCGTCGACATCGCCGCCGCCGCAAAAGGCCCGGCCTTCGCCCTGGAGAACCAGCGAGCGCGCACCCTCGCCGGAGGGATCGTCGGTGCGTCCGCCGATCACCTTAAACAATTCGGTGAGTTCGCCGTAAACCTGAAAGGTGAGCGCGTTGTAGCGCTCGGGTCGGGTGAGCGTGATGATGCCGACTCGGTCGCGCTCCTCGTAGCGGAAGCTCTTTGGGGTCGGCATCGGCAGCCAGGCGAGATCGGGTGTCGTCGTCATCGGCGGTCCAGAGGATTTTTTGGATTTTGGGATTCGGAGGATTCGGAGGATTCGGAGGTCAAGAGCAGTTCGTGGGCAGCACGGCGAGGCCTTGGATCTCGACCTTTGCGCCCTCCTCGAGTAGCTCGGCGACGCCGACGAGCGCCATTGTCGGGAAGTGCTTGCCGATGAGTTCGCGGTAGGCCCGACCGACGCCGGGCAATGCGGCGACGTATTCGCGTGTGCTGGTGACGTAGATCGTCAGGCTGATCAGATGCTCGGCACGGCCGCCGGCGGCGTTGACCACGGCGATGACGTTTGCGAGGGCTTGGCGAAACTGCGCGGCGAAGTCATCGCTGACGATCGTTTCGTGGGTATCCCAGGCGATCTGACCGGCGATCGCGAGGGTTTCGCCAGATCCGGCCATGCCGTTGCTGTAGCCGCGAGGACGGGGCCAACCTGGGGGCTGCGCGATCCGATGAGGCATCGGCGGCGAGTGTCGCAGTCGCGCGCAGGGGTGGCAACGAGAGTAGCCAGATCGCCGCGCGGGTCGGCGCATCAGGTGGCAACGACACTAGCCATGGCGCTATTGGCTCCGAAATATCCGAATAATTACGAGTGTGTTTGCAGTGGCACGGAGCTCGCTTTGGAGATGGGCAGAACTCAACGAAAGCGACGACGCCGTGACCAAGCTCCTCCAGATTTCCGCCCTCTCCCTCACCACCCTGCTCTTTGCTGCCTGCGATCCCGAGATGGTCGACAGCGACATCGAGGAGCGCGCACTGCACGGGGTGATGTTCGATCTCGAGGACAGTGACGGCGCCGATGACGACGTCGGCGGCTTTGAGATTCGCGACGACTTCTCGGACGCCGAGCCCGTGCCCGCGCCGATGGTCGAGTACGACCTCGCAGAAGAGGACGAGGACGAGGACGAGGACCTGGATGCCGAGTTGCCCCTCGCCGACAGCGACGGCGATGACGGCTGGGGTGATTTGGATCTCGAGGTCAACGACGACGCGGACGACGGTGATGGTTCGGTCTTCGAGCCAAACGACCGTCTCCGCATCGACGAGGAGGACGACGAGGACGAGGACATCGATCACCTGGCTGGCTTTTAGGCTT
>CAYYUP010000047.1:0-18566 GCA_964474905.1 uncultured Nannocystis sp. | reverse complement strand
GGCTTTTAGGCTTAGGGCCTATGCGTCAGATCTAGACCGAGTCTCGACTCAACGTCGCCAAGATAAAAGAGGGCCGCCGGTGAACCGGTGGCCCTCTTTTGTGTTCTCAGCAAACCGCTTGAAGCCCGCGGTTCTTTGTCAAACCGCGGCTCGGGTCGATCAGCCGGGTTCGATCAGCCGGGTTCGATCTGGCAGATCTTCGAACAGCCGTCGCCGTTCATGGTGTTGCCGTCGTCACAGGTCTCGCCGGGCTGGAGGAAGCCATCGCCGCATTTTGGCAGCTTGCAGACGTTGGTACAGGAGTCGGTGTTGGAGCCATTGCCGTCATCGCACTCTTCGCCGGGTTGCTTGTAGCTGTCGCCGCATACCGGGAGCTTGCAGATGTTGGTGCAGAAGTCGGTGTTGGAGCCATTGCCGTCATCGCACTCTTCGCCGGGCTGCTGGAAGCCGTCGCCGCACTGTGCCTGCTGGCAGGTGTTGGTGCAGGAGTCGTTGTTATTATTGTTGCCGTCGTCGCAGGCCTCACCGGGCTGCTTGTAGCCGTCGCCGCACTCGGGCAGCTCGCAGGTGTTGGTGCAGGAGTCGTTGTTGCTGAGGTTGCCGTCGTCGCAGTCCTCACCGGGCTGGTTGTAGCCATCGCCGCACTCTGGAAGCTCGCAGATGTTGGTGCAGAAATCGAAGTTCGAGTTATTCGCGTCATCACACTCTTCGCCGGGCTGTTTGTAGCCATCGCCGCACACCGGAAGCTCGCAGGTGTTGGTGCAGGAGTCGTTATTTGAGTCGTTGGCATCGTCGCAGGCTTCGACACCCTCGAGCGGGAAGCCGTCGCCACAGATGTTGGGCGTGCAGTCGAATTTGCAGGCCTTGGTGTTGCCGTTATTGCCGCCGTTGTCGCAGTCCTCGTGGTTCTCCCAGATGAAGCCATCGCCACAGGAGGCAGGCTCGCAGGCGAGAGTACAGGCGCTTTGGTTGTCATTCTGATCGCCGTTGTCGCAGCCTTCGCCCATCTGCTTGAAGCCGTCGCCGCACGAGGCGTTTTTGCAGACGTTGGTGCAGGAGTCGTTGTTATTATTGTTGCCGTCGTCGCAGCCCTCACCGGGTTGCTGGAGGCCATCGCCGCAAAAAGCTTTGGTGCAGTTGAGCTTGCAGTTGGCGTTGTTGTCGTTGTTTTGGCCGTCGTCGCACTCTTCTTCGCCCTGGAGGATGTAGCCGTCACCGCAGGTCGCGTTGGTGCAGTTGAGCAGGCACTCGCCGGAGTTGTTATTTTGGTTGCCCTCGTCGCACTGCTCGCCCTGGCTTTGCTGGACAAAGCCATCGCCGCAGGCAGGCTTGGTGCAGAGGTCGGTGCAGCCGTCGTCCTGGTTGCCGTTCATGCCGTCATCGCAGGCCTCGCCGGGGTCCTGGATGTTGTTGCCGCACTCCTCGAGCAGGCACTCACCCGAGCAGCCGTCGCCGGCCAGCAGGTTGCCGTCGTCGCAGCCCTCGCCGGGGCCGAGATCGCCGTCGCCGCAGATGTTCAGCATGCACATCAAGTTGCAGGCGTTGCCGGGACCGTTGTCGATGCCGTCGTCGCACTCTTCTTCGCCAGGCGGTAGGTTCCATACCTGGCCATCGCCGCAGATCGCGAGCTTGCACTCGAGTGTGCACTCGCCCTGATTTGTATTATCGGGGCCTAGGTCGCACTCTTCGTTGTTGATGTCTTGGATAAATCCGTCGCCGCAGCTCGCGTTGGTGCAGTTGTTGGTGCACTCGTCTTCGTTGTTTTGGTTGCCGTCATCGCATTGCTCTTGAGCGCTGACCAGACCGTCGCCGCAGGAGGCGAGCTTGCACTCGTTAGTGCACTCATCTTCGTTGTTTTGGTTGCCGTCATCGCAGCCCTCGCCCGGGCCCATGAAGCCGTCGCCGCAGACATTTTGCGTGCAGTCCTCCTTGCAGGAGGACTCGTTGTGGTTGTCTGCGCCTAGGTCGCACTCTTCGCCTGGGCCCTGGTCTCCGTCGCCGCAGACGTTTAGCGTGCAGTCGAGCTTGCAGGCCTGGCCAGGGCCATTTTCGAGGCCGTCGTCACACTCCTCCTCCTCCTCGGGCTCAATGAGTTCGTTGCCGCATTTGGTGCCGCCCCCGGTGACGCCCGTGGTGGGGTCGCCTGTCGAGCTTGAGCCCGAGCCCTGGGAGTCGCCGTTGGTCCCCGAGTTGGTCACTCCGCTGCCAGATTGCGACTCGCCCGAGTCGCTCTCGGTCATCGTGCCCGAGTTGGTGTCGGTCGCGGTCGTGGTGTCTGTACCGGAGTTGCTGTTGCTGCCGCCCTCGCTTGCGGTCTCACCGGAGGAGGAAGTCCCGCCGTTACAGGCGACAAGCGCAGATGCGCTGACGAGCCAGAGGAGGGTTGGGGTCGCTAGGGTGACGAAAAATTTTTTCAGATACATCGAAAGACCTTCATGGGCCGCAGGTCCGTTGCGGCTCACTCAGCTGGGAAAATATCGCATCGTCGCGGGCGGCACATCGGCAATCGTAGTCACACCGAAGTGCGCGACGCTCGCGAGTTCGCGGCTTTGGGCGAAGGCCGCGCGCCAAGGCGGAGCTTGCGGCCGAAGGCGATTACCTCGTTTGGATGGAAGAAACAGAGGTAGTAGGCGAGGCTGACCCAGGAGAAGGGACCGACGTTCAAGGTGAGGAGAATGCCGGTGTGCACGACAATGCCGACCGCGACAAAACCGAGACGGAGGTCCCGCCGGAGGACCAGTGCGCGAATACGCCCAGAACGTTCAGAGGTCGAGCGGTAGTAGAAAAAAACCAGCAGGAGGATCGCGGTGACCTCCCAGAACCACGTCAATGCGGTCGCCACTTGGAGAAGGAAATAGGGGATCGGCTCGGCACTAAAGCCCATGTCGAAGCGTCGCCAGGTCGGCTCTTGATAGACCCAGTAGAGCGCCGAAAAATCGCCGAAGGGTGTCCAAGGGACCCCTAGCTTGTTCAGGCCCGTAGTTGTGTAGACAACCAATAGCTGGAAGACCGCGAGGTAGCGGGGCCAGGCGGCGAGCGTCGCATTAGATCGCTGCCAGCGGCCGCAGCGGAGGCGGCTGTCGACAGAGAGTGTCAGGCTCGCACCGCCGAGGAAGAGTAGCCACAGGGCATTGGTGATCAGATGATCGTAACCGCCGATGATCGTCGGATTGGCGCGCACGATCGCCGCGTAGACCTGCGCGGCTGCCAGCAGAGTGAGGCGACCTCCTGCGCCGACGGCAACGAGCAGTGAGAGCAGGAGACCGACGGGCACCAGGGTGCGCATCACCGCCGCGGTCGGTCCACCGAGCGCGTGCAGGAGCCAGTGGTTGCCGCGCAGCTGCTGCATGCCACCGTCGGCGGCGTCGATCCAGAGCACATCGACCAGCCCGGCCGCGACCATCGAGGCGATGGAGTAGAGCATCACCAGGCCGATAGCGATCCGAAAGATCGCGAGACCAAGAGCGGGCTCCTGGCGGCTGGTGAGGGCGACGAAGGCGGACCAAAGGCGGGTCAAGGGCGGAGCTCCGCGGCGTGAAAGATGTGGGCGTGTTCGTAGTGGCCGCGCGGGCGCTCACCTGTGCGGACCTTGGTGGCGGCAAGGCTGCGGGTTCGATAGAGGCGGACCCGTACGGCGGTCGCGCTTGGGTAGGTTGCGATCGCCTGGCTCGCCAGCCAGCGGCTGAGTTCGTTGTAATTTTTGGGGATGAAGGTACGAGCGAAACGGCCCGCGAATTTTCGCACGCGGTTATGCTCCATGGTCTCGCGCATCCAGGCGGCGTCATCATCGTGGGGGCGGTAGAGACTCTGCCAGCGGCCCTGCATTTCGATGTCGACGTGCAGCTCGGCGGGATTGCGCTGCGGGCTCGCGAACATCGCCCAGCCCTGACGAACGCCAAAGAGGCTCGCATAGCGCCCGAAGGGGGCAGCGATCGCGCTTCGGAAACCCGCGAAGGAGGTCGCCACGGCGTGCAGGCGAGCGCCGAATTCAGCGGCTGTCATGTCGATGCCGAGGCTGCGAAGCGCTGCCGCGTAGCCGGCGAGGTCGGCCTTGAAGTTGGCGCTGCGCCACATTCGCGGCGAGGTGATCGCCCCCGCTGATGGCAACGAAAGCACGACAACCGCGAGCAGGTGATAGGCGATAAAGATCGCCCGCAGGTGCGGCCAAGCAGCGGTGAGTCGGCGACGGAGCTCAGGCACGCAGGCAGCCTATCAGGTGAGGCCCCACGTCACCGCTTGACCCTGCGTCACAAAGCGATCGATGCTGCGGTGATGGAGCGTTGGTAATGCGCGAGCCGCCGCGAGTCCTGCCGGTGATCGGTTGGCGCGAATGGGTCGTGCTGCCCGAACTAGCGATCCCGGCGATCAAGGCGAAGATCGACACCGGCGCCCGTACAAGCGCCTTGCACGCGGTGAACCTCGAGCATTTCTGTCGACGGGGCAAGCCTTGGGTGCGATTTGAGGTCCACCCGCACCAGCGAGATCTCGACAGCTCGGTGAGTGCCGAGGCTGTTGTGATCGATGAGCGGGCGATCCGGAATTCAGGTGGTTTGGCCGAGTACCGTCCGGTGATCCTGGCGCGTGTCGATGTCGGCGATGTTGTCCTTCGGATCGAGTTGACCCTGACCAATCGAGCGTTGATGGGCTTTCGAATGTTGCTGGGGCGGGAGGCACTGCGCAATCGTTTTTGCGTCGATCCTGGCGCCTCCTTTTGTCATCGGGAGGTAGGTGTTGGGACCCGGCGCACGGCCAAACGCAGGGCCCGAAAAACGCCCAAAAAGCGCTAGTCGAAGGCCCATGAGCGCCTGGAACATTCGATTAAACGCCGTTCTGATGCGTGTTGGGCGTGTTGGGCGAGGTTCGCTCTTCTGCGTAGATCCGGAGGGCGAAAGCACCGGCGGGTGTTGCCCGATAGGCGGCGATCTCGGCCTGCGGTCCTGGGGGTAGATCCTCGATTGGCGGGAAGGGTGACCCGTAGGCCGGGGGGAGCAGCGCAGGCGCGGTCAAGGAGGCGAAGGTGATGTCGGCGGCGGTCAGCTGATCGCCGCTGAGATAACGGCGGCCGTCGCTTAAGAGTGCGGCGACATCGTCGAAGACCCGGGCGATTTTTAGCTTTGAGCGAGCGATGCCGGCATCGTTGATCCGCATGCTCTTGCGCATGATCCAGCGCGCGAGCGGGAGGACGATCGGCAGCGCGCGGCGCTCCCAGGCGGGGCCGCCGTGCTCGCTGAGTTTCATCAGAAGGCCGCGTTCCTTGAGGATAAAGCCGTAGGCCCAGCGGCGTGACGCCGGCCCCAAATCGCGGTCAAAGCGGTCTTCGAGGGCGAGCACTTCCTCGGCGACGGCATCGGGGTAGAGGCGGGGGCCTGCGGATCGTTGTGCGTCGGCCCAGCGGAGGATCGCTGTTGAGTCGGGGATCGCCACCCCGTCGGCAATGAGCACCGGCACCAGCCGTTGACGGCTGCTAAAGAGGGCCGGCAGGGCGTGAAACGCTGGTAGGTGGGCCTCTTCTGTAAACGCGATGTCGCGGTGCTCGAGGGCCCAGCGCGCCTTCTCGCAGTAGTGAGAGAAGGTGATGGTGATCAAGCGGGGTTGAGAAGAGGGCATGGTCAAGCGCCGATTGTATCGGCGAAGAGCGCCCCGAGTCCTGCGAATGGTTGAAATAACCCACAGAAGAAAAAAGAAAAAAGAAGAAGGCGCTCCGAATTGGATCGGAGCGCCTGCGGGTTGCGGCCTGTCTTAGCCTAGGCTGGCTTGACGTTGAAGAGGGCGAAGCCCGTCATGTCCGAGTAGGTGTAGGCGCCGACCAGGCCCTGGAAGGTGAACTCGATGACCCCTGTATCTGGGTTGACCTTGTAGGCACGGGAGCCGTTGCGTGGCACGCCCCAGACCTTGCCGTCGAAGTCGACTGCGACCCCCCAGATGTTATCGTCGCCGGGCTGACCGACATTGAGGGTCTTGACGATCTCCATCGTCGACGTATCGATCCCGAGGATCTGCTTGTAGGCACCGCGGTAGAGGATGCCGTCGCCGTCGCCCATGCAGCCGCCGGTATGGATGCCACCGTTAACCGTCTGCACCACGGTCCATGTCTCGGTCATCGGATTAAAGCGCCGGGTTTTGCGGCCGCAGATCCAGACATATCCCTCGGAGGTGACGGTCATGCCGTAACCGCCCTCGTCGGCGACGGTCCAATGATCGTAGCTAAAGTCGTCGAGGTTGACGCGCACGAGCCACGATTGCTGGGGATTGCTGCCCTCGAGCTGAGAGAGCCAGACATTGCCGTCACCGTCGACCGCGGCCCCGTAGAAGCCGTGCCAGCCGGGCCAGGGGTTTGGCAGATCGGGGATCGGTACCTCTTGGATCGTCGAACCGTCCTCGCCGTCGAGCAGGGTGACCACTGCGCTACCGGCGACCTTATCGGACCACGAGGTCCAGACGTGGAGATCCTCCCAGAGGCAGGTTTCCTCGTTAAACGTCCCTGGGGTCCAGGCGATCGGTCGATTGTCGGAGTGGGCGACCGGTGTATGCCAGCCGATGCACTCATCTAGGCCCCAGGCGAGCACATCATTGGCACCTGTCGAGGTGTTGATGATGCCGTTGTTGTTGGTGTCGATGCAGTTCTCTTCGCGGGCGAAAATCTTGGTCACTCCGCCGTTTCGGTTCGCTACCGCAACGTCACCGTGGCGGTTAACCGAGGTCCGCGACGGTGAGCCCGAGGTGTTTGGCCGCGTCATATAGCGCCCGAGCTCTTCACCGGTCTTGGTGTCGATTTTCTACACCCGAAAGCGGCCTCTAGGTGCCAGTCGCGAGGGTTGTCAGGGGAGGGCGCCTTTGCGCGGATCGCTGGGTCTGGTACGGGGTCGTGGCGATGCTTTGACGTGTAGATGCTCGGAGGTGCGCTGGAGAGATGCTGGAGAGATGGTGTGGGTCATCGAAGAATTTGCATGCTGTCCTATCAGACATGTCTGCAACGGGGCGATTACTTCCGATGACAGCCGACCGGCGGCTCGATAGCCTGTTGTTGTGGCTGGCAGATAAGGGTGAGTCGCAGGAGGGGCGGAGTGGGCGAGGGGCGAGGGGCGAGGAGCACGGAGCTGATGAGATCGGGTCGTAGCGACAGGTCTCAGGGGTCTCGTGTTGCCGACGGGGGCGCGGATGTGGAGATGCGCGCTCGTTCGACAGATGTTGCGGCTTGTGTAGGGCGCGAAGCTGCGGTCTCCCTGAGCGATTTGCCGGAGATCTTGTACGTCCAGGACCTCGCTGGCCTGCTGCGGATCTCGCGGAAAGCTGTCCGTCATCGGGCGATCCGCGGGCAGCTGCCTGCGCCGATGAGGCTTGGACGTACGCTCGCATGGACGCGCGACGATGTGCTCCAATGGTTAGGGGCCCAGGCTCGATCGCCGAAGCAAAGGGCGACGATTATAAAGATCGCGCTTCGTCCCTACTCCAAGGACAAGGGGCGCTGGCAGGTCGATATTCGCCTCAAAGATCCCGCCTACCCCGATGGAGATGATATCCGTAGACGTATCGTCGCGCCGGCCGGGTGTGACGAACAGCAGGCGCGTTTGTGGGGCGAGCGTCGGGCGGCCGCGTTGCAAGTGGAGCAAGCGGAGCAGGGATCCGGGGAGGCGGAGCAGGGATCCGGGGAGGCGGAGTCTGGGCTCAGGCTGCCGCGGCAAAGGCGACGAGCCAAATTGGTGACGCTTCGCGAATTTTACCGCGATCGCTTTCAACCCGAGCACGTCGAGCTGCTCAAACACGCGACACGCGACTATTATCAAAAGGTATGGCGGCTGTACATCGAGCCTCGCCTCGGCGATCTGCCCTTGGCTGCGATTGATGATAGTAGGGTGTCGACCTACCGCGCCTGGCTCCGGCGAAAGCTAGCGGCGAGCACTGCAAATATCGTGCTCTCGAAGGTCGCGAAGATGCTCCGTTTTGCCCGAAAGCTCCGTTTGGTCGAGTTGACACCGCATTTTGAACGTCTGCCGGAGCCCCGGAAACGGCCGAAATCAGTGCTCACGGGCGAACAAATCGCGGCTTTGACAGTGGCGGCGCGATGCCGGCATACGAGTGCCTTGGTGATCGTTCTACTGGCGCTTGATGTCGGTCTGCGGGTATCCGAGATCTGTGCCCTAAAATGGCAGGATGTCGATCTCAAGATGGGCACTGTGCTTATTCAGCATAGTGTATACGCCGGCGAGGAGCAGACGCCAAAGGGCGTGATCGGGAAGATCGCTCTGTCCTCGGCTCTGCGTTCGGCGCTCAGCGAGCTGCGCCAGGAGGAGCACCGCGGGGATTTGGTTCTCTACCGCCAATCGTGTCATACCGGCGGCAAGTGGGCGCAGCACTCACAGGGGTCGATCTGGTACCTACTCGGTCAGCTCCAGCGGAGCGCGGGGCTCGAGAAGAGCGGGCCGCACCTGCTGCGGCATACATCGTTGACTCGTCTCGCCAACCTGGGAGCGAGCGTGCATATGATCCAGGCCGTCGCTCGCCATACCTATTTGCAGACCACTCAGAGCTATCTGCATACCCAGAAGACCGGCCTTTCGCGCGAGGCGGCGATGCTGCTCGATCGCGCCGCTGCTGTTGGCACTGGCGAGACTGGCGAAACTGGCGAAACTGGCGACAGTGGCGACAGTGGCGAAACAGGCGACGCGAGCGGCTCCGCGGCAGAGGGCCCCTGACCGCTCCCAGATCCGGGTAGAGCGCCCGCGGGACCCTAATCTTGGCGTATGCGCTCAGCTCAGCGGCAGAGCTCCGGCGACTCGTTAGCGAGTCCAGCCTTGCGTCGGGCGCCGGGGCTGAGTAGTTTGATCTCGGCTTTTGAGCAAAGGCGATGGATCAGCCGATCGCCGCGAAGGGGCCAGACCATGAGCGCCTCGTCGAGTCCTGCGGAGACCGCGTAGTCCTGGCCTGCATCGACCCGCAGGGCTGTGATCACTCCACTGTGACCGTAGAGATCGAGCACATGTGGGTCGTGTGGATCGGCGGGTCCGTCGGTACTAGGCAGTTGATACTTGTAGAGATGCTCGCCGGCCGCGACGAGCAGAGTATTGTCTTGAGCGAAGGCGAGTTCCGAGATCTCATCGGCAGCGCCATCGCTGAGGGTAAGCGGTGTTGCGTTGTTTTTTGCGAGCAGGCCGATCTCCCCTCGACTGGATCCGAAGGCGAGCTGAGAATTATCGAATGAGAGCGCCAACGCGGTCACGGCTCCAGCGACGCTGCTCTTGCCTTTGCTCTCTTCGCCCTGGAGGAGGTGCACGGCGCCGTTGTCCTCGCCGTAGGCGATGATTTCGCCGTCTTGGCTTGTGACCAGGCGGGAGTACCGACCGCCGGTGGCGATGGTGCGTTGGATCGCTTTGCTAGCGCCGAGATCCCAGGACAT
Source organism: uncultured Nannocystis sp. (assembly GCA_964474905.1). Classification (GTDB taxonomy): domain Bacteria; phylum Myxococcota_A; class Polyangia; order Nannocystales; family Nannocystaceae; genus JADJRG01. The sequence goes on along the minus strand of CAYYUP010000047.1, from coordinate 9,172 downwards.
AATTTCGCTGGCGTTGCCATTATGTGTCGCGACAAATGCCCGCTCCTTGAGCACCACGAGCGACCTGACAGTGCCCTCGATCTTCATCTCTTGGTCGGGCTGTCGGTTGAGGTGTTGAGTGATGTGCCAGGATCTCATCCGGCCGGTCTCATCGATAGTGACCAGCCAGTCTCCGGTCGCGCGGCTGAGGCCCAGGTGATGGATCGCTCGTCCGGCGCTCAGCTCGACGAGCGGCTTGGGCTCCTCTTCGGGTCCGCGGTCCCAGATCCAGAGGCGGTCTTGGGCGGCGCCGACGATATGGTGTCGACTGACGGCGAGGTGCTTTACGTCGGCCTCGGTGGCGATTGTGCGGACTGTGAGTGGTTGCCCCGTGCGGTACTCCCATTCGCGGATCGTGCTGTCGCGACTAGCGGTAAAGAATGTAGGTGTGCCCTCCCTGGCCGGAGGTTGTGCGATCGCGTCGATGGCCCCGCGTTGCTCAGTTAGCGACCAGGCTCCAGCGTCACTGCGTTCGGCGAGCAGATCCCAGGACATGATTCGCCCGTCTGCATCGCCAGAGATGATCTCGGCGGCGTTGGGCACCACGAAAGCTTCGTTCCAGCGCGGGCCACCCTCATCAAGCTTGCGCAGGTACTCGCTATTTTCGCTCCCGAGGTCCCATAGTTGGCGGCCGGAGGTTGCCGAAACGGTTAGCGCTCGCCGCCCAGAGGGATCGATGAGCAGCATGTCGACCTCACCGACTTCGGAGGACAGGCGGTAGGAGGGGGTATCTGTGGCTCGCCGCCCCCTTTTTGCGGTGTTGACACGGGTGAGGTCGCCGCGGGTTGTTGTGTAGAGTGCGCGGTCTTTGGTCGGCACAAAGGCGACGTGCGAGATCGCGTTGGATTCGCCGAGGTTGAGCTTGCGCGGAATGAACTTTGTGCCCTTATTCTTGCTCTTATTCTTGCCCCTATTCTTGCTCTTTATGGACCACAGGATGACGATGCCCTCGGCGTCTCCAGTGAGCAGTCGGTCGCCGTCTCGGTGCACACCGACGGTAGTGATGTCGTGCTCTGTCGGCAGTCGCCAGCGCCGCTTGTCGCTCAGTGGATTTTTGGCGCCGCGGTCGAGTTGCCAAATCTGCAGCCCGCCCCCCGAATGGCCAAAGAGGCGCTTGGCGCTGCCGTCAAAGATGAGGAGGGGCGAGGGTCCAGAGCGCATCATGCTGGTGCCTAGGGCGTCGCCGGTTGCCTCGCCGCCCATGTCCCAGAGGCGCACCTTGCCCGAGCGATCGGCGCTCGCCAAGTACTCGCCGCCGGAGCTGAATGTGAGGGCGGTGATCTCTTGGCGATGGCCGGCGAGGGTCTTTGTCAAGGAGAGCCCGAGGGCCTGGTTGCGGTCGTCGCTGTCAACGATGCTCCAAAGCTTCATGCCGCCGTCGCGGTCGCCGGTCGCGAGCATCTCAGAGTCTGCGCTCCAGGCGACAGCGACGAGGTCGCCGGTGTCCTTGGGTGCGAGCACCTCGCGGCCTCCGCGGTCCCAGAGTTCGAGGTGGCCCTCATCGTCGAGAGAGGCGATATAGCGGCGATTTGGGGCGATCGCTGCGCTTGCGATCGCCGCTGTGTGCCTGCCGAGAACGCTGCCCCGGTGGCCGCTCATGATCTCGCGGAGCGACTCCTCGATGCTGTAGTCCCGCTCGCAATGGCTGTCCTCCGCCTGCACGTAAGCTAGGCCCGCGAGAAGCAGCGAGTCCGAGGCAGACGCTTGTTTGGCTATCTGGAGGAGCCTCTGCGCACCTTTGTATCGCTCGGGAGTGCACTGCGTCTGCCCGCCCACTTCGCTACTATCTGGGAGTTTGACCTCACCGCTCAGGAATTTTGCGACCGTAAATCCACCGAGACAAGCGAATACCACGCTCGCTGCGGCGAGTCCCCGTCGGATCCACCCGAGGCGGCGGTGCTCTCGACTGGTATCAACATAGAGCCGGACGAGGGCGCCGTCTTCCCCGAGATCGGGGGTGCCGCGCTTTTTCCAAGCGAGGCCTCGACGGAGCAGTTGCCGGTCCATGAGCTCCGCGATCGGCTTGTCGAGGTTGCGCCAATCCACGGCCTTGCGGACGATGTCGGACATATCCGCGAACTCGGTGAGGGCCCGGTGTCCCCCCTGTTGCGCAGCCGCTCTGTCCAGCCCAGGAGGGGGTGTTGCAGCTGCCAGCTGGGCGGCGGCGGATGCCTGATCCAGGGCGCTCTGTCCTATCGCGCCGCTCAGACCTGTCTCTAGCGACGATCGTGCAGGGCTCGGCGTCGGCGTTGGCTTTTTCTTTGCTTGGGGCGTGCCGGCAACGCGCATGCGGCAGTTGCCGAAGACGATCGTATCGCCCTGCGAGAGCGGTGTAAGGCCGCGGAGTCGCCGCTTATTGACATATGCGGGGCTGCGTTCGCTGAGCCCTTCGATGAAGGCTTGGCCCTCGCGTACGCTAAAGCGGAGGTGCTTGCGGGAGACATCGGGGTACGGAAGTCGCCAATGTGGAGGCTCGACGCCGCGGCCGACGAGGAAAGAGTCATCGGAGCAGACCCAGACCTCAGGCGCCTTACCGTCGCGCTCGAGCACGAGTTTGATCATCGCTTTGTACCCCGGTACGATCGTATCGATGTGCTCGTCTTCGGGGTTTTGGTGATTCTTAATAGGATCATAATTGACTGCTCAGGTTCGATGCCATCGTCGGCGGCAGAGAGTGCCGTGGAAAGTACTCGGTCCCGTCGCAGGGCAAGGGGGCGACAAAGACGATTTGGTTTGCGAGGTCGCGGATGTCGTTGCGCTGTTCTCTTGGAATCTCGTCGGGGTCGAGTTGCCCGGCAAAGAGCTTTGTCAGGTCTGCGAGAGCTGCACCCTTCCACGCCAACGGGGGCTCGTGGATCGCCTTTTGGAGGACGCGCAGGTCGAGAGCCGACTTGGCGGCGAGCGACCAAGAGATCACCCTTGGTGGGTGCTCGCGATTTGCATCGGCCTCGGCGAGCACAGTGCTGAGCAGCTCGGCGACGAGCTCGGCCCGTCGATCAGCGAGGCGGCGATTGCCCTCATCGTGCCCGGTATGCGCGCTCGCTCGTCCGAATACGAGGATGACCTGGGCGTTTTTCAGCGGATCCAGACGCCCGCGGAAATCCTCCATAAGGGCGCTCTTATCCCGCTCAAAGCGACGGTTTGAGTCTTTGGGCCTGCCGGCGGGAAAGTGCACAGTAAAGGTATTTGGCAGTTCGTACATCTGCTCTTCGTACGAACCGTCGCCGGTCAAGCGTTCGAGATGCTCGCGGCGACAGGAGGTGAGCGCCTCTTGTTGGCAGATTTGCTGGATCTCGCGGAGCAGGGCTTCGGACTCTTGACAGGCGGGGGCCGCGATTGGCAGATCCTCGCTGGCGATGCAGCGCTCGCCAAAGCACTCTTGATCGTCGCGGCATGAATAGTCGTTGCAGGGACCGCTTGCCCCCCTGTCGATCCGCAGCGACCGGCACTCGTCGGCGATGCAGAGGGTGCCCGCCCCGCAGGAAGTATCATCAAAGCGAGTCGCGTCGCAGGTCGGCACAGGCTCGGCGCTGTCCTGCGCGTTGGGGCCAGGAGGGGCCAGGAGAATGTGGAGGATGAACGCGAGCGCCAGCGGTAAGAGGAAGCCTGTCGTTGTCATCGTCCACCGCAGCTGCGAGGGGATCCTCCAGGGACTCATGGGTTTTGGGCCTCTTGGTCGCAGGTTGCTGCGCTGGCGATGCCCGTGCACTGCCAGAGGTGGCGGAGATCGATGCGAGTCAGCGATTCGCCAAAGGGTGTACTGCGCTCCCGCGGTCCCTTGCGGCGGGTGATAAAACCCCCCGAGGTCTGACCCAGTCCTCGACTGCGCGCCCATTCGAGGTGCATGGCGACATGAGCTTTTTCGACTGGCGGGCTCGAAGACTGGGGAGAGGGATGGGCACAGCTCTCGAGAGCCTCGCGATCGAGGCCCAGCTCCTCAGCCGAGTCGAGGAGGTTGCGCAGGTCTGGGGATGATGGGCGCCACAGATGATCGAGGGCCCTCGCGGCGAGCAGGAGACCCGCGCCCCGCCGCTGCTTCTCTGCGCATTCGATCGCCCAGGCCGCGACGCATGCGTAGGGTTTGGTCTTGGTGCATCGGGCGGGATTGTGAAAAAGCAGCAACTCAGCTGAGCCGACCTCGCCCTGATCGATCGCTCGCACGACGGTGGTAAAGAGCCGGCGGCTCGCGTGGGAACTGAGATCGACAAAGAGCGCGATCGTCGTATCGGGGGTCTGGACACCGGTGTAGCGCAAGTTTGAGGGCGGCAGGTCGAGCGTTCGCGGCCCACACTCTCCGTGCTCACACCCGTCGTCACCGCTGTTCAACGCGACACATACGACGACCAGAGCTGCGAGCAGCAGTGCCGCCGTGAGAAGATAGGATGAGCGTGATGCCACCATGATCAGCTCACCATCGAATCACCGCAGTGTTCTTGTTTCGATTGTTTCGATTGTTTCGATTGTTTCGTCTTCTTGAAAAACGCGGGTTTGCCATCTGTGCGTTGCGGGCTTGACCCTTGCGTGCCCGCAGCTTGGTGACGATGAGGGAAATCGCCGCGGATGTGGCCATGCCCAGGCCAAAACCGAGGAGCGCGCTGGTCGCGTAGTCCTGAGGCAAGTGCCGATTTGTGTAGTCGGTGAGCTCCTCCTGTGTAGGCTCGCCATCCGTCTCGTAGGACTTTACCGAGAGCACAAAACCGATGAGACCGCCGGTTGCCAGCAGCCCGCCCGCTGCGCTCTCAGCGATCAGAGCCCGCTCATTGGCGCCGACGAAGTCCGTGATCGCGACCGCTCCTGTGCCTGCTGCAGCCCCAAATACGGCGATACCGTAGGAAGTGAACATGACGCGATTAAGGATGTTGGGATCACGATTCGACTTGTATTCTTTGGCTCCGTAGCTCACCAAACCAGCGCCGCCGAGCACCAGCGCCGCCGAAGTGCTAAGCGTCGCCAATCCGAGTACTGTGTGGTTCTTGAGCCTGTGCGGCCGATTTTTTTGAATGTCGGGTATTTGTGCGGGGGGAGGCTCGGGCCAGGGCACAATCGTCGTCATCGCGACGGGCGTCGGATCCGGGAAGATCACCTCGCCAGGGCTCTGGAGATCGACGAGCAGGACCACAGTTTGCACATCGTCGTCGCGAACGAGTTTGAGTTGCCACTCGCCCGGATCGAGATAGATCGTGTGTTCGTTGGGTGCGTTGGGTTCGCCCGTAGATTGCCCGAGTGCGACGAGCAGCTCCTCGTCGGCAGTGCCTAGAAGCTGGGCCCTGAGAATGCCCTCGGGACCGTGCTCGCTCGGCGAGAAGTGCAGGCGGATCTCCGCGGTCTTCTCGCGGCATTGCTCGCCGAGTATCTTGATTCGATCCCGGGCAAAGTCCGCCATGCCAGCCATGCTCGAGGAGATCGATAGACGTTGGAGCTGGACCAGAGCGTGGGCGCATTTCGCGAGGCGCTGATAGCTCGATGCCGCGGCGAAGAGCGCCATGGGATCGGCCGTGTTGGCCCAACAGAGCTTCGCCTCGGTCGCGGCGGCCGCGTAGCTCTCGTGATTAAATAGCTCGTAGATCTTCGCCATGCACTGGCTTGAGTCCGCAGAGGGATCTGGTGGCGGCTCCGCTAGCTGGATCATCGAGGTGAGAGCAAGGGTCGCGAGTATCATGGTCGCCCTGTCAAGCGGTGCGAACTACGGTGATGTGGTGCATCGAAAAATGCGTAGAACCGGATAGGCGCGGTGAAAATCGTAATGTCATGATCGTTTAGACCTCATATGTGTATGTGATCGAGCGAGCGCCGCGCCCATGATTTGGGGTGATGAGGCGGCGGAGCTCCTTCTCGACGCAACTCTTGACTCTCTTCGAGACGCTCTTGGAGAGGACCCGAACCTTCAGGTGCTTACCGCCGTTAGTCGCCTGGACTGTGATCTCCATCTTGTTGTCGAGCGGGACCATGGGCCCTAAGGTCATCTGGCACTTGCGCACCCGCTTCTGTCTCGTCTTGAGGAGCTTAAAGAGGGCATCTCGGTAGGATTTTTTAACTGCGTGAGGAACGAGGAATGGGGTCGGGGGCGGAGCCAGGGTGCTGTCACTGGCTGTGCCGTCATCGGTTGTGCTGGCATCGGTTGTGCTGGCATCGGTTGTACTGTCGCCGGTTGTACTGGCGTCGGTTGGGCCCGTCGACTGTGGGCCCGAGCGGCCTGTGAGGTTTGTTGGGTGATTGTCCTCGGCTTTGTCTGGCGCGCCCATGATCGCGGAGATCGCGGAGATCGCGGAGATTTCGGAGCTCCTGGGGGGGCTTTCGGCGGGCACGAAGTACAGGCTGATGCCGATGATGCCGACCAGGCCCGCAGCAACCCAGAGATTGGTCTTGCGAGCGGCCCCGCTGGTTGACTCGGGATCACCGTTGTCGGGCTCGTGGGTTTGTTCGAGTTCGAGAGGGCTTGTTGTGAGGAGGCGTCCGGGTTGCCCGGTGGATGGATTACCGGTTCTGGGGCTGTGTATTGAGGTTGTGACGGAGGAGAGAGGCTCGTTTGGCGGTATTTGGTGCTCTGCTGTCGTGGCGTCCAGCGGGGCTGTGCTGGCGGGGTTGGGCACCGCGCCGGGTGGCCCGTGCTCAGCGGGTAGTAATTTGGTCGGGGGCATCACCGCCGAGAGGTTGGACTCGCCGGGGGGGCTGGGCAGAGCGGATCGCGGCACGGCAGGGGGCGCATCAGAAGCACTGTGCAGAGCGGATTGCGGTGGAGAGGGCGGATGCTCAGGGGGCTGCGGCAAGGCAGGAGGCGCGGAGGCGGTGACGGGGCTGCGCTTTGTGGGTGGACGCGTGGCTGCGGGCGGTGTCGACTTGGGGCGCTGCAGCCGGGGCTCTGGTGCTTTGGTCCCGTCTTTGCTTCGCTCTGGGTTGTCCAACGAACGCGTGACCCTGTGCAGAGCGGCGCTAAGTGCTGACACCGAGTCAAAACGATGCTCAGGGCGAATCGCCATCGCTCGCATGATCAGCGCGTCGAGCAGTGCAGGGATTCGGTGATCGGGCGCGCGCTCGCAGGGCGAGGGCGGCGTCTCGGACCAGGTCTTCCAGAGCACGGCGTTCCCCCGGAGACCCTGAAATGGCAGCACTCCGGTCGCACATCGATAGAGCACGACGCCAAGTGAGAAGATATCGGCGCGCCCATCGGGCATGCCAAACTCGTGCGGGTGGATCATCTCGGGGGCGGCGTAGTGGTGGGTTCCGATGAACGTACCGAGCGCCGTGAGATCTTCGGACTTCTCTTGCTGGAGGTCCTCGCAGACCTTGGCGATCCCAAAGTCGAGGAGCTTGACAAAGACGGCCCCGCTCGCCATCGGTCGGCAGGAAATGTTGCTGGGCTTGATGTCGCGGTGCACGAGCCCCAGGGCATGCGTCGCCTCGAGGGCGTTGCACACCTGCTGGGCGATCGAGATCAGCTGGCGCCATTCGATGACCTGCTCCTTGGCGGCCAACTCGCTGAGGATCTTTTCGAGGGTGGCGCCGCGCAGTAACTCCATCACCAGGTAGAGCCGCCCGTCGCGGGCCTCGCCGTGATCGTAGACCGTGACGATGTGGGGGTGCTCGAGCCCTAGAAGGGTGTCGATTTCGTGGCGGAAACGCCTGGCGATGTCGTCGCGGCCGCGATGTTTGGCTGCAATGAATTTGATCGCGACATGACGGCCGAGACGGCGGTCACGGCCGCGCCAAACCTCAGCCATGCCGCCCTTGCCGAGGAGATCGATGATGTCGTAGGCATCCCGACCCTCGCCAAAGGTGCTCGGCCTATCGCTGTCGTCGTCATCGTCCATCGGAGAGCTAGAAGACGTACCACGATGTCCACAGAGATGGAACCGAGGAAGGGATCGTCTAACAATTTAGACGGTAAGCTGGATCGCATAGTTGGCTAATCAATGTTCTTGGGTAGCGGGTAGCGGCGGGCAGTTGGCGTGAGCGAGGTGGTGTCTAGTATTGTGGACAGTGATCTGCGTTGCGGTTTGAGTGGTTATTGTAATTTGGAATACGTTGTTGGCGGTGTGGGTGGCGGCCATCAGTGCTCGTGACCCCGGTGGTCCTAAAGAGAGAGCTGGGCGTCGGGGGGCTGGGGTGAATTGCGAACGGTCTAACGCTGTTGTCGAGGTCCGGGCTCCTTTCGGGCTCCTTTTGGGCGCCTCGGGGCCGTGATGGCGTGGCGAAAGAGGTGCTCAGGCGAAGACTGTGTGGGCAGCAGTAAGGCAAAGGTCGTGGCAGAGGTCGAACGAGGGGGGCCCACTCTCTCAGACAGGTCGGAACGCGCGTCGCCCCCTAAAGGGGTCGATGCACGTCCTAGACTCACTCGCGGGCCCCCCTCGCTCGACCCAGCAGCACGTCCTCCTAGCCATTACTTGGAAAGAGAGCCGGCGGCCGGTAGGCTGCGGTGGTTTCGTACGGTGGTTTCGTACGATGGTACGCTGTTGTTGCTAGTCCGGGAGGTAAGAGTTCGGTGAGGCCAGGGGCAGAGTCAGGGGAGGGCGACCTGAAAGCAGTAAATGTGGAACTCGGCGGCACATCCATTGTTGTCGATGTAGGTCCAAATCGGCGTTTTTGTGATGGATGTGAAGCCAGTACGGCCACCTCCCTCCTGTGAGTTGCTCGAGGTCCACGAGCTACAGTGATCATTTCCTGCCGTGCCGCCTGCTTGTGTATTTGTCCAGACGTACTCTGCTGATAGTATGAAAGAACCGTCCTCCTCCATGTTGATACCGTCGTTCTTGAGATCCATGGTCGTGAGGCCTTGCCAGCCATGGGCTACGAGCGAGCCGTTGGGCAATACAAAATCTCCCTCAAAGACGGGGGGCTCCGCGACCTCAAAGCGATTCGCAGGACTCAGGTTGCCGTCGCTAAGCCAAGCACGGAATACACCCGAGAAACCGACGTTGCTGGCGAGCTCTTGGCATGTAGCGTCCGCTCCGCTAAGGCCGCCGAGGGCTCCATTGAAGAGCTGCTTTGAGGCAAAAACAACGAAGGCCAGTTCGCACTCAGGGCTGCAGCCATCCATGTTCTCAGTATTGCCGTCGTCACAGGCCTCTTCGGGGCTTTGGTAGCCGTCGCCGCAGATGTTAGGCTGACACTTCGGCGTGCACGGCTGGCCCGGGCC
>CAYYUP010000046.1:24515-48161 GCA_964474905.1 uncultured Nannocystis sp. | reverse complement strand
GAGAGTGGGGCCCCTCTCGTCCGGCCTCCGCCACGGCCTCCCCCCCTCCCCCCACAGCCTCCACCTCTCCCCAGCCCCACACTCGCCGGCTCTCAATACCCCGCCTGGAGGACGTGTCGCTGGGTCGGACGTGAGGGGCCCCGCGAACGAGTCTAGGACGTGCATCTACCCCTTTAGGGGGAGACGCACGTTCCGACCTGTCTGAGAGAGTGGGGCCCCTCTCGTCCGGCCTCCGCCACGGCCTCCCCCCCTCCCCCCACGGCCTCCGCCTCTCTCCCCACGGCCTCCGCCTCTCCCTCAATCACTATTCCGACGAGCATAGGCCCCGGGGGTCGCGCCCACGAGATCGCGAAAGTCGCGGACAAAATGAGCCTGGTCGGCGTACCCAAGTTCGAGGGCGAGCCCTACCAGATCGACCTCTGCGTTCGCAGCCAGGGCTTGGGCTGCATTTTGCAGGCGCGAGCGTCGGATCACCCACTTCGGCGACACCCCGACATAGCGACGAAAGAGCCGCTGCAATGCCCGCGGTTTTTCGCTCAACTGGGCGACCCGGGTGATCGTTCGATCGCGGGCGACTCGATCGACGAGCTCGCGCACGAGGGCGACATTTTCGTCTGCGTGAGCGCCCTGAAGCCGCAAAAAATCCTCGATCATGCGGGCCATCGTCGGTGCATCCCGGGCGCCAAAGACCCGCCCCTCGACGGCCGCCAGATCCCCTCTAAACACCTCGCCAAGCGGCACACGTCGGTCGGTATAAGCTGCCACAGCTCGCCCGCTTTGGTGCATGCCGCGGATAAAGGGAAAAAAAGCACCCGGATGCAGCTTCGCCGCGAAGACCCGTCCGCGCCCCTTGAGTTCGCGGCGAAACTTACCGCGGCAGACCCCGACGACTTCCGATCGCCCGAGTTCAAAGACGACATGCACGGCCGGGTCGGGCAGCGTCTCTTGGACGTGCGGCGGGCCCTCCCCCAGGTCCCAGCTCACCGTCCAAAAATGATCGACCAGCGGCGCCAGATCGGCGGAGGCATGGAAGCGCTCGACCGTAAATCGTTTGAGGCCGTCGCGAGCATCGAGCACTCCCCTGCCGATCCCTGGCTTCGGTCGGATCATGGGCGCTGGCATAACAAAGCCCGCCTGCTCGTGCGAGCGGGCGGGCTGTTTCGGGCCCTGGTCGAACTCTCGAGGCCTCAGCCCCGAGAGCTAGCATCGCTCAGCCACCGCCTTCGCCCAAACCGTCGGCCGGAGCCGTGGTTGCCACATGCTGCTCTGGGATCTGCTCGCGACGGCCGTAGAGCGTCCGCGCCTGGGTGTCGAGACGACGCACCTCTTCCTTGTCGACCGTCTCGAGATAGACGCTTTGGCTCGGGAAGGCGATGCCGACGCCCAGCTCCTCGAGCGCGTCCATGATCAGCAGGTTGATATCGCCGCGGATCTGCAGGTAGCGAGCCCAGTCGGTCGTCGTCGTGAAGTAGTAGAGCATGATCTTCAGCGCCGAATCGCCGAAGTCTGTGAACTTCACCAGCCAGAAGGTCTGATCGATCTCCTCGTGGAATCGCAGGATGTCTTGGATGCGCGCGACCGACTCGCGCATCATCGCTGGCGTCGTCCCGTAGGTGACCCCGAGATTGAAGTAGACCCGGCGGATCGGCATGCGCGAGAAGTTCTCGACCACCTCGTTGGCCAGGTGGGAGTTCGGGACCGTGATCACCGTTTTGGCGAAGGTGCGGACGCGAGTGGAGCGCAGCCCGATCTCCTCGATCACCCCCTCGAGCGACGGCGTCTTCACCCAGTCGCCGACGTCGAAGGGGCGGTCGGTGTAGATCATCAGCGCCCCAAACCAGTTGGCGAGCGTATCTTTCGCCGCGAGCGCGAAGGCGAGGCCACCGACACCCAGGCCGGTGATAAGCCCTGTCACATTAAAGCCGAGTTCCTGGATCACCAGCACGATCATCACCAGCACGATCACCATCCGGGCGATGCGACCGATGAGCGGCACCAGGTGATCGTCGAGTTCGGACTCTGTGCGTTTGGCGAGACTGCCGAGCAGCGAGGTCAAAAAATGGGTGCTCCGCAACAGCGCCCAGCTCGCGCAGCCGATGCCGCCCAGGCGCAGGATCACCAGGATTACACCGGCGAAGCGATCCCCGAGGGAGAGCCACTGCGAGGCGACAAAGAGGCCGACAAAGCCCAAAAAATAGCCAAGTGGCGGGTTGAGGGCATCGACGAGCTGGTCGTCGAGGGTCGTCTTGGTGCGACTCGTGATCTGCCGAAGCCCGCGGATCGCCAGCCGCATCAGCCAACGCCGGAGCAGCACGATCGCGATCAGGGTGATGCTCGCGAAGAGGTAGCGCCAGAGCGCGTTGCCCCCGACAGTGAAGCCGAGCCAGGGCACGGCCTCGGTCAGGGTTCGGTCGATCCAGCGGACCTGAGTCTCCTCGCCCGCCGGCGCGGCCTGACTGATGCGACTAAAGAGCCCCACCAGCAGCGCGACCGACAGGGGCAGAGCGCGGAGGCGAAACCGCCAGGGGCAGAGCGATGAAAGCTTTGATTGCACGTCCAAGCATCCTCTCGCCGACCACGATCTTCGCTGCACCACCTCTCGGATGGACCAGCGCTCGGACCCGGCGTGCACAGCCTTACCCGAGAGCAGTGCCCGGCTCAAGCCCGCGACGCCCGGCATTCGTGAGCCTCACCGTGACGGCTCTCCTCCGTTGTCCGACACGAAAATCGACGCTCATCGACGCTAATCGACGCTCGCGCTCGCGCTCACGCTCGCCTTGCCCCTGCCGCGGCCCTTGCTGCCCTTCGAGGTCTTGCTCGGATCGAGGCTAAACCGCGGCGGCCGCTCGGGATCGCATTCGGGTGGCGGCCCATAACCGTCGGCACTAAAGCCGTACTCGAGCGACCCGTGGCCCTTGGGCTCGCTGCTGTTGGCGACGATCTCGACGACATGCTCGCCCTTGCGCGCCGGCGTGCAGTACGAGAGCAGGTAAAAGCGCTTCATGTGGCGCTCGATTCGATCGGCGATCGTCTCGAAAGCGCTCTGGACCGCGGCGTCGTCGGCCACAAGTTCAGTACCGTCGCGGCCGATGTCGTCGAGCTTGGCCTTCTCGATCTCCGCACCGACACCGATCGCGAACATCTCGTAGTTGGCGTACTCGAGGAGGTCGAGCTCGGTGTTCATCTCGTCGCGGCTGTAGCGAGCGGCCCTGTCTGAGCCGTCCGAGAACACCACCAGGGTGCCGAACTTCAGCGGCTTCTTGTCCTTGTCGAGGGCTTTTTTAAGCTCGCGGATGCCGAGGATCACAGCCCCGTGCAGGTTGGTCGAGGGGTCCTTGGGTTTGTAGGTGCGCAGCTTCTCGATGCCGCCCTCTGCCTTGCCCTGGGCCGCCGTAAAGGGCACCACCGGGTGCAGCTTCGCCTCGCCATCGAAGGCGTAGACGGCGACTTTTTGGTGCTGACCGACGCTCTCGGTGAATTGCTTGGCGGCGTCGACGAGCTTGTCGGCCTCCCCGGACTCGGTGATGCTGCCGGAGACATCGAGCAGCAGCAGCGTGTACATGACAGCTGCCACCTCTGGATTTTGGATGGTCTGCTTGCTCTCAAAGACCGAGACCAACTCGCCGTCCTCGTAGATCTCAAAATCCTCGGCCTCGAGACCGGCGACCGGCTCCTCCCCCTTCTCGACCGTAAAGAAAACCCAGATGTTGTTCGGCTTCGACGAGGCCGAGTTCAGCAGGCTGACATCTAGATTTGAACAGGCGACGGTACCGAGGGCGAGCGCGCCGATGGTGAGGGCCCGAAGAGAATGTGCACAGGCGGCCGTGCGAAGGGCCCGGAGGGCGTTCCAAAAGGGGCGTCGAGTCACCGGGCGATTAGCCCAAGCGTTCCCGTGCTTGTCAAACAGAGATCGCCTTGGAGGCGTCCACAGGGGCTCAGGGACGCGCTTTTGTAGGTTCGGGCCCCTCGGTGAGCGACGCGCGCGCCCGCACCTCGGGCGTTGCGCCGTCGCCCGGCCCGGCGTAGGCTTGCGGGCAGAAGGCACCCATGGTCGGCATTAGACGCGCGCTAGCTCTCCTCATCCTCTCTCTCTACTTCTGGCAGTTCTTACTGACAGCACTGCTGGGGCCAGAGGAACTCTTCGCCTGCTTTATCGGCCTCGCCGTCTGCTACGGGCTCGCCTTTTTTGGCGTCGCTGCCGAGTGGTTCTGGGCCCGCTGGTTCGCCATGGGCGTTGGCAACTTCGGCTCTCTCTTCCTGCTGACGCTGCTCCAGGTCGGCTTTGAGCCCTCGATCGCGATCCTCGGCTTCTCCCACTTGGCGATCACTGCACTGCTCGCCGGCGAGGGCATGGCGGCCCGCTACGAGCGCTCCGAGGCGACGGCCGAGCGCTGGAATTTCCAGGAGGAGTCGCTGACCCAGCTCCGTCGGGCCGTGAAGTCCGCGGGCATGTCGCTGCCCCTGCTGATCCTCTACACACTCGCCCCCAAGCCCGAGTTCCTCGAGATCAGTGCGCTCGTGCTCGGCGTCGCCGGCCTTGCGGGTCTCGTCCGCGGCCGCACCTGGAGCCTCTTCGCCCTCGGCGCGGCCGGTTCACTCGCCCTGCTCGACGGCCTGGGCCTCTTTGGCGAGCCGGCGGTCGGCTACATGCTGCTCACGCCAAACGGCTCGCTGATCCTCTCGGGCACGATCTTCTCGATCCTCGCGGGCACGCTGCTCTTCATCCCCGCGCTTTACGCCCGGCCGATCCTCCGCTTCCTCCGCCAGCCCGGCTGAGCCCCAGGATCCAACCCACCCAAATAGAGAAGGCCGGAGAATCCTCCGGCCTTTTCTATTGGTTCGGACTTGTCGGCCCCAGCCGGCGCCGAGAGAGCAGGCCGACCGCCTTGCTCAGCCGCATTGCCCGACCGAGCCGCAAAACTCGGAATCCATGAAGCTGCCCTCGAAGAGCTGCTCACCGACCACAACCTTGTAGGAGCCGGAGACAACGTCGCCCTGCCAGCTGTCGATCATCAACCATCCGCCGGCCGCGATGCCGCCGTCGCTGTGATTGACCTGGCTGACCGGATAGAGCCCCGGCGCGAGCGGTTGTTCCATGAACCAGACCGTCAGCCGCAGCCAGGGATCGCTGAGCTCCGACTTGCACGTCGCGCCCTGATCGACCAGGCCGAGCTCGAGCTTGACCGCGGAGCCATCGTCCGGAGAACACGCGAAATCGAGGCGTGCACCGGTCGGCGGCGTCGCGCTTGGCGGCAACGCCGAGGCCGGCACACAGTAGTTGCCGCCGCAATCATCGGTGCCGCCACACTCGCAGACATCGCCGTTGTCGGCACACATGAACTCAGAGCCAACGCAGATGCCCCAGAGAGCGCCGTAGCAGATCTCATCCTCGCCACAGTCGCCGGCCTCGCTGCAACTCGGCCGGAGGCAGCCATTTTCGTCGAAGCGGCTGTCCAGGGCGCCGCAATCGTCCCCGCAATCGAAGGCGCCAGCGCAGGTGAAATCATCGCCACTCTCGCAAACGCTGCCCCCCGAGGTGCTCGACGTATCGGTCGCGGTCCCCGTGCCCGTGCTGGTTCCGGTCGCCGTGGTCGTGATCGTGACGGTCGCGGTGACGGTCGCAGTCGGATTTGTCGAGTTCGAGTTCGACGAACTCGACGAACTCGACGAACTCGAGTTCGAGTCGCTCGTATTCTCGACCGGCGGACAGCCCGTCATCAGCGCCACAATGCCCGCCGCCACCGGCACCAGGCGCCCGAGATCCCGCACAGCTCGGAGCGCGGTTGGAATCATCGAAATCTTTGAATTAGTCGAAATCGTCGAGTTGATAGTCATCACACTTAAGTCCTCGGAACGGGGTCTTTGGATCGCGGGATACTGACACAAAAACAATGTAGATGGGATAGCACAGGTCATTTTGCCCCAATACGGCGAAACTGACCCAACCCCCATCTACGCGCATGCAAGCGAACGTACAGACCCAAACGCGGCGAGCACACTATGGGGTCTGCGCCCCCCCCTGGGCGATTTCGGTCAGCCCCTAGTTTCGACTCAGGTGGCGCTCAAGCCCGCGAGGTAATCCCTGGCGAGCGCCAAATTGTCGACATCCCAAGGATGAAAATCACGGCGCAGGTACTCACGAATCCCCCGCAGAAAGACCGTCCGAAGGATCGGGTTGTGCTGCCTCAGCTCGCGTAATTCGCGCAACGTCTGTCGTACTCCGATCTTTTCTTGGCGGAGAAACATAGTTGTCCCCAGCCCCCAAAAACCGAGCAACAACACTGTCGCGAGGGTCATTCCGGCCATGCGCAGGGCGTAGCTGTCGTCGACCGTGGCGAGCACATCAAAGGCGACCGCTTTGTGCTCGATCTCTTCGGCCGCATGCCAGGCAAAAAGCTCTCGCACGCTCGGATCGATCCTCTCGAGCATGCCCCGATTGAAGGCCTGCTCGGCCATGATCGCGGTGTAATGCTCGAGCGCGACAGTGACGCTGAGGCTCAATTTGGCCGGCGAAATCCGCTCGATCAGGCGATAGGCGATCGCCTCGTAGATCTGGAGAAAGCGATCCACCGACAAACCGTGGGCCTGGATGATCGCGAAGAAGCGCTCGTGCTCCTGGGCATGGCGCCCCTCCTGGCCAAAAAAGCCCCGCACCTGCTCGGCGAGTTCGGGCTCTAGACCGTCTTTAAAACGGTGCACGCTGCGAACGAAGAAGCGCTCCCCCTTGGGAAAAATCAGGTGGAGAGCATTGACCATCGCGGTCGACACCGCCTTGCCAGCCACCCAATGCCGCGGAATTTCGGCCGCATTAAAGCCAAAATCGACCTTGCGCGGCCGTATCGAGCCAAGACTAGACGGTGCCCGTGTCATGCAGATCCTCTGCACAGAACCCTAGGCCATCTGTCGAAGGGCGGTCAATGTGCCCTGGCGAGCGCGGGGGATCACTGCGCTGACCTCCACACGATTTGGCAAATGTGCAGATCATTGCGCAGCGAGCCACACACCCGCCAAAGCTCCCACCACAACGCTCCAGAAGAGCGAAAAAAGCTCATTCGTCGGCCAAAATGCGCACGGATCAACGTTATGACCGTGAATGCACACCCAATTGCATGCTGGACCACAAGTATTTCACTGTATGTACACGGCTCTTGCGAATCATCACAGTCATCCATTAGCCTTCCCACGAGCGGCTCCATCGAGCCCGCCACGACCCACGGAAGGAACTCCGATGTCCACCCGCCATCTCGTTTGCGCCGTCGCCACCGCGACCTTGTTCTTGTCCGGCTGCTATGCCGGCAACTTCGACACTGACCTCGACTTCAACAGGAATGACCTGCCGGCCGGCGAAGATGCCGACGCCGAAGACAACTCCGACGAGAATGGCGCCAGCGGTGCCTCTGTCGAAGACATCGTGATCCTCGGCCTCGAAGGGGCCTTTGTCGAGGCTTCCAAAGAGTTCGATGTGCCCGTCGAAATCCTCAAGTCACTCTCGTACGTCGAAAGCCACTGGGAGATGGTCGTCGGCGAAGAGGAGTTTGAGGGCATGCCCGCCGCCTACGGTGTGATGGGCCTGCGCGGTGATCAGGTGCGGCTCGGCGCAGAGATCGCGCAAATCTCCGACATCAACGCGATGCACGACCTCCGCGGCAATATCCGCGCCGGCGCAGCGGTGCTCGCCAACATCGCCGACGAGTACGACTTTGATCGCACCGACCTAGGCGCCTGGGCCCCCGCGATCGTCGACTACAGCGGCATCGAGACTCCTGAGTCACAGGCCACCTACATCCACCAAGAAGTCTACTACGTACTCCGCAACGGCATCGTCGTCGAGGGCGCAGAAGGCCTCAGCGTCTCGCTCAGTGGCATCGACGTCCAGCCCGACTTCTCCGATCCTCCGCCGATTCCGCAGGAGGCCAAGGGCCCCGACTACGCCGCCGCGATCTGGCGCCCCTCGCCCAATAACTCGTCGCGCCCGGGCGGCAACATCGGCAAGCCGGCGATGGTCATCATCCACACCTGCGAGGGCTCGTACAGCGGCTGCTGGAGTTGGCTCAAGAATTCAAAATCAGGCGTCAGCGCCCACTACGTGGTCAACGACAGCGGTTCCGAGATCACCCAGTTGGTCAAGGAGTCGCGCAAGGCCTGGCATATCGGCGCCAAGTACAAGAGTTCGCGCAACAGCGGTGTCGACCCCTGGCGCAACAATTACAGCTCCAACAACTTCACGATCGGCATCGAGCACGCCGGCAAGTCCGCCCAAAAAAATTGGCACAGCGGCCTCATCGATGCCTCGGCCAAGCTCGTCTGCAACATCACCCAGGACCAAGGGATCCCGCGCGACAAGTACCACATCCTCGGTCACGGCCAGCTGCAGCCCTACAACCGCGTCGACCCCGGTCCCAACTGGCCCTGGGGTACCTACATGAGCAAGATCAGCGCCTACTGCAATGGCGAAGATCCGCCGCCCATGGACGATCCAATGGATCCGCCGCCGATGGACGAGCCCGATCCCGATCTGCCGCAGACGACGATCGTCATCGACTCCAACAACAAGAACAACAACCCGTCGATCGCCAAACTCGCCGTCTCTGGCAACTGGCACTCCTCCGCCAACGTCTCTGGCTACTACGGCACCGGTTACTGGTGGGCGTCGACCGAGGCCGTCTCCGACGGCGCGACCTTCTCGTTCTACCTGACCGCCGACCAAACACGCACGGTCGACGCCTGGTGGCCAGCAGCGGGCGATCGCTCGACCTCCGCGCCCTTCGTGATCTTTGACGCGAGCGGAGCCAAGCTCGGCACCGTCAAGGTCAACCAGCAGAGCAACGGCTCGAAGTGGGTCACGCTCGGCACCTTCAACTTCAAGAAGGGCTGGAACAAGGTGGTGCTCTCCCGCTGGGTCAGCGATACCAAGGTCGTGGTCGCCGACGGCGTTCGCGTCCGCTAGTCACCGGATCGCAGACGGCGCGGACTCCCAAGGGGTCCGCGCCGCTTCTTTGTTCGGTCCCTTCGAGCTGTCGATGACACGCCGCCAAGATTTCGCCTCCTACTTCGCCCTCGCCGGCTTCGCCCTCGGATTTGCGTGCACTCAGGAGCATGTCCAAAAGGACATCTCCCGCCAAAGTGCCGCCGCCGAGCCAACCGCAGCTCCGCCAAGGCTGATCAAGGGTGCATCCGCAGCGCAAGCGCTTGCCAAGGCCAAAGCGGAGGGCCGTGAGCCACGGCGGGCCTATCTCGGCCCCCTGGTGCAGCACCACAAAACCCGCGAAGCGGCGAAAAGCGGGGCAACACGGATCCCCCTGGTCGCCGAGCAGGTCGATGAGGGCTGGATCGTCTTTGTCTCCGAAATCAGCGGCCACGCGGCGATCCACCGGATCCGATCCTCCGCGCTCGAGCGCGAGATCCTGACCGACAGCGAACTCGCCCACTACCCGGTCTGGCCCCTGCCCGCGGGTGACCTACTGGCGATCCGGGTGCTGGAGCCGACCCCAGACGTGCACCTGGAGCAGCTCCTCAGGATACGCTCGTCGGGCGAAATCCAAGAACTCGGCGAAGCCCGCGGTCGGTTCCGCAGCCCCAGCGTCGCCCCTGATGGCAGCTGGGTGGTCTACGAATCCGATCCCACGAGCTTCCGCGACCTCTACCGCCGCGACCTGCAAAGCGGTCAAGTTCAGCGGCTCAGCGACAACCCCGAGGGTAATTTTGAGCCGACGGTGAGCCCCGACGGCCGCCGCATCGCCTTTATCTCGAGCCGCGACGGCAATGCCGAACTGTACATCATGGACGCCGACGGCAACGATGCACGCCGGCTGACCCATGACCTCGGCAATGACAGCTCGCCGAGCTTCTCGCCCGATGGCCGCCACCTCCTCTTCACCAGCGACCGCAGCGGTGAACCGCGGATCTACATACTGAGCGCTCCGCAGCTCGACGACGCGATCCAAAAACCGCCGCGTCGACTCACCGGGGATCGCGATCTTCAAGCCGAGTCCGACCTGAGTTGGTCACCCACGGGCGAACGCATCGCCCTCGTCGGCGTCGGCGAGCACATGACAAGCCTCTGGGTCGCGGAGGTGCCAAGCGGTCATCTCCGCCGCCTCACCGATGATGGGGCCCTCGACCAGGGGCCCTGCTGGTCCCCCAATGGACGACACATCGCCTTCTCGAGCAACCGCGACGGCGAGCTCGACATCTACAGGGTCGAAGCCGAAGGCGGCACACCGATCCGCTTGACGCAATCCGCAGGGGCCGACTGGCTGCCGCGCTGGATCGCCGACAGCAAACCAGCCGCCGACGACCCACGGCCCACGAAGGCTCGACCCACGGCGCTCCAACACGGCTAGGTCGCGGGTCGCGGCTCGGCATCGCAGGCACTGATGGCCAGGATGCTACCGCTGGCCCGGCCCGAGCTCAGGCTGAGCAGCTCGGGACGACCATCGCGGTTGAGGTCGCCGACGAGTAGGGTGTCGGTCATCGCCGGCAGCGGCGAAGCGCTGAGCTTGCCCAGACCGCCGCGACGATCGGCCGGGAGTTGCTCGATGCCATCCCCTGCAGCCCGTGGCGCGAGCACATCGGCATAACCATCCCCGTTGACATCGACGAGCTGGAGGCTCGCCGCGTCCGCGGGGCCGAAGTAACGAATGCCGAGGAAATCAGGCTCGGACGCGCCATTGCCGAGCAAGAGCACCGCCGAGGGCGAACCCCCTTCTGCACTTCTCTCGGTGAGCGCGACGAGATCGGCATTGCCGTCGCGGTTGATATCCGAAGCCGCAAGCGCCCTGCTCGAGCGACCGACCTCGATACGCATCCACGGACGAAAATCACCGCCCTTCCCTTGATGCAGGGTCAACGTCGCCCGATCCCCGCTTCGGTCGTGGAGCGTCGCCATGTCGATCAGCCGATCGCCGTCAAAATCCGCGAATGCGAGTCGCTCTGGAGTGATGCCACCGGGTAAACGGACCTTCTCGGCGATCTCAAACTCACCTCGCCCGTCGCTCGTGAGCGTGACCAGTCGCTTGCCCTTCGAACCGAGAACAATGGCATCGAGAACGTCGTTTCCGTCGATATCGACGACCACTAGGCCAGCCGGGTAGAACGGCAAGGGGGTCGCTCCCGCGATAAAGCCCCCAGCTCCATCGCCGAGCAGCACATGAAGCGCGCTCGGCTCACTCGGGCTCGCAGGCCCCGACGCCACTAGTAGGTCGACCGATCCGTCGAGGTTTACATCCGCCGCGGCGATCGCCACAGGTGCGCCGTTTAACTCGAGAGAGGTCGTTCGCGAGAGATCTCCATCACCTGAGTTAAATGCAAAGAACAGTGCTCGGCCACGCTCTGTTGTGGTGATCGCGACGAGATCAAGTGTTCCGTTGCGATCTAAATCGGCGAACGTAGCAGCCTGAACCGGACCCGGTAAGGCGACAGTGCCCGCCTCTCGCCAACAGGGCAAGGGCACCCCGCTTTCGCCAAGAACCGAGGGCAATGCCTGTTTGAGCGATGTCTTGACGGTCGGCACACAGGCCATCACCGAGAGCGACAGGAGCGAGAGAAGGATCTTTGTGGTCGCCATCGCTATGCCAACGCCGGGCCCAGGCCCGTCCTTACAGGACCCGCAAACTATCATTCCACCAGGTCGTCCGGGACCCGCTACAGACCACACACTCATCGCCGAGCCGCGCCGGCAATTCGCACCTGACCACGAAGGAGGACATTTTGACCCATGTATTTGCCCCAATGCAGCCAATCCCCTCTGCGCCCAGATCCGCGCAATCCATCTTTGATTCCACTCCTGTGATCGCTCGCCATTGTAGGTGCATGCTCTTCTTAGCGAGTTCCTGCGAAGACCCGGACAGCTCGACCCGAGCTCGGTGATCCCGCGCACCTTCGCCATTGCCAGCTGCCTCTGCGCAAAAAGCAGCAATCTTGCGCCAGGGTAGGGATCGATTCGCTCCTCTCTTAACCCCCACTAAATGACGCAAAAGCTTGCCGGCGCAAGGAGTTGCCGGCAGGATGGCAACAGCCTCTGTTCAAGTCCGCCGACGCGATCCACAGACAACGCCGTCCGGACTCCTACGACGAGAAACACGAACATGTCCAAACTCCCAGCACTGGCCTCAGTCTTTGCCCTCACCCTAGCCACCACATCTTCTGCGGCAGCCGCCGAGTCGGCTAGCGGGGGAGCCAGCCTCTCGAGCAAAGACGGCGTCAAGACCAACAGTTCGACAAAGAAGTCGAAGAAATCTAAGAAGGCAAAGAAAGACCAAAGTGGCACGCCCTTCATGAAGCGTCATGCGCCGACCCGCGGCATGATGGAGGTCGGCATCTTCGGCGGCATCATGCTGACATCGCAGCAGCACGAGCTCTACGACCCCGCCAACGCCTGGGTCCGCTACAAGAAGATCGCACCCGATATCGGCCTGCGCTTCGCCTACTACCCGCTCGCATTCCTCGGCATCGAGCTCGAGGGCGCGGTAATGCCGACCAAAACCGAGACCGACCAAAGCGCGATCCTCTACGGGTTCCGCGGTCACCTCTTGGCCCAGCTCCCCCGCCGGATCGCTCCCTTTGCCTTGGTCGGAATCGGCGCCCTGGGTGCCTCTAGCGAGACGCTCGGCGCAGACGTCGACCCCGCCCTTCACTTCGGTATCGGCGCCAAGTTCTTCATCAACGACTTCCTCGCGCTCCGCTTGGACATCCGCGACAACGTCTCCGCCGCAGTCTCGGTCGCCAATGGCCGAACCAACTACATCGAGGTTCTCCTCGGCCTCTCGGCGACTTTTGGCCGCAAAAAAGAGGACAAAAAGAAGCTCGTCGACACCGACGGCGACGGCCTCTACGACGCCGGCCAGGGTCTGCCCAAAAACGAAGAGGACGCCTGCCAAAACGAGCCCGGCCCCGCATCCAATCGCGGCTGCCCGCTCATCGACACCGACGGCGACGGTCTCTACGACCCGAACCAAGGCGGCGTCTCCGAGGCAGACACCGACAAGTGCCCGAACGAGGTCGGACCGCGCTCCAACCAGGGCTGCCCGCTCATCGACACCGATGGCGACGGCCTCTGGGACAAGGGCCAAGGCGCTCCGCCCGAGGAAGAGGACGCCTGTCCCAACGAGCCCGGTCCGCGCGAGACCCAAGGCTGCCCGATCAAGGACACCGACGGCGATGGCTTCCCCGACAAGGGTCAGGGCCAGCCCAACGAGGACGAGTGTCCGAACGAGCCGGAGACCCAAAACGACTACCAGGACACCGACGGCTGTCCCGACGAGGTCCCCGCAGCAGTCGCGAAGTTCACCGGTGCCATCCGCGGCATCAACTTCGACGTCGACAAAGACACGATCAAGAAGAACTCCTCCAAGACCCTCAAGGCAGCGGTCAAGGTGCTCAAGGACTTCCCGGGCGTGCGCATCGAGGTCAGCGGTCACACCGACCCCGACGGCGGCCGCGATCACAACCTGGACCTCTCGCGCCGGCGCGCCGAGGCGGTCAAGAAGTACCTGGTCGACCACGGCATCGATGCCAGCCGCATCGAGACCCGCGGTGCCGGCCCCGACGAGCCGATCGCCGACAACTCCACCCGGCGCGGCAAGGCCAAGAACCGCCGCATCGAGTTCAAGCTCCTCAAGGGTGCACTGGCAAGCGGCTAGTCTGCCAACACATACAAGCCTCTTCACGGGGCATGACGGGCCGAGGGGTTGCACCCTGCGGCCCGTCCGCATTTAAGTCGGGCATGCCGCGGCATCCTGGCTCTCTCTCGAGCCCGTCGAGCCCGTCGAGCCCGTCGAGCCCGTGCTCCCGGCCCCCAGAGCCAGAGTTCGAAGCTCTAGCTCAGCTCGAGATCTGGATCTGGTAGCGATCCAGCTTGCGGTAGAGCGTCTTGCGATCGAAGCCGAGAACCTTGGCGGCGAGCGTCTTATTGTTGCCAACCGCCTCGACGACTCGCGCGATGTAGCGGCTCTCGACCTCTTCCATCGTCAACAGCTCGGAGGGATCATCGCTGGCGACGACCACGTGCGAGCGCTCGTAGCTGCGGATTTTCTCGGGCAGATCCTCGACCGCAATCTGCTGGTAGCGGGTCAGCGCGACCGCCCGCTCGATGCAGTTGCGGAGCTCGCGAACGTTGCCCGACCACGAGTACGCGAGCAGACGCTCGGCCGCCGACGACTGGATGCCGAGCACTTTTTTGGAATTTTGCGCCGCGAACCTGTCGAGGAAATGCTGCGCCAAAAGCAGGATGTCACCGCCCCGAGCCCGCAGTGGCGGCAGATGCAAATGGATGACGTTGACCCGAAAGAAGAGATCCTCGCGGAAGCGACCCTCGGCGACGGCCGTCTCGAGATCGACGTTGGTCGCGACAACCGTGCGAATGTCGAGGTGTCGCTCTTTGTTGCCACCGAGCGGCCGTATCACCCGCTCCTCGAGCGCCCGCAGGAGTTTGGGCTGCACGGAGAGCGGCAGGTCACCGATCTCGTCGAGAAAGAGCGTACCGCCCGAGGCCTGCTGCAAGAGACCTGGACGCTCGTTGCGAGCATCGGTGAAGGCCCCGCGCACATGACCAAAGAGTTCGCTCTCGAAGAGACCCTCGGGGATCGCCGAACAGTTGACCGCAACAAAGGGGCCTTTTTTTCGGCGGCCACGGGCGTGCAGCGCTCGCGCGGCGACCTCCTTGCCAGTGCCCGTCTCACCGGTGATGAGCACCGAGACGTCGGTATCGGCAACCCGATCGATGAGGTCGAAGATCTCGTGCATCGCTTGGCTGGTGCCGATGATCCCAGAGTCCGCGAGGGGCCGACGGGCCGCGATCACTTCTTTTAGCCGCTTAACTTCCTCGCGGAGCTTGCGCTCGCGAACGACTCGCTGCATGCGCACAGCGGTCGCCTCGAGATGCAGCGGCTTTTGGATGAAGTCGTAGGCGTCGGCGCGGATCGCCGCGATCGCCGTCTCTAAGGTGGCGAAGGCGGTCATCACAACCACCGGCAACTCGGGGTGATGGGTCGCGACCTGCTGACAAAATGCGATGCCATCCATACCGGGCATCTGGAGATCCGTGAGCACCGCATCAAACACCTCGTCGGGCACGGCGAGCAGCGCCAGTGCCTCTGATGCGGACGAGAGGGTGACAACGTCGAGCTCGTGCTGGCGAAAACCCGCCGCTAGCAGCTCGCAAAAATCGGGGTCGTCATCGACGATGAGAACGCGGCCAAACATCGCAGTCCCTCCTTGTAATCGATCGTAGACCCCCCTTCAACGGACCGACTCGCTCTGGACGATTACGCGCACCCGACGACGTTCGAGAGATGACGCCCCAGCCGACCAGAACAACGCTCCACGGTCTGCAACTCGGGCTTCGCGGTAGAGTGACGCGATGACGCCCGTGCATGTCGAGAACGCCGAGGCCTTCGAGATCGTGACCGGCGCGGATCCCCGCATCCTGCTCCTCTGCGAGCACGCCTCGCTCCGCCTTCCTCCACCCTGGAATTGGCCCCAGGAAGATGCCTGGATCGTCGGCACCCATTGGTCGATCGATCTCGGCGCCCGCGAGCTCACCCTCGGACTCGCGGCCGAGCTCGACGCGTCGGCTGTGCTCACTCGCTTTAGCCGTCTGCTGATCGATGCCAACCGACCACCCGACTCCGCCACACTCCTGCGCAACGAGGCCGAAGGCCGACGCGTGCACCTCAATCACGGGGTCAACGACGACGAGCGAGCACAACGGCTCCGCGACTGCTACCACCCCTACCACCGACGGATCGACAGCTTCCTCGAGGCCCGACCGCAGGCTGTGATTCTTTCGCTGCACACCTTCACGCCGGTCTACGAGGGCACGACCCGAGACCTCGAGGTCGGCGTGCTCTTCAACCGAGAGGCGGAACTCGGGCGGCGCTTTGCCCAGGTGATCGGCGAGCAGGGCTGGCAGTGCGCCCTCAACGAGCCCTACTCCGGCGCCGATGGCTTCGCCTTCTCACCAGAGCTGCACGGCGAGCGGCACCGACGGACCTGGCTCGAGCTCGAGATCCGGCAGGACATCGCCGTCGACGAGACCCGTCGGGCCCAGATCCTGGCTGCGATCGTCGCAGCCACCCGAGCAACGCTGCTACCCCCCGCGCCCCCCACACGATCAAGTTGAGCAAACCATGACACCGACGACTCCCCCCTGGCCGGCGATGCCCTTTGCCGTCAGCGATCTCGACCGGGCCGACGCTCGCCGCCGGGATCCCGAGTGGCTCGCAGCCCGCCTCGTCGACGAGCGCACCCGCCTCCTACTCCTCTGGCGCGGGCGCCCGCTCTGCGACAGCTCGGGCGCCCTGAAGCTGCTTTCGCCGGGCAGTCGCGCCGAACTCATGGCCTCTGCGGGAACGCCGATTTTTCTCGGCCTGCGGGCTGCAGACGCGCTCTTCGCCCACAGCCTCGAGATCGACACGTGTCCCCAGGAGACCCTCGGCCCCGGGGAATTCTTCAGCGAGGCGCGAGCCGCTGCCGCGAGCCTGTCGCTGGCGGACTCAAGTGCCTTCGCCCAGGCCCGCTCGCTCTTCGAGTGGCACCGCCATCACGGCTTTTGCAGCCGCTGCGGCGCCGCCACAACGATCACCCTGGCCGGCTACAAACGCCGCTGCCCGGCCTGCTCCGCCGAACATTTTCCGCGCACAGACCCGGTCGTGATCATGATGATCACACGGGGCGATCGCTGCCTCTTAGGTCGGCAACAACGCTTTCCGCCGGGTCTTTTCACCTGCCTCGCCGGCTTCATCGAGCCCGCCGAGACCGTCGAAGATGCCGTCCGCCGCGAGTCCTTTGAGGAGGCCGGCATCAGCTGCGGCAGAGTCCACTACCTCGGCTCACAGCCCTGGCCCTTTCCCTCGCAACTGATGATCGCCTGCGAAGCCGAGGCCAACGACGAGCAGATCACGATCGACGGCCACGAACTCGAAGAGGCCCGCTGGTTCGGTCGCGAAGAGCTGCGCTCGATCCTCGCAGGCGCGGAGGTGGGCCCGGGCCCGTGGATACCTCCTCCGATCGCGGTCGCTCATCACCTGATCCAACGATGGGTCGCGCGGCCGAAGACTGCGAGCTGACGGGGCTCCGCAGCGGCTGATAGGCTCCAGGCGGCGACGATGGGCTCAGCCGACAACAGCGAAGGCAAACGAGCGCCGACGATCCCCGCAGATGTCGCGACCCAGCTCGCAGAGGCCGCCCAGAGAATGGGCGTCGCGGTGGCGATCGAACCCGGCCTCGACAGCGACGCCCCGCGACTGAACATTCCCTCCAGCGGGCGCTACACGCTCGGCGCGGAGATCGGCAGCGGAGGCGGTGGCCGAGTGCTGCTCGCCACCGATCGCGACCTTCGACGCAGCGTCGCCCTCAAGGTGCTCGCCTTGCGCCACGTCGACGCGGCCCCGAGGGTCCAGGCATTTTTAGAGGAGGCGATCATCACGGCCGGGCTCGAGCATCCCAACATCGTGCCGGTCTACGATCTCGGCTGGAGCCCTAGTTTTGGCTTCTACTACACGATGAAGCGGCTCACCGGACGCCCGCTGTGCGACCTGCTCAACGGCCTCCGTCGGGGCGACCCGGAGGCGGCCGCTAGCTTCGGCCTTTCCCGCGCTCTCTCGGCCTACGTCGAACTCTGCCGCGCAGTCGCCTACAGCCATCGCCGGGGCGTTATCCACACCGACCTCAAACCGGACAACATCGTCGTCGGCGAGTTCGGCGAAATCGTGCTCGTCGACTGGGGCATGGCCCTGCTCCTGGGGCCCGCAGGTAAGTCGCAGGCTCGCGCTCGCTTCCGCGGCGGCACCCCTACTTATATGGCCCCAGAGCAGTTCACAGAGGACGGCGGCAAGCTCGGCATCGAGGTCGACATCTGGGCACTCGGCGTGATCCTCTACGAGTTCTTGACCCTGCAGGTACCTTTCCAGGGCAAGAACGCCGAGGAGACGGGCATGCGAATGATGATCGAGCCGCTCGTCGCACCCTCCGAGCGGGCACCCACACGTGAAATCCCGCCCGGCATCGAGAAAATCTGCTGCCGAGCCCTCGAGCGCGACGCGAGCCGCCGCTACCCGAGCGTTGCAGAGCTACTCGCCGACATCGAGGCCTGGCTCGCCGGCACCCGCGAACGCATGCTCCGCGAAGAACGAGCGGCCCAAGCCCTCGGCCGCGCCCGTGATCTGCTCGACAGGCTGAAACACACAGAGGCGAAGCTCGGCACTGTGCCCACGGATCGGGCCCCAACCACCGGCCCCAACGAACCCCCGGAGCTGCACGAAGTCGGGGCCAAAGACACGGATTCTCCAGCGCGAATCTCGATCTGCGAAGAACTCCTGGGGCCGTACGAAGTCGCGGCCAAAGCCCTCCTGCGCGGCCTCAACATCGACCCCAAAAATACCGACCTCCAGGCACTCGCAGGCGATCTTTACTGGCGAGTCTTCCGGCTCTACCCCCCGCAGACGGGCCCCACGACGGCGCTCAGCGAGCGCTGCATCAGCCTGCTCACAGGTCTTTTTGCCCGGGCCTGCGTGAGCATCGTCGAGTTCGGTCAGCAACTCACGGAGGCCGGCGGATTGAGGGAGCACATCGACACCGAAGCCACCCCGGCGGGGCACGATACGCTCTGGCTCTCGGTCGCGCAGGTACTCGCAAACCCAAAAGGCGACGCACACGGGGGTGCTGCGATGCAGACGATGCTCAGACGGCTCGCCTCGCTCAAGGAACTGCCGCTCTTTCAACGTATGCCCTCGGCGGATCTGTTACCGGTCGCCGACGCCTGTCACGAGTTACTGCTGCCAGCGGGCTCGCTGATCTTTCGCCAAGATGATCCCGGAGACACCCTCTTTGTCCTGCTCTCAGGCCGCGTCGACATCCTCCGCGATGGCGAGGTGATCAACACGCTAGGCGCCGGCGAATCCCTGGGCGAGATCGGCGTTCTCGGCGAAACCAAGCGCACCGCAAGTGCCCGCGCAGCCACAGAGATCCGCGCCCTCAGCCTCGACGCCCCGCACTTTCGCAGGCTCGTGCGCGACAACGGCGAGATCGGCCTCGCCGTGATCCAGGCACTCAACGATCGCCTGCAGGTCGCGACCCGCCGCGAGGCCGCCCTTCGAGCCCTCACCAGCACACTGCTCGAGCAAGACGAGCGCGACACGTCCGAGACTTAGACGGCCGCGGCTCCGTCGCCGACGGTGTAGCAGGTACCGCGACCCATGCCGTGACGGGTGAGATGACCGTGCTTGACCAGCTGACCGATATGGAAGCGGAGCTTGCGACGACCCATGCCAGTGCGCTCCTCTAAGGCCTGCATGGTCGCCTCTCGAAGCCGGCGCACAATCGGCACCAGCAGCTGCACCGCCTGATCGAGACTCAACGCCTCTTCTTCGGTGCCGATGCGCATAGAGGCCTTCTTGGCGCTCCTCTTGGCGGCTTTTTTCTTGGCCGCTTTTTTCTTCGCTTTTTTCTTCGCGACTGTCTTGGCTGAGGTCTTTGCGACCTTCTTGGTCGCTTTTTTCTTGGCGACCGTTTTAGCCACCTTTTTCTTGGCGACTTTTTTCTTGGCGACCTTTTTCTTGGTCTTTTTCTTGGCGACCTTTTTTGTCCGCCAAACGGTCACCGGTGCGGCTTCGAGTTCTTCGACCTCTTCGACCTCTTCGAGTTCTTCGAGTTCTTCGAGGTTGAGCTCTCCGTTGTCATCGACTTCGTCGTCGACTTCGTCATCGACTTCGTCGTCAAACGGCCCCCAACTGATACTCTTGGCTTCGGCTTCGGCTTCGGCTTCGGCTTCGACTTCGACTTCGGCCTCGGTTTCGACCTGCACTTCGTGCACCATCGCCTCCGCGGCCTGCTCTTCGACCTCGGCCTGCTCTTCGACCTCGGCCACCTCGGGAGCCAAGACTCCGCGAAGCAACACCTCGGCGAAGTCCGCGAGATTGAGCTGCCCCAAAGCCTCGCCCCAACCGATGCCATGGGCGGCGTCGATGACCTCGCCCATCGTCGTCTCGGGGCCGAGCTCTTCGGCGAGCACCTCTAGCACCGCGCGACGCTGCTCTCGTGGCAGGTTGCTCCGGAAGTGATCGTTGTAGTTGGAGGTGCGCGACACGGCGCGCACAATAACACTCGCATCCGCGCGTTCAAGCCCGATGCGTCCACGGATTCAGAAGCGAGACCCCGCTAATTTTCGGGACTTTGCAGCCCCGAAGTGAGCGGCTCAGCACTACCGGGCTCGACGCTGCCGGGCTCAACAGAGATGAACTCCCCCTCGCTCTCGCCCTCCTCTTCGATCACCGGCCTGGGCACATAGCCCTCGATGGGTCGCTTGCGTTTGCCGCGAATCCTGCCCTTCGTCACCATCACCGGGATCGGATCGGCGAGCCGGTAGCGATATCCGCGGGTCTTGAGCCTGATCCGGTGCTCCACGCCCTCCCACTCGAAGGCCCGACCAAAGCCCAGCGGTGTTTGACCGACGCGCTCGAACTCACGGTGCATGAGAATAAAGGAAAAGAGGCGGACCGCGTTCATGTTGTAGAGGCGGTGACAGCCGTGAGAGAAGCGGCGCATGATCGACATGTAGTCGACCGATCCGTGGGTCCGGATCTGGTTGTCGATCTCGGACTTGACGTTGCCCTCTTCGTCCTTGATCTCGCGGATATGGTAGGCCGCGACCAGGCCGTAAGCGGAGGCGTAACCCGGGCCCATCTCGTCGTAGTTGACCGCGAGCTGGACACGACCGTCGAGCCAGCGCCGCCTCAAGAGATCCCGCGGCGGCGTCGAAGCGGGCGGGATCCAAGTGGGCCCAGCGACGATGTCTCGCCACACACGGGCGCCGACATCCGAGTTTTTGTACTTGAGCTGCTCGACGCCCTCGTACATCTCGGTCCGCCAGGAGCCGATCGTCGTCGGCCAGTGCACCAGCGGGATCCGCTGCTCGCGGTAGGTCGTGTAGAGCGTCAACTTGGGCCGACGCTGCCGCGGCTGGCCGAGTTTGCGGCCGTCCTCGGCGTAGGGAAAGTCGTACCAGATGTCGCCGCGATCGATGACCGCGTCGAATTCCATGACATCGCTGTAATAGGCCGGCAGTGGCGGCATGCGAAACGCGACCATCAAGCCCTCAAAACCCTCGGGATCGAGACCGGCGAGCTCCTCTAGCTTTTGCGCGGCGCTTTTTGGATCGTCGAGACCGAGGCTTTTAAGAGTCGTCTCGGTGAACTCGGTGAGCAGATCCGGAAGCGCATGCTCGACCCCTTCTGCGTCCTTCCAGCGAAAGTCAGGGCGCCACTGGGCGGCGCTGCCATCCTCTAAGATGCCCATCGCGCTGGCCGTGCGCTCGGTCATCACCCGTCGCAGGCGCGCCTGCGCGGTCTCCCGTTGGGTGAGGCCGAGCACCGGCAGGTTGTCCTTGGTGAAGTGACCCCACCCCATCACCGCGTGCTTCTTCTCGAACTTGGCCAGGGCGTGGGTGGTCGCGTTGTCAAAGACACCCGGCTTAAATTTGCCGAGGCCGTCCTGACCATTAAAGAGCTTCTCGCAGCGAAACCGGCGTTGGGCGTGATCGATGACGTCGATCCGATCCTGAAGATCTCGCCAGCTCGCATAGGCCTTGGCAAAACGCGGGTCATCCTTGGCAGCCTCTAGATCCTTGGGATCCAGCCGTGCCTTCTTGAGCTTCTGCGCCAGGCTCTTGCGCAACCACGCGGCCTTGCGCTGATCTTTGCGGCCCTTGCTCACGTTGCTGTAGGCGATCACCCCGGAGAAACGCGAGAAGACCGTCGGATCAAAGCCCGCCGCGTCGAGGCAGGATTGGATCTCTTGAGAGAGCTTGACCTCGCCGAGCAGCACCCCGAGGGTCGGAGGGATCCCGTAAAGTTCGAGAAAGTTGCCCTCGTGGGCCCGCAGCGGCTGACCGTCGGCGTCGATCCGGTTGTTGGCGAGACCGATGTATTTCTCGCGATAATCGTTGGCCGCAGAGTCATCTAGGGCCACCGTCTTCTCGCTAAAGATGTAGGGCACCCAGGAATTACTCAGGTCAACAACGGTGTACCCCGCAGCCTCGGCCTCCGAGATCTCCATTTTTGTGGGCGCGCTGCCGTCGCCCTCGAAAACCCAGACCGCGCCCCCGGAGTGCTCAACCATGCTCGCCTTGGCCACCCGGGGCCAGATCGGCAGGGCGGGGGCCTTTGCGGGCTTATCGACCTCGGTTGCGGGATCCGCGGCCCCGGTCGGCGGCCGGGTTACACCCTGCTCATCGTCAGAATCGGCAGCAGGTCGGGTCGCCTGACAGGCCACCATCAGGCCGCAGACGATGCCAATCGCCGCCAGGTTGTGCCTGCCAGAAGTTTGTCGCGAGATCGCCCACATACGCAGGAGGAGCTTAGCCCGGCCCCGACGCACCGCCAAAGGACCCGCGCATGAGTTCCGTGCACAACGTGGGCCCTGCCCGCAGGCCGCCGCTCCTCCTCATCTGCCGAAGGCAGAGAAAAGTGCGCTCGCCCACGGACCCCACACTTGCTGGGGCCCTCCGCGAACCTCGATCCTTTACAAGCTCGGCCGCTCTATGCCAGGGTCGACCGGCACCCATCGGAGACCGTTTCGTTGAGCTTTGTCAGGTCCGCATTCTTTCACGCTGCGATCTTCGCCATTGGCGCTGTCACTGCAGTCGCCTGTTTTGGCGGCGATGACTTTGGTAATCCGGCCTTCCGCTGCGCCCCGAGCGACGGCGCAGACGCTTGCCCCGACTCCTACGCCTGCTGCTCCGACGATCCCGCGGCGCAGGACGGAAAGCTGCCGGCATACCGCAACTCCGCCGCCGACGATGCCCACGGCACACCTCTCTTCTCAGAGATGAACAACGTGCTGAGTTCCCAGGGCATGTGCGTGCAAACCGAAGGCGTCGGAAATCCGCTGCTAAACGGCTGCCCCGTCGCTTGCAACCCAACTTGGAGCGCCTCCGAGATCTCCGACGTCTGTGGCGGCGTCGCCTGCTGCCAAACGGAGCAGGTCAATCCCGATAAGGATTGCATCCAAGACGCCGGAACCGGTCTCTGGCGTGCGGCCACCGGCGCCGACATCTTCACCAACGGAGGGGTTTGGGGCAGCAGATTCGCGACCAACCAGGATCCCGACGTCTCCGGCTGCGCCGTCTTCGCAGGCACCAATGATCCCGAAAATCAGACCTTCAAGGATTGCCTGACGCAGCTCTCGGTCGCCAACCAGCGCGGTTTCTGCACCGCTAGCTGCCCCTGCATCGAGGATCTCTGCGAGCTCAAGAACCCCGGCGCTACGCCCAAATGCAGCGCCGTGCCGGCGGGCTAAGCCCCCGGTAGACGCCAAGAGCCCTCATCCGCCGTCCGTCCGGCCCAAGCGCCGCGGACGGCGCTTTTATTGCCCGCGACGCGAGCGTATCGCGCGCAGTTGGCCCGGGCCCGACCTTCGCTTACATTCTGGGCCCTCATCGACCCCGTCGGTCACCTCCTGGCCTGGCGCCCCGCCCCTAGCAGCCTATGTCCCCATCCTCCACCGCCAAGCCCGGCCCGAAGAAGACGACCGCCAAAAAAAAGGCGGCCGCCAAAAAAAAGACGACCGCCAAAAAAAAGACGGCCGCCAAGAAAAAAACGACCGCCAAGAAAAAGACGACCGCCAAGAAAAAGACGGCCGCCAAGAAAAAGT
>CAYYUP010000046.1:0-24415 GCA_964474905.1 uncultured Nannocystis sp. | reverse complement strand
CCGCCAAGAAAAAGACGACCGCCAAGAAAAAGACGGCCGCCAAGAAAAAGTCGACCGCTAAGAAAAAGTCGACCACCGCCAAGAAGGCCATCAGCGCCGTCGGCAAAGAGCTGGTGATCGTCGAGAGCCCGGCCAAGGCCAAGACGATCAACAAATACCTGGGCTCAGGATTTATCGTCCAGGCGAGCGTCGGCCACATCCGCGACCTGCCGACCAAGGCTCCCAAGGGCACCAAGCAGCCGGTCCCAGGCGTCGATCTCGAACACGACTTTGAGCCGACGTACGAGATCCTGCCGCAGAAGGCGAAGACCGTCAGCGAGCTCAAGCGCCTGGCCAAGAGCGCCTCAAAGATCTGGTTCGCAACCGACCTTGACCGCGAGGGGGAGGCCATCGCCTGGCACCTCGCGCAGGTCCTCGGCATCGAACCAAAATCGGCGAAGCGCGTGGTCTTCAACGCGATCACCCAGGCCGATGTGCAGCGCGCCTTCGCCAACCCGCGAGCGATCGACGAGGGCAAGGTCAACGCCCAGCAGGCGCGACGAATCCTCGATCGGATCGTCGGCTACCAAGCTTCTCCGCTGCTCTGGAAAAAAGTCGCGCGCGGACTCTCGGCCGGCCGTGTTCAGTCCGTCGCCGTCCGCCTAGTGGTCGAGCGTGAGCGTGAGATCGCCGCCTTTGTGCCCGACGAGCGCTGGCAGGTAAGCGTGCGCCTGGTCCACGATCCAAAGCGCAGCGGCGAGCTGATCCCCACCTGGAAAGACTTCAAGTCAGAGCGCGACGCCAAGGGCAAGGGCCACACGATCAAGGCGCAAAACCGGTGGATGGCCGAGCGCGAGGCTCTCAAGGCCGATCTGGTCGAGTTCAAGGGCAAGCGTTTTGACGTCAGCACCCGCTCCGACGAAGCCCGCGATCTCTCCACCGAAATCCAAGCGGTGAGCGCCGCCGCCGGCCTCGCAGACCCCGTGGTCACGAGCGTCGAAAACCCCGACGGCAAAGGTCCCGCCCGCTGGCGTCGCAGCGTCAACGGAGCGCTGCCAACCACCGTGCGCTACCGGGTCCGCAGCATCGAGACCCGCCGCACCACCTCGAGATCGCCGGCGCCCTTCATCACCTCGAGCCTGCAGATCGCCGCCGCCAATCAGCTCAGCTTCACCGCTCAGCGAACGATGCGGACCGCACAGTCGCTCTACGAAGGTGTCAACATCCCCGGTGAGGGCCAGGTCGGCCTCATCACCTACATGCGAACCGACTCGACCAACCTCTCTGCCGAGGCCATCGGTCAACTCCGCAGCTACATCCAGGGCGCCTTTGGCCCCGCCTATGTGCCGGCCAAGGCCAACGTCTACACATCCTCGAATAAGGGCGCCCAGGAGGCCCACGAGGCGATAAGGCCGACCGATGCCCGCCGTCACCCCGACGCGGTGCGCAGCGCTCTCAGCGAGGAGCAATACAAGCTCTACAAGCTGATCTGGTCGCGCGCAGTCGGCTGCCAAATGAATCCCGCACTGTGGAATTCAACGGCGATCCACCTCGAGCGCGTCGACCAAACGACAAGCGCGGTGGTCAAGACCAACGGGCGCATCCTCCACTTCGACGGCTACCTGCGGGTCGTCGGCCTGCCGAGTTCCGACGAGCAAACCCTGCCGCCCCTCAAGGAGGGCCAAGAACTCGGCGTCTTTGCGGTCGAGCCCGAGCAACGCTTCACCAGCCCGCCGCCGCGCTACTCCGAGGCGTCGCTGGTCAAAACCCTCGAGGCCGAGGGCATCGGTCGTCCGTCGACCTACGCATCGATCATCCAGGTGATCCAGGCCCGCAAGTACGTCGAGCAGCTCGACCGTCGTTTCCGTGCGACCGACCTGGGCGAAGTCGTCACCGACAAGCTCATCGAGGCATTCCCCGACTTGATGGACGTCGGCTACACCCGGGCCATGGAGGCCGAACTCGACGAAATCGAAGAGCAAAGCTCCGATTGGGTCGAGATGCTGCGGCGCTTCTACGGCACCTTTAAGCCCGCCCTAGAGACCGCTCACGAGTCACTCACGCACGCCAAGGCGGAGATCCAGCCGGCGCTCTACGCCTGTCCAAAATGCGGCTCGCGCACCTGCTACCGCTTCGGCAAGAACGGTCGTTTCCTCTCCTGCACGACCTACCCCGACTGCGACTATGCGGCGCCGATTGATCGCCAGGGCAAGCCGCTGCTGCCCGAGCACGTCGACATCGCCTGCCCCGAAGACGGCTCCGACATGGAGCTTCGCAGCAGCCGCTTCGGCCCCTTCATCGCCTCGGTTCGCTACCCCGAGACCAAGTACGTCATCAATCTCGACAAAAAAAGCGGCATCAAGCTGCCAACTCCGCCGCCGCTCGTGACCGACGAAGAGTGCGAAAAATGCGACGCGCCGCTCAACCTCCGCCTGGGCAAACGCGGCCCCTGGCTCGGCTGCTCGCGCTTTCCCAAGTGCCGCGGACGCATGGGCTGGAACAAGCTCGAGGAAGCCCGCCAAGCCGAGCTCCAGCAGGCTCTCACCGACCACTACAAGGAGAACCCGCCGGCCATCCTCAAGCGCCACGATGGCTCCGTGATCGCCGACGGTACGCCGGTCCAAAGCCTGCTCCTCCCCGGCGGTGTGGCCGAGCTCGAGACCCACCCCGAGGCCGCTGCCGAGTTCGCCGAGAAAGCCGCCGCTGCCGA
The DNA here is from genome assembly GCA_964474905.1 of uncultured Nannocystis sp. Lineage (GTDB taxonomy): Bacteria > Myxococcota_A > Polyangia > Nannocystales > Nannocystaceae > JADJRG01. Next base: position 21,726 of record CAYYUP010000046.1, on the reverse strand, counting down.
GGCCGCTCTTGCTGCGGCCAAATCACAAGCGTCCGCCCGGACCTAGGCTTCGCCGCCCATCTTTGGGGCGGTGTGGGCGGCTCGTGTCGCTCAGCGACTCTTGCAGCACGTAGCAACTCGGTCTTGCGAACGAAGCGCTGCTCGAGTGCGACCGGTCGCGGGCCGAGATCTGGGGGGAACTCAGGTCAGCTCGTCGAGGAGGATCTTGCAGCCGCGCTCGAGCAGATCGTAACCCGCCACAAAACCATCCGCGCCGCCGGAGATAGGGTCTGGCACGTCGAGGTCTCGGCCCTCTGCGCGCGGATCGACGAGCGCACAGAAGAGGCGGACGTTGGCTCGAATCGGTGACTTGGGGCCGAGCGCAGAGGGACCCAAGAGGCTGCGAATCTGCCCGTACACCAGACGATCCATCACCAGGATTTCGTCAAAATCGTAAAAGTCAGCGCGCACGAGCTGGCGACTGACGCCCTGGAGATCAAAGCCGTGATCCTTCGCCACCGCCGCGCTCATATGGTGGGGCGGCGACCCGGACCACGCAGAGACGCCTGCGCTGTCGATCGCGAAGCGCTCGCCGAGCCCGCGCGCACCCACCAGCTGGCGGAAGATGCCCTCGGCCAGCGGCGACCTGCAGATGTTCGCGTAGCAGACGAAGAGAACGCCTACTTGGGGATCGGGACTCGCCATCAGCGGATCAACTTTTGGACCGTGCGGTCGTCTTTGACCACCTCGAAGAGCGGATCGTAACCGACCGTTTTAAGCAGCTTGCGACCGCCGCGTTTTTTGACCTCTTGGAGATGCGCGATCGTACCGGGCACGTTGCCGGCGAGGACCTCGATCTTGGCGAGATTAAAACTCGGATCCGGATATTTAACATCCTTGTCGCGGGCCCACTCGAAGAACTTGATCGCCCGGTCGCGCTCACCAAAGAGCGCCTCGCCGCGGGTATTTGCCGCCTTGGCGAGTTCGCGCGGCAGGGCGCCGAGTCCCTCTGCCTCCGCCAACGCCTTCTCGGCCTTGCTGTCGGAGGTCCGCTTTTTAGCGGCTGTCTTGAGCAGCGCCGCGATCGCGGCCTTGGTCTCCTCCTCCTTGTTGACCCCCTCGGCTTCGGCCCCCGCCGATGCCGCCTCGCCGGCTGATGCCGCTTCGCCAGCCGATGCTGCAACCTCGCCGGCCGATGCCGCAACCTCGCCCGGATCCGCACCGGCGGGATCACCTGCGCCAGCCGAGTCCGCGACATTGCCCGCGGCATCTGCCGAAGGTGTAGGCGCGCTATCACCTTCGGCTTTGTCTGCTCCTTCGACAGCTGCCTCGCCGACCCTTTTGTCCGCGTTTTCAGCGGCCGCGTGATCGGCCTTATCTCCGGCTGAATCAGCTTTAGCGGTCTTATCTCCACCTTCGCCGGTCTTGCCGGTCGTATCACCGCCGCACGACACGGCGAGCAGCGAAGCCAAGAGGAAGGGGAGAGAGGCGATCGTGCGCATAGCCGACATGCTAACCGAGCTAACAAAAACGGCCAACCACATCACACTCTCGTTCGTTGTAGGGGGGTCCAGCGTTGGCGTATCGTGACCCTCGACAATGCTGCTAACGGCCCCTTTGGTACTCACCCTGTTTACGTCGGTATCGGCGTCAACACCGGCCGAGCTGGAATCGACGGTTCAGTCGATCTTCGAGGACAACTGCACCGCTTGCCACGACGATGGCGATGATCTGGTGCTCGCCGGCTCTCTCTCTCCACTGCTCAAGCTCAAGGGCGAGACGGGTGCACCGATGGTCGTGCCCGGCAAGCCAGACGAAAGCTATTTGATCGCCAAACTCCTCGGCAAGGACATCGAGGGGGACCCGATGCCGATGGGCGACGATCCCCTGCCAAAGGCCCAGTTTGATGCGGTCAAGGCCTGGATCAGCTCGCTGGCGCCGCCCCCAAGCGAGACGCCAGCGGCCCCGGTGCCGACGACTCCAAAGACTCCGGTACCCGTCGTCCCCGCCGGCCCGTCCTCTGCAGAGATCGAAGCCAAGCTGGTCGTGCTCTTTGATGACAAGTGCAACGTCTGCCACGACGAAGGCTCCGACGAGGTCGTGCTCGCCGGCTCGCTCGCTCACCTGACAACCAGCAACGGAGCGACCGGCACTCCTTTCATCGTCGCCGGTGACCTCGAGGGCTCGTACCTCTGGACCAAGCTCACCGAAGGCGACGGCATGGAGGGCGAACTGATGCCGATGGGCGACGATGCCCTGCCCGATGACGAACTCGCGCTCATCAAGGAGTACGTCGCGGCGCTCGGTCGCGAAGCTGCGCCGCCCCCCGAGGTGGTCCCCGATCCGGGCGACACCGGCGAGACGCCGCCGCCCGAGGTCGACGTCGCCCCGCCAGTCGAGACAACAACCGACGAACTCCCCAAGAAGCGGCCGACACCGCCCTTCCACGGCACTTTCCAGCATAACCTGCCGACCACTGCGACCCTCGGCAAGCGCCGCTTTGAGTTCCGTATGGATCACCGCTTTGGCCGGGTCGGCACCGAGCGCGGCGCCTTCGGCCTGGATGCGGGTGTGCTCATGAGCGCCGGCTTTGCCTACGGCATCATGGACGGCTGGGACGTGCAGCTTCGGCGCAGCAACTCGCGCAAGGGCTACGAACTCGGCACCAAGTACATCGCCCTCCGGCAAGAGAACGGCGCCCTGCTCAGCCTCGGCGGCTACGCCTCGGTCGAGTACTACCGCGACTACAAAACCAACACCGCAAACTCGGTCGCCGGCAACTTCCAGGGGATGATCAGCCGCCTCTGGTTCGACCGCTGGAGCACGATGCTGCTGGTCGGCTACTACCTGCGCACCAACCACGCCGCCAACATCACCGTCGATTTTGACGACGGCAAGGGCCCAGTCGCCGCCAAGGACACCCGCAACAGCCTAAACGTCGGCCTGGCGTCGACGGTCTGGCTCGGCAAGAAGCGCCGCTGGGGGGTCGACCTCGAGTACGCCTTCCCGATCCCGGCAAAGGTCTTCCACTTCAACGGCGACGCCTCCGATCCAAACGGCTCCAACATCGGCTCGTGGTCGCTCGGTGGCTCCTACAGCTCCGGCAAGCACCTCTTCCAGATCTTCTTCGCGAATACCCGGGAGATCCACACCAACCTGTACGCCCCTGGCGGCCAGACCAAGAACCCCTTTGAGAAGCGCGGCAATTTCTTCCTCGGCTTTAACTTGAGCCGTAAGTGGACGATCAAAGACCGCAAAAAGAATCGCAAAAAGAAGAAGGAGGGCAAGTGATGCTGACCCAAAGGCCATCCCATAAGCTCGCGGCCCTCGCGACCCTCGCCGCGCTCACGCTCACGCTCGGAGGCTGCGGCGAACTCGCAGCCCTGGACGATACCGGTGACGACGGCGGATCCTCGATCCCGATCGAAGTCGAAGACGCCTTCGCCGAATCCTGCGCGCTCTCTGGGTGCCACGACTCGGCCTCCCGCGCCGGCGGCCTCTCGCTCGATGCCGCTGATCTAGGCAGTCTCGTCGGTAAACCGGCAGGCGGCTCAGACCTGCCGCTGGTCGAAATCGGTGACGTGCACGGCTCCTATCTGGCGATCAAGATGCTCCCGGATGACGTGCTCTCGGCCAATGCGCTGGTCCGCACCGGCAGCCGCATGCCGACGACCAACGACTTCCAAAACCCGAACAACGCGGTGATCCTCGCCTGGATCGCCGGCGCAGAGTTCCCGGAGGGCGGCGACAGCGAGGGCTCTAGCTCGTCCACGGGTACGTCGACCGGCGATGGCATGCCCACCTTCGACGCGGACATCCTGGCGATCCTCTCGCCGATGAAGTGCAGCTGCCACCAATCTGCCCCCTCGGGCAGCAACGGCAACCTCTCGTTCCCGCCCGCCGATGCCTACACCAACCTGGTCGGCGTAGCCTCCGATGACATCCCGGGAATGAACCTGATCGAGCCCAACGATCCGGATAATTCCTACCTCCTGCACAAGCTCAAGGGCACCCAGGCCGACGTCGGCGGTGCTGGTGGCCTGATGCCGATCGGCCCCCCCTTGGACGCCGCAGATATCCAGATCGTCGAAGACTGGATCAACGCCGGCGCACCGCCCTGATCGTCGAGGCGCCAACGCGCCAACGTGCCAGCCTGCAGCCGGACCGGGGAACTCCCGCTCCGGCTGCATTTCGTTAACACGTCGGGCTATTGGCTGACTGGTGCGGCTCGGCAGTTATCACATTACGTAGTGTCAGATTTACCTCAGAAAAAGCTCCCCCAGTGTCAGATTGAATTGTCGAAAACCTTACGCAACGGCACGGACCTATCAATAGCGGACGATCTGCAAATTTTTCTGGACTGAAAAGATTTCAAAGGAGGCTGACATCAGCTAGCTTTATCGAGTGCTGGGGATGCGGCACCGTAGGCCGGATCTCCCCATAAGGAGCTACTATGACCATTTACTCGATCTCGATCATGATCGGTGTCACGATCTTCAACACGGCACTCTTCTCCTTCCTTTACCTCTACATCCGCAACAATACGCCGCAGCTGCCCACCTCCTGAGCCCTGCGAAGCTTGGTCGAGTCGACCAAGATTCAGATCGCGGACTCGATCTCGGCGACGATCGCATCCGCAGCCGCGAGTGGATCGTCGGCCTGCAGGATCGGCCGACCGATCACCAGGTGTGTGGCACCTCGGCGAATCGCCTGGCTCGGGGTCACGACCCTGCGCTGATCACCCACAGCAGCACTGGCCGGCCGGACTCCGGGGACAACGCGGGCGAGCCCCGGGGCTACCGCGGCGACACGCTCGACCTCGAAGCCACTGCACACAACACCCGCGCAGCCCGCCTCCCGTGCGCAGGCGGCTCGCAACTCGACGAGCGCTGCGGGATCGCGGGTATGTCCCGCTTCGGCGCAGGCGGCCGCATCTTGGCTCGTGAGCACCGTCACCGCAAGAATGCCCAGCTCGGGACCCGCCTCGTCGACGCACGCGCGCAGGTGATCGATGCCAGAGCCGGCATGCACCGTAAGAAAGCGAGCGCCCAGGCCCCGAGCCGCTCGGATCGCGCCGCGCATGGTGTTGGGGATGTCGTGCAGCTTGAGGTCGAGGAAGATCTCGAGATCCGGCGCCGCCCGACGCATGCGCTCGATCACCGCTGGTCCCTCGGCGACGAAGAGCTGCAGACCCACCTTGAGCATGCCCACGTGCCCGCGCAGACGGGTCGCCGCAGCGATCGCAGCCTCCCCCTCGGCAACATCGACAGCGACGATCAGGCGGTCTCGGGCAGCGCGGTGCAGTGCTGGTGTCGGGCTCTGGCGGGTCATCGGCGGCGTATCATGACCGGTCGGTGAGGCTCTGTGCAAGTACCCGAGTACCCGAGTACCCGTCCATGCCTTCCCCCAGAGCCGCCGCCCGGGCAAGCTCGGACCATGCACGCCGATCCCCGCCAAGACCTCTTCAACCTGCTCGAGGCGGCGACCCAGGAGGGAGTTTTTCCTGGCTGTGTCGCCCTCGTCTGGACCGGCGGCGCCGAGCTCTATCACGAGGCCCACGGAGTGCTCGCCTCCCATGCAAAGGCGCCGATGCGCGGCTTCAAAGTCGAGCGGTCGACGATCTACGACCTCGCCTCGTTGACCAAAGTGCTGTCGACGACAACCCTCACCGCCATCGCCGTCGCCGAAGGTCGCGTGGACCTCGACTCACCGGTACCGCAGCCGTGGGCGCAGGCCTGCCCCGGTGCCTGCCTCGGCGATCTCCTGACCCATAGTGCAGGTCTCGTCGCCCACCGTGAGTACTTCAGCGCCTTTGCCGGACGGGCACCGGTCGGCGCCGCGCCGATCCTCGAACAGGTTTGCCGAACCGCTCCAGAGGCGCCGCCCGGCGAACAGACGGTCTACAGCGACCTCGGTTTTATGATCCTCGGGGCCTGGCTTTCGCGCCTCTTTGACAGCGAACTCGATCGCCTTTTTGACGACCGCATCGCCTGGCCCCTCGGCCTCGATCGCGGGGCGCTCCCGAGGATCGGCTACCACCGCCTCAATGAAGTTCGCGGCCCAAGCGCGAGCGAAGAGCACAGAGTCGCACCAACCGAGGTCTACGATCCCGCACTGCACCAGGAGGGCGAGGGCGAGCCCAGCTACTTTCCCCTGCGCCGACCCACGCACTCCGCCCACTACGAGGTGCACGACGACAACGCCTTCGCGATGGGCGGTGTCGCCGGTCATGCGGGACTCTTTGGCGACGCCGAAACGGTCGCCGAGATCGCCCGCGCCTGGCTGACTGGCGGCCTGCCCGGCCTGGACAGCGCCCTCGTACGCCGCTTTTGGAAGCCCTCAAAGATCCCAGGGTCGAGCCGTCGCTACGGCTTTGATGGCACCTGTGACGGCGACTCGACAGGCGGCGTGTTCTCACCTGCGGCGGTCGGACACCTCGGCTACACCGGCTGCAGCCTGTGGATCGATCCGGAGCCACAATCGGCGCCGCGGATCGTTGTCCTGCTCAGCAACCGTGTGCACCCGCGTCGGCAAAATACCGGGATCACGAGACTGCGACCTGCATTTCACCGCCTCTGCGCCGCCCTCCGCTGAGGCTGGCATCGCCGCACCTACTGCACAGGAAAATCGCCGCCGCCGCCCATCATCTCGATCGCCTCGGAGCCGCTGACCAACTCCATCGGTCGCGAGGTCATGCGCGCGGTCTGGACCGCGTCACGGAGGCTCTCAAAGAGTTCACGATGCTCGGGCAAGCCGTGCAGAGTGAGCATCGAGTCGGTCTGGTCGGTCCCGTAGAGGGTGATCCTGCCGTTGCCGAAGATCCGATCGAACAAGCTTTGCTCGTAGCGCACATCCAACACCCGCCAGAGTTCAAGGCTGTCGACGCGCTTGCTGAGAACGCCCTTTTCAACCTCGATGCGCCGGCCGGTGATCTTGTACTTGGCGGTGATGTGGCGAAGATAGGTGACGAGCAGCATCGGCAGACCGCCGAGGCTCAGCAACCAAAGCGGCATACCTGCGAGCGCCTCGATCTTCATCAGCAGCCAACCGAGCAGGCCGCCGACAATGCAGGCGAGGATCCAAAACATGTAGGCTTTGAGGCTGATGCTGTGCTTGGCAATGCCCTTAAAATAGAGCTTGTCGAGCCCCGCAGGTGACTGCCCACCGACCGGCGCGACCGCCTTGGGCGGCGCCTCTTCCCCCGCTGTATTGACCTCGCTGGGCTCTTGACCTTCGCTCGCCATGGGCCGAAGCGTGGCACGAGCGGGGCTTGGAGAGCAATGACCAGGGGCGATGCGGAGCGCCCCACCCCTGACCGCGTTCTCCTAGAGGAGGCTCTCGGCGACCTGCCGACCCTCGATGCGCGGCACTGGGTGCATCTCCATCGACGAGGCGACGGCGAGCTTCTCGGCAAGCGTCTCGATGGGCAGTGCATGCTGGGCCCCAGGAGCACCGCCCGCGTGGACCGCAGTGTTCTCCGCCGTGAGATCCCCGAGACGCGAAACCAGGAGCAGCGGAAAGCTGACAATGCCAGCGAGCTCCGAGCGCAAGCGGCGGGGTGAAAGACGAAGGCTCGGGTCGGGATGCAGCGCGAGTGCGAGCACCTCGTCGATGCGCGGGTCGAGCTCGGGCTGGAACGCAGAGGCTGGCTGCACCGAGGTCGAAGGCGAACGCCCACTGAGCGCTCGGTAGAGCACGGCGGCGACGCTGTAGACATCGCTGGTCATCGACGGGGCTTCGCCCGCGAGCAGCTCGGGTGCGACGTAGCCGTCCGCGAGATGGCGCAGCGTCGGTCGCCTGAAGTTTATCAGCGGGCTAAAACCCTGACCGCAGAGCACCGGGCCCTCGCCGGCCAAAACCACCTGCGCCGGTCGAATGTCGCGGTGCACAATGCCGTGGGCGTGCATCACCGCGAGCGCATCGAGCAGCGCCATCGACAGGCGAAGCGCCTTGTACATCGCCATGCGCCCACCGCCCCCGAGTGCCTCCTCGAGGGTCAGACCGGGGATCGGATCGGCGATCACACCGAAGAGCTGGCCATCCGTAAAACCACCGCGCAGGCGCTGAATGCCGGGATGGCAGAGGTCGCGCGCGCGCTGGACCTCGAGGTGAAAGCGGCGCTGATCATGGATTCCGACCGGCTGCCCGAGCGTGCGCAGCCAAAGCTCCACCCGCTCGCCACTGCGACGATCCCGTCCGCCGAGAACTAAGCGGGTCGGATCGTAGGTGCGAACAGCTTCGAGATCGAGGCGCTCAGGCAGCAGCGAAAGCGAACGATTCGCCGTCGCAGCCGCACGCAAACCGCTGACCGCGAGGCGCTCGAGTCCGTTGGCCGCAGCCGCAAGCGCGAGGTTAAAGAGCGCGATCGCCTGGTACTCAGGACCGGCACCGCGCAGGCGCACAGCCTTAAAACAGCGCCGCGCATCGGTCGTGCGGCCGCGGGCGAGATAGACATTACCGAGACGCAGTAGGGTGCTGACATCGATGCGATCAAAGCCGTCATCGTCGACCTCGACGAGACCGTCACTGAGCTGTGAAGCGGCCTCCCCCGCGGCATCCGCGAGCTCTGCGACCAGACGATCGAGACCCTCCATGTCGCAGGCAAAGGCGATGTCCGCGGCGATGTCGGCACGGACCGGCAGGTGACCCAGAGCCCGCGCGAGATCGAAGGCGACAAGCTCAACTCGGGCCTTCGAGGGCCCCGCAGTGCATCGACTGACAGCCCCGTGCAAGACCCCCAGAGCCGCTTCGATCGAGGTCGCCGCGCCGGGATCGATCACCTCGATGTTGCGACTCTCGAGCAGCTCTTCGGCCTCGGCCACGCTGACATCGGCGAGCCAGGCGTAATGCCGACGGCCGCGACCGATGCGACCCAGGAGTTCCTTGAGTTCGGCGAAGTCAGGGTCGCTTTTGGAGAAACCAAAAAAGAAGATCGTGCGGGTCCGACAGACCTCTTCGACAAGCTCGTAGAGCGCTCGATCGGCGCGCATGCTCCGGCCTGTCGGCGGCGTGCGCAGGATCATCGGCCGCTCGTCGTCGCGGGCCTCGGCGCGCAGCGTCGGCCGGTGGATCTCGCGATGGCTCAGGAGTTCGATTTCTTGGCCGTCAGCGGCGTAGATCTCGCGCACCAGTTCGCCGTAAGCGGTCGCAAAACAGGCACGCCAAGGCAGCTTGACCAGCAGCTCCGCGCCCGCGACCGGCGGCTCTAGCCCGGCCATCGCCTCGGAAAGCGCCGACTCGCCGCAGTGGCGAGTGACATAGGCGAGCACCGGACGCAGGCGTCCTTCGGCGACCAAGGCGTCGAGCTCGGGCTGGACCTCCACCGGGCAACGATCGATCGCCCGCGTCAGCGCTAGCTCCCAACCTGGACGGCCCGCGAGGGCCCCGATCCCAGCTCCGCTCCAGAGCACGCAGTCTCCGCTTTGGATCGCCTGTGCCAGCTCGCTCGGGATCTTTTCAGTGTCCAATGTCATCGCTCTCCTGCCTCTCGACTAGCCGAAAGCGAGTTGCATGGCTAAAAATCGGCGGCTCCCGGGTGAGGGTCCTCGGCGATTTCGCTCGCCAAAGCCAAAGCCCTCAGACCCGCGGACCCACGCCTGCCAAGGCTGGCTTGCTTTACCCGGCGTCGCCGCGCACCCACGCCGCGAGAGCGCTGGCCGTAGGGCCGCCGCAGAGGCGATCGATCTCGGACCAGAGGGGTTCGCTCTGGGGATCGCTTAGCCCTGCCCGCAGCCGGCGATCGCGAACTTGGGGCGCCGGTGCGTGCAGACCCGCGACCTCCAGGGCTGCGCGACCGACCGCGCAAAGCTCGACAAATCGACGGACATACACCTCGATGAGCCCGCCGGCCCCCCCCGTACCATCGCCAGCCGAAGTGGAACGCAACGCCCAAGGCGAGGCAATTCTGCGCAGTCGCGGCGCGACCTCGACAGCTGTGACCGGGTTCTCCAAGACATGCTCGTACGCGGCTATTTCGCCCTCTAGTGGCCCGTACAGAGCCTTTGCGTAGGCCGCATTGACGGCGAGATCGACCCGCGGCAGCAGATCCGCGGTGAAGGTCGAGAGACCCGGCATGCCGAGCGCCCCGGTCGTCGCCCGACCGAGCACGAGATGCGGGATCGTGCTGGTCGCCGGGCTCCATGCGAAGACCCGCTCGACGTCGAGACCGAGCATCGGCACGGCCACCCGGAGCCAGAGCAGCTCGACCCCAACGGCCGAGCGACGATCGATAAATCGCCGCAGCGAGCCTATCGCCTCGGGCTCGCCCCGGAGCCGACTGCGGAGCACGAGGCGCGCCGAACCGTCATTCGCGAGATCTTCGGCGAGGCCCAGGCGCTCGGCGAGCTGCGCCGCACCGAGCCCGCCCGGGTCGTGGTCGTCAGCCAACGCCATCGGCAGAATCTCCGCCTGCGCTCTCCGCCCGGATGGGCGGCTCACGGCTCGGATCGATGCCCGGACGAAAGCTGCTGCCATCGGCGAGGCGCACGGGCACAGGCTCGACCCGCACGCCCTCCGCATCCAGCAGCTCATCGACGAGTTGGGCGACCTGGGCGACCACCGATCGACAAAAGGTGCGCCGCGCCGAACCACTAAACTCCCCGTGCGGCGCGGTCATGCTGTTGCAGGTGAGATCGACGCTTTGCCCGTGATCGAGTTCCTCCTGGATCCGCTGCTCGTAACCAAAAGTCGCCCGCCGCAGGGCCTCGGTCACCGCACCCGTAGGCTCAGGATCGCCGAGCAGTTCGCCGAGCACGAGGCGACCGGCGAGCACCGCTCCGCAGGTACCCTGGCCGGTAATGCCGCCACGACGGAGCGCCTGGTAGGCGAGCGTGCCCCGGCCAAAGGCCTCGGCCAGGGCGATGCCGCAGGAGCGGTGCGGCGTCTCGTCCCCGGCGAAGAGCACAAAGGCCTTTGAGCGGATGGGTCCCCGGCGCTTGATCATCCGCCCGAGCTTGCCACGCCAGCGACCGCCAGCGCCATCATGTACCCTCGCGCACATGTCCTGGAACGACCTCGAAGCGACCCTCCGCACCCTCGTGCCAGAGCTCCGGGCGATCCGCCACGACCTGCACAAACACCCCGAACTCGGCTTTGAAGAGGTTCGGACCCAGGCCCTGATCAAGAGCTGGCTGCTCGCCCGCGGCTACACGCCCAAGGTCTCGGCAAAGACGGGGCTTTACGCCGATCTGCACCCCGCGCAGCACGGCTCTGGGCCGACGATCGCCCTCCGTACCGACCTCGACTGCCTGCCGATGCAAGAGCACACCGAGCTGCCCTACCGCTCGGTGCACAGCGGCCAGGCCCATAAATGCGGCCACGACGGGCACACCGCGATCCTGCTCGGCGTCGCCGATGTGCTCGCCCGCCACCGCGAGCAGATCGCCGGTAATGTCCGCCTGGTCTTTCAGCCAGCCGAAGAAGGAGTCCAGGGCGGCGGCGCCAAGGTCATGGTCGCCGAGGGCGTTCTTAAGGGCGTCAACGAGATCTACGGCCTGCACAGCTGGCCGGGTTACCCCCTCGGTGATCTGCGGGTCTGTGCCGGTCCCATCATGGCGAAGCTCCACAACTTCGAGATCACGATCCGCGGCAAGGGCGGCCACGGATCCCAGCCCCAGCTCTGCCGCGATCCGATCGTCGCCGGCGCCCAACTGGTGAGCGCGCTGCAAACCGTCGTCTCCCGCGACCTGGGGTACGAGGGCGGCGCAGTGCTCTCGGTGACCGCCTTCCAAGCCGGCACCACCGACAACGTGATCCCCGAGCGAGCCCGCCTTCTCGGCACGATCCGCAGCTTCGAACCGGCGGTGAGCGAGCGGGTTTTAAGGCGCATGCAGACGATCCTAGATGGCGTCGCCGCGACCTTTGAGGTCGAGATCTCCTGCGAACTCACCGCGGGCTACCCCGTGCTCCGCAATCATCCGCGCTGCGCTGCAGCGGTCGCCCGGATCGGCGCGGCGATCCTCGGCGAAGCTAAGGTCAGCAACGCCGGGCTGCCGATGGCCGGTGGCGAAGATTTCGCCTACTTCGCCAGCCAGATCCCAGCCGCGTATTTCTTTCTCGGCGCCAAACTCCCGGGGCAGGACACACCGGTCTGTCATCACCCCGACTTCGACTTCGACGACTCGCTCATCCCCGTGGGCATCCGCCTTTTCGTCGGCCTTGTCCGCGATCGCTTACAGGCCCTTGGGACCGACTAGGCCGACCTCCGCATAGCCGAAGAGATCCCCCGAGCACAGCGCCGTGGTCTCGGGACCCCAGCTCACGCACCTACATGAAACCCGTGTGTTGCCCTAGCGATGTAGGCCCATAGGCGCAACAGGCAAAGAACCCTCTCTGCGGATCTTTAGGCGACACACACGGTCGTGGGGCACGCCTCCATGCGCTGCGACGCCCGCCGATCCAGGAGCGCATCCGCAGGCCGCCAATCACGCAGCAGAGTGCAAATAGAGACGCTTATTGCCAGATTTGCCTCACCCGTGTAACAACCGATTTGCGCGTCGGCGAAGCCCCGCTCCTTTGTTCTTATGAATCAACTGGACGCTATCGGAACCCTCCTCGACCAGGGCGCCGCTGACTCCGCGGTCCGGCTCCTTCGGAGCTTTTGGGAGCCCGACATGCGGCCCTCCGATCGTGTGCGCATGTACTGCCTCTGGATCCGCGGCCTCTCCGAGACCGCGGACTACGAAGCCGCCGCCACCCTGGCCCAAAGGGCAGCTTCCGAATTCCCCCGCAACCCCGACATCCTGATCGCCCTCGGCAACGTGCTCGACCTGGTCGGTGATTACGAGGGGGCAAAGTCCGCCTTCGAATCTGGCATCGCCGTCGACCCTCACGGCTCGCTGCAGCGCTACAACCTGGGCGCCATCCTCGAGCGACTCGGCGCCGAAGATGCTGCCGAAAATGCCTATCGCGGCGCCAATGCCCTCGGCAGCGAGCAAGGGCCGATGGTCGAGGCCACCTCGGCACTGGGCGCGCTCTACCGCCGTCAGGGTCGCCTCGAGGAGTCCGAGCAGGTCTACGACAGCTACCTCAGCGAGGATCCGCTACACATCGAGATCCTCGTCGAACACGGCATCTGCCTCTCGGACCTCGAGCGTCTCGAAGAGGCTATCGAGCGCTTTGACTTCGCGCTCTCGGTCGAGCCCAACCACCCCGGCGCGCTCTACAACAAGGCGATCACCCTCTTCCGCCTGGGCTCCTACGACATCGCGACCGAGACCCTCGAGGCCGCCCGAAAAAGCGACCTCGACAACCCGCTGACCCTGGCGGTGCTCGGCTCGTGGCTACTCGGCGCCGAAGACGAACTCGACGTCGCCCTCAGCTATCTCTACCGCTCCCTCGATCTCGTGCTCGAGCGCTTCGTCGATCCGCTGCACGCCGGCTACTCCTCGGTGGTCATCGAAGAAATCTTCGAAGCCCTCTGGCAGAGCAACCGCCGCCGTGAGGCCCGCGAGATCGCCAGGATCGCCGGCCGCCACGAGTGGATCACCCCGCACATCCTCGACTGCATCAACGAGGCCGACTACGGACGCTCGCCGATCGCCAGCACCTTCGACGTCCTGGCCCGCGCCGAGGCCCGCGAGCGCCCCGAACACTGGCCCGAGGATTGCGACGGTTACACCACCGGTTTAACCGTCGTCGCTCGCGATGCCGACGAGGCCAAGACGCTGACGATCGAGTACCTGCGCTCGATCGAAGCTGCCCCTCAGGTCCGCTTTCATATCGACGTCAAGGTCGCGCAAGCGTCTGAGAGCACCCAAAATGAGGCCGAGCCGCTGCCCCGAGGCGTCGCCAGGGTCAATACCTACCGCGCCTACAATTTCCGCTCGCAATCCTGAGCGCTGCCCGCTTCCGTGGATCCTGCCGGTACCCGCAGGGCGCGTGCGCACAGCTCTAACTACACATAATTAATATGAAAATAACGTGCATTCTGCTTCCAATCGCCCTCATGCTCGCCTGCGGAGGCGAGCCCAAGGCGGACACGATCGGCGACAAGGCCCAGGCCAACGCCGCCGACAAGACCGGCAAACCCGACAAGGCCGGCAAGACCGACAAGGCCCAGGCAAAACCGACGGCCGATCGTTCCATCGAGCTCGAAAAATTCGGGCTCAAGGTCGACGTGCCCGACGGTGTCCGGGCCAGCGACGCCGTCGTTGGTGAGGGCATGATGATCAAAGGTCCAGGGTTAGTGCTCACGGTTGAGGTCGCCACAGAAGCGACCCCAAAAACCCTGAGCGACGCGAAACAAGAGGCCGACATGTACAGCCCGCAAAACTTCCAAGAGGAGACCCTGGCGGACGGCTGGACGATGACGTTTGAGAACAAGGGCGGCATGGGCACGAACTACTGGGTCCAGTCCCGACGTGAAATCAACGGAACGATCTACTGGTGTTCGACCACTGCCGCTCAGGTCGAGCAACAGGCGCACGCCCTCGCGGCCTGCAAGAGCCTCCGGAGGTGATCCGGGCCTCGGCCCCCCTGTGGTCGTCGACAGGCGCGGTGACTACGGCAAGACCCGCCCGTGCACCAGCTCAACGAGCCGCCGGGTGAGTTCTTGGATCGAGATCGGACCCGCCGGATCGATGCTGTCGACGCGCCCGCGCAGCCGCTCTCGATCCGGCTCTGAGAGCTCCATCGCCGAGGCCACCACCAACGGGATCGTGCTCCGCTTCACGTCGGCGCGCAGGTGTTTGATGACCTCAAATCCGTCCATGACCGGCATCATCAGATCGAGGATGATCACGTCGACGTCGAGACCGCTGCTCATCAACCACGCGAGAGCAGCGACGCCGTGTTCAGCCTCGTGCACCCGCCAACCGCTTTGCATGAGGATCCTGCGGTAGACCTCGCGGGTATCACCGTCATCGTCGACGACAAGAACGTTGCTGCCTCCGGCCTCGCGGTAACGATCGAAGATCGCGAGCAAGCCCTCCCGCGTCACCGGCTTGACCAGATAGTGCGCGGCCCCGATCCCAGGCGTTCTTTGGTCATCGGCGATCATCGACGAGAAAACCACGGGGATCGTCGCCAGCCCTGGATCGGCCTTGAGCGCGGCCAACACCGCAAAGCCGCTGCCGTCTGCAGGCTGGATGTCGAGGAGGATCGCCGCTGGACGAAATGCACGGGCGTGAGCGATGCCCTCGCGACCGTCAAAGGCCGAACGGATGCGAATGCCCTCGGGCAATAGATGCTGGGCGATGGCGTCATGAGCTTCAGGATCGCTGCCGATCACCAGGACCACAGGTGCGTCGTCGTAAGGCAAGGAGAGGCCGTCCAGGGCACTCTCTTCGAGGGCATCCTTGATCGCATCCTCCACCGCCTCGGCGTCGACAGAGAGCGACTCACACTCGATCCCCAAAGCTCGCGTCGCCGCCAGCACCTCGACTTCGCACGCCCAGGAGGGAATCGTGATCGTGAAGGTCGAGCCCTCGCCGACGACGCTCTCGACCTCGACGTCGCCGCCGAGCATCTGACAAAAACGCCGGGTGATCGCGAGACCCAGACCGGTGCCGCCAAAGCGCCGAGTCGTCGAAGAATCGGCCTGCGTAAACGCGTCGAAGATCATCTCGCAGCGCTCGCTCGGAATGCCAACGCCGGTGTCCGAAACCCGAAAGCAGAGCTTCTCGGCGTCGGCACCCTCGCGGCTGATCCCCAGCTCGATGCGACCCCCGCTGGTAAATTTTGAGGCGTTGCTGAGCAGGTTGGTCAGCGCCTGACGGAGCTTGACCCGGTCGGTACGCACCAGGCCCAATGCGCCCTCTGCCACCACCGATAGGACATTTTGGTTCTTTTCGGCGAGCGGCCGAATGACCCCCAGAACCTCGGCTAACAGCTCCCCTAGCTCCACCTCCTCGAGGAAGACATCGAAGCGGCCCGCCTCGATCTTGGAGATGTCGAGGATGTCGTTGATCAGTCCCAAGAGGAAGCTCGCCGCGCTGTGGATGCGCTCGAGATCGGGGCGCAAGGGATCGGCGTTAAAGCTCACCAGGTCCTCGGTGACCAGCTCGGTGTAGCCGATGACCGCGTTTAGCGGAGTCCTTAGCTCGTGGCTCATGTTGGCGAGAAATTCACTCTTTGCCTGATCCGCACGCACCGCTTCGTCGCGCGCGTGGGCCAGGGCCTCGTTGAGCTGATGTCTCGCGGCCTCGGCCCGCTTGCGCTCCGAGATATCGCGACAGAGCGCCATTACCCGCGCCCCCTCGCCCTCACCAAAGAGGCCTAGGCGGACCTCGACCGGGAAGATGCTGCCGTCCCGTCGCTGATGCTTGCCCTCGATGGTCACCGGGATGCCGCCGGTCATGCGGCTCCAGATCCCGCGGATCGAGCCCTTGGCGACCGTCAGCTCAACTTCGTAGATGTGCATCTCCAGAAGCTCTTCGCGGCTGTAGCCGACCGAGTCGCACATCGCCTTGTTGACGTCGACCAGACGGCCATTCATGTCGTGGGCAATAAAGGCATCCGCAGTGTTGTCGACGAAACATTGCAGGCGCTCTGCGTGCTCTCGAAGGGCCGCGTGCTTGCTCTGCAATGCGTCGCGGTTCTCGATAAGCACGCCGTAGCGGCCGTCCTGGAGCCGCTCAATGCGACAGGAGATCCAGCTCGGCCCCCCGGAACATCGGTCCCAATGCAGGTCTACCGCAGCCCGCCCCTCGGCACATGCGCACTGCAACGCTAGCTCAAATCGCGGCCCATCATCTGCGCTCAGGCAGGCCGCAAAGCGCTCGCCGACGACGGGCGCAGGCAACCTCGCCGACCGCAACACCTCGGGGCCGGGCGCCGCCAAAACCCGCCCGCTCTCGTCGATGCAAAGGGCGACACCAAAGCGATCTAGAAGATCCCTCCTCCAGTCACGCTCAACCATGACGCCGCACCAAACCCATCAAGCCCGCGATCTCGCCGGGATCGAGTGTAATCCATCAGCGACCCACCGACGGCCGACGCAATCGCGCAGCGCCGCTCACTTGGGAACATTCGTGCGCGTGTCCAACGAGCGAACAAAACGGGGCACCCGCACCAAAAAGCTCGAGCCCTCGCCGACGACGCTGCTCGCCGCAACCGTACCGCCCATCAGTTGGCAGAACGAGCGCGTGATCGCGAGGCCCAAACCGGTGCCGCCGTACTGTCGAGTCGTCGACTCATCCGCCTGGCGAAAGGGCTCAAATAGCTCCTCTAGGCGATCCTCGGGGATGCCGATGCCGGTGTCGACAACCTCGATCAGCAGCCACTCTTCGTCCCCCTCAGACACCACCTCTGCGCGCAACGAAATCGTGCCACGGTGGGTAAATTTGCAAGCGTTGCTCAGAAGATTGTAGAGGATTTGCCGGACCTTGGTGCGATCCGCCGCGACCTGCCGACGATCGCCGATGTACTCAAAGACCAGGTTGTTTTGATTGCGCGCCGCGAGGGTCTCGACGGTCTCGGCAATATCCTCCATGAGCTCACCGGCATCGAAGGTCTCGACAAAGACGTCCATCTTGCCGGCCTCGATCTTGGAGACATCGAGTACGTCGTTGATCAGCGCCAGAAGGTGGAAGGCCGAGGTGCCGATGCGCCGGAGGTCCTTGAGGTAATTGTCCTCCTCGGAGCCCTCAAACTCCTCCTCGATGAGTTCGGCGTAGCCGATGATCGCATTTAGCGGGGTTCGCAATTCGTGGCTCATGTTGGCGAGAAAGACGCTCTTCGCCCGGTTGGCATCGACCGCGTGATCTCGGGCAGAGCGCAGGCGCTCGTTGAGCTGTTGCAGCTCCGCGTTGACGCTCTCGAGCTGCCGCGTACGCTCGGTCACCCGCTGCTCTAAGAGGTCGTTGGCCCGGCGCAGGGCGAGCTGGGCATCCTTGCGCTCGGTGATGTCGTGCAGCACCAGGAGCAGGCTGTCCTGCTTGCGATAGCGGAAGCGCGCCGCTCGGACTTCGAGATGGTAGAGACGCCGCGACTTCGCGGTCGCGACCACCTCGCCTTGAAAACCACCGGCCGCGGACATCTGTGTGACCACCCCCGAGAAGAACGCCGGGTCGAGGAAGAGCCGGCTGATCGCCAGGCCGCGGAGATCGCCCAGGCTGTACTCAAAGAGGCTCGATGCGGCCGGGTTGGCGTGCATGATCGTGCCCTCGCCGTCGATGATCAGGAGGGTATTGGTCGATGCCTCAAAGATCCCGCGGTACTGCTCTTCGCGGGCGGCGAGTTCGTCTTCGATCTTTTTCCGCGAAAAGAATCCCGGGATCTCGTAGCGGGTAACGTGCTTGGCGAGCCCCGGTTGCTGGCGGAGGTAGTCGGCGATGTAACCCTCGATCTTGGAGGGATGGGCCATGATGAAACGACAATGATCGTCGCCCTTGGCCCGGCAGAGGATCTCGGTCGCGACGAGCGGCACACCAAAAGAGTCCTCGCACCAGCCCGAGGCATAACCCGCGTTCATCACACAGACCGGGAAGTCCGTGGTCTTGCCCGCCGCCAGCCACGAGTCCGACTCAAACGAAAACGGATGATCGTAGAGGAGGTAAAAATCTTCATCGGGTGTCGGTCGGCTCTCCTCCGAAATGCTGACGTACGAGAACCCCGAGTGGGCGAACTGGATCGGCCCCGCCGAAAGCTTGTCGAGCGGATCGGTGACGCCCATGCGCTCGGCAAAAGAGCGCGCGTCGGCGATCGCCATAGTGTGGGCGATGTCAAAGAGCAACGAGCGAGCGACCCCTAGCGCCTCCTCTTCGCCCTTGTCGGCGTAGAGATTTTGGATCATCTCGAAGAACTCGACCGACATCGACGAGGCGCGGATCAGAATGTAGCGCTGACCGAAGATCTCGATCGTGCCCTGTTCTGGGATGTCCTTGCGCTCCGAGAAGAACTTGGCGACGTACTCCTGCGCCTTCTCAAAGATCGGCACCAGGGCATCGGGGACCGAGACGGTTTTCAGCACAGAGCCTCCCTCACCAGCTCAGAGGGGACCGCATCATCGGGCGCACCCTCGAGCCATGGACGGCGGATGTGACGGACCGGGAGAACCGCAGGGGAGACCATAGAGTATGTCGCGTGGCTCTTTACGCGCTGGCGTTGGAGTCTAACCGTCGTGTCCTCGCGTGCGCAAGAAGACCGAATCCGCCGCGCTCACCAGCGCGCCGAATCTCCGCACACGAGGGCTGTCTCTGGACAACTGTGGGCGGAGGCCCCCCCGGCCGATGCAGAGGCTCCGTCAAGCGAGATATTTCTGTGGCCTACACCACATTTGAAGGCTCAAACAAACAGCCATTGAAGTATGCAAACTATTGATATTTACATTTTGTTTTCCTGAAGAAGCGATAATTTGCGGATCCTCGAATTGCCCTTCAGCATGCCCAGGCAATGCGATGGACGACGATCTCCGCAGTTCTCGGCCTCTGCGTCGGGCTCGGTCTCGGTCTCGGTGCCTGCGATGATGACCCACCGCAGACGATGCCGTCCAAGGGCGCGGCTGCGATCGAAGATCCCCCAGGCTTTATCGACGATCCTGCAGAGCAACACGTCGATCCGACGATCGCCGCCAAAGCTAAGGTTCTCTGGGACACGAGCTGCGCGCGATGTCACGGCCCCTACGGCGACGGCAAAGGACCCGCGGGTGAGAAGCTCGATCCACCACCGCGCAATTTTCACCGCCGCGCGTGGCAGGCGAGCACCGCCGATGCGCACATCAAGCGGGTGATCCTCGAGGGCGGTCCCGCCACCGGGCTCAGCCCGTCGATGGTCGCCCACATCGAACTCCAGAGTCAGCCCGAGCTGCTCGACCAAGTCGTGTTGCTCCTGCGCGGCTTCCCCCACTGGAAGCCCGCGCCCACTGGATCGCTCGACGCCCAAGGAACCCCAAAACCCCAGCTCGCCCCCGGCCCGGTGCACACACCCACGCCGAGCCCCCCACCGAAATGAGCAGCGATAGCTCAGCTCACGTCAGGCTCGCCACCGGGTAGCCTGAGACAGCGGTCATCGCCGATGCAGGCGCGCCGACGGCCGGCACGTTTCGCCGCGAGCAGGTTGCGATCGGCGATCGAAAAGAGCGCCGAGGGCACCTCGCAATCGGTCGGAAAGGAGGCGCCGCCGATGCTGAGCGCGATCTCCTGCTCCCACGCGAGCTGGCCTATCCGGCGGATCACCTTCTCGAGATCCGCCCCCTTGGTCTCCGGCAGCAGGACGATAAATTCGTCGCCGCCAAACCGACCGACCAGATCGTGCGCGCGCAGGGTCTGACGGAGCAGACCGCCAGTCTTCTTCAGGACCTCGTCGCCAGCGGCGTGGCCCTTGCTGTCGTTGATCGCCTTAAAATTGTCGAGGTCGACGATCAGCAGCGAACAGGGGTGGTTTGCCCGCAGACATCGGGTCTCTTCGATCGCCATCCGAGCCTCGAACTCTCGGCGGCTGAGCACCCCGGTAAGGCTGTCGTAACGGGCGAGTCGCTCGACATCACGGAGGAGGCGGAGGTTGTCGATGACCAACGCCGCCTGGGCGAGGAAGACCGAGAGCACCTCGACCCGATCCGCACCGAGCTCACGGTCACAAAATGCGTTGTCGACGTAGATAAGCGCCAGGGGCACGCCCCGCGGTTTGATGCCTGCGAGCACAAAGGGCCCGCTCGCGCCCAGGCCGGCGAGGCCGGGGTTCGACGCCGGCCCCGGAAAAAGCAGCGGCCCGGCCGAAGCGAGCGCCGCACGGACTTCGTCAGACTCGCTCTCCACTGGCAACACCGGGACCCCGACGATCCGCGCCTGCAGCCCGCTCGCCTCCTCTCGACGCGAGATCTGAGCGATGATGTGGGCGAAGGAACGGCCCTCGATCACCGTCTCGTCTGAGCAGCGCACAACCTCGGCCTCGCCGGTCGGACCGATCGCTCGGGAGCCGACGAAGCGCTGGCGGATCTCGTCGTAGACAAAGACCGCCGCCCGGCTAAAACCGAGGCCATCGCAGGCGGTCAAACCCGAGAGCAGGATCTGCAGTGCGCGGTCGACATCCGTCGACGCCAACATATGCTGTGTCAGGCCCTGAAGCACCTCGAGACAGGCGACGCTGCCGGCAAAACGCTCGCCGAGCCCAAAGAGAACAGAAGCGCCAAAGAGGCCGACAAAGAGCAGGCGCACGACCTCCTGGAGACCCGCCGCGAAGCGCTCTCCGCTGAGTTCGATGATCACGGGACCGCGGCGACAACGGATCATCAAGCCAGTGCCCCGATCGACGCTCGGGATCCACTGGGGACGGGTCGCCATCAGCTTGATCAGCTGTCGCGCAGCCACCGGAAGCTCGGCACCCACCGGCAGCACCACCTCGACCTCAACCTCCGCGGGCGTCTGGCCAAAGAGCGCCCGGAGACCCGGAGGCGCCCCCGTGACCCCGACCGCACGGGCGATCTTCGGCGGCAACGCGTCGATCCACAGCGGCAAAAGCAATGACGAAGCTCGAGCGATGGAAGCAAGGATAACGGCTCGTGAACCGGTCAATAGAGGGCCTCTGCATTGAATTCGTGAGGCTGTGAACGCGCGCACAGCGAGCGCACAGCGAGCCCCCATCGAGCCCCATCGAGCCCCCTGCGAATCCGGTGCCGACCCCAGTCGAGCCACGTTTCCTGTGCGTGCGAGCCCTGTCAGTGCCCACGAATCCGCTGTTCGAGCCCCCTGCGAACCAGGTGCGAACCAGGTGCGAACCAGGTGCGAGCGCGCCCAAGACCAGCACAACGTGGATCGCGAGTGCAGCTTGCCCTCTGCCCGGCTTCGCGGCACCGTTGCCGGTAGAGATCTA
>CAYYUP010000045.1:44734-48502 GCA_964474905.1 uncultured Nannocystis sp. | reverse complement strand
TCTTGGTCGCCTTTTTCGCGGCCTTCTTCTTGGGCGCCTTCTTCACGGCCTTCTTCTTGGTCGCCTTCTTTGCGGCCTTTTTCTTGGTCGCCTTCTTGGTCGCCTTCTTGGTCGCCTTCTTGGTCGCCTTCTTGGTCGCCTTCTTGGTCGCCTTCTTCGCGGCCTTTTTCTTGGTCACCTTCTTCGCGGCCTTTTTCTTGGTCGCTTTCTTTTTGGTGGCCTTTTTAGCGGTCTTGCGCTTCGCGGTAGTGCGCTTTGGAGCGGCCTCCTCGGCCTGCTCGACAGCGGGGGTAGCGTTCTCTTCTTGCATCGTTTCCTCCCTCCTTCAGGGACAACGGTGAGGGAAAAAGCTACATAGGCAGCGCGCGCGGTGTCAACGCCAATTGACCTCTTTTTTACTCAATTATAGGAAGGTAAGCGATCGTTTGACTAAGTTGAGTGCGACGAAGTTTGATTTGTTAGTTTTACTTCGCTGTTGGCGCGAACATCGAGCGAGATCTATCAGCATCCCACCTCACAAAGAATTCAGTCCGCGGCCATTCGGCCGAGGCTCGAAAACATGGTGCGGCGGCCGAACAGCCGCCCCTTGCGACAGACGAAATCGCCCTATCAGGTCCATCGGCCGAGCTCGGTGGATGACCCCGCAGACCTGAGCCCTGCAACGGCTCATCTGGCCTCTCGGGCAGGCTCAGGATTTCGGCTTTACAAAAAGTGCGTCGAGCTCGGCCGCCATCGCGTCACGCTCGATGCCCTTGGCGAGCGCGAGTTCCTGAACAAGGAGCGTCTGCGCCGTGTTCAGCATCTTGCGCTCCCCAAAGGACAGCTCCTTGTCACAGCGCAGGAGACAGAGATCCCGCATGACCTTGGCGATCTCGGAAAGCGAGCCGGTCTTGATCTTGTCCATGTACTCGCGGTGACGACGGTTCCAAGTCGCCGTCGAGATCTTCTCGTCGCGCCGCCGAAGGACCTCGTAGACCTCTAGGATCTGCTCGTCCGTCACGATCCGGCGCAAACCCACGTTGGCCGCGTTCTTCCGCGGCACCATCACCTTCATGCCATTGTCGATGACTCTGAGTTCGTAGAACTCTAAGGTTGCCCCTGAGATCTCGCGTCGTGAAAGCTTGACGACCTCGGCGACGCCGTGCCCCGGATAGACGGCCATCTCCCCGACCTTGAACTCAGTCATGAACCATCCCGTGAGGCAAAATTCCTGCCACCAACATCGACGAAGCTAGCATAGAGCGAAAAAGGTAGTCAACGGGGCCGGCGCAAAGTGCCCTCAGATCTGGCCTCAGAGCCCATAAGGCGACCTGGAGTCACGACCTGTGAGTTATACAACAGAGGTTGCGACGTCTTGAAAACCGCGAATTCATCGCCTCCTGGCCTCCCCGTGCACTCAGCGCCCATGCAAAGGCCTCGCAGCACGCAGCTAGGATGAAGCGTCTTCTTGCCGGCGCCCACAACTCCCGTATCATTGCCGCCATGCCGCGCGCGCGTACCCGCAGGTCGCCCCTCCTGGCCGCACTCCTGCGCCTCTCAATCGCAGCGTCGATGATCGCCGGGGTCGCCTGCGCAGCCTCCCCCGAGCGGCTGCCTCCGCTCACCCGTCAGTTCTATTACAACCTACCCACGCCCGACGATCGCGCGGAGTTCCTCAAACTCAAAGAGTCTCAGCGTCAGCAGTTTCTCGAGGAACGCGGGCTCTGGGCGCGCTGGACCGCGCTGCCCGCTGCCGAGCGACAGGCCGTCGAAAACGGCCAACTAGAGCCCGGATTCCACGAGTTTGCGGCCTTCATGGCCTGGGGACCGCCAGCGGATACCCAACCCCGCGGCGATGCCAGCTACCACACGTTCATCCGCTGCACGAGCGGGCCCAAAGCGGGCCGCTACGTCTCGAGCAACCTCGAGTGCGACGGCACCTCCAGCGAAATCGAAATCGCGGTGCTTGGCGGCTTGGTCACAGAGATCAAGTACCTCAACTAGTCGCCCGTATAGCTCCGAGCCGCGGCCAAGGTCGACTCCTCGGCATCCGCTTACAACTAGATATCCGCAGTCCGCATGAACATCGGCTGCGCCAGTAGCCAAAGGCTCAGCAGGCTCATCAACGCCATGCCGACCATCATCACCACGTGCACCCTGAGGCTCGCTCTCTTGTCGCCGCGGTAGACCCGAAAAGCCTCCCGCTGAGCCACGTAGATCCCGTAGATGTGGCCGATGATCACCAGGCCGATCTGCAGATACCAGATCGACTCCGGTGACCAAAGTGCGGTGAGCGGCGCCCGTGCAGTGCCGAAAAAATCGTGGCCCCATCCGAGCGGGTCGCTGGCGAGACGGCGGATCTTGGACCACTCCCAAAACACATGCACCGCGTTATGAGCGAGGTGATAGAAGAGCGCGATCGGCAGCAGGGTGTACGCGAAGCGAATAAAAAGCACCCGGATGCCGATATCCCGACGACCGCTCAGCGCCCACATCAGGGTGCAGACACCGAGATACACCAGCCCCGGCAAGACAATGCAACCGAGCATCATCAGGGTGAACGTCATCGTGCCACCGTAGGAGCCGGCGAAGCCGAGCAAGTCGGCGCCAAAGACCGCCTGCTGCACATCGATCATCGCGCCGCGTAGTTGATTCTCCCATTCCATCCACAGGGGGATCATCGCCGCGCCGTGGAAGGCCGAGACGATGAACACCAAGATCGCCATGTACGCCTCGTCGATCTTGCCGCGATGCGGAAAGAGAATGTCGGCGCCGCTCGAGCGCACGTTCAGGGCGATGTTGTCGGAGGGACAACTCTTCACGCACTCAGTGCAAAGCGTGCAGTACTGGTTCTCGTTGAGTGCACCCATGAACTCATGGGTCGGGCAGGGGTAACCGTGCTCGTTGCCGTGGTAGCAGTCCTTGGTCCTGCACGTTCGACAGATCTCGGGATCGCGACGACGCAGCTCGAGCATGCCCATCATCGCGTATTGCCCCGAAACCCGACCGACAAAGCAGACGTAGCGACACATCGCCTTGCGCTCGTAGACCACCAACAACACCCATGCGAGCGCGACCATGGCGATGCCAAAAACCGAGGTCAGCCAGGGCCGGTTGGCCGCGTCAAAAATTATCTCGAGCCAAGTCGCGAAGGCAAAAAGGATGATCGCTGGCCACATCCACAGGCGGAAACGCGGGTACTTGCGACTGAGGGATGCAACCGCCCGAACCTTGGTCAGCGAACGCCGCATGATCCAGTCTGGGATCGCCGTCCACGGGCACATGTAGCACCAAAGATTGCCGGCGAAGAAGACAACGAAGATCACGCCAATCCACCAGATGTTCCAGGTCAGCACCGGCGCGAGGTTCCGCCCGGGTTCCTGGGAGCCGACCAGACCGATAATGATGACGGCGACAAAGCCGATCACGACCGGCAGCTGCACCGCCGGCTGGAACCATCGGCTCTTCATCGCCCGCTTCAGCCACGACCAACGGGTGAGCTCGAAACGCCAGTAAGTCCGCTTGCGTGAACGCGGATCCCACCCCTTGCCGTAGCGCTCAAAGACCAAAAACGAGAGCAACAGGATCACCACCGCGGCGCCGAAAAAAGCCTCGTTGGGGATGCCCGGCATCAGATGCACGTAGGCCTTGCGCTTGACCACCTTGACGTCATCGAAGGCAGCGACATCAAAGAATCCTCCGCCGGCAAACGCATCGCGCTGGGCGGCGGTGATGCCTCGATCCGCGCTCTTTTCGGCCTCCCCATCGTCGAGGATCAAGGCACCGGAT
>CAYYUP010000045.1:36530-44634 GCA_964474905.1 uncultured Nannocystis sp. | reverse complement strand
CAAATCGCTGGCGTTCACCCGCGCTCCGACGATCCAAATCAGGCCGATCACACCGAGACAGATCGCAAACCATCGAGCAAAACGTCCGCCTCGCAGCAACAGCAGAGGGTCATCCTCAGGGCTCGAGCGTGCCTGCTCTGCGATCACGGGCAGACGGCGGGGTTCCCCTGACTTCGATCGACTCATGTTCCGGCTCCACTGCGCTGAACAATCTTGATCACATTGGGGGCGCGCACCCATGTTTTTGGATCGCTGCCGACGAAGAGGCCGTCCGTGAGTTCGGCGACCTCTGTCGCGACGACCTCACAAGCCCCGATGTCGGCGGTATTGAGGGCCACCCAGTGCACTTGACCTCGGCCCTCCGCACTCTCGGGGTTTGACGGCGGCCCCGAGCCGATCGCGAGGTGCTGGCCATCATCGGCGAGCGCAAGCGCGTAGGGGGCGTTGGCCTGACCGCCCGCAGGCGTGAATACATTCTCTAGACCCGTGACCTTGCCGCAGAGCACAGGCTCTGCGCCACGGACGATGTAGATACCGGTCTCGGGCACACCACCTGCCACCAACCAGGTCGGCGAAGCTCCGCCCTCTAGCAGGACCGGCTCTGCGAGCCTTCGAACCCCCGCAAGGCCCTCTGCCACAGAGTCGCTGGAAGACAAGAGCTCGCACCCGCTGCCGATCCGCCAGAGCCGCGGACCCTTGATGAGCTGCGATTGCAGGGCCAGTGCGCCTCCGCTGCCGTCGGCCGCGACAAATCGCGTCGTCCATCCCGCACTCAGCAGTTCCAACCCACAGCCGGAAATCGAGTTCGCCACCTCAGCCGGGCTGCCCTCCCCGAGGTTCGCGGGCAACCCCAGCATGGCGACGCTATCGCTGCCATCGCAGGCGATCGCCACCCGTGTTGGAGCTTGCACATTGTCGACCGCAGCCATGCCCCAGGCGCCGCGACAGGGCACATCGAGCCCCCCCAGATCAAAGGCGCCGATCGCCGCTGCGCCCTCTAAGCTGGGATCGACGATCAACAGCTGACTCGCGTTCGGCCACTCGAGAGCCCGCAGATCGTTGGCGAAGACGCCGATGATCATCCGACCTGAGCTATGGGACAGGGCGAAGATCGCCTCTTGGCGATCGAGGTTGAGCCCCCGCGCCCCGCCGACAAAGTTCGCCCCATCGAAGAGATTTGCAGTCTCGAACACAGCACCCGACGAGACCCCAGAAAATAGCCCATCTGGCAGGACAACCAAAGAGCCGAGCTGGGTGTCCGGATAGTGACCGAGCAGCAGCCGCAGCTCCCCGTTGTACACGTCGATCCCATAGGGCTCATCGAGCAGGTTGCCGGCCGTCTGCAGGCCCGAAGGATCGGGCTTGAGGTCCAATAGGACACGTCCGCGAAGCTGCGGGGTCACGCTGACATCAAAGATATCGACTCGGTCGTCGAGGGTTTGCGAGACCACGACAAAGGTGCAGCTCGGCAAATTACAGCCCAGAAGCCCCTCTCCGCCGCCATCGCTCTCTCCCGAGCCACTCGAAACTGAGCTACTCGAAGTCCCCGTATCGATGATCGGGTTACCTGGCAAGCACGCACACGCGAGCGGCAAGAGGAGCGCGGCGACCCCACACCTCCTGCAACAACGCCCTCGCTCGCGACTCATCGCGCCCACGCTAGCACACGATGCACAACGCTACTTTGCGACGCAGACACGACAAAGCCCGCAGGAAAGCGGGCTTGTCGTTGGGTCTAACGGCGGTCAGCGGCGGCGGTCAGCGACGACCGAGGGCGACCTTCATCAGCAACAGGGCCTCGCGTGCTGCGTTCGCCACCAGCTGACTCTCTTCGGACTCGCCCTGAACGCCCTTGAGTTCCCCCGTACCGATCGAAAAATTGGAGCCGAGAGTCTTGCCGCGGAGCTGATCCAGAAAACCCTCGCCGGCCAATTCGATGTTGCCGCGGTAGTCGTACACCTTGATGCGGTTGATCTTTCCCTGAGCGTTGACACCGATACCGACCTCAAGGGTCAGGATGCCGCCGTTTAGGATCTTTGGCTTTGTCCGCGGGTCGATGAAGATCGCGACGCCGAGCAGCTTGCCGGCCTCGTCCTGGGCGACAAAAAACTCCGGCTGCTTGTCCTCGGGATAGAGCTCAAAGCCGAGCTCTTTCTCCAAAAACACGACCTCCTCGGCAGCGTACTGGTAGCGCTTGATCCTCCACGCGTTGGGATCCGCGTCGGGAAAGAGCTTCATCAGATTGCGATGGGTGATCTCCCAGCTCCCCCACTTCGCCAAGTGGGCCTCAGCGCTCGGCTGTGGGTTACCGAGGGTGAAGGAGAGCGCGAGCGCGAGGAGAGTCAGTGTTCGCTTGAGCATGATCTCGGGGCCACTGCCTGCGATCATCGTAGGGTCGTGGGTGCGTGCGACGTCAAGTGCGCGGTCGATCTTCATCGACGGCCGAATTCGACGAAGAAGCGCGCCTATTCGGCAGCTGGTGGCTCGCATCAGCTTTCTCCGACCACGATTTCGCACTTTTCGCTAAAAGTCCGCCACCGCCTGAAACATGAAAAAATCGTTGAAGAGCTGGTTTTTGGGACCGCCGTCTTCGCGCAAAATTCCGTACTCGGTCTTCAGGGTGAAGCGCGGCAAGACAGGAAATCGCAGGCCGATGACGTGGGCCTGAAATGCCTCGTCGTACAGGTAAGGATCCGAGAAATCAGAGTTCACAGCACCACCGCCTGCAGCGACACGCGGCACCGCTAGGTCGGGGTCGGCATGATCGAAGCGGTACTGGAGAATCACGGCGGAGAGTCGAGTCTTCTTTCGCCGCCACAGCGGCTGCGCAATCTGCACGTAGCCGCCTAACATGTGCCGATCGGCCAAAATTTCCATCGACGGCGCCGCCCGGTCGACGCCGTAAACGAACTCTGCCCGGAGATGCGGCAGCGGAAAGCGGCTCTGCAAGACCTCGTCGAGGTTGAGGTCAAAATGCGCCCCGGCCCGCCACGTCGGCGCCTGTTGGCTGTCGACGAAGGTCTTTCCCTGGAAGTCTGCGACCGTAAATGTGCTCTCGGGGTGCTTGCCCCAAATCACCGAACCACCAAAATTGAGCGCCGGGATCGGTCGCAGCTGCAGCCGTGCGACCACCGACTTGTTGCCGTTGTTGTCGGGGGTGATCCCGAGAACAGAGCCGTCCGCACGACCGATCTTCTCGACCTCGCGAAGGCGTCGCTCGCAGACCTCGTCGACCTGACCGATGGGCTGGTAGCGGTAGAGCAGATCGGTGCTCCGTGTCTGCGTGCAGGCGTCGCCGTTGATCACCCCGACATCGATCTCCAGCGGTCGAATCGGTCGCTCACGGCCAAACGTCGGCTTCCACTTCACCATCGCGCCGATGTCGATCCAGGAGCCGGGATAGACCCGGCCAACGCTCATCGCCAGCGGCCTGGTGACAAACCAACGCACCGGTGCATCGTGCTCTTCATCCTCGAGGCCAAAGGGCACGATGAACACACCGGTCGTGATCTTAAAACCTTCGCGCAGCCATCGACCGCTCTTCTCCGCCCAGGCAAAGGGGTTGACCTCGAGGGCCGCGGACTCCATCAGAACAACCGGCGACCAGACCGGCGAGACATCAGCGGCGCCGACATCCGCCCGCGGGATCGACAGAAACTCAAAGGCAAAACGAGCGTAGACAACATCCGAGTAGATCGGCGCACCGACGTAGATGTTGGCCGCTCCACCGCCGAAGTAGGGCAGGGTGGGGAGCTGCTCAAAGACCCCCGTCTCAGGGTCCCGCGCGGCCTGGTTGGTCCGTTGCGAGGCGACAAAATTGACCCCGAGGTAGCCCCGGATCTGCAGAGCACCACCGGCCGGGCTGTCCCCTCCCAGGCGCCCCGGATCAAAAAAACCTGCACCACCACCACCGACCGGATCTGCACTGGCACCACCGCCAAGGACAATTCCGCCGCGCCCCTTGTCCGGCTCTGAGGCCTTTGCAATCGCCGGCGAAGTGCCACCTGCCTGAGCTCGCCTCTCGGCGTTGAGATCCTCCACAACCGGCATCGGCGGGGCTTTTTTGGAGCCCGTCGCGCTCGTTACCGGAGGGCTCGTTTCTGCAGGACCAAGCCCTTCAAGATCGAAGTTCACAGCTCCATCGATCTCGGAACCCTCCTCCGATTCGGAGTCGCCGGCAGGCTGAGAGGGAACCTCGAGCACATCGCTGTGCCCGCGCCCCTGAGCTTCGATCGCCGGCGCGCCTTGCATGCCGAATACAGGAGCGAAGAGTCCCAGGATCATGAAGAGAGGCGGAGACATGGCATCGTCGCCCGTGGTGGGCGCGCCACTTTAACCCACGAGCGTGCTATGTGCTAAGAGCGATGAATTGGCCCATTCCCGCCGCAATAGCCCTTGTAATCGCCTTTTCGGCCGCTTGCGGTGCTGACACACGCAGCTCCAGCGAACCCAGCAAGGCCTCGCAGGACTCCGGCAAGAGCCACGGTGACCCGCTCGTCGATCCCTACATCAGGATTCAAGAGACGCTCGCCGATGACAGCATCGACCACCTCGCAGAGCTCGGAGCGCAGCTCGTCGCGGGCAGCGAAACGCTCCAGGAAAAACCCGGAATCGCAGAGGTCCTGATCGGCGCCGGTCGGATCGCCTCACCGGACATCGAGACCGCCCGCCTCGCCTTCCAAAAAATGAGCATGGGGCTCATCGCCTACCTCAAGGCAACTCCGGCGGCTCGCGCTGACCTCCAGGTGATCCACTGCCCGATGGCCTTCAACAACAAGGGCGCCTATTGGGTGCAGAGCACAGGCGATGTGCAAAACCCCTACCACGGCAAGATGATGCTGCGCTGCGGCGACCCCGTGAGCTGGAAAAAATCGCCAGGCTAGCCGACTGGCACGCCGCGAAGATGCCCAGGCCCCGCGCCCTCATGGGCATGATCCTCATCTGGAGCGTCGAGGAACTCGCGAGCCCTCGCGTAAAAGGGCTGGGCGATGACCAGTGACGAGTGTCCGCCGGGCAACACAATGTAGTCGCGCTCGCGGTCGACACCCGGAATCGGCCCTGGATCGGGGCAGAGTGCGTCGTGCTCCGCGTGGATCTGGCGGATGCGAATTCCCGGGGGCAACGGCGCCTCGTGGAGGTCGCGGAGGAAGCGACTGGTCGGCACAACCTGCCAGACCGAGGGCGATACAAGGCCCACGGTCGCAACCCCTGCCAAGGCCATCCAGGTCCCGCGAAGCGGCGCTCCCATCATCACAACCCTGCGGATCACCCGCGCCGCCGGTGTGAACTTGATCGCGTGCAGGGCAACGAGCCCGCCCATGCTGAAGCCAATGACGTCGACGGCGTCGATGTCGAGGCTGCGAACGATCGATCGGATGTGCTCGCCGAGAACTTCGGCCGTTGACGCGAGCGAGCCCAGCTGAAACGTCCCGTGGTGGTAGGTAAAGACGACACGCCCGTCCGCCTGGAAGCGCCGAGTCAGCGGCATCATCGTGCCACGAGTGCCGAGAAAGCCGTGTACGAGCACGATTGGCCGGGTGTTCTCGACCCAGGAGAGATCGCCTGCGACCCGGTTTCCGCGGATCAGGTGGCGCGCATAGCCGAGTCCATGGGCGACCGTCTCAAGGGCTCCCCGCAGGGGTCCTCGCCTCTTTTTTTGCCGCCGGCCCTGATCGTCGTGCACTGCCAAGAGAGTAGCGCTCTGCCTGCGCACTCGGCAATTGCTCGTGCCGAAGCCTGACACAAATCCTCGCCAAAGCCCCGTCCTTCGCGGACCCGGACGTCCTCAGCGAACCGGCTGAACGCTCGGCGCGGGCGTCTCCGGCAGCATGCCGCGATAGCCGGAAACCTGTCGGCAAAGCGCACCCATACGAGCGCTCGCCTCGGTCGCAAGCCGAGTGCCAGGGAATACCAAGGTCGCCTCCTGGTAGCGATGCATCGCTCGCTCGTGCAAGCCGACCCGCTCGTAGGCCTGCGCCAGATGGAAGATATAGATGATATGCGCCGGGTTGTAGCTCACCGAATCGAGCCCCTCTTCGAGATACCGAATCGCCTCACGCGGCCGGCCGATCCGGAGCAACGCCACGCCTTCGAGCGCCCCCCAAGCCAGCTCCACAACCCGCTGGATCGGCTCGGGCACGACACCAAGACAGGCATCTCGATCGCGCCGGATCGCCTTGAGCCGGGCCTCGTCGACGGGTCTCGAGAGCACTTCTAACTCGTGTCGGCCAAAGGCCGCGAGCGCTTGCAGATGGGGGGATGGGCCCGGGTCCTGGCTCTCGTAGACCTGCCGCGCTTCGTCCAGGCGCCACTCCGCGAGCAAGAGCTCGGCGAGCTGTGCCCGCACGAACCACAGACGCTCTCGATGCACGCTCTGACCCGCTGCCGCCAGGGCCAGCTCCCGCCGGAGACGGCGCTCCACCTTGCGGTGTCCACCCTGGGAGATCGCCCGACGCATGCCCGCGGTCTCCAGGTACAGGCGGTGCCGACGCTCTCGGCCGACGAGCCAGGCACCGATCGCCATGCCAAGAGCGAGGGCCGCCAAGGCCCCAAGCTCGCCCGCACACCCGGGCAGCAAGCAGAGCAAAGCCAGCGACAGAGCGGCTCGCACGGGTTCGACTGCTTCGGCCCCTCGACGCCCACCTCGCGGAGGATCGGAGTCGTATCTACGCCTCATCGACCGCCCTCACCAGCGCATCATATACCCCGCAGGCCCCTGCCAGCCGCGCACATCTCTCCACAGGAACGCCTGCAGAACAAAGAAGAACGCGAGGACACCTAGGTGCGCTCGCGTTCTTCGTGATCGGAGGAGGTGGGATTCGAACCCACGGTGCCCGTGAGGGCACGACGGATTTCAAGTCCGTTGCCTTCGACCACTCGGCCACTCCTCCAGAGGAGGCAGCAGTATGATCAAGGGTCGCGCAGACGTCCAGTTGGATCCGTGACCCGCGATCTCCGCACCGCCTCCTTACTTGGGACCGAAGAAGTACTGGAGGCTACCGCCGAAGAAGAAGCCAGTGTTCCAGCCGCCCTCGATGTTGATCCCGAAGGTGTCCTTGATCAGGAAGCGGGTGCTGACCAGCAGCTTGACGTAGGGGATAACCGGCGGCACATCGGTGTTTTTCTTGCGGCCGAGGGCGTCGAGATCGGCGTCGTTGCACTTGTCTTTGTTGCAGTCGGCAAAACGACCCGGGTTTGGCCCCGCGTCGTCCAGGCGAAGCTCGCCGTTGGCGGGCTTGGGCACACCGTTATCGTCGCTGTCCTCGCTAAACCAGTACGGCGTGCAGGCGTTGAAGTCTGCGAAGTCGGAGAAGGAGTTGCAGGTCGAGCCGCCGGGGCTGAGCGCCGGACTGCCGAGCGGTGTTTGGAAGACGCCCTTGCCGATGCCGGAGATGATGCCGAGCCCGAGACCACCACCACCACCGAGCTGCCAGGCAAACTCGGGAGTCTCGATGATCGTGCCGCGACCGATCAGATCAACCGCAACGTAGAGGAAAGAAACGTCGACCTGCGTGTAGTCCGCGGCCGAGTAGTTGCAATCTGCGCTGCCTTCACCGCCGGGACACTCGTCGCGGTCGAGCCAGAGCCCGTCCGGTGCCTTCGCCCGCTGGTAGCCGATCCGCGGCACAACATCCAGGACCTTGCTGGGCCGATAGATGTATTCGCCGCCGACGTAGAAGTTGCAGCCATCGACGCGGTTGAGGTTCTCTGCAAAACCACCGCTGGGCAGGCTATCGCCGCGACAGAGCGAGTTGGTCATCGACACCACGTAGTTGTCGACGATGAAGGTCGGCACGATCGTGAGACCGCCGACAACACCGACACCGTGCCGATTGAACGCGTCGGGGGATTTTTCGGGAAGCGGCTCGGGCTCGGGCTCGGGCTCGAGCTCGGGCTCAGGCTCGGGCTCGGGCGGAGCTTCGACCTCGGGCCTGTCCTCGGAGGGCGGCGCCTTTGAGCTGGTGGGCACCAGCGATGGATCCGTCACCGGCTGGGGCGGCTGCGCTGGCTGAGCTGCTGGCTGCGCCACTGGCTGCGCCACTGGCTGCGCCACTGGTTGAGCCACTGGCTGAGCCACTGGCTGAGCCACTGGCTGCGCCACTGG
>CAYYUP010000045.1:34320-36430 GCA_964474905.1 uncultured Nannocystis sp. | reverse complement strand
GCCACTGGCTGCGCCACTGGTTGAGCCGCTGGCTGCTGCAGAAAACTCGAACGCAGCATC
This sequence comes from uncultured Nannocystis sp., assembly GCA_964474905.1. Lineage (GTDB taxonomy): Bacteria > Myxococcota_A > Polyangia > Nannocystales > Nannocystaceae > JADJRG01. Next base: position 36,370 of record CAYYUP010000045.1, on the reverse strand, counting down.
GGATAGGGGTGAGCCTCGGCCAGCGACGGGAGCAGGGCGACCGAGAGGCAAACCAGGGACGAAGAGACTAAAGTAGAAACGGCCACGGCGCGGCGCATGGACCCACTATAGTCGAAAAGCCCTGGCCATCGATAATTCCGGGGGTGATCGGCCGCATGCCCAGAGCCCGTATTCGGATGAGCGCGCGCTCTCTGTGCAGCGCTCGAAGAGACCCGTGGGCTCGCAACCCCAGGCTCGCGAACACTCGGGCTCCCAGCCAAAGACAGGCCGCCCGGCTTGCTGGCTAAAGGCGGATGTGTCGCCAACCCTTGCTCGCGAACTTTAGGCCCATCGCCAGCCCGAGCAGGTTCACGTAGACCACCGCCGCGGCCCAGACGCCGACCATGCCAAAGCCGAGATGGGGACCCAAGAACCACGAGAGCGGGACCAATACGCCAAAGTGGAGGACACCCTCGACCACCATCACAAAGGTATTCGCGCCCGCGCCGTAGAGCGCCTGCGAGAGCACAAGACCGACCACCATCAGCGGCAGGGCTGTCGCGATCATCCGCAGGGAGGTCGCACCGGCGATCGCCACCGCGGGGTCGTTAGGCGCCCAGATCGAGATGATCTCGGCCGGGAAGAGCGCGAAACAGGTACCGACCACCAGCATCACCATGATGCCGACGCGCACCGACTCCCAGCCGTAGCGGGCCGCGAGGTTTTGTTTGCCGACCCCTAGGCTCTGGCTGACAGCCGTCGCCGTTGCCGTGCCGAAAGCGATGAGCGGCATAAAGCAGAGCGCCGCCGTGTCCATGATCGCCTTGGTCGCCGCCGAATTGACGTTGCCGCCCTCGGCCGCGTCGATCTCGCCGACAAAGCGCATGAAGAGCAAAAAGCCCGCCATCAGGATCACCGTCGCCGAGCCCGAGGGGATCATCAGGCGCACGATGCGGCCCATGATCGAGCGGCTCAGATGCGCGAGACGGTAGAAATTGTATTTTTTCCGGTACTGCGGACGCAGCGAGATCCCAAACATGATCGCGCTGCCGATATAGGTCGTCAGCGCCGAAGCGATACCAGCGCCGTAAAGACCCATCTGCGGGATGCCGAGGGCTGGATACCCGTAGATCAAGAAATAATTGATGATGACGTTGACCACGTTCATGGTCAGCGCCGCCCAGAGATGCACGTGCGTCTTGCCGACGCCGTCAAAGAAGGCCTTGTAGCTGAAGGTGATGACCATTGCCGGCACACCGATCATCCGCAGCTGGGTGTAATCGGAGCCGAGCTGAGCCTGCTCGGGGCTCGCCGTCGCCAAGAATCCGATCGCACCCGGCGTGATCAAGTAGCCAAGCACCATGCCAAAGAGGCCGGCGACGACGGCCACAGTCACCGAGTTAAAAAGGACCTGACCGGCCTTGTCCATCTTGCCCTCGGCAAAGCGCCGAGCGGTCATCGCCTGGGTGCCGAAGGAGACCGCCGAAAAGAAGCCACCGACGGCCCAAAAGAAAGGCATGCCGAGGCCGAGCGCAGCCTGGGCAACCGTCGCGGCGTCCTTGTCCGCAAGGCGTCCGACCATGAAAGTGTCCGCCGCGTTGACGAAGAACTGGGTGATCATCGCCAGCATCACCCAGCTGCCAAGGCGCACGACCCGACGGACAATCGGGAGCTCCAAACGGAGTTTTAGGAGCCTGGGCGGCTCATCACCGAGATCTGTCAGCTTCACAGAGACACGTCCAAGGGCCGGATGGGGGCTTACCCTACGTTCGCTGCGACGACAAGCGAGCTGCGCGCCTCAACTCCGCCCATGATGGCCTCAAATACCCGCGATCGACGGTCTCGATGTGCGATGGGACCCGCGCGAATCCCGCAAATTGCCTCTCCGGCTGCATTTACCGCGGAATCATGCACAATCCCAGACATGCGAGCCTCCCGAGCCCTCCGCGCCTCCGCCCCCCTCGCTTTCGCAGGCCTGATCGCGCTAGCAACAGTGGGCGCCTGTGACAAAAATTCCGCAGGTGCAGATCAGCCGAGCGTGCAACCGGAGGCTCCGGTCGCCAGCGCCGAG
>CAYYUP010000045.1:32217-34220 GCA_964474905.1 uncultured Nannocystis sp. | reverse complement strand
CATCCCCCGCCGAGGCGAGCCCCACGTCTGAAGCGCCGGAAACACCTGTGACGGCCGAGTCCCCTGCGAGCGCCGGCGACGATCCGGCAACTCCCGCGGCGACGATGCCCGGGGCAGCTGAGGCCGCCGCCGCCACTGGTTCAGGTGGGACAAAGGACTCCAAGGGCCAAGACACAAAGACAACAGCCAACAACAACAACAACAACAACAACAACAACAACAAGGCTGCGAAGGGCTCGGCCAAGCGCGCTCTGCCGGCGCCGATCTTCGGCAAGGGCAAGGCGGCATGCGGTCGCGATCCCGGGATCGGCAAGCCGATCAAGTCGTTCTCGCTCAAGACTACAAAGGGCAAGACGATCTCCTCCGCCAACCTCAAGGGCCGCGTCGTGCTCCTCAACTTCTGGGGCACTTGGTGCAAGCCCTGTCTTAAAGAGCTACCGGAGTTCGACCGCCTCTACCGGCGCTACCGCAAGAACGGCCTGCTCCTCCTGGCGATCGCCACCGACAGCGATCCAGAGCCAGTGATCGCCCTCGCGAAGGAGCGCAAGCTCGCCGCCAAGATCGCCATCGGCGGCGAAGAACTCGCCAACAGCTACAAGAGCCCGAATTTTCCCTTTTCGTTCGTCGTCGACAAAAAGGGAATTATTCGGGCGTCCTACCGCGGCTTTAAACCCGAGTGCCTGGGCCAACTAGAGCAGGACATCCGCGCCCAGCTCGCGAACTGATCGTCTACCGGCTCATTGCGCCGTAACGGCACCCAGGCTCTTCGAGAGCGCGTCCCAGATCTGGCGGAGTTCAGCGGCACCTGCCCGATAGGGCAGAAGTAGGCGGACCGAGTGGCCACCGCAGACAGTCGCGAGAATGCCGTGCTCGTTCATCAACACGCCGGTCAACGGCGCCGCTGCGCGCTCCTCCAGGCTGCCGATCTGGATGCCGATCATCGCTCCCAGGCCGCGGATCTCGCTCACCTGTTGGATCGGAGATGCCGCTGCGATCTCCCGTAGGGCAGGGGTCTGAGCCGCCGCTTTGGCCATCAGCCCCTCCTCCTCGATGATCCGCAGAGTCGCAAGGGCGGCCGTGCATGCGAGCGGGTTGCCGCCAAAGGTGGTTCCGTGCGTGCCCGCGCTCATCGCCGCCACCACCTTGCTTGACGCCAAACAGACCCCGATCGGAAAACCACCGCCGAGTGCCTTGGCCAGCCACATCAGGTCGGGACGCAGCTCCGGATCGTCGCCGACGATCGCCGTCCAAGCCGACCACTCGCCGGTGCGACCGCAACCGGTCTGCACCTCGTCTGCACCGAGCAACGACCCGTACTTGCGCGTGATCTGACGGAGAAAACAGAGGAACTCGCGGCTCGCCGGAAAGACCCCTCCCTCGCCCTGAACCGGCTCGATGAAGACCGCGGCGATGCGCTCCCCAGAGGCCGCGAAGACCCGCTCAACCGCAGCGACATCGCCAAAGGGCACACGCAACACCCGAGCCTCGAGGAAACGCTCGGGCGAGCTTTCGCCAGGGCAGCGGATGTAAGGCTCGCGGTACTTCGGATTGGCGGTCAGGCTTAACGCCCCGAGGCTGCGCCCGTGAAAGGCGCGCTCGAAGACGACGATCGTATCCCGCCCAGTCGCCCGCAGGACCAGCTTGATCGCCGCCTCTGTGCTCTCTGTACCGCTGTTGGCGTAGAACGTTCGGGCATCATCGATCGGGAAGAGATCGGCGAGACGAGCCGCCAGCTGCTGCTGCTGCGCGGTAAAGAAGCTGTTCGCAGCGGTGCAGAGCCGCTGCATCTGCCCGTGCAACGCCTCGACCCAGAGCGCATGGCCGTGACCGAGCGGCGCACAACCGATACCGGTCATGGCGTCTAAGAAGACCTTCCCGTCGCTGCCTTTAAGGTGCATCGAGCCGCCATCGCCCTCGGGCAGGAGCCCGTCTAGGGTGACGTTGCGAAGTCCGTAGGTCGGCCAGCGGAGATCAGTCATACCCTTGCTATCGCAGGCCTCCAG
>CAYYUP010000045.1:23974-32117 GCA_964474905.1 uncultured Nannocystis sp. | reverse complement strand
AACTAAAAAGCCGACTCGGGGACGTCCATCAGCTCGAGCGTGCCGCCCTCGATTTGCTTGCGAGCCAGGGTCAGGCCGGGCAGTACTTCTCTGCAGTAAAAGCGGACCGCAGCGAGCTTGCCCCGGTAGAAGTCGAGTTCCTTGGTATCGGTGGAGTTTGCGGCCTCTAGCGCCGTCAGGGCCCGCTCGGCGACGATCGCCTGGCGCACGAGCAGCCAACCGATGACGATCTCAGCGGTCGCAAAGAGCACTCGATTCGCCTGCACGCCGACGTGGTAAATCGACTCGCCGAACTTGCTGAGCATGGTGCCGTAGATCCCCTGGATATCACCCAGGGCCCGGGTGAGCGCGTTCTTCTCGACCTCGAGGCTCGCCGGTCCCTCCGCAAGCTCCGCCAGCGTGCCCTGGATCCGCCCCATCAAGCCCCGCAGGGTTGCGCCCTGATCGCGGGCGACCTTGCGGAAGAATAGATCGAGCGCCTGGACGTGCGTCGTGCCCTCGTAGAGCGTGTCGATTTTTTGGTCGCGGATGTACTGCTCCATCGGCACGTCTTGGCAGTAGCCGATGCCGCCAAAGACCTGCAGCGACATCGCCAACAGCTCAAAGCTGCGGTGCGAGCAGTAACCCTTAACTAGCGGCAGCAGCAGATCGTTGAGGCGATCGAGGTCCTTCGCAGCCTTGTCACCGTGCCCACCCAGAAGCTCGACCTGATCCTGGATCGACGCCGTAAACAAACAGAGCGCCCGCATGCCCTCGGCGAAGGACTTTTGGATCATCAACATGCGGCGCACATCGGGGTGATGAATAATTGTCACCCGTGGCGCTTTCTTGTCGCTCGCCTGCCCAAGATCCGCGCCCTGGACCCGGAGCTTCGCGTAGTCGAGCGCATTGAGATAGGCCGTCGACAGCGTCGCCATCGACTTGCAGCCGACCGCCATGCGAGCGTGCTCAATGACGTGGAACATCTGGCGGATGCCGCTGTGCACCCCGCCGACCAAGTAGCCGCGACAGGGCATTTTTTCGCCGAAGGTCAGCTCGCAGGTCGCCGACCCTTTGAGCCCCATCTTGTGCTCGATGTTGGTGCAGAAAACCCCGTTACGCTCGCCTATCGAGCCGTCATCGTTGACCGTGAACTTGGGCACGATGAACATCGACAGCCCCTTGGTGCCCGGCGCCGCACCCTCGGGGCGCGCGAGAACCAAGTGCACGATGTTGTCGACCGCATCAAAATCACCGTTGGTAATGAAGCACTTAACACCCTCGATCTCGTAGAGGTCACCCTCGATCTGCCGCGCCTTCGCACGACCCGCGCCGACGTCCGAACCAGCGTCGGCCTCGGTGAGCACCATCGTCGCACCCCAGCCCTTCTCGAGCATCGGACCGACAAATCGTTCGACCTGCGAGGGCGTGCCCAGACGGGCGATCACCTTGGCGATCACCGCGCTGAGGGCGTAAAAAGCGACCGCCGGGTTTGAGCCAACGGTCAGCTCAAAGGCCGCCCAGGACACCGAAGGCGGCGCACCCACGCCACCGAGCGCCTCGGGCACCTCGAGCATGTGCCAACCGCCGTCGAAATGCGAGCGGATCGACTTCGAGAGGCCAGGGGGCAGGGTGACCGTGCCGTCCTCCGAGAGCTTAAGCGGCACCCGATCGGACTCGACCCAGCTCATCGCCAGATCACGTTGGGCAAATTCCTCGAGCCCCTCCAGGGTCGCCCGAACCATCTCGACATCGAGCGACTCGTACGCACCTTTGCCCAGGGTCGCCGACCCGATCTCCAAGAACTCGAAGAGGTTGAAGTAGAGGTCGCGAAGATTGCTCTTGTAGTGAGAAGTGGCGGCAGTGCTCATTTGAGGGCCCCTTACGGAGGTTTGTGCACCCCGGATTGTCAGCGATCGGCAGCGCTTGTCAATGCGGCGAAGGGCCCACAAACGCACCTCGCTCCGACCGGAGAACCAAGCGCCCGTGCAAAATACGCAGCTCGCCGCGCTCTGCCGGCTGGCGTATGATCGTGACCCGTCCATGTGCAGAATCTTCGGCTTCCGCTCGGTCATCCAGAGCCAGGTCCACCGCAGCCTGATCAGTGCCGACAACGCTCTGATGATCCAAAGCGAGCGCCACTCGGACGGCTGGGGTGTCGCCTACTACGTCGCCGGTGCGCCGCACGTGATCAAGAGCGTGAACACGGCGATGAGCGACAACCTCTTCCAGCGGGTTTCCGGGGTCGTCACCTCCGAGACAGTGCTCGCTCACCTGCGCAAGGCGACCCAGGGGCAGCTATCGACGATCAATACCCACCCGTTTCAATACGGGTCCTGGGTCTTCGCCCACAACGGCAACATCTCCGGCTTTCGCGAACTCCGTGGCGGCATCTTAGAGCGCATCCCTCCGGTACTCCGCCGCTTCATCCTCGGCGATACTGACTCTGAGGCATTGTTTTACTTGATCCTCGGCAAGATGGCCCGCCGCTGCGAACTCCACCGCCCGGGCTACTCGCTGCGCGACTTGGCCGCTGCAGTTCGAGAGGCGGTCGCTGAGGTTTGCGAGCTCGCCGGGCCGATCTGCCACGACAACGATGCGCCGCCCGACAACAACTTCCTCTCCTTCGTGATCACCAACGGCAAGACGATGCTCGCGCATCAGGGCGGCAAGACGATCTGTGTCAGCACCTACAAAAAACGCTGCCCCGATCGGGACCTCTGCCCGAGCTATGCGCCCGAGTGCGAGGGTCCCTCGGCCAAGGGTTTTGTCTCCCACCTGGTCTTCTCGAGCGAGCCGCTCCACGGTGACAATGTCTGGCAACGGATGGCACCCACCGAGATGATCGGCGTTGACTGGCGCATGCAGCTGCAGCGATTTCCGGCTTTGCCCGCCAGTGCCACGGACCCAAAGCCTGAGCCAAGTCCGAGCTAAAAAAAGAAGCGAAGCCCGCGTCGCCGGTGCCGTGCCAGCTGTGTCCCGCTCCGAACCCGGCCTTTGTGGACAATCGTGGCAACCACTAGGGTCGTCACCGCCAGACCGACACCCACGCCGATCGCCACGTTGGTGCCTCGCTTCAGCCTCACGAAGCGAGCCTCGGCGGCATAGGGATAGGTCGACCCCTCGGCACAGACGCCATCATCCAGGGCGCAGAGCCCCGCGCGGTAGGTCCTGCCCTGCCTCATGGTCATGCCTCCGAGCACGGCAACCACAAGCCCTGCCGCACCCGTCAGCCCGCCTCCAGTCCAAAGCACAGCCCGGAGAATCCGCCGGCCAGCAACCGCGGGCGGCTCTCCAGAAGCCTGCTCGGGAGTGTCTCCAAGCAGCTCTGACATCTGCGGAGAATCCAGCTTCGGAGGCCCCAAGGGCATCCGCGGGAGGACCTCGAGCACGGTCGTCTCGCCGCTGCCCACCGCAGATTCGATGACCTGCATACCCTCGACGCCGACGTGGCGGATGGCGAGCGAGACCTGCCCCGGCAAGACACTCCGCGGGAAATTATCGAGAACCACTACTTCGCCGTTTAAGATCAACTCGGCGATCTTCTCGGGCTCCGCGACTCGGAGCACAACGACCCCAAGCTCGGCGCGCAGCTCACGAAGTCGACGCACGGCCTTGGCGTGTCGAAGGGCATCTTCGTCCTCGAACTCCAGGTACTCGTCGTAGGTATCGATCGCCTCAAAATTCGCACCGGCGCGGTCGTAGGCCCGAGCCGCAGCGAGCAGCGCCTCCAGCGAGGGCAGGATGTCGTACGAACGCCGAAACTGCCGCGCCGCAGCCGCATACTGCTCTAGGAGAAAGAGACGACGCGCCTCCTGAAACGAGGCCAGGGCCGCACGCTTACGCGATTCATCATCACTCGCAAGCCCCTCGCGCTCTCGAACCGGCTCGGAGCTGGCCTCAACGTTCGCGCCCTCTGAGAGCGGCATTGCGGTCTTGTTCTCTTTTGCGGGGGACATTCCCTGCACCGGCCGAGAACCGAGCGCAACGATCACAACCGCGGCTATCGACACGGCCCCCCAGACCCTGAATCCTGCCATCTACCCCCCGCCAGGCGCCCGCTTCTTGAGGGGCTTGTCGAACGTCGGCGGCGGCAAGGGGTCGTCGGCGATCGGGGTCACGGGTTTCTTTTTCTTGGGCCTCGCAGAGAACCGCACATGACTCGCCCGCTCGCGGTGCGTGTCGTTGGCAGCCGCTCGCTGCCCTGCCACCGAATGCAGTACATAGCGGAGGTTCTCGGTGACCAGCGGCAACCTCTTCTCGGTCGTCGATTGATAGCCGCTCATGTAGATCTCGAGGGTGAGCGACTCTTCTTCGCTGCGCGGGAGCTGGACATCAAGCGGCGTCGTACGACCTGCCAGCTGTTCGTCTAGAGCAGATTGTTGCTCTGGCGAGGAGGCCCCAGAGATCCGCACACGGGCACCATCGGGGTCGGAGTTGATCACCCAACGCACAATCTCGACCTCGACCTGGGCGGGCCTCGCCTGCTCGCTTCGCAGTGACTCCGCGACCCCTTGCTGCTGGGGACTCTCGCGGGGCGCCGCCTCTCCGTCGGGCGTACGCAGGAAGCCGCTGGCAACTAGAAGCAGGACCGCGATAAGTGCCCCGACCATTGGCAACGCGAGCCAAACACCCCAACGGCTCGGTGCCGAAGTCTGTCCCAAGGACACTGCTTTCGCGAACGCTCCTGTCGTCGACCCCACGGGTGCGAGACCCGAAGAGGAGAACTCCAGCGCATCTTCGGCGACAGCTGGCACCACGGAGAGCACCGGTAGATCTCGGCGGGTTTGCAGATCATCCGGATCGGATACTGCCTCGCGGGCGACCTGGCCAGCTGCCCCTGAGGTCAGGTTTTGCTCCTCCGAGAACGAACGCCCGTCACCGACGAGTGCGATCTTCGGCGAAGCCTTGGATCGCAGGGTCGCCCGCCGGTACTCCGCTTGCTGACCGAAGTACTCGCGCATGATCGCCGCGAGACCCGAACGCGGCTCACGACCATCCTTGGTAGCGACCTCGCGAAGAATCTGGCGGAGCTCCCGGAGCATCTCGCCGGCCGACGCGTAACGCTCGCTGGGGTCGCGAGCAAGCGTACGTGCGAGCACCCGCTCGAGCGACTCTGGCAGGTCTGGACGAAGCTCCGCGAGCGAAGGCCGCTCGCAGGCGATCACCCGAGAGAGCGTTTGAGCGTCGCTCTCCCCTGCGAAGAGCCGCGTACCGGTGCACAGCTCCCAAAGGATCACGCCGAGCGCGAAGAGATCGCAGGCGAGCGTCACCGGTTTGGCTTCCGCCTGTTCGGGTGCCATATAGGGCAGCTTGCCGCGCAACTGACCGGTTCGGGTATCGGTGCGCTTGCCCTTGGCTTTCATGATGCCGAAGTCGACGATGCGCACCCAGCCGTCGAGATCGATCAGGAGATTCTGCGGCGAAACATCACGGTGAATCACGCCCAAGGGGTTGCCGTCGGCATCACGAAGCTCGTGGGCCGCTCGCAGACCCTCACAGGCATCGAGCAGGATCTGCAGGACAACAGGCAACGGCAGGTGCCCGCTCTGCTCCTGCTGCCTGCGGATCAACGCCGACAGGGTCTCCCCCTCGACGTACTCCATCACCATGTAGTAGTCGCCCCGGTCGTGGCCCAGATCGAGGATCTCGACAACATGCGGGTTGTGGATCTGGGCGGCGATCCTCGCCTCGTCGAGGAACATCTCGACGAGATTTGGCTCGGCCGCCAGGTGCGGGTGAATCACCTTGATCGCGACCTGCTTCTCGAAGCCTGCGCTACCTGTTGCTCGGGCCAGAAAGACCGACGCCATGCCGCCGTGCCCGAGCCGCTGCAACACCTCGTAGCGGCCGATCTTCCGGCGCAACGGCCTCATCTGGGCCTCGTTTCCAGAGATCTGCGGCTCTACCAAGGGCACAACCTTGGTCTGGGGCTCGGCTTCCACCTTTGACAACCTGAACGCTACCTAGGTTTCACGATACGCCAAGCGAGAGAACATGCCTATCACCAGCCCATGGCCCCCCCCTCATCCGGCAATGAACGTTTGAATTGGCCGAAATTTCCGTATTGCAGACGTCGATCTGCTGCTCCCTCCGCATCCGCACCAGAGATTTTTGCGTGCGCGTTTTTGTGACACCACATACGCTTCTTCGATCGTGCAAACGAATGCTATGATTCCCGCGCTCCCGCTCACGAGCTAGGTACAGTGTTCAGAAGAGATCTCAGAGATCTTCTCCGCGCAAGCCAAAATGGCTAATTGGCCATGCTGAATCAAGACTGATCCACCATGCCTCGCGAGATTCTGAATTCTCCTTTATTCGAATCATCTCATCGTATTGAATGCCGATTTGAGTCCACAATCGCACATGCGCCCTATGCGCATGCCGATCACTGATGGAATGACCCTTGCGTGCAGGTTAGGCATGACGTACGACGCTTGGGAGCCACAAGCCGGAGAGAGGACAGACATGGCGAAGCGACAGACCCGCAGAAGTATTTCGGTCAAAGGCATCACCTATCAGCGCCTGAAAGACTACTGCGAGGCTTGCGGACTCAGCGTCAGCGGCTACCTCGAGGAGATCATCGCTGAGAAGCTCGATGCCGCCGGGGTTCCGGTGCCAACGGTCGTCAAGCAACGACCTCAGCCAAAACTCCCCGCCAACCCCGACGAGATCGTCTCGCAACACTTCACGTTCTGAAGGCAGCGAGACCGCTCGCCACGACCACACATGCGGTCGAGCACTTGCACGTAGGCCGAGATCCATCCCTAGCGATCTCGGCCTTCTGCGCTTGGGAATCGAGCTGTCGAGCGCCACCCGCTCGGCGAGACCTCAAAGTGCATCGTGACGCGCGTTTTTTAGCGCCGTCATGGTAGGTTGCCGGCACCGTGGCTTACGTCGTCCTCGCCCGGAAATACCGCCCGCAGACCTTCTCTGACCTCATTGGCCAGGAGCACGTCACGCGCACCCTGGGCAACGCGATCGCCCACGATCGAGTGCACCACGCGTACCTCTTTTGCGGCGCGCGCGGGCTCGGTAAAACGACCTCGGCTCGCCTGCTCGCGAAGTGCCTGGTCTGCGTTAACGGCCCCACGTCCGAGCCCTGCAACGAGTGCAGTGAGTGCACGGCAGTCACCGAGGGCCGCTCCGTCGACGTTATCGAGATCGACGGCGCGAGCAACAACCGCGTCGACGATGTTCGCAACCTCCGCGACCAGGTCCGCTACCTGCCGCAGACTGCCCGCCGCAAGATCTACATCATCGATGAGGTCCACATGCTCACGGGGTCGGCGTTTAACGCCCTACTCAAGACCCTCGAAGAGCCGCCTCCACACGTCACCTTTATCTTTGCGACGACCGAGGTGCACGAGCTTCCCGCGACGATCCTCTCTCGGGTCTCGCGCTTTGATTTTCGTCGGGTCCCGAGCGCTCGTCTGGTCAAGCACATGCAGGGCATCCTCCGCTCCGAAGGCGTGGCGATCGAGGAGGCCGGTCTGTTTTTGGTCGCCCGCGCCGGCGGCGGTTCGGTCCGCGATTCGCTGACCTTGCTCGACAAGGTGATCGCCTTCGCCGACGAGTCAGCGACGATCACCACCGAAGAGGTCCGGGTCGTGCTCGGGGTGCCTAGCCACCTCGCCGTCGCCTCGCTCGCCGATGCCGTTCTCAGCCGCAACGCCGACGCGCTGCTCCACGAGTTCGACGCCGTCGTCGCCTCCGGCCAGGATCTCCTCCAGCTCGCGGTCGCCTTTCTCCAACACCTGCGCAACCTCGTCGTCGTCAAGCTCACCGACAGCCGCGAGGTTCTCCTAGACGCCTCTGAGGCCGAATTCGACGCACTTCGCCAACAGACCAGCGCCATCCAGGCGAGCGTTCTCAGCCAGCTCTTTGACCGCTTCGCGCGGGTCGTCGACAGCCTCGCGCACACTCGAGTGCCGCGGCTGATCCTCGAGATGGGTTTTCTCGACCTGGTGCACGCGGAGCCGCTGCTTCCGCTCGGAGATCTGATCGCTGAACTAGAGAAGATCTCCAGCGGCGCGCCTGCACTCCGCGCTGCCTCCGGTGGAGATCTCCGTCCACGGCAGGAGATCTCCCGCGCACACACCACAAAGACTCCAGCACAACCACAACCGCAGAGGTCTTCTTCTTCTTCTTCTTCTTCTTCTTC
>CAYYUP010000045.1:18770-23874 GCA_964474905.1 uncultured Nannocystis sp. | reverse complement strand
TCGCCAAAACCGCGCTCGGCGCAGCCGGCACAACCATCAAGAACCAACCAAAGCCCGCGTAGCGGCAATAAGCGCAACCAAGGGGAGGATCTCTCCGCAGAACTCTGGCGAATGGTTGAGGCGAGTGGAGCCATGCCAGGCGCCCCTGCAAACCCGCAGGATGGCCGAGCGCCGCCCGCCCCAAAGCATCGGGACCCAAGCCGAGATCACCGCCAAGCCTCGCAGCGAGAACACACACCGCGCGCTGACAAAACCCCCGATCCCCCCGAGGAGCCCGCGGAAGTACCGCCCTGGCCCCCAGATTCGACAACTGCGGCTCCTCCAGAGCCACACCAAGGCCACCGCGAGCCCAATTCCCAAGGGTCTGGCTTCCGCGAGCCCCAAACACGTGCTCCCGGCCCCGGCCCCGGCCCTCGCGAACACCGCGAGCCCCAAGAGTCGGAGGTTCGCGGACCAAAAACGGCCAATGCCACCCAGGATCCGACATGCGCAACAGGCGCGTGCCCAGGAGCGCCTCGTGAACCGGCGAGCGACGTAGTCCCCTGGGAGACCACGGATTCCTTTGCCGCTTGGGAGCAATTACTCGCGCGGATCTCCGAGGGTGAGCCCCAGCTCCACGGCGCGCTCGCCGACATGGGCCTCTCGGCGCTCGCCGACGGCGAGATCGTACTCGTCTGTCCCGCGGATCAACACCACCGCCGCAGCCAAGTTCAACAGTACAAGGGCCTGCTCGAGGAGCTCGCCCACCGTCACCTCGGAGCCCCGTTTAAGGTCGTACTTATAGAGGGCGAGCCCGAGCTGCGAACTCGCCCGAGCCTCTCGCTGGCCCAGGAGCAACGGCGTCTCGAGCTGCAACGCAAAGTCGACGCCGAAGCCCGCGAACACCCGGGCATCCGCGCCCTCCTGGATTCCTTTGAGGGCCGGCTGCGAGGCGTGCAACCACTGCTTCGCTCCTAGCTGCCAGGAGCCGATTTTTTCGCTATCCTCTGCGGTGATATGAGCGACTTTGATCTCGGCGCAATGATGAGCCAGGCGCAGCAGCTGCGCGAACAGATGGAATACATGCAAAAGGCCCTCGAGACCCAAACGGTCGAGGGCTCCGCTGCGGGCGGCAGGGTTAAGGTCGTTGCGACCGGCGGCCAACGCATCGTCAGCATCGAGCTAGATCCCGCGGTGCTCGAGGAGGACCGCGACATGATCCAGGACCTGGTCACCGCCGCCGTCAACATCGCCCTCGATCGCTCCCGCGACCTCGCAAAGGAGCGCATGGGCACCGTGATCCCGCCCGGCCTCATGGGCCCCGGTGGAATTCCCGGCCTGTGACCCGCACTGCCGCGGTCCAAAACCCGCTAGAGCGGCTCTCCGCGCTCCTGTCTCGCCTCCCTGGCATTGGCGGCAAGACAGCGATGCGTCTCGCCCTCTCGCTGGTTCGAGCAGACCAAGAATACGTCTCAGCCCTCGCCCAGGCGATCGCTGAGATCCACGAAAAGCTGCGCTTTTGTTCGGTGTGCTGCGATCTCTGCGCGACAGAGATCTGCGAGCGTTGCCAAGATGCACGACGTGATCGCTCGATCATTTGCGTGATCGCCCAACCACAGGATCGCATGGCGATCGACCGCGCGGGTGTCTATAGCGGGCTCTATCACGTGCTCCACGGTGTCCTGGATCCTCTGAGCGGCATCGGCCCCGCAGAGCTCCGAGTCTCCGAGCTGCTCAAACGGGTCGGCAGTGGCGAAGTCAAAGAGGCGATCGTCGCCACCAGCCCCAACGTCGAGGGCGACGCGACAGCGCTCTACCTCGCCAAGTTGCTCCGTCCTCTAGGAGTGCAGGTCACCCGGATCGCCTCAGGTCTCGCCGTCGGCGGCGAACTTGAGTACGCGGATATGAACACGGTGCAACGAGCCCTCGCCGATCGCAGAGCCCTCTGAGCCGCGATCTTAAGCACCCGGGTACAGCAGAATTGGCTTGAGCGCAGGCCGATGATCATGCAGACATGTCAAGCTTCGTTTTGCGGACACGATGCATCGATCAAAACGATCAACGATGCTCGCTATGCTCCGCACAACACTGCAGATCGTCGCTACTTGGGCCGTAGACTTGGCCCCATGAGTTTGTTAGGTTTTTCTCGCCCTCGGAGATAGGTCCGAGTTCAACCGCAGCGCCCTGCAACGCCTCAGGAGTCCCTCCCTTGAACATGCTGAATCCCCAGCTCGTGATGTATGACGAGGAGCTCAAGCAGATCCAAGCGATCGCCACGAAGCTCCAGCAGGACTCACGCGCCCAGACGATTCTCCTCGTCGATAAAAACGGCCAGCTGATCGCAGCTTCTGGCAAGGCGAAGGAGCTCGACACGACGTCACTCAGCTCGCTCGTCGCCGGCAACGTTGCCGCCACTGGCGGCATCGCCAAGCTGATCCAAGAGGAGGAGTTCACCGGTCAATTTCACGAGGGCAAAGGGATTTCGATCCACATGAGCCTCGTGGGCCGTCGAGTTATCCTCGTCGTGCTCTTCGACCGAAATACGACCCACGGGCTCGTCCGTCTTCGGGTCAAAAAGGCCAATCAAGACCTGACCAGGATCTTCGAAGAGCTCGCGATCAAGGCCGCGAACTCTCCTGCGTTCGATCCCTTCGGTGGCGAGATCACCGACGACGACATCGACAACCTTTTCAACGAATAGCGAGAGCTGCCGATGTCCTTCATCAACTACAGTTCCCGTGAGATCAACTGCAAGCTGGTCTATTACGGGCCTGGTCTCTGCGGTAAGACGACCAACCTCCAGTACATCTACGACAAGACTCGACCGGCGGCGAAGGGCAAGATGATCTCCCTCGCAACCGAGACAGAGCGAACGCTCTTCTTCGACTTCTTGCCCCTGAGCCTCGGCGAAATCCGCGGCTTCAAAACCCGCTTCCACCTCTACACGGTGCCCGGGCAGGTCTTCTACGACGCCAGCCGTAAGCTGATCCTCAAGGGGGTCGACGGCGTCTGCTTCGTCGCCGACTCGCAGCTCGCCCGCTGGGACGCCAACATCGAGAGCCTCGACAACCTGCGGATCAACCTCCAAGAGCAGGGCTACGAACTCGATAAGCTGCCCTACGTCGTCCAGTACAACAAGCGCGACATGCCCGACATCGCCACCGTCGAGGATCTCGCCAAAGAGTTAAATCCCACCGGCGTACCCGAGTACGAAGCGGTCGCTCCGGAGGGAACGGGTGTCTTCGATACCCTCAAGGCCCTCGCCAAACAGGTGCTCGCAGAACTCAAAAAGAGTTCGTAGTTCCGCCGCGTTCGCGTCGTTCGCGATCATCAGAGCCTCGCCAATGCGCGAGGCTCTTTGCGTTCTCGGGTTCTCGGTCTAGCTCCTTCGAGCATGTTCGTAAGAACATGTCTTAAAGAATGATTCACTTCGACGAGCGCAAAGCGACACCTCGAAGCCCCAGATGGGCGCCGACGGCCGGCGTACGTACCCGCCAGATCCAGCCGTCAAAGAGGAAGTGCAGGATCGACGTGCCCATGTAGTAGACCAGGTAGATGTCGCTGCGACGTTGATCCCGAAGCAGGACAAAAACCAGGAGCAGCGCCCCTGAGAGCAGCGGGCCGAAGACCCAGGGACGCCGCATCCACCGGGCGACAAAGCCCTGCTCGCCAGCTTCTCCAGCAAATTTGCGCTCACCAAAGTGATGCACAAACGCGACGTACTCGAGGGCATGCGCGACCCCAAAACAGAGGTACCCAATGATCGGTCCGTGCACGACAAAGACGGAGAAGAGCGCCGCTGTCGAGAGCAGAAAAAGCAGCCGCGGAGCACGACTGCCACTGGCCTGTGCCCGCAACTCACAGCGGAGCCAGCGAACAAACACCGCCACCCACAGCAGCGATGATCCGCCAACGATCAGCCAAGGCAACGGCCCCTCAAGCAGCACCCCAAACACCCGGAGGACCCGCGCAGCGTTCGCGTGGCCCGCAAATGTGCCGGCCCGAAAGACCAGCACGATCGCCGCGATCTGGAGCACGGTCACCCAGAGCAACCTGAAGTCCCGCTTGCCGTGAGCCTGGACCTCGAGACCACCGCCACTACGACCGGCGTAAACCCGGAGGATCCCGTAGCGCTGCATCACCGAGTGCCAAATATTCCAGAGGCCGACAGAGACCAGAACGATCATCCAAGGCGAGATGCCGGCGACGAGATCGACCCCCCGCAGAGCGCGCATCAACCCGAGCAGCGCAAAGGTGGCTATCGGCGCGATGACAAATTCGCGAGAATGGCGCGAAAATGTGCCTTTGTCGCCGTAGACCAGAACGAAGGTGTAGTGGCGATGCACGTAGGTGATGGCGAGCGCAACCACCATCGCGAGCCCTAGCGCCGGGGTCTGCGCCTTCCCCCACGTGCCGTCCAAACCCAAGCCAAGGACGAGCCAGAGGTAAAACGGCACCCAACAGAAGCCGAGGCAGCACAGATCCCACCAAGGCGAGCGCAACCAGGAACCTGTCGCATTTGTAGAGGCGGAAGGCTTCGTCATCTTAGATCCTGCGAACCTCGCGTACGTTCTGATTTAGAAGTTGGAGCGGCCCTAGCGCTGTGTATGATGCCTTTCGATCGGCATCCCGTTCCACGCGGATCAAACACCTAGCGGAGCTCTCATAGAACGATGGCGTCTGACGACTGGATCCAGGAATCACTCGCGCGACTGGATGGCCTAGAAGCCCAGCGCAATAGCACCGAAGCGGCCCTGGAGAGCGCAACAAATACGGATGATATGCGCACTCTCTCGCAGGAACTCGAGCAAGTCGAGAGCGAGATCGCGAAGCTTTACGAGGCTCTCGAAGCTGCTGCCGACGACGCCGATGGCGATGGCGGTGACGACGAAGCTACCGAGGACTTCGACTCCGACACCCCAACAGGTCTCTTTAGCCGAGATGACCTCAGCAATTTGGCCGCTGCCCAAGGCGCCCCCCCGCTGCCAACCTCTGTGCCACAGCCGGGAGAGGAGCAGCTTCCACCCCCTCAGCGAGCAGCGCCGCCACAAGCTCCGCCGCAACAAGCTCCGCCGCAACAAGCTCCGCCGCAACAGCAGGGCTTCGGCGCTCCTCAACAGCAGCA
>CAYYUP010000045.1:0-18670 GCA_964474905.1 uncultured Nannocystis sp. | reverse complement strand
CGCCGCAACAAGCTCCGCCGCAACAGCAGGGCTTCGGCGCTCCTCAACAGCAGCAGGGCTTCGGCGCTCCTCAACAGCAGCAGGGCTTCGGCGCTCCTCAGCAGCAGCAACAGCAGCAGGGCTTTGGCGCTCCTCAACAGCAGCAGGGCTTCGGCGCTCCTCAGCAGCAGCAACAGCAGCAGGGCTTTGGCGCTCCTCAGCAACAGCAGCAACAGCAGGGCTTTGGCGCTCCTCCCCAGCAGCAACAGCAGGGCTTTGGCGCTCCTCCCCAGCAGCAACAACAGGGCTTCGGCGCAGGCTCAAACATGGGCGGGGACTACGGTGATCTCGACGATGACCTGAAGCCAAAGAGCAAGGGTCCGCTCATCGCCATCATCGTCGCGGTCCTGGCGGTCGGTCTTGGGGGTGCGTACTACATGACCACGTCGGACGGCGATGACTCCGAGACCGAGACTCAAGGAGGCCCTGCAAAGGTGATCAAGGCCGGCGATGTGCCCCCGGACACCCAAGGACCGAAGGGTGCAAAGGGAGCGGGCGTCGACTCGATCGAAGGCTCGCGATTCAAGGAGGGCTCGCGCCCAAGCGGTGGCTCCCACTCAGGTGGCGGCGGCGGCTCCAAGAAGAAAAAGAAGAAGGCCGACAGCAAGACAAAGATCGTCGAGACAGACGATCCGCTGGCGGGCATCGACGGCGGCTAGCCGCACGTCGCCTCGCGAACCCCTCAAAGGGCGCTCAGGAACCAACCTGCGCGCCCTTTGTCGTCACATCACGACAACTGCAGAGCGAACCGTCGTACCCGTGAGCAGCGAGTTCAAGCCGCCCACGATCGCCTACTTCTTGTCGCCGCCCTCGGGCTTGAAGCTTGCGAGCGAGGGATCGCTCTCAATACGCGGCTTCGGTGGCGCAAATGCCCCTAACGTACCCTGCCCAAGCCCGCGGCCAAGAGAGGGGAAGGGCGGCGGTTTTGGCAGCGCACCAGAATAAGCGGAGCTTCGACCACGGCGCATCGCTACGGGAGCATCCGCCTCGCCCGAGGCCTTCGTCTGCTTGCGCATCGCGGTCGGCTGAGGCGCATCTGCTTCTCTCTCCTCTGTCGCCGATGCGCTGAGCGAAGCACTGTCAAGGGCACTGAGCGCCGACACCAGGGATTCGCTGAGAGAGCCCCGTCGCCGCAATGCGCTCGCCTCATCGCGAGGTGGCGCCTGGGAAACCTCGCCGTTCTCGTTGAGCGAAGCCAGCAAGCTTCCGCTGACACCACCTTCTGGATCTGTCTCTTGGGGCTTGTCTGTGAGCGTCGCCTCAGAGCTGTCCGGCTCGGCTCCACCCACAGGCTCGCCTTCGTCGACAGCATCCTCTTTGGCTTCTTCTGTCTTCTGTGCCTCTTCTGGCTCCACGACATCGGACGAAACGGCAACTTCTTCGGTCTTCGCGGCATCGGACGAAGCGGCGCTCTCTGTCGCCAGGAGGTCGTCCTCGTCGTCCTCGTCGAGTGTCAGATCGATGTCGATCGCGGGTCCCGGATCCCGACGGCGACGACGATCTCGTGGTCGGTCAGCTTCGATCTCGGCTTTCGTCCTGAGGGCGTAGCTTCCTTCGATTCGAATCGGTTCACCGACCGAGGTGTCGCGAAGCTCGACCTTAACCTTGGGCTTCGCGGCTTCGTCAGACCGACCGGCGAACGAGCTGGGATTCTGCCAACCTCGAGCTCGCAATGCCTCACGGTCAGCGGCATCCTCCGCGCTATTCTCCTCCGGTATGGACTCCGGCGCAGCGCTCTCTGGGGTCTGTGCAATCGCGCCGCTACCCTCGCGCGAGGAGATCTCCCCGGAGATGATCTCGCTGACAGCGTGCTCGCTGGTGACAATCACCGTCGCTCGCCTCGATCTCGCCCGACGCTCCCGCCGGAGCTGGGCCTCGATGTAGCGCCGCATCTCGCGACGAGCACGGTGCACCATGACCTCAACGACCGCGTCGGGCTCATCCTGCAGGGACATCTGCGCTTGCTCGAGGAGTTCGGCGGCTTCGTCGACGCGCTCCGCCCGTTGCAGGCCCAGAGCCATCGCCGCTCCGACCCATGGGTGGTCGCCGATCGTCTTGCGAGCAGCCTCGAGATAGGCCATCGCCTGGCGACTTTTTTTATTGGTCTCGAGCAGCATAACGATGCCGAGGTCGAGTTGATCTCGAGGTCCGAGCAACTTCGCCGCCGCCAACGTATTGAGGAGCTCCCGGGCGCCCTTGCGATCGTTCGCGACGACCAGCGCATGGGCCTGAGCACTCACCAGCATCACCGCATCGGGGCGACGACAGCGACGCGCTGTCTCGGCAAAGAGCCGAGCCGCGGCATTGCCGTCGCCTAAACGGAGCGCGAGCTGAGCATCCTGAAGAGTTACCCAGGCGGACGGGGCAAACAGCGAGACCAGCGCTCGACTCTTGAGCGTCCGCTTGAGCTCTGCCGCCTGCTCTCGATTGGCGTCGCTGACCCGCTCGGCCAGCGCCTCGAGGCGATGCTGGATCAGCGCCGGGATCAGCACGAGAAGAACAACGCCTGCGCCGATCAAGGCGACTCGCGCCGAACCCGACGCGAGCAGGCCCGCAAGGATCAACGCGAGGGAAATAGCCACCGGCAAGATCCGCCCAGGGGCGGGCCGCTCGCTCCGAGCCCAAAGGTGGGGCGGCACAACTACCGGAGGTAGCTCGCTCTTCTTACTAGCCGCTGACAAACCTGCAAGCCGGCATACCCAGATCAGTCGAACGCCGCAAGCTTGTTCACATATTGAAGGCTCGCCTCAAATATCAGATACGCGAGAGATCGACGATCTCGCCTGCTAAAGTGCCGCAGGTGGACTCGCCGATCGACCTCAGCCGCTATATCCAGCGCCGCCATTTTCGCACCTTCGAGCGCGACATGGCACGGAGCACCTACGGCTACGGTGTTGACCTTCGACGAGCGCATTGGCTCACAACATCGCTCGTCGGCCAAGCTCCGCTGCGCGCTCTTGAGCACTCCTGGTACGCGATCTCAGAGACGTTGATGCACGAGGAGCTTCGGGTGCCCGAGCGCACCGGTGACATCCCCCTGCTCGGCGAGGTCGCCAAGATCACGAGGCTGCTGCGCACCGTGCCGCCTGCGATCCGTATCCTCCGCGAAGGCACCAGCGCCCGCCACCATTGGGGCCTCGTCACTCCACTCGGAGATCCGCGCGGCAGCAATGAGTGGTTCGTTCTCGACCTCAAGGCTCTCCAAAACCTGCCGGCTCCCGAACGCGCCTTCCTTCTCGGGTCCGGTCTTGGCCACCTGCACTGCGGTCACGGAGCACTCTTCCTCGCCCACCTCATCGGCCACCGCAACTCGAGCCATCGCCTGCTCCGTGGGCTCCTGCGCCCTTGGACAAAGGTCGCGGTCTTCTCGGCCGACCGCGCTGGCTTGCTCGCTTCGGGCGACCTCCAAGCGTCGCTGGCCGCCCTCGAGCGATCGATCGCCGCGGCCCCCGAATGGTCACCAAACTTTCCCGGATTCGAAGCGCGCCGCCTCGCCCTCGAAGAGTTCGCGCTGACCACCGTGGCCGCACGCTTTCGTACGCGCCTCCGACGAGATACCGCCGAGATCGACCTCGAAGAGGAGCTGCGCTCACTTGCAAGCCCGCCGCCAGAGGCCGACAGCGACAAAGACAAAGACAAAGACAAAGACAAAGACCAAAGCTCCGGCGAGAACCCAGACAGCAAATCAGACAGCGGCAACGACCCAGACGAGAGCGACGGAGTCCCCGACGATGCCTGGACGCTCGCCCGCTGCGATCAGCGGCTGACTAAGCGGTTGCACCTCCTGTAGGCCCCGCCTCACGCCCGCGGTAAGACCCCGACGCCCCACGACGAAGAGCGACCAATCGATGACGGACGACGACGTGACGACCCGATCTGAGATCGACACCGCCAAACACCTCGCGAGCCTCGCCGAGGAGCTTGGATTAGAGACGGCCAGCCGCGCGATCCTCCGCGACACCGAACGGCGTCTACAGGAAGGCATGCTCCGGGTGCTGGTGATCGGCGAGATCAAGCACGGCAAGAGCTCGCTGATCAACGCCCTCGTCGGCGAGAAAATCCTGCCCACGGGGGTCACGCCGACGACCGGCGCGATCGTCCGCATGCGCAATGCCGACGCTGTCCATAAACGCCTCGTCGACCCCAGCGGGGCTATCCACGAGCTCAGCGACGAGCGTTTTAAGGCCCTCGCGAAGGGCAAGGAGAGCGCCGCCGGCATCATCGAAGCGACCTGGTCCCGCGACCAACTTCCAGAGTGCATCGAGCTCATCGATACACCCGGCGTCAACGACATCAACCGCCTCCGATCCCTGCTGAGCCGCGGCGAGCTGCCGGGCGCAGATATCCTGATCCTGGTGCTCGACGCAACCCAGGCCTTAACCCGCTCCGAACTCGGCTTCCTGCGGGATGCTCTGGTCGCGATCGGCGGCCTGGGAGAGGACTCGGGCGCCCACCTTTTGGTCGCGATCAACCGCATCGATCTTGTCGCCGAACAAGAGCGCGAGCTGGTCAAAGAACACCTCACACGGGAGCTAAAGGCGCTTCTTTCCGTCGACTCATTTGAGCTCTACGAGACCAACTCCAAGGCCGCGCTGCTTGATCCCTCATCTCAGAGCCACGGCGTTCTCGGCGTGCATCTCCTCCGCGAGCGTGTCCGCAAACTCGCCGAAGAACGCGACACAATCCTGCCCCGGCGCACCCGCGCTGGCCTGCGTCGGCACGCCCACCTGCTCGCCCATAACGCCGCGATCCAAGCCCGTGCCCTCAGCCTCGAGGAGCAAGCGCTCGCCGAAGAGCTGGCCGCCGTTCGCTCCGCCCTCGCCGAGCAAGACGTCGACTACGACCACTTGCGAGCGCAGATCAACACCACAGAGACCGAAATCCTCAAGGCTTCTGGGGAGCGGATCGCCGCCTTTCGCAGCGAGCTGCAAGCCGAGGTCTTGGGCCAGCTCGAGCGCTCCGATCTGCGGGCGATCACCGACGTGCTGCCCACGGCGATCCGTGACGCGACCATGACCTTCACGCTCGCGGAGGCCGAGCAGCTCCGCGGCGACCTCGAATCCCTAACCCGGGAGATCCTCCGGACCCACGGACAACAAGCCCGCCGGCGACTCGCTCAGGCGACGATCCTCCTCGGATTTCGCGGGCCCCTCGTGCACCTAGAGCCGCCATCGACGACGATCGAGGGCGGAACGCTCGCGATCTCGATCGCCGGCACGGCCGTCATGTACTTCGGAAACATCGTCGCCGGACTGCTCATGACCATCGCCGGTCCACTGGCGACGATGGTGCTCCGCGAGAAGGCGATCCGAGATCTGAGAGCCTCAGCCCACCGGGAGATCCCACGGGCCCTCGCCTCGAGCTTCTCCGAACTCGAGAATGCGCTCGCCCGAGTCACCCGCGAGCAGGTCGCCGCCCTCGAGGAACACTTGGTTCTCGCCAATGCCCAGCTCGGTGAGCAGTTGGTCGCAATCCTCGACAAAGCCGCCCACTCCCTGCGAGCTAGCGACGAAGACGAAGACGAAGCCGGCGACGGCAACGGCAATGGCAAAAAGCCTCAGAGCACGAGCGAGAGCGAGAGTCCCCGCGCCCGCGCAACCGCCCGGCTGCGGGCGATCGAGACCGAACTCGAGGATCTCCAAGCTTCGCTCGCGTAACTCGCAAGAACCCGCGCAAGTACACGAAGTGACAAAAACAACAATTCAGCCATATCGGCAAAACAACACAAACAACACAAACAACACAAACAACACGAAGCGCGCGAACCAACGCGGAGTGATGCCATGAGCAGCGGCGACGATCCGACCTCCAGTACGGGCAACCAGGACGAGCCACCAGAGCACGACGGCGACAGCGAGACCGCCACCGAAAACGCGGTCTCAGCGATCCGAGGTTTTGGCGCTGCGCTCGGTGGTTGGGCGCGCAAGGTGGGCAAGGCGATCACCGAGGTCGCCGCTCCCGATCCGGCGAGCGAAGCCGTCAAGGCAGCCCTCCTCGAGATCGCCCAGCTCCGCCTCCGTGGCCGTTTCTCGAACGCCCGCGAGCGGCTGCGGACGATCCGCGCCGAGCGACCCCGAGACCTCCAAGCCCTGACAAGCTACGGCCTCACACTGCTCGCCGAGACTATTTGCGAACAGCGACCTCCGGCAGCGCTGGCAAGTTTTCTGGGCGAGCTCGCCGGACATCGACCGCGCCCAGCGATCACCCCCCTCCTCGACGCCACCTTAAAACACAGCCGTGGCGAACACGACGCAGCCCTCGACGATCTGCGCCGGGCTCAACGGGTCCTCGACCAGCTGCCCGCGACCGATCGCGGCGAGGGCCGTTTCTACGTGCATCTGCTCGGGACCATGGCCCAAGCCAGCCGCGGCCGCCCCGACCGCGCCCTCTTAGAGTTGCACAAGGCGCGCGCCAGCTTCCCCGCCGAAGCCGAGGGTCCGATCCTCCGCCGCTTCTTGCTCGAAGGCGTCGCCGTACTGCTCGCGGAGGATCAACTCGACGACGCGATCGCCTGGCTCACGCCCCTGGCCTCTGAGACAGATTTGGCAGTCGAGCCCCCTGAGAAAGAGCCCGACTCCGACTCCAGTGCTGACACCGAGCCGGACGAAACTACCGACGAGAGCGCCGTTGCAGATCCAGAGCCGCCTCGCACTGTCGATGCTGAGGCCATGCTCGTCGCCCGTGGCCTGCTCGCCGAGGCCCTCGCCGCGAAGGGCGACCACGACGGCGCCACTGCCCTGGTCGAAACCCTGCCAGAGGAGCCAACTTGGCACGGTGTTCGGATCCGCGTCGGCCTCTGCATCGCTGCGACTCCGGAAACCCGCGACCTCGCCCTGCGCTACCTCCAGGTCTCGCCGCAGGACTGGCAACGCTCCCGCCTTTGGGCTTTGGCCGAGGTCTCGCTTTGGCACGATGCCAAAACTCCGAGCCCGCCCGCGACCCTCGAAGCTGTCCTCGAGGCCCTGGTCCAGGCATCCGAGTCGGCTCCACCCGGCCTTCGCGACGGCTTCATCCACGAACTCGCGCACATCACCTTGCGAGCCAACGCCGACTCCGAGGTCGCACTCGCGGTGATCGAACGCCGGCTCCAACGCGACGGAGACACTGCGGCCGAGGAACTGCGACTGGTTCGCACTCGCAATCAACTGCGACACGGCCAGCTCGACGCGAGTTCTCAGGACTTTATCGGCGCCCAGGCCCCGCGATTTCGCGGCCAGCCCGATCTCGGCGGACCTGCAGGTCCTGACGCGATCTCCCCGCTGCGCGACCCCGTCACCCGCCTGCGTACGCTCCGCAGCCAACGAGCCCTGGCGGCCGCAGAGTACTGCCTGGCGATCGACCTCCCCGAAGCTGCGCAAGAACTCCTGGTCGAGGCCCTCGCCGAGGATCCAAAGCTCGGTCCAGCGCAGCAATTGCTGACCACCAGTGCAAGACCACCCCGGAGTTCCCGCCTGGAGGACTTGCTCGCCGCCGCCACTGGCGTTCTCGCGGGCCTGCCCTCGCACGTGCTCGGAGTCCCCCTAGCGGGCGCCCAAGCTGCCCTTTCTGGGGTAATCGCCGCCCGCGAGCGCCTCGCGAGACCGCTGACTATCGCGGTCATGGGCGAGTTTTCGTCGGGCAAAAGCACCTTCGTCAATGCCCTTCTTGGAGAAGCCCTGGCGCCGATGGGTGTGTTGCCGACAACCACGACGATCAACGTGTTTCGCCGCGGGCCCTCCGGCGGCGCGCGGATTTTTTTCCGCGATGACCGAGTCGCGACACTCGCCCGCGACGACATCCACAACTTCCTGCACAGCCTGGACGACGTCGCAGCCAGCCAAATCCGCCACGTCGAGATCGAGCGCACCGGCGCCCGCATGGGCGACGCGGCGGTCGTCGATACGCCCGGACTCAACGCCCTCGATGCCTTCCACGAGCGAGTCGCCCGCGAGTTCATCGACGAAGCCGACGCGATCATCTGGATCTTCTCGGCAACCCGCGGCTCGACCGCTTCGGAGGCCGGCATGCTCTCGACCCTGCGCGCCGACGGCCGTCAGGTGCTCGGTGTCCTGAACAAGGTCGATACCCTCGACGAGGAGGAGCGCGTCGAACTCTCCGAATACCTCCAAGAGCAGCTCGGAGACGTGCTCGTCGATATTGTGCCGGTCTGCGCTTCAGAGGCCCTCAAGGTCCGCTGCGGCGAGGCCGAGCCCGGTACGTTTGACTCCTTCGCCGCGGTCGAAGAGTCCCTCGAAAAGCAGTTCCTCCAGCGCGCTCGCGAACTCAAACGCGAGCTGACAACTCGCCGCCTGCTCGACTCTCTAACCTCTGCGCGCGCGGCCATCGACACCGCAGCAGGCGAACTCGAAGCCGCGGCCGACGGTGCGGCGGGCAGCGACAACCTCGACACTCTGCGGGCAGCCCAACACCTCCTGAGCTTTGGCGAGCGCATGTACGCGGCGGTCCTCGAACTCGACGATCTGCTGGTCCGCGAATGCCTCGCCCTCGGCATTCTCCGCAGCGGCAGCGGTCTGAGTCGCGAGACGCTCGGCCTCCAAGATAGCTGGTATCTGACCACCGTCGTCCGCGACAACATGCTGAGGGCGCTGCAGAGCGGCCTGGGCGAACTCTCTCGCGAGCCCGATACCGAGATCGTCTACGACGTGCTCACCCAGCATCTGGTGCCGTGGTCGCGCGGCTATCTCGACGGCCTCGGCGCGTCGGGCTGGCTGGTTAGCCTGATCACCGACAACGGCCCCGCGATCGCCAAGGGCGAGGCCGCCATGCGCGAGCGCCTTCAGATCGCCCTCACGCCAATGGCGATCACCTGGCAAAAATTCGTGCGTTCACTCGACAGGCCCCTGCGGCAGGCGCAGGTCCAGGCACATCGCCAGGCCGCCACGCGCCCCAGGGCCGAAGCGCTAAGGCTGCGCACTTCGGTGATCAGCGGGCTTGACGGGCTGCTCGAGTGCGTCCGAGAACTGGGTGCATGAGCAGCTCCGCACCTTTTCTGCTACCGCCCCGGAGATCACGATGACCCCGCCCTCCGCGGTCCAGGGCCCATCGCGAGTCATCGGCGTCGACGAGGCCGGCCGCGGACCGATCCTCGGACCGATGGCGCTCGCCGCTGTCGCCGTCGACGAGGCCGGCGTGCGAGCACTCGTGCGCCTGGGGGTCCAAGACAGCAAACGCTTCGGCGCCGGTGAACGAGCAAAGCTCCGCCGAGCCGAACTCGCAGCGGCGATCGAAGAGCTCGCCGTCGACGCCCGATGTGTGCTCGTCACCGTCGCGGAGATCGACCGACGAACCATGCGCGGCGAACTCAATCATCTCGAGCGAGATGTCGCCGCAACGCTCCTGGATGCCGTTGACGCTAGCGGCGACGATCGGATCATCTGCGACGGCGCCCGCCTCTTCGCGCCGCTCAAGGGCCGCTACCCGCAGCTTCTAGCGGTCGACCGCGGCGAGTCTGCGCACGTCTCTGTGGCCGCTGCGTCGATCCTCGCCAAACACGCCCGGGACCAGGCCTTCGCCGCGATCGCAGCTCGCTACGAGCCAGAGTTTGGTGAGCTGCGCGGCGGCGGTTACATCAACGGACCGACGCGACGTTTTCTCGCCGAGTACAGGGCTCGCTACGACGACCTACCCCCCGAAGCCCGACGTTCTTGGGGTGCGCCAAAACCGTCACGCACGAAAGACAAGCCGGCGATCCCAAGATCGAAACAGCTATCGCTCAGCTGACAAAACCCGGAACGCGCACAAGCCTCGCGAGAGCGGACAAAAGGCTCGGAAGCGGAGGAATCGAACGGAAGGGCCGAGGAAAAACTAGGGGAGATCTCGCAGGTCCCGCAGGTCCTCTCGCAACTTCTCGAGGGCATAGCGCATCCGGCTCTTCACCGTATTCTCGGGGGCACCGACGACCTCGCCGATCTGCCTAAACGAGAGTCCGCCGAGCTGGCGCATAAGAAACACCTCGCGTTGGCCCTCTGGAAGCCTGTCGATCGCTTGTTTGAGCCGACTCTGGATCGTCGGCCCCATCGCCTGGTCATCGACGCTGACATCATCCGCGGCAGTGCCGTCGAGCATGCTCTCGCGCTGATCTCCGTCGCGACCTCGGCGAGGCGCATCTAGGGAGAGGTGCCGGCGAAACTTCGCCCGGCGGCTCTCGTCGACGCAGAGATTCCGCGCGATCGTGTAGAGCCAGGTCGAGAAGCGAGCTGTCTGCTGATAACGCGCCTTCGCCCGAATGACCCGGAGAAAGACCTCCTGGAGCAGCTCTTCGGCACGGCTCTGGTTGTTGACGCTGCGATAGAGGAAGTTTAAGAGCCCGCGACGATGCCTGGTCATCAGGATCTCGAACGCCCCGGCATCGCCCTGGCGGAAGTCCGCCATCAAGGACTCGTCGCTTGGCCCGTCGGCCTTCGGGCGCCCGGTAGTGATGGCTTCATTCATGCCGGGAGGAGCGGCCTGGGTGAATACCCGTCAACAGCTCCAAGTTTGCGCATAGGCGCCCAACCCTGGCAAGCGGATCCCTCAGCCCGAAGGCCGTGCTCGCGCCCAAAAGCTGTGTATCTCAAGGAATCGCGCATATCGCGCTGCTCACAGGCGATTCTCAACTCGTACCGAACCGCTCTCCGCCACGGCCCCGGCTCCACGAATGCGCTGCAACTCCGGCCGACAATGTCCTGACCCTAGGGACATGTCCATAAGTTCGACGCCTTCCCGATGCGATGGAAGAAACATCATCGGACTCGCCGAGCGGACTGGTCGTAGGGACAGAAGACTCCGCTTCGCCCACCGCTGACAAAGCTCTTGAGCGGTCGACCACAGGTGGGACAGGGCTGACCTGCACGCCCATAGACCCGAAGGTCATCTTGGTTGCGACCGACCTCGCCGACGACGTTGCGAAAGTCCTTGAGGGTCGTACCGCCGTTGGCAATGCCCCGGCGAAGCACCTGGGCTAGGGCCTGTGCCAGGCGATTCCAGGCGCTCTCACGCAGCTTGACCGCCGGCGTAAGCGGGTGCATGCCCGCCTCAAAGAGGGCCTCGATCGCGTAGATGTTGCCGACCCCCGCGATCGCACGCTGATCCAAGAGCGCATCCCGAAGACCCCTCCGGCTCTGTCCCAGACGCGCCGCCAGTACCTGTCCGGTGAAGTCGGGATCGATAGGTTCCGGTCCGAGCGCAGAGATCGGCGGAGCTCCGAGAATCGCCGCCAGCGGCCCGACCCGAAAGCCGCCAAAGCGACGCGGATCGACGAAGCGCAGCTCTCTGCCATCCCCGAAGGTCAGGACCATGTGGGTATGGACAACCCGAGGCTGCCGCACGCTTGTGATCCCACAACGACCGCTCATCCCGAGATGCAAGAGCAGCCCCAGCTCCCGTGCTCTTTTTGGTTTTTGGGGCTCCGTCGCGGAAAATTCCCAAATAATGTACTTGCCGCGCCGCCGTACATCTCCAGGCAGAGCCCCGACAAGCAAACGCAAAGAGGTGCTCATCCGCAGTTTTTTTGGGCTTCGATAAATCGCCTCGACCGGCGCCCGGATCTTCGCCTCTGCAAGACCCCGGCGCACCGACTCAACCTCAGGTAACTCCGGCACTGGGTTCTCCCTCGCCGGGTTCTCCCTTGCCGGGTTCTCCCTCGCCAGCAGTGCCCACGGCGCCCGAAGTCTTCCCAGCTTCGGCCTCTCGCGCTCGCTGGAGCGCAGCGAATTCTTCGGGCCCAAGCCGCTCGGGGCGGAGCTTTGGATCGATGCCCGCATGCTCGCACCACGCATGTGCTTGCTCCCGTGTAGCAACGCCACCCAAAGCGTTCACGAGCACCTTGCGGCGCCGCTGAAATGCAGCCTGGACCAGCTGCCGCAGGCCCTCCTCGTCCGCGACCTCCCCCCGCAGCTGCGGCCGCGGATCAAGGCGAATCACGGTTGAGTCGACCCGCGGCCGGGGCACAAAACAGGCGCGCGACACCTGGGTCACCAGCGAAATCCGGCGCACCCGTGAGAGCATCACCGTGACACCTCCGTAGGTGCGCGAGCCCGGGGCCGCGCAGAGCCTGTCGGCGACCTCTTTTTGGATCATCACGATCCACGCACCAGTCTCTCGCTGGACCGCGAGCAACGCAAAGAGCAGCGGCCCAGTCAGCTGATAAGGCAGGTTACCGACGATCGTCGGCGGCTCCTCGCAACCCTCTGCGGCGGCCGCATAATCAAAACGCACGGCGTCGGCTTCGATGAGCTTAAAATTCGAATAGCCGCCGAGTTCTGCCCGCAACACCCCGCAGAGGTCCCGATCGCGTTCGATGCCCCAAACTTCGGCGCCGGTCTCGATAAGCGGCCAGGTCAGACTGCCGAGTCCGGCCCCGATCTCGATTACCCGCCGACCGGGACGGCCCCCCGTGGCGGCCGCGATCGACCGATGCACCATCGGATCGTGAAGAAAATTTTGCCCCCAGCTATGGCGTGCCGAGAGGCCATAACGACGGAGTAACTCTGGCGCCGATGCGATCAAAGCGGTAGCTCCATCGCCGGATCATCGAGAGCGATGCTCGCGAGCACGCTGACCTCTGGTGGCGCTGATTTGAGGACGGCAAAACGCGCAGCTCCAGCGGCGGCGATCATCGCCGCATTGTCGCCGCAGTAGCGCAAGGGCGGCACCGCCACCGAGAAGCTGTCCTCGAGGCCAGCCGCCTCGATCGCTGCTCGCAACCCGCGATTTGCCGAGACTCCGCCGACAACGTGCACACGATCACGGCCTATCCGGGCCCGCGCGCGTCTCGTTTTTGTCACCAAAACATCGACGACCGCCGCCTGAAACGAAGCACAGAGATCCGCGAGTTCAGCCCGAGAGTTTGGCTGACCGTGTTCCTCTAAATGCACCATGACCGCGGTCTTCAGCCCCGAGAACGAAAATTCTAGGTTCTTGCGATCGCGGAGCATCGCCCTCGGAAAAGTGATCGCTGTGGCGTCCCCCTCCGTCGCGAGCCTGTCGATCACCGGACCTCCGGGGTAGCCCAAGCCCACCATCTTCGCGACCTTATCAAAGGCCTCGCCGACCGCGTCGTCGCGGGTCGCACCGAGGATCCGGTAATCACCGAGCCCACGCACATCGACCAGCTCGCTATGCCCCCCCGATACGAGCAGCGCCAGATGGGGCGCAAAGGGCCGACTTTGCCGTTCGCTGTCGCCGATGAAGGCCGAGAAGAGGTGCCCCTCCATGTGGTGAATCCCGAGCAAAGGCAGTCCCGTCGCCGCTGCAAGGCCCCGCCCGACCTGAACTCCGACCAACAGAGCACCGACCAACCCCGGACCCCGAGTGACCGCGATCGCGTCGATCTCTGCGGCGATGCTCGAGATTCCGGCGTCTTTTAATGCCGACTCGATCACGGGGATCACGGCGCTCAGATGGTGGCGACTCGCGAGCTCCGGGACGATGCCTCCGAAGTCCGCGTGCACCTCTATCTGGGTGGCGATGACGCTCGATCGAACCTCGAGCCCCTCGACGATCGCGCAGGCCGTTTCATCGCAGGAGGATTCGATCGCGAGGACTCGCGGAGCTCGGCGACTCGGTGCTGGGTTCTCGGTGGGTCTCTTCACGGCAGTTTGCGCCGCAGGTTGGCGACCTGTCGACGAACACCGCTGGCGTAGCGCGCATGGGGGGCGAGTTCAAGATAGCGCTCATACGCGGCGATCGCGGCTGCGACTTCACCGCGCTCCTCCTGAGCCACAGCCTCGGTCAAGTGCGCCTCAGAATCCTCGGGATGGTGGCGCACTGCCTCTTGGGCCGCCGCCAACGCACGGTGGAAGTCTTCCTGATCGATATAGATCTTCGCGCGAAGCACCAACGCGTCGCGGTGACTCGGTGCCACCTGGAGAATTGCCGCAACGACAATGCCCGCTTCGACAACCTCCCCCCCTCGATAGAGATGCTCTGCCTCGGCAATGCTCCTCTTCTCTTTTTCTTCCCCGGTCGCCTCTTCTCCGCCGTCTTCGCCGTCTGTGCCGCCTTCACCTGCTTCGCCGTCTTCACCTGCTTCGCCGTCTTTACCTGCTTCGCCGTCTTCACCTGCTTCGCCGTCTTCACCTGCTTCGCCGTCTTCACCTGCTTCGCTTGCTTCCGCAGCATTCGCTTGGCCTGCCGGCGCTCCCTCTTGCCCCGGCTCGCTCGCCTGCGGAACTTGTCGGCGCGCCTGTACCCGCACGGCGTTAATCCGTCGCACACTTCCGTTGACAGCCTCACCCACAGCCCGGTCGCGAGGGGCGATCCAGGCGAGTGGCGAGCCGTACGTTAAACGGGCCCACGCGAGCAGAAGCACAACAATCAGCGCCCCGACGAAGAGCATCCAACCCCAGACAGAAGTCGCCGGCGAGATGGACGGCACAGGGGGTGCATGATCCACGTGAACTCGCGCGTTCGACCCGATCGAGGCACCCGACGACCTCAAGGATTTTCCAATGTGCCCGTACGGACCGCCTCTGGGGAAAGGCATGCGCCCGAGGCCGAACCTTGCCGCGATCACCGACCCACCGGCGTCGACGATCTCGCCCGAGATGACCCCGCGGAGCAGCTGCCGCGACTTGCTCTGCGCCAGGGTCACTCGCTCAGCGCTCGCTCGGCCAAAAGCGACCAAAGCTGGGGTCTCTAGCACCACGAGCATCAAGCCTTCCCGCCTGACAAGCTCGGCGAGTTCCTCCTCCAGCCGCACGGATATCACTCCGCAGCTTGTGCCCGCCGACGCCGAGAAGGACCCAATGCCCCGTTTGGTTCTCGCGCTAGTCGACTGGGTCAGTTCGGCCGAATCCGTCGAATCCGTCGAATCCTCCGAATCCTCCGAATCCTCCAAAACAACCGGATCCTCCAAAACAAGCGAGTGGCCGGAGATCTGCACCGAATCCGACGAGCCCGTAGGCTCGCGTATCCGCACAAGTGACACGATCTTGGAGCCTCGTCGGGACGACTTGGCGTCTACACGAGCCTCAGTGAATCGCGGTCGCAGCGACGGGTCTGGATCCTTGCCGCCGCGACCAAAACTCGCCCCCCTCTCTTGCCCACCGGCGACTCCTCCGCTGCTCTCGCGCGCAGGATTCACGTCCTTCACGAGGCCAGAGATCGCATCATCAACGGCTCGATCGATCGCCGAGATCTCAGCGGCGGGCGCCTCTTTGGCCTGCACGTTCTTTGGCGGCCGAAACACATACCCAAGCACGGGTGGCGCACCCAGACCGACCTGCAACCGACTGAGGATCTTCGCGTCGCTGGCTTCTTTTTTTCTTCTTGCACGACCGCGAGAAGGCGAACGCTCCTCGACGCTTTCCTCGGGGATACCAGAGACCAGCGGAGCCTCGTGCTCCCGATCCGGGCCGGCGAGCAGACCCGCAAATGGCACCGGAAACGCAGGTAGGGGCGGCAGCTCCGTGTACGCCCGCTTCTCCGGCGCGACGACGAGAACACCCACGTTGCGGAGATGATGCAGCGCCTCCATCGCCAGCAGCAGGCCCAGACCGCTGGCCTCGACCACCTGACGGATCGTCTGCACACCATCACAGCTGCGCACGAGCGCGAGCTGCTCGATCGCCAACGCCCCCTGCTTGCTCGCGAGAGTTGCCGTATCCACCCAGAGGCAGGCCTCCGGCGGAACTTCCTCGCAGAAGCGCATCCACTCGTCGAGCTGGCGGAGGCTCTCGCTGATGAGATCGGCCATCGGCCGGTGCACAACCTCGGTATGTGGACTGCTCGCCAAACTCAGCTCAAAGGAGCCCTCAACCGCCATCAGCAAGCGAAATACCGCCTCCTCTCCCTCGAAGTTTCCGAGGGTGCCATCGACCACCCGCCCCTCCGAAAGCCACAACGTCGCCGGACCCGAAGGAATCTCGACCCCCAGGACACCGCTGCAGCCCAGGCGTTCTACGAGACGCAGAAGATCGATCGGCGTCATCTCCTCAAACGTGCCGGAAAGAGCCCTGGCTCCCCCCTCGGAAGCCAATGCGAACTCGTCAACACGTCGTTGAAAAAGCGCTTGGCGCAGC
Organism: uncultured Nannocystis sp.; assembly: GCA_964474905.1. Lineage (GTDB taxonomy): Bacteria > Myxococcota_A > Polyangia > Nannocystales > Nannocystaceae > JADJRG01. Next base: position 2,630 of record CAYYUP010000045.1, on the reverse strand, counting down.
CGAATCGACAGCGCAGCAACCGTGACCTGGGCGCCAACAACATCATCCGCCAGCGCCAGCACCTCGCGATCGACTCCGTCATCGATCACCACCAGAACGATCGATGAGAGTTCCTCACGGGCCCGAACCAGCTCCGCAAGAGTGAGGCTCGACATGCCTTCCTCAAAGCGAGAGGCGCTGATGATCGCCACCGGCAGCGCGTGGTCGAGAAACCACAGGGCCTGCTCCGCCGAGCCCGCGACCGTGACTCGAAAGCCCGCACGGCGCATGCCGACCTCCAGGGCCCGCCGCCTCTGGGCATCTTCATCGACCAGTAGAAGGCTCGGCTCTTCCATCTCCCTCACCCGACCCAAGCGACCGCCGCGACGTGCAGCGCTCTCGGCGACCCAGAGGATGATCGAGGCACGGTTATTACCAACTCTAGAACGGTCCAAAAGGGCTAGCAATACGGTCTCTGCGCTCAGCTGTGCGCGTTTTGGGATCTCTGGAACGATCGAGGACTGCTGCTGGTAGGCTCGCGGCCGTGCCCGCTCGCGATGTCGAATCAGCCTCGAGTCCCGCTCCGGGATGGCGACGACGCGCAGCTCAAGCCCCCGCGACGACTCTCCTCATCGGCCTCTGCGCTATCGCATTCGCCCTCACGCTAGCGCTCGTCGGCACCCTCTCGGAGGATCCTGCAAGCGCACTGCTGCACTCACTCTGGTCGATCGACAGCGACGCCGGCCTGGTTCAGCTCGGAGCCCTCGAGCTCTCCCGCGTCTGGCTCGATCAGGAGTGGTGGCGCCTCTTGACCGCCGCCTTCCTGCACGGTTCGTGGCTGCATCTCCTGCTCAACCTCAGTGCGCTGGGGTCGATCGGTGAGTGGCTAGAGCCCGCCATCGGCTCGCTCAAAACCCTGGCGATCTTCCTCATCGCCGCGCTCGGCGGATCCCTCGCGTCGCTCCTCTGGTGCGAGGCTCCTGTGGTCGTTGGCGCATCAGGGAGCATCCTTGGCCTCGCAGGCGCCCTTCTTTACATCAGGCTCTCTCCGTCCCCCACGGCGCCGACTCCCCCAAACAAGCCCTCCGCGCGCGACCTACAGGACATCTCTGCGCCATCGCTCGCGATCATGATCGCTCTCTGCCTCGGTCTTGGTCTCGTCGTACCGATGATCGCGCAGGCAGGACACGTCGGCGGCCTGGTCGCAGGCGTGCTCGCGGCGGTCTCCATCCTCAAACGAGGACCTCTCCGGTGGGCTGCGTCAATCGCGCTAATTGCCCTCTTCGCATTTGGTTTGTTCTCTGGCGCTGCGCCTCTCGAGAGGAGCAATTACCACCTCTTCCTTGGCTATCGCTTCCAGGATGCAGATCTCCACGGTCAGGCACTGGAATCGTTTGAACGCGCACTCGAACGCGATGCCGAGGACCCAAGCCTGGCCAACGCGGTGGCCTATAACCTCTCCCTCGCAGGGCGCGACCTCGGGCGAGCCGATCAGCTCGTCGATCGAGCCCTTGCAGACCAACCCGACAACTCGGACTACCTCGATACCAAGGGCTGGATCGCTTGCCGTCGTGGCGAGCCCAAGGACGGGTTGCAATGGCTACGCCGCGCCAACAGGGCCACCGAAGAGCCTAGCCCTGAGGTTCTCGAACACTTGGACACCTGCGTAAACGCAGCACCCTAGCCGAGTCCTCGATGGACTCCAAGGCGGGTTCCACTCGTTTCACGTGGAACGTTTGCAGCTCTCGATCTCCTGTCTCGCCCTCGTTCTTCGTGCGGTCTCGACAATCGGCGCTTGTGAGATGCGAACTACCGACGATGCTTTTAGCCGGCTGTCTCTCGGTACCCCGAGGCGAGAGAGCTTGCCCGCATCCTGTTCCACGTGAAACAGGACAGCCCCATCGGTACATCGGCCAGGCCTTCTCCCGTCCGGCTCCATCCAACATTGAAGCACTGGACATGGCGCGGATTTTCTTCGGCGAGCAGTTGGCGCGGCAATGTCCCACTTCTGCATGACCATGAGCCTCGTGCACTGCGGCCCTCTGCGCCTCTTAATCACCGGTCTTAGGTCCAGCCTTTGCGAGATGAAACCGCCGTACTGCACCCTTCAAGGGCAGTGCCCATCGGGACCTCTTCGTCACCGACCGTCGGCGCAGAGCCAATACGGCCATCCCATCCGCAGCTTGGTGTGGCAGCACATCAGCTGTTCGCCTGGGTGCGATGCCCGTTGATGCAGAACACTCGGTCCCGTTTCACGTGAAACCAGAGCGTAGATTCCGTGCTCTTCCTGAACCTCGCCGCAAAATCGATCGCCCCTTCAAGGCACCGCAAAGTCGAGACGGCCTTTTAGTTGACCTGATCAAACCTGAGCTCAATCCACGCGACTCTGCCTCTCCAGGCGGCTCTGATGCGTGGAGGCCCAGTGCATGGTCGGGCTCAACGTACTGCCATGATCTCAAGGTTCCAGTCGCACAGGGCTGACAACATCGGAGCACCTTCTATGCGGCCATCAGCCCAACTCTGAACCTCGGACCCTGTCTTCAGCCGCCGGCCGGAGGCCCATAACGAGCCGACACAGTGCTGTTTGTACAAGCGCTCGGTCCCGGCGCTCTGATGTCCCAGCGCTCTGTTCCGGCGTCAGGCGTCCCGGC
>CAYYUP010000044.1:0-49132 GCA_964474905.1 uncultured Nannocystis sp. | reverse complement strand
TGTGCTTGTGCTTGTGCTTGTGCTTGTGCTTGTGCTTGTGCCTGTGCCTGTGCCTCTTGCGGCTCGGGCACGGCGTCGATCATCTCGATGTCGGCGAGCGCGTTGAGCCAGCGTCGCCCGCTCGTGTGGCGCTCGATCGTCGCCAGCAAGAAGACGCCGCGGGGCAGCATATGCGGCAGCAGGCGGGGCAGCGGGTTGTCGCCGGGGTATGCCGGACGGAGCTTGTCTAGGTCGTGGACAACCAGGAGCAGGCGCCGACTCGGGGGCGCGAGATAGTCGGCGCTAAGGCGGCCTAGGAGGTCGGGAAGGCGGGCGTGGAAGCCGGCCCGCGGATCGCAATACTTCGGGAAGCGGGTCTCAATTGCCGCCGCCAGTCGCTCGCGCAGGGCCTCGGCTCGGTCTTCGGTGCTGTTGCCAGTATCGTCGCTGCCGACGCTTATTTTGATGAGTATGTCGCCCTCCTCCTCGAGAGTGTCGAGCCAGGGGCGCAGGAGGGGGTTTAGTTGCTGCGCAGAGGCTCCGCGGAGGAGGAGATAGCCGTTTGGGCGCGTGATCTCGTCGTTCCAGGCGTCGAGCGCTTCGATGAGCGCAGATCCAGGGCTCGGGCAGGTGCCCTGTGGGTCTTTTGATGGTTCCAAATCCGACAATTTTAGCCTCCAAACTTGGGCAGCCAACGCGAGGGTACAGCGAGGCGCGATGCCGTGGCGAGTCCGCTCATTCGGGCCTGTATTGACGCTCGGCGAGCCAGGCCGCGATCATCATTAAGGTGCCGGCGACGAGTAGTCGGGGTACATCGGTGTGTTCGCCGAAAAATAGAAGCGCGGCCGCAACCCCAAGTGGCACTTTGAGGTTGTTGAGCACCGCGAGCGTAGCGGGGGCGGTCTGCACCGCGCCTGCGTTCCACAGGAAGAAGCCGAGGCCCGAGGCGATGATGCCGAGATAGGCGAGGGCAGCGAGGGCCGCGGGATCGACCGAGGAGGCGCTCGGCCAGGCGCCGCGCAGGGTCGTCATCAGGGCGCTGACCAGCAGTCCGCCGAGCAGGAGGAGCGCGTGCACCTGGCGATCGCGGAGCTCTGGGCGGCGGATTCGGAGGCGGCGGTACTCGATTTGGCCGATGGCGAAGCAGATATTCGCGCCCTGGATCAGGGCAAAGCCGATCAGCAAATCGGCCCTCTCGGCGTCGCCGAGATCCCCGTCGTGGAGGAGGCCAGCGCCGGTCGCTGCGATCGCCGCGCAGAGCAGGCCGACGGGTCGCAGGCGGCGCTCACGGAGGTCGCTCCAGAGGATCACATAGATCGGCGTAAAAACCGTAAATAGCGCGATCTGATGGGCCAACAAATGGCCATAGGCGGCCAAGTAAAGGCTGTACATCAGACCGTACTGGAGCGCGCCGATCGCCAGTAAATGACCGCTTAGGTGGCGATCTTTGAGTAAAGGGCCGCCGATAAAGGGCGCGAAGAGGGCGAGCGAGAGCAGCAGGCGGGCCGAGCCGATAAAGCTAGCGTCGAGCCCGGCGAGGCTGGTCTTGATGATCCCGAAGGAGAACGCCCAGATGACGGAGGCGACGAGCAGGTAGAGCATCGACGCGACCTACAAAGCGCGGAGGATCAGGGCGTCAAGGTGCGCAGTGTGTCGACCGCGTGCACCGGCGCCATGTCGCCGGCCATCAAGTGGGTGATCGCGCCGTAGACCAGGCGCTGGGAGGCGACCCGGCTTTTGCCCTCGAAGATGGGGGAGGTGACGACGATGCTGAAGTGACCGCCGCCACCGCTGACCTCGACCTCTGCGTCACTGATCGCGGAGACGATAGCTTCGCGAATCGCGTCGGTGATCGAGCCCTTAAAGTCGGTGGGGTGTTCGCTCATAGCCAAGCTGTATAGCGGGCGCGCTCGGTCGCGGCAATCACTGCGATCACCGGGGCGTCACTCGCCGATCACCCGAAGCTCGAGATCGAGTCTGATTCCGTGCTTCGAAGCGACCTCGTCGCGCACGAGATCGATGAGGGCGAGCAAGTCGGCGGCGGAGCAGGGGGCTCGGCGCTCGACGACCAGCCAGTTGGCGTGTTTTGGGCTGACAAAGGCACCCGCGACCCGTTTGCCCTTGAGGCCGGCGCTCTCGATCAGGCGGCCGGCGTAGTCTCCGGGGGGATTTTTAAATGTCGAGCCCGAGTTGGCGACGCCGCTCGGTTCGCGATCGCGGCGGCGTGCCTTGAGGCCGGCGATGTCGGTCTCGATCTCGCCGCGCTCCCGCGGGCGCAGCCCTAAACTCGCGCCGATCACGATCTCGTGTGGTGGCAGATCGGAGGCCCGGTAGCGGAAGCCGCAGGCGTCGTGATCGCGACGGATGAGTGCACCCTTTTGGGAGAGCGAGCGCACCTCGGTGACCACGTCGGTAAATTCGCCGAGGTAGGTGCCGGCGTTCATCACCAGGCCGCCGCCGACGCTTCCCGGGACTCCTCCGAGAAACTCAATACCGCCCAAGCTCCATTGTACGGCCGATTTGAGCAGCTTTCCCGTGCTTGCGCCGGCCTCGACCTCGACCGATTCGGGCCTGTTATTTGGGTCAGGTCGATGGACCTCGTTGAGTCGGCCTAAGTTGATGACGAGGCCGCGGATCCCTTGATCGCGGACCAATAGGTTGGTGCCTGAGCCGACGAAGGTCACCGGGATCGAGTGCTCGTGGGCGCGGGCGAGCAGGCGCTGCAAGGCCTCGATACGGCGCGGTCGGGCCCAGAGATCGGCGGGACCACCCAGGCGCAGAGTGGTGTGCCGCGACATCGGTTCGTCGACGAGCAATCCCAGCTCATCGACGGTCTCGTGCGGATCACAGAGATCGCCAAGTTGACAGAGCAGTGCTGCGCCACGGCTCGGAGCGCTAGCAGTTGGAGTTGGAGTTGGGTGCATCGCGTGGTCGGCCCTGCGCACCTTTTGTCACTCGGCGGCTTCGGTTTCGCGGAGGCTGCGGACCAGCTGGTGCGAGACTTTAGTGATGCTGCCGGCGCCCAGGGTGATCACCAGATCGCCGGCGGTGGCGATCTCGTGGAGGTGCTGGCTGAGGGCGTCTAGACCGGAGACTAAATGGACCGGGCGATCGGGGCGGCGGAGCCTTGTGAGCTGGGCTAAGCGGTCGATGGTGACGCCGTCGATCGGCGCTTCGCCGGCCGCGTAGATATCGGTGAGCACGACGACGTCGGCATCATCTAGGCACTCGGCAAAACCCTCGAGGTGGTCGCGTGTGCGGGTGTAGCGATGGGGCTGAAAGACGGCGACCAGGCGTCGCTCGGTGTAGCTGATACGGGCGCCGCCGAGGGTCGCCGCGATCTCGGTGGGGTGGTGGGCGTAGTCGTCGACGACCAGCACTCCGCGACCCTCACCGCGGGTTGTGAAGCGGCGCTGGACCCCGTGGAACTCAGCGAGCGCCCGCTGGCTCACCGCCGGATCGAGGTTTAAAAAATCAGCGACGGCGATCGTCGCGAGGGCGTTGAGGGCGTTGTGACGACCGGGCATGTGGACCACAAACTCGCCCAGATCCTGGCCGTGGGCGCGCACGCGAAAGAGCGTATTGGGGCCGTCGTAGCGGATGTTGGAGGCCTGGTAGTCGGCGTCATCAGCAAAGCCGTAGGTGACGTAGCGCTTGCTCAGGCGGGGCAGCAGGGCGGTCAGGCGGGTATCGTCGGTGCAGATGACGGCGAGCCCGTAAAAGGGAATGCGGTTGGCAAAGCCGACGAAGGCGTCGATTAAGGCCGCGCTGTCGCCGTAGTGATCGAGGTGTTCGTCATCGATGTTGGTGATCACCGCAACCATTGGCGAGAGCATCAAAAAGGAGCCGTCGCTCTCGTCGGCTTCGACGACCATCAGGTCGCTCTGGCCCAGGCGAGCGTTGGTGCCGAGCGCGTTTAATTTGCCGCCGATCACCACCGTTGGGTCGACGCCGCCGGCGTGCAGCACGGTCGCGATCAGGCTCGTGGTTGTGGTCTTGCCGTGGGATCCGCCGATGGCGATGCCCTGCTTGAGGCGCATCAGTTCGGCGAGCATCTCGGCCCGCGGGATCACCGGGATCTTGCGGCTGTGGGCGGCGACGACCTCGGGGTTGTGAGCCGGGATCGCCGATGAGATGACGACCACATCGGCATCGGCGAGGTGCTCCGCTCGGTGGCCGCGGTGCACGGTTGCACCCATCGATGAGAGCCGCCGGGTGATCTCGGAGTCAGCGAGGTCGGTACCGGTGACCTCGTAACCGAGGTTGATCAAGACCTCGGCGATGCCGCTCATGCCGATGCCGCCGATGCCGACGAAGTGGATGTGAGTGTCACGCTTGCGAAACATAAGCCTGCCGAAGGTCGAAGAGCTGCAAAACCGGCGCTATTGGCCGTCTAGCAGGGTTTGAGCGAAAACAAAACAAGAAAACCGGGCTTGGCCGGCTCCCCAACGACGCGCGGCGGCGGCTGGATCATCCCAAGAATCATCGCCGGATCGTCGCTGGGTCATTTTTAGATCATCGCTGAATTCGTGTCGGGTCCCGTGGCTGTCCCTCGGGTCGGCGAGCACAGCGTTGGCGGACGCTCGGATCTCCGCTATACGAAGCACCTTGCGCGAAATTGACCAAAGTCTTGTCCGCGAGTTCGCCCGCGCGCTCGCGCCCTGGTTCGCCCTTCATCAGCGCGATCTCGAGTGGCGACGGACTCGCGATCCCTATTCGATTTGGGTCTCCGAGATCATGTTGCAGCAGACCCGCGTCGATACCGTTCGCGGCTACTACTCGGAGTTTCTCCGCCGCTTTCCGGACGTCGGTACGCTCGCAGCTGCCGACGAGGAGAGCGTGCTGCAGGCGTGGAGTGGTCTCGGTTATTACCGTCGCGCGCGTCTGCTGCATCGTGGTGCTCGCTATGTGCGGGATGAGCTTTGCGGTGAGGTGCCAGAAAGCGCTGTGGCGCTGCGCAAGGTCCCCGGAATCGGTCCCTACACCGCCGGTGCGATCGCTTCGATCGCCTTTGACAGGCCCGAGCCGCTGGTCGATGGCAATGTTGCTCGGGTGCTCTCGCGGCTGCTGGCGATCACGGATCCGAAGGGTCAGGGTGCGGGGGCGCCGGGCCATTGGCGGTGGGTCCAGGAGATCTTGGGGGCAGGTTCGCCGCGGGTCCTGGCGCAGGCGCTGATGGAGCTGGGAGCGACGGTTTGCACTCCACGCAAGCCGACCTGTGGGACATGTCCTGTAAGACATGTCTGTAAGGCGGAGACTGCGGGCCTCGCCCTGCAGATCCCAGCGCCCAAGAAAAAATCGGCGCCCTCCGAGCACGAACTCTGGGCGGTGGCGATCGCCCGTCGCGGTCGCATCTTGGTCGAGCGGCGGCCGGCGACGGGCTTGCTCGCGGGTCTCTGGTGCCTGCCCTTGATGCCGCGAGCGGCCGATAGCGGCGCGGGCCTGCGACCGGCGGAGATCCGGGCGGCGACCGGCATTCGGGTGCGCAGAGTCAGGACCGATGCCGATGCCGCACCCGTAAAACACGTGTTCTCCCACCGCATCTGGCGGCTCTGGCCCTGCACTGCGGCGGTGGTTGGCGACCTCGAGGCACCGCCGGGCATGATGTGGATCGCCGCGGGCGAGCGCCCCGCGGGCGGCATTCCGCGGCTGACCGAGAAGGTACTCGCGCGACTCGGTTACTGAGGTTTTTGGCTCGTGCAGGGCGATTTTGGGCTCTTGTGTTGTGAGATGGCGCATGCAAAGGGCCGTCGTCGGGCTTTCGGCTTGCGCCTGCCGCCCGGCAAAACGTAGAGCCTATCGACCCGAATGCGTGCCGGCCCCAAGTCCCGCGCTCTGGAGGATGGCCCGGATAGCGGCCTCATCCGCGAGCCTGCCCGTCGCCTCGCCGGCCTGATCTCGCGGCGTCCGTGGACGATCGTGCTGACAGCGTTGGCCGTCGGCGCGCTCGGGCTCTGGCTCGCGCTGCAGCTCCGGGTCGATCAGCAGCTGCGAGCGCTGCTGCCTGCGGACGCGCTCTCCACGGCCCGCATCGATGCGCTCAGCGATCGTTTGGGCAACCAGTCAGAGCTCTACGTGACGGTGCGATCGCCCTCGCGGGAGGCCAGTCTGCGCTTTGCCGAGGTGCTCGCCACCGGCCTGCGCAAGCGTCCTGAGCTGCGTTACGCGCTCTTTCATCTCGACCGCAGTTTCTTCGAGGACAATGCGTTGCTCTACGCGGATCTCGAGGACCTGCTCGATCTGCGCTGTCGGGTGATCGACCGTGTGCGCGCCGAGGTGCGTCGGGAGATGGCGCTCTTTCCCGAGGATGAAGAGGTCGACGCTGTGGTCAAGGCAGCCGACGCGGCGCTCAGCGAAGACGAGCTGCGCGAGCGTTACGAACTCGATACTCGGCTGCCCGAGTATTACGAAACCGAAACCGATGACGGCACGCTCTTTGTCATCAAGGCCCGGCCGACCGAACCCGATACCGACATTGCCTTTGGTCGCGGCCTCTTCGCGGCGGTTGAGGAGCTGAGCGCGAGCCTCGATCCGGCGAGCTACCACCCGGAGATGAAAGTCGGCATCGAGGGCTCGTACGCCGAGCAGAGCCGGCGTGTCGGCGGCCTCCAGGGGGATATCGTGCGCGGCTCGGCGATCGTCGTTGGTCTGTTGATGTTGGTGCTCGCGCTCTACTTCCGCGGTCTCCGGGCGATCGTCCTGATTCTGCTGCCGCTGCTGATCGCGGTGCTCACGACCCTGGGCATCGCCCGCTTGATCTTCGGCGAACTCAACCTGGTCTCGGCGTTCATTTTTGTGATTCTGCTCGGCCTGGGCATCGACTTTGGGATCCATGTTCTCGGCCGCTATCGCCATGAGCGCAGGCGGGGTCTCAGCGTCGACCGGGCCCTCGCGCTGACCCTGTCGACGACGAGTGTCTCGACCGCGGCGGGTGGCCTCAGCACCGCGCTCACCTGCTTTCTTTTGGTGGTCGCTGATTTTCGAGGTTTTTCGCAATTTGGCATTGTTGCCGGCATCGGTGTGCTGCTCGCGTTGGCTGGTTCGATCATCGTTTTGCCGGCGCTGATCGTCGTTGCCGAGCGCCTGCGCCCGTGGCCCGGTGGCGGCGCCGCAGCGCTGCCGAGTCCTGTGGAGAGCAGCGATGCACAGTCGCCAAGCGTCGAGGATCGTCGGCGCGGACGCGGTGCGCCGCCCTGGTTTGCGCTGTTGATCGTCGGCCTTGGACTCGGGCTTGGGGGGCTCGCAGCGTCGCGTCTTGGGGATCTCGAATTCGAGTACGATTTGGGTCGCCTGGACGCGCCTGTGCGACCGCCGAAGACCGCCAAGAAGGCGAAAAAAGAGGGGCACGAGTCCTTCCGCAAGGCGGTCGGTCGCAAGACGACGCTGGCGCCTGCGGTGGCGCTGACCCGCGATCTTCGCGACACCTACGATGTGCACCGCCAGCTCCAGGCACTGGTGCGGTTGCACGCCGACGAGGTTGAGATCCTGGCGAGCGGCGGTGAGCTGCCCCTGCCGCCAGTGCTCGACGGTTGCGGTCACACGAAGAGCGAAGAAAGCAAAGAGAACGAAGAGAACGAAGAGAACGAAGAGAACGAAGATGATGTGATCGACGAGGAGGATGATGACCGTTTGGATCCGGTTTTTGTCGCTCTCGCCGAGAGGGCGCGGCGGAGCCAGGCTCTCGATCCCGAGGTCCGCGAGCTGCTTGGTCGCTACCCGGGCGAGCGCCTCCGCGAGATGCACGATCGTCTTTACGACGTCGCTTCGGTCTACTCCTTTGTGCCCGATCTCCAGGCCGAGAAGCTGGTGGTGATCAGGGATATTCGCCGGCGGATCCACGACAAAATCGGTGTGCTGAGTGAGGCCGATCAGGGACGCATGCGGACCTGGGAGCCCTACTTAAAGGTCGATGCGCCGATCGCCGCCGCCGATCTGCCAGCTTGGGTGCGCCTGCAATTTACCGATCAAACCGGCGAATTAGGCCGTTTTGCGGTCTTTTGGACCAAAGGCGGGAAATCCGACTACCACAACTCCAAACGGATCTACGACGCGTTTCTCGACCTCGAGGTGGGTTCGGGTCCGGTTCCGGTGGCGGCGTCGTTTTTTGTCATCCCCGAGATCGTCGATACGATCCGCGGCGACGGTCCACTGGTGCTCGGCCTCTCCGGCGGCGTGTTGCTGCTGGTCGCGCTCCTGCTCTTTCGCCGGCTGAGCTACGCCTTGGTGATCCTCGGAACGGTGATGCTGGCGCTCGTGTGGCTCGGCGGTTTGGTGTGGCTGCAGGACTGGAAGGTCAATTTTTTTACGGTGCTCGCCTTCCCGTTATTGGTCGGCATGGGTCAGGACGACGCGATTCACATCCTGCATCGGCACCGAGAAGGGGCGGCGGTCGCTGTTGTTCTTCGCGAGACCGGGGGCGCTGTGCTGATGACGACGGTGACGACGGTGCTCGGCTACGGCGGCATGGTCTTTGCGGATCATCTGGGCCTCTACTCGCTCGGCTTCACGGCGGCGACCGGCATGGCGCTTTGTTTTGTCGCTTCGGTTGCGTTTCTGCCGGCGTCGCTCCGCCTCGTGCGCTGGGTTCGCGGCGGCTGAGTCGATGGGGTAAGGTCGCGCCATGCGGACCTGCGCCCCATCACGGACTCTTATTGTCGGCGGATTTGCGGCACTTTTGGTCGCGCTCTCGGCCTGCTCGCGGGGCAGTGCTGAGCGGCAAAAAAAGGTCGAACCCGAGCTCGCTGTCTCGCCTGGGTCAGGGGCAAACGGCGCCAAGATATCCGCCAAAATGCCCGTCAAGAGGCATGTAGAGGAGCCCGCGCAGGTGCAGGCAAAGCCGGCAGAGCCCGCGAAGCCGGCCCCCAAGCACAGCTTGCCGCCGGTCAATGAACGAGCGGCGGAGGCACTCGCGACCGCGCTGAGGAGCGTCGAAGAGGGCTCTGCGGCCCCTGCCGCGGCTGCCGGTCTCGCCGAACTCGAGGCCGAGCGGCTACCAGATTTTTTGACCACCGCGCTCAGGGACTACGCAGAGGTGGCACCCGGCGAGCGCTCAAACGTTGTCTCGCGCGAGATCGGCGGAGCCGAGGGACAGGCCGCGTGGGGGCAGGCCTGCAAGGCGGGTGTCATCGTCTTTCAGGAGGTTGCGGTCGCCGATGCGGCCGACAAATCGCGGATTCTTTTTGAGCGCTGCGACCTCGGCCGCTTCGGCATCTTCGACGCAAAGACGGTGAACTCTGCCGACCCTGCAGCTCTATTGATCGCGGTGATGGCCGCCGATCAGCTGAGCCGTGACGGATCTCTGAGCGAGCCCGAGGGCTATGCGATAGGCAAGCTCGGCGTTCGACCCGACGCAGATGCTGCGGGCGATGGCAGCGACGCCGAGTCGCCATGACAGGCCCGCGAAGTGAGCGGAGCACATCTGTCCGTCTCGCGCTGCTCGCCTTTCTCGGGCATGCACCGGGGCTCAAGATCTTTGCACGCGTTCGTTTCAGCCGGCGTTTCGTTTGGATCAACACGATAGCGATCGCGCTGACCTTGGGGGCGATGGCGGGCGCAGGTTTGCTCGCGCCGCCTGGGGCCGGTGGCTGGTGGATAACTGTCACCTGGGGGCTGCTCCATCTCCTGTGGAGTGTGATCATCAGCGCCTGGATTCTCGCTGGAGAGAGCTGGCGGAGCTGACGAAGGCCGCAGAGGCGACAGGTCTCGATGGGCGCGCTTGTGGCATGCATCCTCCGCAGATTGTGCGTATGGAGGCGCGGCATGTGAACGTTGGAATTCTTCCCTATGGTCAGATTTGTCGATTTAGATGAGCGAGCGATTTGCAAATACCTCAGGATCAAGGGGCGTATTTGGTTTGTTGATGCGCTTCGCACGTGGGAACCCTTCGCGCTCACTATTTGGCTCACAAATTACGCGGCCCGCGTGCGACATACCGCAATGGTCAAAGAGACATGTGTACTCTTTGATCAAGCCCCAGAATCGTTGAATAGGACCGCTTTCAAATTTTCGAGAGAGTGAATTGTGGGGTCAAATTGACCGCAAATCACCGGGTTTGAAACGGCTTCAGGCGTGGGTGCTAGGGGCCGCGAATGGGTGTAATTGGCGACCCGTCAGCGTCTGAGGGTGGAGTGCCGATCCGCATTATTTTTGGGGAGGAGAGAAACATCTCGGTCTCAGGCGCCGTATGAAGAGCAGAGTCGACACTCGATGTCCGCGAGCGATTCGCGCGCGGCCTGTCACCAACTATAGACTGTGCGATCCACGCTCGGTCACTCCCCGGAGGTCTGCCGTCATGTCTCAAGAGCCTGCGCCTATCGCCCGTGAGGTCGCATTCGTCCCCGACCGCCGTTCTCTCCACGAGAGCGCCGTCGAGAACGCCTATGCCAATAACAGCGATGTCTACGACTATCTCGCGGAGCACGCGAGCCTCGAAGAGATCGTCGCGTTCCTCAGATTTGACGCCTGTCAGCCTGCCTTCAACATCTACCTTCGGCGGTGGTTGCCAAAGATCCCCGAGTACCTGTGCAGGCCGCTAGAGGAGCATATCGAGGAGGAGGAGTCCGAGCACCATTCGGACCTCTTTCGGGTGTTGCTCGCGAACCTCGAGGCCCAGGTATCGATTTCTCCTGCGCTCAATGATTCGGCCCTCTGCACCCTCAATTACACATTCTCGCAGGATTGCGCGTCGGAGCAGAATCACGCTTTCTTTGCCGGTGCATTCTTCGCCACTGAGCTCATGTCGGCGAAGCGCTGCATGCAGCTCTGGCGAGGGCTTCGTCGCTTGGGTCTCGACAGCGTTGGCCTGCCCGCAGCGAGCCCCGAGCAGGCCCCGGTGGCGGGCACCTATCTGGGCATTCACGCCTTAGGCGACGCCGAGCACGGCGCATTGGTGCTCCGGGACTTCATCGAGCCGATCCTCCGACGTGAGCCCGCCCTGGAGGGCGCCGTTTGGTCGGGTCTACACGACAGGCTCGCACGATCCGCCCAGTTCCTCAGATGGTATGCCGCGTCGTACCTGCCGGCGGTCAGGCGTCATTTCGAGCAGGCATCATGAAGCGGGCAAATAGCTTTGTCGAGCAGGTGCGAGCCCACGCGCGCGCTCGTTTTGGCGACAACCTGCTCGCGGTCTATCTGCTCGGCAGCCTCGCCCACGGTGGCTACAGCGCGGGCTGCAGCGATATCGATGTGGCCCTGTTTTTTCGCCCGGGCTACGAGGCGGACTTGGCCGCGCTAAGAGCTGACCTGCGCGCAGTCGATTTGACGCTCGAGTCGCGGCTGTCGATCTTTTGGTCAACGCCAGGTTTTGTCGGCGGTCGTTTTCCTGCCCTCGATCGCATCGATTTGCTGGACCACGGGGTGTTGATCGACGGCGAGGCGATCGATGGTTTGCCGCGTCCTGACCGAGCCGCGATCGAGTCCCAGCTGCGGGCCCACGCGACCGGGTATTGGGCGTCCCTGACCGCCGATTTCAGCGGTGATCGGCCGGCCGACAAAGAACTCTCGCGCTGCGTGCTCTATCCGGCGCGGCTGCTCTACACTTGGCAGAGCGGTGAGATGGCGTCGAACGACGTGGCTGTACAATGGCTCAATGAGCACCCCGTGGAGGGGTTGGATCTTGCGCCGATAAACCTGGCGATGCGGGTTCGTCGAGGACAGCAGGCACTCGGGGGACTCGACCGGTGGCGTCCCCTTTTAGAGCGGCAATACGCGGTGTGCATCGCCCAGATCGGTTGAGTCGATGGCTTCACTAGGACGCTTGCGTCTACATACGCTCTCTGCGTCGGCCCAGGCAACGATCCGGGAGATGCATCAAAACAGGCCCTGGTGGGTCGTTTTGCATTATCTAGGGCTTTTTTCTGCGGTCGCCTTGATCTGGTACCTGTGCATGCGCGCCGACTCGCTCGCGCTCTGGGTCCTGGGTGTATGGTGGGTCGCGGTGGTCCAGCACGGCCTCTATGTAGTGCACCATGATGCCAGCCACTTCGGCCACTTCAAGTCAAAATCGATCACGCGATGGGTGGGCTTTGGGCTCTGTGTGGTGCCGATGTTCCACCACCCGGAGGCCTGGTCCTTTGAGCAGTGGCGGCGTCGACATGTGCGTCATCATCAGCACCTCTTTACCTTTGGCGATCCCGATTACGCCAATCGAGCGCGCCGCGGCGATACGACCCGCGCCTACAGCCGCACCGACCTCCTGCGGGCCTGCGCGCGCACTGGGTTGACATCGAGCGTCGCCTTTTTTCGCGGTCGGCAGGACGCCGTTGGGCCCGGCCAGGCGGTGTTTTATGCCGGTGCCCATCACCACCTGCGAACGCTCTTCCGCCCCTTTGTCGGTGATCCGGTGATGGAGCAGGAGCGCCGGATCAAGCTCGTCGCGATGCCGTTGATGCTCGCGGCGGTCGCTTGGTTTGGGCTTTGGACACCCTTCTTGCTGCTGTGGATCCTGCCGATGTACACCGTCTATCCCGCGCTCTTGCATCTGATGGATCTGACAGAGCATGTCTGGCAGGCCGAGGATCAGGCCATCCCCAGCAACAGTCGGTCGACTGCCTACGGGCTGCTGGCGCGGGTCTTTATCTCCTGGTACCCGCGGCCCTACCATCGCGAGCACCACCTCTTCCCTGGGGTGCTCTGCCCGGATCTTCCGCGGCTGGCCCGGGTGTTGGCGGACGAGGGGCGGGTCGCACCATCTAGCAGGGGTATTGGCTCGCTGCTCGATTCTGTGGCCTGTGCGGGGGCGGAGGTGCGGCGATGACACCCGAGATGGTTGCGCGGGCGCGGGCGTTGACGCCTGCTTGTACAAAATGTGCACACCTCAACAACGCGGGCGCGGCCCTGATGCCAGAGCCAGTGCTCCAGGCGCAGATCGAGCATCTGCGCCTGGAGGCTGAACTGGGTGGGTACGAGGCTGCGGCGGCGGCGAGCGAGAAAGTTGCGAGGCCGCGACACGCGCTGGCTCGGCTGCTGAATGCGGCTGCCGACGACATGGTTCTCTGCGACTCTGCGACGAGCGCCTGGCGGATAGGGCTCGAGGCACTCGACCTGGGTTCCGGGCAGGAGATTTTGATCTCTCGCACCGTGTACGCGAGCAATTTTATGACCCTTCGCCGTCTGGTTGAACGTCGCGGTGTCCGGCTTCGGGTGGTCGACAGCGAGCCTACAGGAGAGCTCTCGATCACCGCGTTAAGGGCGGCGATCGGGCCTCAGACTCGCTTGATCGCGATGGCGCATATGCCCACCAACAGCGGCCTCATCAACCCCGTAGGCGAGGTTGGGGCGATTGCCCAGGCGGCGGGCGTGCCCTTTTTGTTGGACGCCTGCCAGACCGTCGGCCAACTCGAGATCGATGTCCGTGAGGTCGGCTGCGATCTGCTCTCTGGAACAGGTCGAAAATTCCTCCGGGGTCCGCGCGGTACCGGCTTTCTCTACATCAATCCCGAGCTTGGGCCGCGTCTGAGGCCGCCCGCAGTCGATCTCTACGCGGCCCGTTGGTCCGAGCCCGATGGATTTAGCTTCTTTGAGGGGGCGCGGCGATTCGAGCAATTTGAGTTCAACCACGCCGCGCGCATCGGCTTGGGGGTCGCGGTGGATCACGCCCTCAGCTGGGGTCTGCCCCAGATCGAGGCCCGGGTGCTCAGCCTGGCCGGGGACCTGCGCCATGCTCTCGCGGGTATCGCTGGGGTTGTCGTTCGGGATCCGGGGGTGACTCGGGGCGGCATCGTCACCTTTACGGTCGACGGTCATGATGCTGCGGCGGTGCTACGGGCTGCGGCCGCGAGGCGGGTGCATCTCGGCGTCTCACCTGATTGGGGCACGTTGCTCGATATGCGCGCGCGCGGGCTCACCTCGGTGGTTCGAGCCAGTGTGCACTATTACAATACACATACTGAGCTAGAGGAGCTGCTGGTGGTTGTTCGTTCGTTGATTCGCGGAGGAATGTGTGCATAGGTTGCTTGAGAGTCGACATCGTGGGGACGTTTTGGGGCCCGTCGGGTGGCTTAGTGGAGGTCGTGCGCGGGCACCCGAGTTTGCCCTGGCGTGTAGGCGGCTGCAGGGCCTTGGGCGATCGCGGGCTCTAGCGGTGCGAGCTAGGCATGAGTGGAGTCCGGTTGAGGAGCTGAGCAATACATAGGTAAATGCGCGGTAATGGGCCGCAAATGCGACAGAAATCGAAGTTGTGCGCGAATGTGCATACTTGAAGTCGCCGCTGCAGAGGCCGTAGATTTGTTACGCTCGCCGGGTCATGAAACGCCTCGTCATTGCTGCTGTCTTCGCTTTCGGTTTAGCTGCTCCCAATACGAGCGATGCGGCTCCGAAGCCGGCGAAGAACCCCAATTCCCCCTACATCCCCAAGGTCCCAAATAAGCCGGCCCAGGACAATGAGGTCAAGGGCGCGGGTACGCAGACCGGTGTCATCAAGTCGATCACGACCGATGCAAAGGGCGGCATGATCGAAATTTATATCAAGATCTCGGGCTCCTCCAAGACCAGGCGGATTCGCGGTTGCGGGGCACCTAGTGCCGCCCAGCCGTTGCTAAATTGGGCCTTTCAAAACCATCGATTGGTGTATGTCAATACGGATGGAAGCGGTTGCTTTAGTGGCGCTATCGTGACGAGGTAGGGCTTTTTAGGGCGCTCGACCGACGAAGAGAACGACCGCACCAAAGGTCATCGGTCGGGCCTCGACCTCCAAGAGGCCGACCTCGCGCATCATCGCTGTGAATTCGGCGGCGGGCGGGAAGGCGGCGATCGAGTCCTGGAGATAGCGGTACTCGCGGGAGCCCGAGAGTATGGCGCCGAGTCGGGGCACGACGTGACGGACGTGCAGGCGGGCGGCCTTGCCGAGCAGGCCGCTGTCCCGGGGCTCTGCGAGTTCTAGGATCGCGACTCGACCGCCCGTGCGGGTGACCCGGGTGAGTTCGGCGAGGCCCTGCCGGCGGTCGCTGAAGTTGCGGATGCCAAAGGAGACACAGGCCGCGTCGAAGCTGTTGTCATCGAAGGGCAGGTCGAGGCCGTCGCCGAGTTGGAGTTTGATACTGCTATTGAGGCCCGCCGCGGCGATCTTCTCGCGGCCGCGTGCGAGCATCTTCTCGCTCGGATCGACGCCGACGATCCGCAGCGAGGGCGCGGTCGCGGCGATCGTCAGGGCGACGTCGGCAGTGCCGGTGGCGACGTCGAGAACCCGGCCAGCCGCCGGCAAACCTTCGCCCAAAGCGCGGACGAGTGCTCGTCGCCAGCGACCGTCAAGGCCGAGGCTCATGACTCGGTTGAGCATGTCGTAGCGGCTGGCGATGCCGTCAAACATCGCTCCGCTGCCCAGCTTACGGGTGGAGGTGCCGGGGTTGCCAGAGGTCTCAGGGGTGCTCGGATGGGTCATTTGGGACTCTTGGGACTCTTGGAGGTCTTGGAGGTCTCGGGGCCTGGGAGTGCGCCCTGGCGGTGGGCTTCGGGAGCATTTTTTGGAGCGATTTGGGGGGCGCCTTGCCGACTCGTTCGGCCTTTGCGAAGGTCGCCCGGATGCCCCCCACGTACGCCCACGTCGTCCGTTTTTCCGAGGTCGATGCCGCCGGTATCGCGTTCTTTAGCCGCTTCTTTGAGTGGTGTCACCACGCCTGGGAGGACGCTCTTCAGGGGGCGCTCGGGCCCTGGTTTGCGACCATGCGAGCCGAGGGTTGGGGTTTGCCGATGGTGCACGCCGAGGCCGACTTCCGGCGTCCGCTCCGTCTTGGTGATCGTCTGCAGGTGTCGATCGTCGGTGCTCGTCTGCTCGGCGAGGGAGCGCGCGCTCGCCTGCGGATCTGCTTTGATGTCAAAGGCACGGGTGATGCCGATGATGTTGTCTACGCCCGTGTCGAGCATGAGCACGCCTTCATCGACCTCGCCAGCTTCCGCTCGCAGGCTGCTCCTGAGGCATTTATCGATCGACTGCGCGCGCTCGGCATGACTGTCAAGGCCGAGAGCGCGGAGCAGGCGGGTGCGGATTGAGCTGCGGGTCGCGGCGCTTATCTTACCGGCGGCGGTGGTCGGTAGCGTGCGCACGAGGGCCCAGAGTCGCGGCCGATCGTAGCGGTGGAGATTTGCAGCGGCGAAGCTGGCGAGGTCGCGGCTTGCGTGCTTGCGCGGGGCGATGACTGCGACTAGCTGTTCGCCCAAGCGCGGATCGGGGAGGCCGACTACGAGCACCTGGGCGACCGCTGGGTGGCGGAGCAGGATTCGCTCGACCGCCGCCGGATCGATGTTGCGACCACCGCTGATGACCACGCGATCGATCCTGCCGCGGACAATGACCTGTCCCCTCGGACTGATCTCGCCAAGGTCTTGGGTGCGCAGCGTCGGTCCCGCAGCGCCGATCTGTGGGCCGGACACGCAGAGAGTACCGGTTTCGGGATCTTGTAGGATGTCGACAAAGGGCAAGGGCGGGCCCACGGAGCCCTGTTGACGCGGGGAGGCCGGTGAGCGTGTCGCCACTTGAGCGGCGCTCTCGGTCATGCCCCAGGTCGGACAGAGCGTTGCGCCGAGGGCCTCGGCGGCGACGATGTCGGCCTCGTCCGCGGCCGCACCTCCGAGCAGGATCCAGCGCAAGCTCGGGGGGAAGCGTCGACGCCCGCGATCCTCCAAGAGTCGGCGCAGCATCGCCGGGACCAGCGAGAGCTGGGTCAGAGTGCCGCGATCGATCGCCGAGTTGATCGCCGAGGCATGAAAGGCGAGGCCCAAATCGAGGGTCGTCTGGCACCAGGCGGTGCGCAGTAGGATGGCGAGACCGCCGATATGCCAGGGCGGCAGGCAAGCGTGCCAGGTATCATCTAGGTTGTGCCCGAGGTGAATGGCGCCGCCGAGGGTCGCGAAGAGGAGTTGGGCAGTGCGCAGTGCGACCGCTTTGGGGGCGCCGCTCGATCCCGAGGTAAAGAGCAGCGCGCGCTCGTCGGCGAGTCCCCAGGGTCGTTCGGGCGCGGGCTCGAGAGCCGTGAGCATTTGCGGGATATCTGCGCTCTGGATCTGGATTTGGATCTGGACAGATGAGAGTCCGAGGAGGGCGTCGCAGGTCGCGAAGAGTGCTGCTCTGTCGATAATTACGACGCCTGCGGCCTGCTCTGCCCGTACGCGGAGCTCGCTCGGGGTCGCTGCGGGATCGAGGGGCACAACGCTGGCGCCGAGCCACGAGATCGCGTGCAAAGCTTTCACCCAGGTGGCTGAGCGGCGTCCGAGTAGAGCGATGCGCATTGTCGGAGTGATCCCCTGCGCGGCGAAATAGGTCGCGAGAGCGGCCACTTGGCATCGGAGTTGGGCGGCGCTGAGCGGACGGCCGAGGACGCCCTCAGCCCCGCGCACCCGGAGAGCGATATGGTCGGGGCGGCTGCGGGCGAAGGCTGCGAGCGGGTGGGGAATCTCGCCGAGTTCGGAGCTTCGTTTATGATCAGTCATCGAGCCCTCCGGGATCGTCGACGCCGAGGCCAAAGCTCGCGGGGTGGCGTACGATCGGTGAGTCGGCAGCGAGCCACGGCGGCAGGGGTGTACCGGTTCGGGCGCTGATTCCGACCGCGAGTGTCGGCCTTATCGCGAGGGCTAGATGGGCAGCTGCAGCGACGCCGATCGAGCCCTCTAAGGCGCTGGTGATCACAATTTTGAGGCCGCGGGCGCGGGCCTCCTCGACGCGATCGCGGGCGGCAAAGAGGCCGCCGACAAAGGCGGGCTTGATCACTGCGACCGTTGCGATACCGGCGTCCAGGTGCTCGCACCAGGCGTGTCTGTCGATCGCAGATTCGTCGATCGCGAGGGCGAGATCGGCGGGCAGGAGCGCTCGCAAGGTCGTGGGGTCGAGGTGCTCGAGCGGCTCTTCGACGTACTCTGGGATGAGCTTGGCGAGGCCGCGTAGGAGCTTTGAGGCGCCCTCTCGGGGCATCGATCGATTGCAGTCGATTCTTAGACGGGTCGTCGGGCTGCACTCGGCGAGCATGCGTGCCAGCGTTTGCAGCTGATGAAGAGAACGCGGCCATGGTCCGTGGGCCTTGACCTTGATGGTCGTAAAGCCGCGCCCTTGCAAGGCCTGGATGGCGCTGCGATCCGTGTCGATGTGCACCAGCGCGTTGCGGCGGATCTGCGGCGCTGGTTTGCCGAGCAAAGCCGCGACCGTGCAACCCCGGGCACGGCCGAGCAGGTCTAGGAGGGCGCTGTCGATCGCGAAGCGCAGGGGGCTCGGTAGCGGATTGTGGCCGTCGGCGTCGCAGAGTTCGGCGCTCAGGACAGCGGCCTCCTCGGCGCAGGCGAAGGATCGGCCGAGCATGCGCGTTGTCAGCGAAGAGGCCCTGGCACTCACACCGATCGCGTGCAGCGACGGGCTAAAGCCGGGCCTTGCGACGGCCTCGCCTAAGCCCAGGCGGCCGTGATCATCGCCGAGCCGGAGGATGAGGCCGTCTTGCACGGAATCCGCGCAGAGGCTGGCATCGCGGAGTGTGATCCGGGCGGACATTGTAGGTCTTGTCTCGTGTTCGAGCTATCCAAAGAGAATGCTCAGGGTGGCGCGCAGAGCAGCTTCGACAGCGAGGCCTGCACTTACGAGCAGGCCGTAACGAGCGAGCAGCTTCGCGGTCGCGCCGAGTGAAGGTGCGAGCGCTGCGCCTTCGTTGTTTGCCACTGTTGAATGCACGATGCGCGCAGAGGGTAGCGAGAGCAGCCCAAGCAGCACGCCCGGGTGGCCGGCGAGTGCCGCGGGTAGCAGTACGACATAGGAGAGCCCGAGGCAGAGGGTGTATTCGAGGCGAGCTGCGCCGGGCCCAAAACGGACCGCCAGGGTGCGTTTGCCTGCCGCCCTGTCGCTGATGTGATCTCGGAGGTTGTTGACCGCGAGGATAGCCGTGGAGAGGGCACCAACCCCGAGTCCGAGCCACCAGGCGGCGGTAGAAGTGGTTGAAGATTGCACATAGTAGGTCCCGACCACAGCGGCGAAACCGAAGAACAGAAGCACAAAAAGATCGCCGAGGCCGACGTATGCGAGCGGTTTTGGGCCTCCTGTATAGCTATAACCGGCCGCGATGCTGGCGAGTCCGAGGGCCAAGATCGGCCAGCCACCGCGGGCGACCAAATAGATGCCGATGAGCAGGGCGGCCGCAAATACAGTGATCGCGGCGCGGCGCATGCTCGCGGGTTTTACCCAACCCTCGGCGGTCGCGCGCTTTGGACCGAGCCGACCGGGCCCGTCGGCGCCGCGCACAAAGTCCTCGTAGTCGTTGTGGATATTAGTGGCGATTTGGAGAGCTAAGGCCCCTGCGAGGGCGAAGACCGCGGCTTGCGGGTGGAAGGCACCGTCTGCGAGCGCCAGGGCCGTGCCGACGAGAACAGGCGCCGCTCCGGCCGCGAGTGTGCGCGGCCTAATCGCCTGCCACCAGATCGCGAATGGCGACATCACCACGCGTTCCAGAAGGATTGACGGGCGGCGAATGCTGCAGCTGCGTCGAAGTGAAGCTCGATGATCGATCGACCGCGTTCGTAGCCGGCTCGAAGGGCCTCTGCGAGCGCATCGCCGCCGTCGTCGTCTGCGACCGCGATGTATGCCCAGCCGGTCGCAGCCGCGAGCGCGCAAAGGTCGGTCGGCTTCGCGGCCACGAAGAGTTCGTCAAAGGCTGGGTGCTCGCGCAGCGGTAGCTGGCGGAAGATTTGGCCGCCGCCGTTGTTGATCGCGAGGATCACCAGTGAACTCTCGGGGGTATGTATCAGGGCGCCGATGTCGTGTAGGAGTGCCAGGTCGCCGATGATCGTCAGCAGCGGTTGGTCGAGCATGGCGGCTTCGCCCGCAGCAGTCGCAATGGTGCCGTCGATGCCGTTGACGCCGCGGTTGCAGAGAGCGCGTTGACCGGAGCGCAGACGGCCGAAGGTATCGAGATCGCGGATCGATGACGAATTGGCCACGTGCACCAGGTTCCCGGGCCAGGCCGCGAGGGCAGCGGCGAGCACAGGACCCTCAAAGCGGCCGTGGTCACGGGCGTTGCAGAGGTGTGCGAGCGCATCGGCGCTTGTCCGTTGCCACGACCGGCGCCAGGTGTCGCTGGCCGGCTGGAGGTCGAGCGCGTCGGCTGTATCTGCCGGGGCTGCATCGACGGCGAGGCTGGTCGTAAAGCTAGGATCACGCCAGGTACCGCCGGCGCTGATGCGGGCGACGGGGCCCGGGCATCGGCCGATGAATCGGAGCAGAGGAGCAGAGATCGGCGCGTCACTAAACCACAGGATCGCGTCTGCCGGAGCCTTGTCGCGGCGGCGAGCGATGGCATCGCCGACCTGGGTGGCCTCGGGTCTGCAGGTGGCGAGCAGATCGGCGATCAGAGGCCAACCGCTGCGCTCGGCGAGGCGTACCAGCGCGGCACCGAGGGTCGCGGATTCGCCGGCGGCCTCGCGGATCATTGGTCCGACGACGATCACGGGCCGCTCCGCCCCCGCGAAGTGATCGCCGAGCTCGCGAAGCTGAGATGAGCCGAGTAGGCGGCGGCCACGGAGCAGCTTTGGGGGACTCGCTTTCGGGGGGAGCAGGGCCTCGGGAAGCAGCGGTTTTCGCAGCGGCAGGTTGATGTGCACAGGCCCACCTTCGTCGGCCGTGGCTGCGGAGATCGCCATCGCCACCCGGGCATGCCAGGGCGTGCGCGTTAGATCTTCGTCGAGTCTCGCAGGCTCCGCGAGTTCGTCGGAGAGGACGACAAAGTTGGCGAAGATGTTGCGCTGGGCGATCGTCTGTGGGGCCCCGGCGCGCTGGAGTTCGGGCGGCCTGTCGGCGCTGAGAATCACCAGCGGGATGCGGTCGCTGTGGGCCTCGACGATCGCCGGTAGGTAGTTGGCGAGGGCGCTGCCGGAAGTGCAGCTCAGGATCACCGGCGCACCGCTGGCCCGGCTGAGACCCAGGGCGTAGAAAGCCGCCGCGCGCTCATCGACGATCACCTCGGTCGTGATCTGCGGGTGTGCACGGAGGGCGAGGGCGACCGGTGCGTTGCGGTAGCCGGGGGAGAGCACCGCCCTACGAGCACCGCCGCGGGCGAGCCCGTCGACCACTACGCCGATGAATGTAGCCTGGCTCAAGGGACAGATCCTCCTTGACCGGCGAGTGAGCGCTTGCAGGTTTCGAGCTTCGCTGCGGTCTCGATCCACTCTTTTGTCGGATCGGAGGCGGCGACGATACCGGCGCCCGCGTAGACGTGGATCGAGTCGTCGCGGAGCAGTGCCGAGCGTAGGCCGACGATCGCGTGGCCGTCCCCCTTGGGGCCGATCCAGCCGGTGAATCCCGCGTACCAGCCGCGATCGCGGGGCTCGTGGGCGGCGATGAAGTCGAGTGCCTCGGCCCGCGGGGTGCCACCGACAGCGGCCGTCGGATGGAGGCGCCCTGCAAGTTCAAAGAGCCCCTGTCCCGGCGCGACTCGGCCGCGAAAGCGGGTCTGCCAGTGGTAGAGGTGACCGGCGCGCTTGCTCATCGGCCCGAGCTTCTCGAACTCGGTGCAGACCGGCTCTAGGGCGGCTGCGATGCCTTCGATGACCCAGCGGTGCTCGCCGATGTCCTTGGCATTTTGCAGGCCTTCGGGGCTCCTGTGGGTGCCGGCGAGGGCCTCAGTGTGCAGCCAGCCGCCTTCGAGTTCGAGCAGGGTTTCTGGGGTTGCGCCGACAAACCAGCCGCGATCGCCGAGCTTCACCCCGAAGGTCACGGCCTCGGCGTTGTCCCGGCGAAGGAGCGGCAGGAGGGCGGTCGCGCGGGCACCTGCTCGGGGGTATCGCGCGACCTCGCGGCGGGCGAGCACAACTTTTTGGGCGGCTCCGGCAGCGATTGCGGCGGTGGCTGCTCGGGTCGCGTTTTTCCAGACAGGCTCGGACTCGACCGGGGAGAACGAGCTGGCAGCGATCACGGTCCAGGGATCGAGGGGCGCAGGGGGTTGCGAGGGCGCGCTCGGATCGCCTAGGCGCCAGACTTCGCCCGCACGGTGCGAGACGTAGATCGTCCGCGGCCTCGCACGCCAGTAGCCGGGCCAACCGGTCCATTCGTCACGGCCGGCGGCGCCGGTGAAGGAGCAGCCGCCGACCTCGCAGGGCCAGGGCCAGGGCACAGAGGCCTGGTTCTCTTCGGGACTGGCTTCGCCCAGGGCGACGATCCGCAGGTCACCGCGGCTCCAGACAAACGCGATCTCATCGCTCTGGGCCAGCGGCAGATAATCCCATGCATCGACACCTGCGACCCGATCGGCGGGGCGCTCGTCCGACCCCTTGGGGGGGCTGCGCGTCTCGTGTGCGGAGGCGGTCATTGCTGGTCGGCGGCCGTCCCTATATATGAGGCTCACCGAGCGACGGCAATCAGCGCTCGTCAGGACAGGCCATGGTTTCTCAAACTTTCGATCCCGAAGCCTGGACCGAGATCAGCGATCTCGGCCCTCTCCACGACATCACCTACCACCGGCATCGCAGCGGCAAGACGGTGCGCATTGCCTTTGATCGCCCGGAGGTACGCAATGCTTTTCGGCCGGCGACGGTCGACGAACTCTTTCGTGCTTTGGATCACGCCCGTTGTCTGTCGACAGTCGGTTGCGTGCTCTTGACCGGCAATGGTCCCTCTCCAAAGGATGGGGGCTTTGCCTTTTGCTCCGGCGGTGATCAGCGGGTACGCGGTCGGGACGGCTACAAATACGCCGCGAGCGAGGGGAAGACCGCCGACGAGCGCTCGACCGATCCTGCCCGTCTTGGGCGTCTGCATATCCTCGAGGTGCAGCGGCTCATCCGCTTCATGCCCAAGGTCGTGATCGCCGTAGTGCCTGGTTGGGCGGTCGGTGGTGGGCACAGCCTGCATGTGGTGTGCGACCTCACGTTGGCGAGCGAAGAGCACGCCAAATTTCTCCAGACCGATGCCGATGTCGCCTCTTTCGATGCGGGCTACGGGTCTGCGTATCTCGCGCGGATGGTCGGACAAAAGCGGGCTCGCGAGATTTTCTTTGTCTCGCGGACCTATTCGGCGCGCGAGGCCAAGGAGATGGGCATGGTCAACGAGGTCGTGCCGCATGCCGAACTCGAGAGTGTCGCCATCGAGTGGGCCGAGTCGATCAACAACAAGAGCCCGACCGCGATCCGCATGTTGAAGCTCGCCTTTAACATGGTCGACGACGGTCTCGTTGGTCAGCAGCTCTTCGCCGGCGAGGCCACCCGCCTGGCCTATGCGACAGATGAGGCGGCCGAGGGTCGTGACGCCTTCCTCGAGAAGCGCGACCCCGCCTTCCACAGGTTTCCGTGGCACTACTGATGCCGGGGTCGGCTCAATCCTCGTCTGGGAGGCAGCTCATTAGCAGGTGCAAGGGCGACCAGCTGCGGTCCAAATCGGTGGCGCGGCGGGCCTCTTGGCGGGCGATGTTGTAGTCGAAGCGCGTCCACGCAGCGAGGGCTGCGAGGGCCGCTCGACTGCCGGTCACTGACGCGAGGTTCTCGTCGAGGTACATCGCTGACCGGAGCGTTTCGCGGTCGGCGGCCGTCCGCTCGGCAGGGCTCTGCGTGGTGGGGCATGTCGCCTCGGGATCGAGTGCGGGGTTGGACTCGGTTTGCGGCTCTGTCTCGCTGGCTGGTTGGCTCTGGGGAGTGGATTTTGTTTCGCTCGCCGGCTTGGCCTCGAGAGTTTGTTTTGTCTCGTTAACGGGTGGCGTTGTTGTTGCGGGCTTGGTCTCGAGTACAGGCGTTGCCGTCGTTGCGGATGTTGTCTCGAGTACCGGCGTGGGCTGGGCCGGAACTGTCGCGAGAACCGGGGGCTCTAGCACCAGCTCGGGTTCGGGCTCAAACTCAGGTGGCAGGCCGAGATCTTCGTCGGGGATGAGGCCGCGGATCGGGTCCTCGGGCGGTCCTGGGACCGTGAGTGCGGCGATGTTGATCGCGGCTGCAAACCACTCGGCGGAGCTGTGTCGACGCTGGGGATCTTTGCTCAGCGCTTGCAGCACGACGGCCTCGACTGCCGGGGGGATCTCGGACTTTGGGGTCAGTCGGCGGGGGGAGGGCGGCCGCGCCGAGATTTGAGCGCTGATCTGTGCGATCGGATTGGTGCGATCGGCGAAGGGAGTGCGCCCCGTGAGCATCTCAAAGAGCACGACGGCGACCGAGTAGATGTCGGAGCCACGATCGAGGGGCAGGCCCTGGGTCTGCTCGGGTGAGATGTAAGGCAGGGAGCCGATGATCACGCCTGGGATCGACTCTGGGGCCTGCGAGAGCAGCTCGGTGACGGTTGTTTTGGCGAGGCCAAAGTCGCCCAGGCGCAAGTGATCGCGGCCGTCGATGCAGGTCACCATGCAGTTTTCGGGCTTCACATCGCGGTGTAGTGCGCCCGCATCGTGCAGCGCGGCGAGCCCTTCGGCGAGCTGGGTCGCCAGTCGGATCGCGCGTCGCCAGGGCAGGGGCCCGTGCGAGACGACCCGGCGCAGGGTGACACCTGCGATCCGCGGCATCACCAGGTAGATCCGGGTCTCGTTACCGGGGCCGGGAGTCTCGTCGAAGTCGAGGACTGGCAGCACGTGGGGGTGATGCACGCGGGCGCCGAGCATCGCCTCTTGGATGATGCGTCGGCGTTGGAGCGGCGTGCGCACGTACTCTGGGTAGGGAAGCTTGATCGCGACGCGTCGTTTGAGGCGGAGATCGAAGCCTTCGTAGACGCTCGCTGAGCCGCCGTAGGCCAGGATTTCGCGGAGTCGGTAGCGACCGCCGAGGAGGATGCCGCGAAGATCTGGACCGCGGTGGAGAGGAGGCGTGGAGGACATGTAGGCTCTCTTAACGTGGAGCGGCCAGGCATTGGGCTCCGCTTCTGTATTGATACCCGTACGCTCGAAAACAGACAACGGTCATCTGCATCGTTTGCCGACAATGTTGGCCGTTATCCTCTGGGGCATGACCGCGGTGCCGCATGTAATGGCGATCGATCTTGGAACCTCGGGCCCGAAGGTTGCGCTCATCGATCGCGAGGGCAGGCTGATCGCGGCGGAGTTTGAGCCGGTCGAGCTTCTGCTCTTGCCCGGCGGCGGCGCCGAGCAGCGGCCGCACGAGTGGTGGGCGGCGATCGTCAAGGCGGCGCGTCGTCTGCTCGGGCGCGGGATCATCGACGCGAAGCAGGTGGTGGCGATCGCTTGTACCTCGCAGTGGTCGGGCACGGTGGCGGTCGACGAGGCCCACGAGCCCTTGCACAACGCCATCATTTGGATGGACTCGCGCGGTGCTCGCTACGTGCGTGAGCGGGTCGCTGGGTGGCCGAGCATCGGCGGTTACGGCGCCGCGAGCTTGCTCCGCTGGATCCGGCCGACGGGGGGCATTCCGGGGCTCTCGGGCAAGGATCCGGTCGCCCATATCGACTGGCTGCGGCACGAGCGGCCGGAGATCTTTGCCCGGGCGGCGCTCTTCTTAGAGCCCAAGGACTACCTCAACCTGCGACTGACCGGGCGGGCGGCGGCCTCGTACGATTCGATCGCGCTGCACTGGGTCACCGATAATCGCGACCTCAAGAAGGTGGGCTACGACGACGGCCTGCTCGCCCGCGCGGGTCTCGATCGATCGCAGTTGCCGGAACTCCGCGAGGCGGTCGAGATCCTGGGTCCGGTCACGAAAAAAGTGGCGGCTGAACTCGGCATCGGCGAGCACGTGCAGGTGGTGATGGGCACGCCCGACGTGCAGTCGGCGGCGATCGGCTCAGGTGGTGTCGACGACTACGAGGCGCACATCTACATCGGCACCTCGTCGTGGTTGACCTGCCACGTGCCCTTTAAAAAGACCGACCTGTTGCGCAATATGGCGGCCTTGCCGTCGGCGATCCCGGGGCGTTATTTCATCGCCAACGAGCAGGAGACCGCTGGAGCCTGTCTCTCGTTTCTTCGAGATCTGCTCTTTGGGTCAGGCGAAGATGCGCTCGGCGGAGAGCCGGCGCCGGCTGATATCTACCGGCGCTTTGATGTGCTTGCGGCGCAGGTCCCCGCGGGCAGTGACGGGTTGCTTTTTCTGCCCTGGCTCAACGGTGAGCGCTCGCCGGTTGACGACCATCGCCTGCGCGGCGGCTTCCTCAACATGTCGCTGTCGACGACCCGGGCCCATCTGGTGCGGGCGGTGCTCGAGGGGGTCGCCTACAACAGTCGCTGGCTGCTCGGCGCGGTCGAGCACTTCACGGGTCGTGAGCTGGGTTCGCTGCGGGTGATCGGTGGCGGCGCTAACTCGGCCCTCTGGTGTCAAATCCTGGCGAATGTGTGCGGTCGGACGATTCACCAGGTGCGGGATCCGATCAACGCGAATGCGCGAGGGGTCGGTTTCTTGGCGCTGGTCGCCCTTGGCTACCTCACGTGGCACGACGTTGGCCAGCGGGTTGAGATCGCCGATACTTATCAGCCGGAGAGCGTCGCACAGGGGGTCTACGACCGCATGTACGCCGAATTTCAGGCTGCCCACCGAGCCAACCGGACGCTCTTCCACCGCCTCAACCGCGAGCTCTAGGGCCGCACACTCTCGCCCCTCGGAGTCAACCACCATGAAGATCAAGGACGTCGTCGAGAAGCAACTCGGCCGCCTGCCGCCACGGGTGCTCACCGGTGCCTTTAAAGCGGCAAAAAAAATCCCCTGGGTCCGCCAACGGATCGAGCGCGAGTACCAAACGATGTTGGGATCGATGGAGGCCGAGCTGCGGCCCTATCGCGACGAATTCCCGAGCTACCGGGAGCTGCCCGCCGAGGGCGTGGCCAAGGACGAGGTATTGGGGGTGATGCAGTCGATGGCCGAGCGCGAGGAGGCTCGCTGGCGTGACGGTTTTGTCTCGGGCGCCGTCTATCACGGCAAGCGCGAGCACATCGACTTCCTCAACCAGGTCTACGCTCTGCACTCGCAGGTCAACCCGCTGCACTCCGATCTGTGGCCGAGCGCGACCAAATACGAGGCTGAGATCGTCGCCATGACCGCGTCGATGCTCGGCGCTTCGACGGTGTCGGTGGGGGTCGATGGCGAGGCGGGCATCTGCGGTGCGGTCTCATCGGGGGGCACCGAGAGCATCCTCTTGGCGATGAAGACCTACCGCGATCACGCGCGGGCAAAGCGGGGCATCAAGCGTCCAGAGTTGGTCCTGCCGACGACCGCTCATGCGGCCTTCGACAAGGCGGGGCGCTACTTCGGCATCGAGCTGGTCAAGGTTCCGGTCGGCGCTGATTGCAAGGCCGACGTCGCGGCGATGACCCAGGCGATCACCCGCAATACGATCGCCCTGGTCGGCTCGACGCCCTCCTTCCCGCACGGCGCGATCGATCCGATCGAGTCACTCTCCGAGGTCGCCCGCGGTCACGGGATCGGCATGCACGTCGATGCCTGTCTCGGCGGCTTTGTCCTGCCCTTTGCCGAGCGTCTGGGCTACAAAGTGCCCGTCTTCGACTTTCGTCTGCCCGGTGTCACGTCGATGTCGGCCGACACCCATAAATACGGATACGCCGCCAAGGGCACCTCTGTGGTGCTCTACCGCGGTCATGCGCTCCGGCGCTTCCAGTACTACACGACCACCGAATGGCCAGGTGGCATGTACTTCTCGCCGACCTTCGCGGGCTCAAGGCCAGGGGCGCTGAGCGCTGCAGCCTGGGCGGCGATGGTCTCGATCGGTGAGCGCGGCTACATGGAGTCGACGCGGGCGATCCTGGAGACCGCAGCGACGATCCGCGAGGGCGTGGCCCAGATCCCCCAGCTCCGGGTGCTTGGCGATCCGCTTTGGGTCATCGCCTTCGCAGCCGATGAACTCGACATCTATCGCGTCATGGAGGACTTGGGGCATCGCGGCTGGAACCTCAACGGCTTGCACAAGCCGGCCTGTGTTCACCTCTGTGTGACCCTTCGCCACACCCAGCCCGGGGTCGCAGAGCGCTTCCTTAACGACTTGCGAGCGGCGGTCACGGCCGTTGCGGACACGCCGAGCGAGGGCGGCTCGATGGCTCCGGTGTACGGGATGGCGGCGACGATCCCTGTTCGAGGGGTGGTCAGCGACGTTTTAGAGCGCTATATGGACCTCCTGTACCGGGTCTAGGGGCGCTCGCAGGTCGGTGACAGAGCTGCGTTGACATGGGGCCCGGGCGGCCCTCAAGATCGGGTGGATGACGGCGGCGAAGCGGCTCGACATGAGCACCTTGGCCTGTCCGATTGGTCAGAGGAGTGGATCGTGACACCAGTGCCCTATGGCCGTCCGGGCGATCGCCGGGCGTTTCCGCGCGTGCAATGCGCTCTCGACTGTGCGGTCTTGCAGATCGGCGCAGGTCGTCTTTTAAACCTCAGCGTCGACGGGGCGTTTGTCGCCTTTGCAGGCGAGGTCGAGAGGCCCGAAGAGCCGCTGGATATCCGCTTTGAGCTCGACGACGAACCGATCCAGCTGCTTGGCGAGGTGGTCCGAGCTTCGCCGATCGTGCCCCGCGGGACGGGCTTTGGGGTGCAGTTTCGCGGGGTCGCAGAGCCCTTGGGGGATCGTCTGCACCGCTTTGTGCTCGGTCGTCTCCTGACCGAGATCGCCGAGGTCATGGAGGACAACCCTGCGCCTCTCGATCCCAACTCGGTCAAGGTGATCCGCGGAGCAGGAGCGGTGCTCGAGGAGCTTCGCGCTGGCCTCAGCGAGCACGGGGGTCTCGAGGGGGCGCTGTTTCAGCGCGATGTAGCGGAACTCGTCGATGTTCGCCTGACCCAGGCCGGTAGCCAACGTCTCTTGGGGCAGATCAAGTCGACCGCCGCGGTGCATCCCCGGGTCGGCGATCATGTGCACCTCAGCCTCCACCGCGGCCATGCCAACGTCCACTTCCACACCCAGGTACTCGATCGCAGCGGCACGTCGCTGGTGCTCGAGGTGCCGCCCTCGCTGACCCGCTTCGAGCTCCGACGGGCGCCTCGGCGTGTACCTGGCCCTGGGAGCATGTTCGTTGAGATCCCGGTGCCCTTTCCGCCGGGTCGCCGTCTCCGTCGCGAGGTTCTCGACATCTCCGCGACCGGGCTCGCCTTCCGCTGTCAGGCCGATGAGGTCTACTTTCTCCCGGGCACGCCGCTTCGCGAGATCGTGATCACTGGGGTCAAGGGCGGCGGCGAGGAGCGACGCTCGGCGCAGGTGATGCACGTGACTGCGGTCGACGGCGAGCAGGGCGGGGTCGATCACCTGCGCGTTGGTGTCGACTTTGGAATCGCCGATGTCGCCTTCAAGCGGGGGGTCCGGCCGCGGCCCTCGGGGCAGCGCAAGACGACCTCTTTCCTCAGCCGCATGACCTCTCTCTTGGGGCAGTTAGTGCCGCGGCGGGCGGCTGCTAGCGGGATCAAGCGGGGTAGTGGGCCTGACATCGAGGTCATCCGTTACCCCAACCAGCGGCGCGAGGAGATCGTCGCGATTCTCAACACGACGCCGCGTGAGAGCGGGCGCCGCCTGCGGGCGCCGGTGATCGTTATTCCGCCGGCCCACGGCAAGCGCAAGGAGTCGACCTCGGGGCTGGCCCTGACGCTGGTCGAGAATTTTGCCCGGCGTAACCGCGACGTCGTTGTCATCCGCTACGACGGCGTGCGCAATCTGGGCGAGAGCTACAAAGATCCGGATTGCCGGGTCCAGGGGCGCGAGGCCATGCACATGACGCTCTCGCAGGGTGTCTCGGATCTGCAGGCGACGCTCGACTTCATCGACGACAACCCGCATTTCTCGGCGACCTCGGTGATCGTGGTGTCGTTTAGCCTGCAGGCTGTGATCGGCAGGCGCGTGCTCTTTGAGGAGCACGGGCGACGGATCAGCCATTGGATCACCGTCAACGGGGCGCCCTACGCTCGGGATCTGATCTGCAATGCAGCCGGTGGTGTCGACTATCTCGGGCAAAAGCGCAGCGGTGCGAGGATCGGCGACGCGTCGATCCTCGGCGTGTTCCTCAGCGGCGATGCCTTTTGCACCGACGCGCTGGATCATGGGTTGGCCTTCGCCGAGGACGCGGTCCGCGAGCTGCCGGCGATCGCTGTACCGATCACCTGGATCCTCGGCCGCTACGACGCCTGGGTCGACGCGGCGATCGTGCGCGATCTGATGGGGCGCCCCTCGGCGGCCGAGCGCACGGTGATCGAACTCGACTGCGGGCATATTCCGCTCAACTCAGAGGAGGCGCTCGAGCTTTTCCAGACGATCACTCGAGCGATCTGGCGGAGTCTCGAGAACGAGGAAATCGAGCCTGTGTTCCCACCGTGGCGCGAATTCCTCAGTGTGCGCAACGCTGAGTGGAAACGAACGCCGCGTTCGCGTTTACCCGACAAGCGTGCCTATTGGGCCGAGTATTTGATGGGCGGCGGCGAGCAAAAAATTTCGTACGACGTGCTCTGTGCGTGCAACGAGTACCTGAGCTTCCTCGACCGCCAAGCGGATCTGCTTGGCGTGGCGGCCGGTGCTCGTGTCGCGGACATGGGCTGCGGCACCGGGAATTTCTTCGCCCAGTTCTCGAGGCGCAATCAGACTCGGGGCCGGGTCACCGGCGCGCGCTTGACCCTCGTCGATTTCGTGCCTCAAGCCCTCGCTGTGGCCCAAAGGAAGCTCGATGCTGGGCGCTTCGCGGGCGTGCCTGTGTTCGCACCGGTCGAGGCCCGCTGCGTTAGCCTGGAGCTGAGTCCGGTGCGGATTTTTCGGGCATTTCTCGCCGGTGACTTCTATGGCTACGATCCCCTCAAAGGAACGATGAAGGGGCTTGGCGACTACTCGATCGAGATGTGGAAAGCCATGGACAACTGGCGGCTCCACGATGTTCTTCGCGGGCGCACTCTCGACGATGAGGACAGGTCCTTCCTTAAGTCCAGCTTTCCCACGGACGAACGTGATGTGATCACCGATGTCAATCGGATCTGTCGCTGGATCCTTGGGCGATGCCAGCCCGCAGATCTGACCCGTGAGGGCAAGCGGCGGGCGGTGCTCGGCGATCCGCCGCGTTTTACCGATCTCCGTTTGGCTCGCCTTGAGGCCCGCGATTCAGAGGCCTTGGAGCGGCTGCCCTTCGGCGACGGCGCTTTCGATCGCATCGTCTCGTCGCTGGTTCTCTCCTACCTCGAGAACCCGTTGGAGACGCTCCGCGAGTTCCATCGCTGCCTCGCCCCCGGGGGTCGTTTGGTGGTCTCGACGATGCGCCCCGACGTCGACATGAGCCGGATCTACCAAAACCTCCTGCTCCGCCTCGAGCGCGGTGATCAGGTCGAAATCCCGGCCGGCATCAGCCGCGAGGAATTCATCCGGGATCTCCGGGCCTTCCTCTCGTCGGCTGCGTATCTGCTCAAACTCGCCGAAGAGGGGCTTTTTGCGTTCTTCTCCCGCGACGAGCTTCGTCACCTGGTCGAGCGCGCTGGTTTTCGGCAAGTCGAGACCTTTGAGGCCTTTGGCGATCCGCCGCAGGCCTATGTCACCGTGGGCTATCGATGAGATCGAGCGACGACGCCATTAGGGTAGAGACCCCTGAAGAGCAGGATCGTCGCTTCGCGTCGCTTATGGAGGCCGAGGTGCTTGCGGGCCATCGGCGGGCGACCTATCTCGGGATCCCGCTGGTGATGGGCTTTGGAATTCTCGATCTCGTGTCGCTCGATTGGCACACGATCAAGTTTTTCTTTGTCCTTCGGATCGCTCTCTCGTTTGCGCTTGTTTTCTTCTTGCGGTTGGCACATCGAAACCGCCGTTGGATCCTGCCGGGGGCGATCGCCGGAACCTTCATTTCGGGCGCGACGATCGGCCTGATGAGCGCCTTCCTCGGCCATCAGACCTTCTATTACGCGGGCATGAACGTCGTGCTTCTGTCGATCGCTCTGCTGGTACCGATGGGCGCTCAGGCGCTCTTCGGGGTTTCGGTGATGGTCTACATCAGCTTCGTTTTCCTGACGATACTCCTCGATCCGACACCGCTGATCTTCTGGAACTGGGGGCTCTTTGTAAGCAACGGTATCTTCGTGCTGACCACCTGTGTTGTCGTCACCGTCGGCGGTTACATCAATCGACGCCTGCGGCGGACTGCCTTCGACGCGACCGCTGCGCAGGAGCGGGCGTACGCCGAGCTGCGGCGGGCCAACGAAGAGATCCAGAGCAACTACGCCGAACTCGCCGACAAGCAGCGCGAACTCGAGGAGGCGTACCGCTTTAAGAGCCAGTTTTTAGACAACATGTCGCACGAGCTGCGGACGCCGCTCACATGCATTTTGACGCCGCTAGAGGGGCTGTTGGATGACGAGCCGCCGGGCGAGCAGCGGCAGATCTTCGAGGATATGCGGCAGGCCTCGACGCAGCTCTACGATCTGATCAACGATCTGCTCGACTACTCGCGTTACGGCGCTCGCGAGGTGGCATTGCGGCGCTCTCCGGTCGACCTTGGGCGACTCATCGACGACAACGTGCGCGCCTGGATGCCAACGGCCCGGCAGCGACGCACCGAGCTCGGTTGGAGCCGCCCGGTGGAGCCCTTGGTGGCGATGGTCGACGGGCGTGAGCTCGGCAAGGTGATCCGCAACTTGCTCTCAAATGCGATCAAGTTCACACCTGCGGGCGGCAAGATCGACGTCGACCTCTCCCGGGCCGGCGATCAGATTTGCCTTCGGGTCAGTGACAGCGGCGTCGGCATGGACGAGGAGGTGCTCACCAAAATTTTTCGCCCCTTCTTTCAGGTCGATGGGTCCTCGACCCGCAGCGTCGCCGGTACCGGCCTTGGGCTCGCCTTGGTCAAGACGATCGTCGAACGTCATGCAGGTTCGATCACCGCGACGAGTTCGCCGGGCGAGGGCACGGCGATGACGGTGAGCATCCCCTACCTCGAGGTTAGCGATGCCGAGGCTGTCGCGATCGCCCTGCCGGACGGGCCCTTCGCGCTCGCTGGAGTCAGCTCGCGCTCCCGCCCGAGCCCGAGTTCGGCAGCGAAGGTCGTGTCGCCGATCCGACCCTCAGCCGAGGTCGCGGCCATCGGATCCGGCGAGATCGCGAGCGAGGCTGAGGCTGCGTCGAGTGCCGTGGTCGAGCCCGAGAGTGACGGCCCTTCGCATATCGAGGTTGTCGCCGATCGCGAGCGCGACGCTCCGTCGTTGGCATCGGCTCCGTCACCGACGTCGGCGTCCTATTCGATCCCCGAACGAACCCCGCTTCTCGAGGAGTTCCAAGCGGCCGAGTCACGCACGCGCTCCCGCGTTTTGGTGGTCGACGACCAGCCCGAGCTGCTTCGTTTGATCGCTCGGATCCTCGGTCGTGATCACGATGTGATCACCGCCGGTGACGGAGCCGAGGGCTTGCAAAAGGTGCACGATGAGCATCCTGATGTCGTGATCTCGGACGTCATGATGCCGCGTCTCAATGGCTTTGAGCTGGTCGAGGCGTTGCGCGACGACGAGAGCACCCGTCGCCTGCCGGTGCTGCTTTTGACCGCCCGCGCCGACGGTACAGATCGGGTGCGAGGGCTCCGGCGCGGGGCTGACGACTACCTGACCAAGCCTTTCTTGCCCGAAGAGCTCAAGGCGCGAGTCTCCAATCTCCTGCGGATGCGTCGCTACGAGAGCTACCTGACGACGATCAACGAAGAGCTCGAGAGCAAGAGCGGCTCCCTCGAGGGGCGCCTCCACGGCCTCTTTATCGACACCGTTCGCACCCTGGTCGCGGCGATCGACGCCAAGGATTTCTACACCGGTGGACACTCCGAGCGTGTCTCTCACTTTGCCGTGCGCCTGGCCGAGCACATGAAGGTCGCCCGGCCCTTGGTGCGGACGATCGAGCTCGGTGCACTGCTGCACGACATCGGCAAAATCGGCATCCCCGACCGAGTGCTCAACAAGCCTGGCCGGCTCTCCGACGAGGAGATCGAGATCATTCGCCAGCACACGATCTTTGGCGGTCGCATTCTCGAGAAGTCGCCGGAGTTAGCAGAGCTCCGCCGCTTTGCCTTGCACCACCACGAGCGTTGGGACGGCGCAGGTTATCCGGATCGTCTGAGCGGCGAGGAGATCCCGGCATCGGTGCGCATCGTTTCGGTCGCGGATTGTTGGGATGCGATGATCTCCGATCGGGTCTATCGCCCCGGCATGGCCCCCAAAATCGCCGCCGAGAGGGTCGCCAAGCTGCGCGGCAACCAATTTGATCCAGCAGTTGTCGAGGCGCTGATGGAGATCTGGTCCGATCTCGAGGTTCCACCCCATCTGCGCCCGCTGCGATCCCGTCTAGCCCCCGCAGAGCAGCGCTCTGGGCCACGGGTCAGCGAATGCGGCGAGGTCTATCACATCCATGACTGAGGTCCCGATAGTGCCTGCGAGTTCGGCTTTGGCCGTCTCGACAGGGGCCCGTTGTCGGCTTAAGCTGCCCGCGCGGCTTCGCGCGGAGAGGCCTCCCAGAACCCGTGGAAGCAGCCGATAACACCTCGCCAATGCCGGTATCGATGCGCTCGCATTGGCTGCCGGCGTGCATCAACTCAAGTGTGCCCACGCGCGCTCGAGGCAGCAGCTCCTAACGTGCTCGACCGCAACGCCATCCTCGAGGAGCTTTGGGCCATCGCCCTCCTGGACAATGTCGTCACCGAGGACGAGGCCGTGCTCTTAAGGACAGCCGAGGAGCAACTCGCGGGCTTTGAGGAGTTGCTCGACGACGTGTATCTCGACCACGTTGTCGACTTCGACGAGTTCCTCAGGTTGCGTCGGGCTCGCAAAGAGATCCTCGAGTACACGCTGCGAAAGGCACTCGACGACGGGCTCATCACCCACGACGAGCGCCAGCTGCTGATTCGAATCATCGAGCTCTTGCCCCTCGTGCGTTAGGCAAAAAAAGACGCGGGGTGAACATGTCCTTTTGGACATGCTACCCCGCGGCTGCGCGTGCGCGCCTAGAGCGGTTTGTCGACAGTGCCTAGGGGCACGAAGGCGCCGTCCTTCATGATCAGGAAGGGACGCTCGTCAAAGCGCAGGCCGCCCTTGCCGTCGTGCTGGATCACCTGCAACTTGCCCATGCCGTAGCCCATCGGTCCGCGGCTGTAGTAGTGGGCCTCGAGGCGGTAGGGGTAGGCCGTGGCGTTGCCCTTGATGGTGAAGCTTTCGGGGCCGTAACCGGTGGTGACATCGGCGTAGAGTTCACCGCCAGAGGGCAGGGTGCGGGCGCCGAAGTAGGCGTGGCTGCCCTTGCCATCGTGTACGTGGAAGTCGACGTCGTTGGCATCGGTCTCCCAGGTGATCACGAAGTGGGTCGAGGGGACCTTTGGGATGGTGACTCCGGCGGTCGTGGCGAGTTCGTGGATCTTCGGGCTCTCAGTCGGATTGGCGCGGATCCAGGCGGCGGCGATCAGGCCAGCGTCGTCGTCGAAGATCGCATCGACACCGGCGAAGCGACCGCTCGGATAACTGCGGCTGCGGCCGGCGAGGATCGCCTCCCAGGCGTCGCTGTGGCGGCCCGCCTTGGTCAGCGCGAACGCGTAGAGGCGGTGACTCGCCGGGTGATCAGGACGCGAGAGAACGGCCTTGTTGTAGGTATCGATCGCCAGCTCGCTGCCGGCCTCGCCGAGTCGATCGAGGTGGTTGCCGGCGTAGCGGCGGAGGTCGGCGCGGGACGGAAATAGATCGATGAGCGAACCGTAGGCCCGGGCGGCGGTCTCGAGATCACCCGCAGCCTCCGCGGTCTCGCCCATGGCAACCAGCGCGAGTACATCCCCAGGGTTTTCGGCGCGCCACTCGATCGCGATCTTCATCGCCTCGGTAAATTTGCCTTCGGTGATCAGCTTGGCGATGTCGAAGGAGCGGCCGAGGTAGGGGCTGCCCTCGGTCCGGGTGAGTTCGGCTTGTTCCTCTGCCTGGGCGGCCGCGAGGCGTTTGGCCTCGGCCTCGGCCTCGATCCGACGGCGCTCTGCGGCGGCCTGCTGGCGCTTGAACTCGGCGTCCCTCTCGGCGATCTGTTTGGGGCTCAAAGGCGGTGCGCTGGCCCGCATGGCGTTTTGGTTGGGCGCGAAGACGAAGGGATAGGTGACACTGACGATGCCTCCGCCGGCGGGATCCGGGAACCTCCAGCGGAGCACACGATTGGCGACGCAGGTACTGACTTGGCGGTCGCGGATCGTTGTGGAGGTGACCTTCGAACTCGTGACGTCGCCCTCTGAATTGATCACAAAGTTCACCGTCACGTTGCCGGCGAGGCTTGGATCTTGGACCAGTTTCCGCTCGTAGCAGTAGCGGATCTCGTTGATGTGGCTGCGGACGATTCGGCGGATGATGTCGCGGTCGAGCGCGCCCCGGACCGTTGCCTTGCCCTGGCGGACTCGGGGGACGGTAGACGGACGTGAGCCGATTCCGCGGCCGTGGCCGCGGCCGTAGCCAGAGCCGGTGCCGCTCTTGGGCCTTCGAGAGGGCTTGCGGACCTCTTTTTCGACTTCGCTCTTCTTCTTGTCGTCGTTCTCGGCGACGCCGTCGTAGGCGTAGGCTGTGCCGCTCAGATCGAGGCCGCCGATACCGTAGGCTTCACCGACCATATTGCCGGTAAGATCGCTCCATACGTCGGCATCCTGGTCCTGGAGGACTCCTAGTACGCCGCTGCCGTAGGCACCCGAGCCGCCTCCACCCCCCTTGCCGATGAGGCCGATCGAGCCCAGGCCGATCGTGCCCTCGCCAGTACCACCGCCGCCGCGCCCGGTGCCGACGAGGCCGAGGCCTCCGACACCGAAGGCCTCGCCGACCTCCGAGCCCAAGAGTCCGCCCCAGACGTCGTTGTCGTCATTAGGGGTGGCCGGCCCGCTGTGCTGGGACGAAGGACGAAGGTTTTGCTGCTGCATCGGCGAGCTGTGCAGGGCGAGCTGCGTCGTCGGGGCCAGGCTTCGGCCGTCGCGGGTGATGCCATTTGGGCCGACGCTCAGGATGTCGACCAGTGCCTTGCGATCGATATTAAAGCGTTGGTAGTCGCTCTCACTCTCGAGGACCAGGAGCGCCGTAAAGTCGGAGAGTACCCGGTGCTTTGTCGACAGTTCGATGATCGACTTCTTGATCGCGTCTCGCATGTCTCGATCGCCCTCTGGTAGGCGGGAGCGCTTGTCCTCCAGGCGTTCGATCCGAGCCCGCACCCAGGCCCGCTCGAGCAGCGGACGTTCAGCTTCGGTCGTCGGTACGACCGATTCGATGGTGCTGCCGCCCTCCAGGCGCACCTTCATCACCTGGGTGGCGGGCAGGTCGGCGAAGACCAAGAGCTCGTCCCCCGGCTGCGCGCCCTCGATGGTTTCGGGCCATACCCACTCGGAGCCGGGAACGCTGACCTTGATCGGCGGCAATGTTTTGGAGCCGAGTTTGTGGGCGATCGTCGACGTCGGCAGGCGGGCATCGATAACGACGCCGTCCTCCGGGAGGTCCGCGGTGGTCACAGCTTTTAGGGTCGAGGTATCTTGGATGCCGCCGTCGACGACCGCATCGGCGCGGGTAAAGCCGGCGGCAGCGAGTGCCTTGGTCGCCTCGCCAAGCCGGCTAAGCTCGGGCGATCCGGCGGTGACGATACCGTCGGAAAATACGATCAGGCGCGTCGACCCGGCCGCATCGGCGGCCACCGCTCGCAATGCCGCTTCGAGGTCAGAGGCGCCCAGGGCCCGACGGCTGACGATCCGGTCGAGGTGGCTCTGGGCGAGAGCGCTGGCCTTGCCGCGGTACACCTCGGAGGTTGTCTGATCAAAGCAGATGATGCGGAGGTCAAAATCCGTGCCCTCGCGGCCGCGGAGTTCCTCCAGGATCGCTCGCATACGGCGGATCTGTCGCTCAAAGCCGAGGGCCCGCGAGGCGCTGGTATCAAAGAGGATCGTCACCTTTTCGAGGGGCGCCGGGGGCATGGCACCGACCGGCGCGATCCGGGCGACCGCGAGGTTTTGGTGGCGCAGGCCCGTCATCCGCGCGCGCACATTTTCGAGGCTGACCTCGAGGTCACGTTCGGGGGTGTACTTGCTCTTCTTGACCTCGACGACCCGGGTCTTGGTCGAGGTTCCGCCGATGTTGGAGCCGCCGCCGGCGTCGGCCACCCAGAGCAGCACGCGGGCATCGAGTTCGTCGAGCTCGGGCAGGCCGCGGAGCATCAAGCGATAGGGCTCGGCGCTGCTCGGCAGCTCTTGGGAATAGGAGACGATCAACTCTTTGCGCTCACGCGGGGCGATCGGGAAGACCCGGGCGCTAAAGGAGTTGCCGGCGTTGTTCTCGAGCAGCGCCGGATCCTGCTTTCGATGGAGGAAGTCCTCGTAGGCGACCCTAGCTGCCTGTCGCTCGACGACCTCGCCCTCCTGCCAGCTGCCGTGCACCTTCATGGCGAAGCGAGAGATCGCGGCGTGCGGAGGCATCTCGATCTCAAAGCGACCCTCGATCTGGCGATCGCTCGGGTTCTCAAAGGTCAGGTGCAATTCGGTGAAGGCGAGGGGGGCGTCGATGACCGCGCGGGCCTTCATCGAGACCAGACGGAGGCCGGTGCCGTCGGAGGCGGTGAGCTGGACCGGTGCCCGGGCGATCGCTTCGTCGTCGGTGAGGCGCAGGGCCTGCGGTGGCAGCGAGGCCGGTCGTTGACTGCTGATCGCTCCTTCGACGGGCTCTCCCGCGTCTTTGTTTGGGTTGGCGGTACAGCCGAGGGCGAGCGCGATCGGCAGCAGGGGCAGGAGCGAGAAGCCCTTGCCCTGTCGCCGAGAGGTTTGGCGGCGGAGCTGCGAGCGGGACGAGGGCGAAGTGCGACCGGACATGTACATCCAGACAACCACAATCTGCGGGAGTTCCGTGTCAATCGTGATCGAGCGATTTCAGCGAACTCTGGGCGTAGATGCCCGACCTGGGCCCGGACAGTGGGCCGCTGTGGCCTCTGGGCGAGGTGCTCAGTGAGTCGCTCGGGCCTCGGTCGCCGGCTCTAAAAAATAGAGAGCGGCCGCGTCGGCGAGTAGCTCGACCATCGCTCCGTGGGGCAGCGCGGCGTTGCGCGAGAAGTCATGTCCAAAGGGGAAGCCTGTGACCACCGGGATGCCCAGCCCCTCGAGACGCTCGACGATCACCGCGTGGGCACTCGGGCTATCGGCGTTGCCGGATTTTGGTTCGTGGCAGCCGATCAGCTGACCGACTACGATGCCCCGGACGCCGCGCAGGGCCCCTGAACTCAGTAGATGCGTCAGGCAGCGATCGATGCGGTAGGGGCGTTCGCCGATCTCTTCGAGTGCGAGGATCGAGCCCCGGAGATCCGGAAAATAGGGCGTACCTAGCAACGAGCGCAGCACCTCGAGATTGCCGCCGACGAGCCGTCCCTGGACCCGACCGCCGTGTAACACGGCCCCTTCTTCGGCGACCAACGTTGCCGGATCCTCACCGCGCAAGAGTTCGAGCAGTCGATCGAGATCCTCGTCGTCGAGGCCGCCGAGTTGCGAGATCACCGGGCCGTGGATCGATGCGATATCGGCCCGCGCCAGCGCCCAGCAGAGCAGGGCGGTGTGGTCCGAAAAACCGACCAGGATCTTGGGCGCCCGCCGGAGGCCTGCCGGATCGAGGTTGCCGAGGATGCGCCCGAGCCCGTAGCCGCCACGGGCTGCGATGATCGCGTCGACCGAGGGATCCGCCAGCGCGGCCTGCAGGTTTCGCAGGCGGGTCCTGTCGTCGCCGGCGAAGTAGCCCTGCTCGTGCCAAAGATTGTCGGCGAGCTCGATCTCCGCGTCGGGCAGGCAGGCCTTGAGGCGGGCGAGGCCGGCCTCGAAGCGCTCCTTGGGCACCGGTCCAGAGGGGGCTGCGATGTGGATCTTGGCGCCTCGGCGCAGCGCTGGCGGACGCAGGACAGTCAACGTCGGACCTGCGCTTTTGGCGCGAGGCGAGGGACGCCGGGGGCAGAGCAGCGCTTGTCGACCATCACTGGCAACCTAGCAGGGCCTGGAGGGGGCCGCGAGCGCATGCAATCGACCAGGCTCACAACGGTGGAGCGTCAGCTCGACGGCAAAGAGTGTTATTCCCCGGATTCTCAGCGCTGTTGCGGGCACAAGGGCCTCCTCCTACCCTTGCCCCGCCTTCCGGCCCGGTACTCGACCATGTTCCAGTCCCTTTTTAAGAAAGTCTTCGGTACCAAGCACGCCCGACAAATGAAGCGCTTGCAGCCGCTCGTCAACCGCATCGGCGGGCTCGAGCCCAAGCTCCAAGAGTGGAGCGACGCCGAACTCAAGGGGCAGACAGCGCGCTTCCGTGAGCGCCTGGCAAACGGCGAGCCGCTCGACGACATCCTGCCCGACGCCTACGCAACTGTCCGCGAGGCCAGCCGGCGAACGCTTGGCATGCGCCACTACGACGTGCAGATCATCGGTGGCATCGCCATGCACCGCGGCATGATCTGCGAGATGCGCACCGGCGAGGGCAAGACCCTCTCCGCGACCACGGCGCTCTATCTCAACACCTTGGGGGGGCGTGGCGCTCACCTGATCACGGTCAACGATTACCTCGCCAGTCGCGACGCCGAGTGGATGGGCCAGATCTACCGTTACCTCGGTATGAGCGTCGGCACCATCGTCAACGGCATGTATCACAGCGAGCGGCAGCGGTCCTATCGCTGCGATATCACCTACGGGACCAACAACGAGTTTGGCTTCGATTATCTCCGCGACAACATGAAGGAGACGATCGAGAAGTACGTGCAGCGCGAGCTGAACTTCGCGATCGTCGACGAGGTCGACTCGATCCTGATCGACGAGGCCCGAACGCCGCTGATCATCAGCGGTCAGGCCGACAGTCCGCCCGACGCCTACATCACGGTCAACCGCATGATCCCCTCGCTGCGTCGCGATCTCGACTACGTCGTCGACGAAAAAGCCCGCTCCGCACAGCTC
Organism: uncultured Nannocystis sp.; assembly: GCA_964474905.1. Lineage (GTDB taxonomy): Bacteria > Myxococcota_A > Polyangia > Nannocystales > Nannocystaceae > JADJRG01. The sequence goes on along the minus strand of CAYYUP010000044.1, from coordinate 8,387 downwards.
ACCGATTCGGGCACCGACCGCGTCGAGAAGCTGGTGAATTGCGGCAACCTCTACGCCCCCGAGAACAACGAACTCCTCCACCACGTGAACCAGGCCCTGCGGGCCCACGTGATGTACAAAAAAGACGTCAACTACCTGGTCATCGGCGGCGAGGTGGTGATCATCGACGAGTTCACCGGCCGCAAGATGGAGGGTCGGCGCTGGAGCGACGGCCTGCACCAGGCGATCGAGGCCAAAGAGGGGGTCGAGATCCAGCCGGAGTCGCAGACCCTGGCGACGATCACCTACCAGAACTACTTCCGCATGTACCGCAAGCTCTCGGGCATGACCGGCACCGCCGACACCGAGGCCGAGGAGTTCAAAAAAATCTACGAACTCGGCGTGATCGTCATCCCGCCAAACCGCACGATCGTCCGCGACGATCAGGATGACCTCGTCTACAAGAACGAACGCGGCAAGTTCAAGGCAGTGGTCGAGGAGATCCGCGGGGCTCATGAGCGCGGTCAACCGGTGCTTGTCGGCACGGTCTCGGTCGAAAAATCGCAGGTGATCCACGCACTCCTAGAGCGCAACGGCATCCCCCATCAGGTGCTCAACGCCAAGCAGCACGCGAGTGAGGCCTTTGTCGTTGCCCAGGCCGGGCGCAAGCACGCGGTCACGGTCTCCACCAACATGGCCGGTCGCGGCACCGACATCATTCTCGGGGGCAACTCCGAGATGATGGCGAAGGTTCACTACGATCCCGACAAAGAGCCCGAGGCCTTCGAAAAATTGCACGCCACCCTCAAGGTGCAGTGCGAGGCTGAGGCCGAAGAGGTCAAGTCGCTCGGTGGTCTTTTTGTCGTCGGTACCGAGCGCCACGAGAGCCGGCGGATCGACAACCAGCTCCGCGGTCGCGCCGGTCGTCAGGGCGACCCCGGGGCTTCGCGTTTCTACCTGTCCCTAGAGGATGACCTGATGCGCATCTTCCAGGCCGATCGGATCTCCGGCCTGATGGAGCGCTTGGGCATGGAGGAGGATGTGCCGATCGAGGCGCCGATGGTCAACCGGGCGATCGCCCAGGCCCAGCAGCGTGTCGAGGCGATGCACTTCGATACCCGCAAAAACCTCTTCGAGTACGACAACGTCATGAACGACCAGCGCAAGGCGATCTACGCCCTGCGCAAGCAGATCCTCGAGGGGCGCTACCAGCCCGAGATCCTCGACGATCAGACCCGCGAAGAGATGGCCAGCAAGCTGGCGCCGCCGCCCGAGACCTCCGGTCCGCATACCGTCGCTTCGCTCACCGAAACGGTGCTGCCCAAGGTCACCGAGGTCTTCAACAACCATTGCCGCGCGCTCTTAGTCGCCGCTGGTGAGGATGCCAATGACGAGAGCGACGGCGAGGTGCCCTTTCCGCCAGGTGGCATCAACGCCGAGCAGCTCACCCACGAACTCTATCGTCACTACGGGGCGATGGCCGATCTTCTCGAAGTCCGTCAGGATCGCGAGAAGACGCTCGCTGCCGCCGCGGATGTGGTCGCTCGTTCGTTGATCCAGCAGCGCGAGCGGATCCACGATCTCACCTACAAAAAGGTCGAGGAGTTGGTCTTCCAGATCTGCCCCGACGACGTGCACCCCGATGAGTGGGAGTTGCCCGAATTAGAGGAGGGCATCCTCAAGTTCTTTCGGCTCAAGGTCGATCTCAGCGTCGTCGACGACGATATCGACAAGTTGGTCGACCGGGTATGGAAGCAGGTCGAGGTCGGCCTCGCGACCAAAGAGAAGGAGTTCGGGCTCTACACCTTCCTCTTTTATGTGCGCCAGTTTTACCTCGCCGAGATCGACGGTCAGTGGATCGCCCACCTCAAGAACATCGAGCACCTGCGCACCGGTATCGGCCTTGTCGGGTACGCCACCCGCGATCCCAAGAACGAATACAAGATCCGCGGCTTTAACCTCTTCAAGGACATGTGGGAGGGCATCGAGCACACGGTTCTCGACAAGGTACTGTCGATGCGCTTGACCGCCGAGCAGCAGCGTCAGGCCGAGGAGGGTGCCGAGTACGAGACGGCGGTGACCCGGGGCAACGTCGACCGCCGAGGTGCTAGGGCCGGTGGGCGCCGGCAGGCCGCGACCAACGAGCAGAGCCAGCGGCTTCAGGAGGCTGCTCGCCAGGCGATGGCAAAGCTCGCTAAGGCTGGGCTCTCACCCACAGGCGCTGGTACTCGCGAGCCGACTGCAGCGGGTGGCATGGCGATCGACGGGTCGACAGCGGCAAGCGGTGGATCCCGTCGGCGGCGACGCGGTCCCAAGGTCGGCAAGAACGACCCCTGTCCCTGCGGTTCGGGCAAGCTCTACCGCCGCTGCCACGGCAAAGAGCCCGCCTAGGGTTTTTTGCCCCTGCAGCGGCGTGCTCCTTACGCCGGGCGTCGACCCTTGCCGGGGCCGCCTGCACGGCGCCGAAGCACGAAGGGTCCGAGCGCGATGAACACCAGCCCGTGCAGGGGCAGTCCGTCGCTTTGGCCCTGTGCGCAGCCGCAGCCGGCTTCTCCGCTGTCGTCGGCCCCTCCGCTGCTGGCGGTCATCGTGTCGCCTTTGCTGCTGGCTGTCGAACCGTTGTTGCCGCTGTCGCCAGTGCCGTCGCTGGTGCTGCTCTCGCTGCCGCTTGTGTCCGCTGGCACGATGGGCGTGGTTTGTTCGTCGGAGCAAGCCTCATTGCCAGCGGAGTCCGTCGCACAGACCCGGTAGACCAGGTTGCCCGCGGGTTGTGGGGGCAGATCGACGCGCCATAGAAGCCCGCCGTACCAGCTCATTGGCGCCTCTTGGTTGGCTTCTTCAAGCCCGTAGCGCAGCGATACCGAGCTGAAGTCGTGGTCGGCGACCGGGGTTTTGTTGTCGTGCACACGGGCGCGCACGGTCAGCGCTTGCCCATCATGTTGGGCCAATGCCTCGACCCTGTCGATCACCGGAGGTGCGCTGTCGACCGCAATATCGACCCCAAAGAGCAGAACATCGGGGTCATCGGCCTCGCCCTCTGCCATCACCACGTCGAGCCTGCCGTCGCCGTTTAGATCGGCGACGGCGATCCCGAGCGTACCGGGGCTCGACGCCGGTCCGAAGGCATCAATAACCAGGCTGAGCTTGCCCGCGCCGTCGTTCTGCACCAGCCGATCGGGCTGACCAAAGAGACCGGCGAGGACAAAATCTGCGTCGCCGTCGGAGTCGACGTCCAGGAACGCGACCATGTTGTCGTCGCCGGCGGGGTTCTCGGAGTCTGGCCAGCGCTCCGCTGTTTCGTCGACAAAGCCGCCCTGGCCGTCGCCGATAAAGATGTGCTCGCGAGTACCAGGGTCGTTATCGTTGATGGTGATCAGATCGACAAAGGTATCGCCGTTGAGGTCGAGCGCCTCAAAATCGTAGTTGTTAGGGGATTGCGGCAATTTCGACGAGCTATCTGTATAGTTTCCAGAACCATCATTGACAAAGAGGTACGAGCCCTCGCACGACTTGCATGAGATCGCGAGGTCGAGATCGTAGTCATTATCGATATCCACGAGTTCTAGCTCCCAGGACCAGGCGACCTGGATCGCGGGCATCTGAGCGGCTGCAGCCTCCTCAAAGACCCCGCCGCCGTCATTGAGCCATAGTCGAGTGATCCCGCCCCCATTCGTCGACGGGTCGCCCTGGCCCCACTCTGCCAGCACCAGGTCGAGATCGCCGTCGCCGTCGACATCACCGAATTCCGCGTCACCGATGCTCGCGTCGATCTGGGGCAAGTGGCTGGCTGTGACCTCTTCGAAGATGCCGCCGCCGTCGCCGAGATAGAGCCGGCTTTGGCTGCCCCAGGTATTGCCGACGAAGAGATCGAGATCACCGTCGCCGTCGACATCGCGGGCCTTGATCACCCGGCTCGAATCAGCCTCGCCAAAGAGCGCCATGCCGACCTCTTGGAAGGCTTGGCCGGGGCCCTGGTTGAGGAAGGCGTAGTTGACCTCAGGGCCCTCAGGGCTGGTGTAGCCACGGCCATTGGCGAAGAGCAGGTCGACGCGGCCGTCGCCGTTGATATCTGCGAGTTCGACCTTGTTGGACCAGCCACCGGTCATGCCGATGGTCGCCATGGACGCGTCCTCCCAGAGCGCGGCATCGGCCGGGCAGGACGCGAGGGAGAGCGAAAATGTGATGCCAAGCCCGAAGAGGAGATGGGGAAGCTGCACAAATCTACTGCTACTAGACGCCGCCCACAGATGCAAGGGGTGGGCGCGTCTCCGCGAAAATATAGCCCGCCATGCCGGAGGTTTTGGGTCGGTGCCGACAGTTCGGAGGAACGCGCTATAAGCCCCTGCGTTGTCTGGCTGAGAGCCCTATCTCGTCCGATCTACCCACAATTTGCAGATCTCGAGGGCTTGCTTGTGCGCAGGTTCTCTCCCTCGTCATTCGCGGGGGTCGGCCCCGCGGCTTGCCAGACTGTGCTGCCTAAAGCAGAGAAATGCGCATACTCGCGAGTGTTCAAGGCCAGATATAAGGGTTATGATTATCTGTGCTTTGGACATGTCTGTGGTGATGGCCTGAGCGGGCGCTGATGAGAATGGATGTGAATATGGATATGGTTGATATAGAAAATCGAGTTCGAGGTCCTTGGGTCAGTATCATCGGACTCGCGGGGGCTGTCCTGCTCTGCGCATGCGGTGATGATAGCGCTCAAGACTCCGATTCTGCGAGCAGCAGCGGTACCCTGAGCGATACTGACGCGACCACCACCGAGACCGATACCGGCACGACCAGCGTGGCGACGGATACCAGCGGGACGATGGGTTCGTCTACCGGTTGCGCTGCCGGCGAAAACGCCTGTGGCGGCTGCGATCCTCTGGACGGTGTGCCCGGGGAGCCCTGCGGCGGCTGCGAGCAGACGATGTGGCAGTGCGATGGTGCGGACGCGGTCGCCTGTGTCGGTGAGGACCCCAAGGCGCAGGAGTATTGGCCGGATGCGGACGCCGACGGGTACGGCGATGACAAGGCGCAGTCGAGCAAGTTTTGCGTCGATCCGGGCGCTGGTTGGTCGCCCAATAATGACGATTGTGCAGATGATGTCGCCGCCGCCAACCCCATGGGAAACGAGGTCTGCAACGGCATCGACGACGATTGCAATGGCCAGACAGACGAGGCACCGGCCGACACCCTCTGCGACGACATCTGCTGTGATGTAGAAAAACTCTGCGACGGCGATGCCTGCGTCGACAAATGCTCAGGAGGGGAACTCTGCGGTGCAAATCTCGATCTTTGCTGCGAGGGCCAACAGGTGTGTTACGCCAACGAGTGTATCGTGCCCGGTGAGATCTGCGAGTTTACCGAGGAGTGTGCGATCGACGAGATCTGTGCATCCTCGCTGGGCCAGTGCATCCCCAAGGACATCCTGCCCGAGTGCGAGTACATCCCCGACTTTGGCCCCTTTGCCCCGGTTCAAGGTTGTCGCTGGACGCCCGCGGGGCTGACGGAAAACCCCGGGCACAAGGATGTTGTCGCGACGCCGATTGTCATCAATCTGAGTGACGACAACCAGGATGGAAAGACGAATGACCTAGATACCCCGGACATCGCCTTTCTTACATACGATCTGAGCAAGGGCTGCTGCAATGCAAATGCGACGCTGCGGATCGTCAGCGGCAAGTGTAATGATGATAAGACGATGACGACTCTGGCGTCGATATCAAGCCCTGTGATCACCAACGATGCGGGCATTGCCGCCGGTGACCTGGACGGTGATGGCGTGCCCGAGCTGCTGGCGATCGGAAAATTCGGTGGCAAACCGCAGGGCGTGGTTGCCTTCAAGAGAACCGCTGACGACGCCTCTAGCTGGGAGGTTCTCTGGACCAACGAGACCTACCCAAAGTGGAACGTGCATACCCGCGGAGGCGCTGTCATCTCGCTCGCCGACCTAGAGGGCGACGGTGTGCCCGAGGTGATCGTCGGCAATGTCGTGCTTGACGGGATCACCGGCGAACTCAAGTGGGACGGCGTTGTCACAAGCGGCGGCAAGGGGGGGATCGGCAACAACGGCTTCCTGGGGCCCGCTTCGACGGTCGCCGATCTCGATCTTGACGGCAAGCAGGAGGTGATCGCTGGAAATACGGTCTACAACTTCGACGGCACGATCAAATTTACATATGACTATATCGGCAGCAACTCGTCGTGCGGGGGTGCTCTGCCCTGCGATGGGTTTAACGCTGTCGGCAACTTTGACGACGACGACATGGGAGAGGTGGTGATCATTCGCTTGGGCGAGGTCTTTATCATCGACGATGACGGCATGTTGATGAGCCGGATCAAGCTGCCCAAAATCGACTGCGGGGCCAACGAATCTGGGCCGCCGACGATCGCCGATTTCGACGGCGACATGATGCCTGAGATCGGCACCGCCTCTGCGGATTACTATGTGGTCGCCGATCCCAAATGTGTCGGCGATCCGCTGCCCGAAGGTTGCGCGAGCCAGGGCATCCTTTGGAAAACGGCGAACGAAGACTGTTCGAGTCGGGTCACCGCATCGAGCGTCTTTGACTTCGAGGGTGACGGATCGGCGGAGGTCGTCTACGCCGACGAAGTCCACTTCCGGGTCTTTAATGGCAAGACCGGCGCGATTCTTTTCTCTGATAATTCGTTTCGCTCGCACACTCGCATTGAGATGCCTGTGATCGCCGACGTCGACCGCGACGGCTCAGCCGAGATCGTCATCGGCGAGAATAGCTGGAGCGGCGGAAAGCCCGGACTCGAAGTCTGGCATGATGCAGCGGACCTCTGGGTGCGAACTAGGCGGATTTGGAATCAACATGGGTATTACATCACAAATAACCACACGATCATCCAAAACTGCCCTGCGCGTTCATATAGAGGAGATTGTGTCTTTTCGGACAGCCCGATCTCAGCCCTTGTTTGTACTGATTTTGTCCTGAATTCTGATCGTCATGGCGGAGGCGATCACGGCGGCAAAACTGCGCTCACTGCGGCCGAAGAGCCGATCCTTCGAATGCACCTGCAGCCGGCTACCGGGATTTCTCGTTCGCGTCCTGCCAAGCGGCAAAAAAGTGTTTTTTGTTCGCCGCCGCGTCGACGGTCGAGACACGAGAATGCGCCTAGGCGTGCACAGCGACACATTCTCGCTCGACCTGGCCCGGCGGCAGGCGGCGCTCGTGCTCGCCGGCGTTTCAGTTACAGAGGCGGCACCGCGCCGATCAAGGGAGTTGCGGGCACGCCCACCTGCGCCCTCTCGCGACCATACTCGCGGCAAAGCGCAGCGCTCTCCTGAGCAACTGCAGGACGAGATAAAAGCCGCACCACAGTTAACGGTGCGCGCTCTCGCAGAGCGCTTTTTGCGGGAGTACGTGGATGTCTATCTCAAGCCAAGTACCCGAGTGCAGTACCGTCTGATGCTCAATCGAGTCGTCTTGCCTCGCTTGGGTGATCGGCCCTACGAGTCGATTCGCCGGAGCGATGCAAAGGCATTGCACTGCGAGTGGAGTCGTTCCCGCGGTACTGCGGACTATGCAGTTTGTGTACTTGGTAGCCTCTATACTCGCATTATTGAGGACTGGGAACTCAGCGAGATGCGAAACCCCTGTGCGGGCATCAAACGCTTCGGCTCGCGCCGGGTTGAGCGTTTTCTGAGCCCCGAAGAGCGCCGCGCTGTCGAAGCCGTGATCGATCGCGGCCTACGACTTCGGCCGTCGAATCGCGGTCACTTGGCGCCGTCACGCGCCTGGGCGATTCGCCTGCTGATGCTCACAGGCCTGCGAAAGTCAGAGATCTTGGGCCTCGAATGGCCGATGATCGACTGGCAACACTCGTGTTTTCATCTGCCCGAAACCAAGAGAGGACAGCGCACGGTTTTGATCTCGGATGAGGTCGTCGAGCTACTGCGGGAGATTCAGGCAGCATGCAATCATGCCAAAGCAGGTCTCGTGATCCGCAGCCGCAACGGCACGAAGCTCACAGGCCTCTTCTATACGTGGAAGTCGATCCGCCAGGCCGCCGGTATCCCGGATGTGCGCATTCATGATCTGCGGCATTCGTTTGCTTCGGATGCGCTGATGGCGGGCGTGCCCCTGGCGATTGTCGGCGAAATGCTGGGCCACCGTAATCCGTCGACAACGCAGCGCTATGCCCATCTAGCGAACAACGTCGTGCGCGAAGCCCTGGCCTGCGCGACCCGCCGAATCACCGGAGCGGCAGCGGTTGAGCGAGAGCAGGCGACCGAACAAGGGCCGGTGTTTCGTCGCCTGAGCGATGCGGAATGGGCCCGCGTGGCGCCCCTTGTCGGCGCAGAGCGGGCGCGTCCGGGGCTGCCCGTGAACCTCCGGGATGTGGTGGATGCGATCCGCTGGATCGAATACCAGGAGGACGCCCGCTGGTCGGAT
>CAYYUP010000043.1:34582-49671 GCA_964474905.1 uncultured Nannocystis sp. | reverse complement strand
TTGGTTGATGAAGCCTACTACCGATTGGACGGCGAGATGATCGCCAAGAACTCAGATCAGTTGTTGAGCGGCAAACTGCTCCATGAGTTCAGCATCACCGAGATGAAGGCCGAGGTCGAACTCTCTGAAGTTTGGACAAATACAGCGCCCGACGGTTCGACGACTAGCGTCGAGAACGACTGTCAGTCCTTCACGTCTGGTGAAAAGGCTGACCTAAGCTACGCAGGCTTTCCGACCAAGACTGACGCGAAGTGGACAGAGATCGGGATCGCATCCTACTGCAGTGGGAAGTCCCACCTTTACTGCTTCAGTGCGGCCTTCTAGCGGCAGAATCAGCACAGCCAGCGCACATCACAGTATGCGGCACAAACCGACTCAGGCTAGCCACTGCGGGCACAGGGGCACAGCCGGTGCTAGCAGCCTTCGGCGTCGGCCAGGGTTTCTGCCCGCATGACGCATTTAGCGTACTCTGCGTAGTAGTACTTGCCGCGGAGTCGCAGTTTTGTGCGTTTCTCTCGGGTGCAGGTGAGCCGCAGGCGATCGATGAGCGCGTCGACGGCATTTGGCGCGCGTTCTCCGGCATCGTTGAGGGTGATCTCGATGATGTGATCACAGACGATCTCGGGCGCCGGTGCTCGGAGCATGAAGAACCACACTAGGGTCAAGAAGAAGACGATGGAGAGCGTGATGGTGCCGAAGATCTTCATGTTGAGAACGAACTACACTCTCTCGCTCGGCCACAGGCGAGCGCTCAGCCGCCACCGTCGATCACGCGGAACGCTGCGCGTCGACGCTGAACTTGCTTCTCGTCGCTGTCCTTGGTGCCCTCTGGCTCTTGGCCTTCGGGCTCAGCGCTCGCGGGGTCGGCTTTTGCTGCGGTCGCTGGTTTGTCCGCGGATGTAGAGTCGCTTGCAGGTACGGCCTCGCTTGCGGGTCCGGGCTCGCTTGACTCGGGCTCGCTTGACTCGGGCTCGCTTGTGGGTGCGGGCTCGGTAGGCTCGGGCTCGTCGGCGATCCGGGAGGGCAGGGCGATAGGCCCTGATGTGGCCTTGCTCTGTGCATTGTCGACGGCTCCGTCGGTCGCTGCGCTTGGCTTGTCGTTTTCGCCTGTTGCCGACGCTGTGGGCGGCTCCACGGCTAGTTTGGGCCTGCGTTCGGGGGCTAGTTTGGGCGCGCTTTCGGGGGTCGATGCGTCCTCGACCTCTTGGGGAAGAAAGGGCGCCTCGCGTAGTGTGGGTGCGGCCCCGACTACCTGCATTGGCGCGTCGCTGTCGCTGTCGTCGACGGCACTCACGGGTCGGAGGTCGGGGCCCTTTGATTTGGCGCTCTCGCTGCGCGACTTTTCGAACATCGCTCGCACCGATGTTGGCATGTTGCGGTCGAGTACGATGCCGCGGCCGGTTGCCCGATCGGCGACGATGTAGACCGCCTCCCAGGGGAATTCGCAGCGCGTGACAAAGCCGCCGAAGGAGAGGTCGGCGGCGAGGCCCTTGTCGTCAAAGGTGAGGTCGAGCGGATAGCTCGCATCGAGGTCGATGATCAGCCGCTCTTTCCACTGTTCGCGGATGAAGTCGGGGCAGATGACGTCGTCGTGGCTGGCGTTGACGTGGAGGCGAGGGCAGCGGCCAGCGGAGTAGAGCGACTCGATCACACTCTGGACCGGATGCACCATGAGCGTAACGTAGCCGAAAACCAGCGCTCGCGCGACCCCAGGACACGCGTGGTTTGCCTCACCTTGGCCTCAAGAACGACGTTCTCGGGGGGCTTGTAGGATCGGGCCATAACGAACCCTCGGCCGATCCTCGCGGAGGGAAGGTCGTTGGGATCAGATCAGGAGAAGGCGCTCAGCCCGGTGAGCGCGCGGCCGATCGCTAACGTGTGGATCTCGTGGGTACCCTCGTAGGTGAACACAGTTTCGAGGTTACAGAGGTGACGCATGATTTGGTACTCGCCCATGATGCCGTTGCCGCCGAGCATCGAGCGGGCACTGCGGGCCGCTGCGAGGGCCATGCGCACGTTGTCGCGCTTGAGCACCGAGACCTGCACGGGGGTCAGCTTGCCGTTTTGCTTGAGCCGGCCGCAGTGGTGAGCCAGCAGTAGGCCCTTGATGATTTCGTTGTGGAGTTCGACGAGCTTTTGTTGGGTGAGCTGAAAGCCGGCGATCGGTCGGCCAAACTGCACGCGATCGAGGGTGTAGGACCGGGCCCGTTCGTAGACGGCCATCGCCGAGCCGATCGCACCCCAGCCGATGCCGTAGCGAGCCTGGGTGAGGCAGCCGAGTGGCCCCTTGAGCCCCTGCACCTTGGGCAGCAGGTTGGCCTTGGGCACGCGCACATCGTCGAGCACGATTTCGCCGGTGATCGATGCCCGCAGGCTGAGCTTGCCCTTGGTCTCGGGGGTCGCGAGTCCCTTCATGCCGCGCTCCACCAAAAAGCCGCGGATCACCGGCTTGTCGGCGCCGTGGTCCGTGGTCTTGGCCCAGACCACACAGACATCGGCGAGCGGGCTGTTGGTGATCCAGAACTTCTGGCCGTTGAGGATGTAATCGCCGTTTTTGCCGTCTTGGACGGCGTGGGTGCGCATCGAGCCGGGGTCGGAGCCGGAGTTTGGCTCGGTCAACCCGAAGCAGCCGATCACCTCACCGCGGGCCATCGGTGGCAGCCAGCGTTCTTTTTGGGCTTCGCTGCCGTAGCTGTAGATCGGCCACATGGCGAGCGCCGATTGAACCGAGCAAAACGAGCGGATGCCGCTGTCCTGGCGCTCGAGCTCGATCATCGTCAGGCCGTAGGCGACCGGGCCCATGCCGGCGCAGCCGTAGCCCTCGAGCGTCGAACCCAAGAAGCCCATCTCGGCAAACTCGGCGATGAGATCACGGGGAAAGGTTGCGGCCTCGTAGTGGCGATCGATCACCGGTGCGACCCGGCGCTCGCAAAACTCGCGGCTCGCCGACCAGGTCAGGCGCTCCTCTTCGCTGAGCAGATGATCGATCGAGAGCACATAGGGGGTCGCGTCCATACCGCGGATCTACCACGGATCTGCGACGAGACGGCGCCTCCGATGGTTGCGAGCCGAGGGCTCAAAAACGGAGTGTCAGGCCCGGCGAATAGGTGCCGTAGGGCGAGCGAGTGACGCCCACGGAGAGCCTCGCGTCTTGGGCGTCCTTCCAGGTGCGCCAGCGTGAATAGCGGGCGCCGCCGACTCCGAGCAGGGGCACGCCGACGGCCAGACCGGCGATGCCGAAGAAGAGCACAAAGCCGCCGATGATGCGACCCAGGTCGCCCGCGACGTCGTCCTGTCGCCGTGAACTGGCGATGATCAAAGTACCGTAGATGGTCACCGGCAGGCCGTAGAGGCCCGTGATCGAGGCGCCGGTGATGAGCATGCCCAGGCCTTTCGACGGCGCAGGGCCGGGGTTTGGGGGCCTGTGCTTGACCGGTTGCGCTTCGGCCTGGGCGGTGGTTTCAGGTCCCTCGGGGATGGGCTCGGTGCTCTCTGCCGGGGTCAGAGTCAAGAAAGTTCGCAGCCGTTTACCGGTCGGGGATGCATCGGCGTGGGCGAGGGGCGCGAGCGCCAGGGACCCCGCGAGCGCGACCGAGAGCGAACCCTGAAAGACGCGCCGAGAGCGAGAGCGGTGGAGCATGGCCATTGATCGTCGTGCCTCGGTCAATTGATTGCAAGGGTGAATGCTCGGCTCATCGCCGCAGGATGCCGTGCTCCTCGTTTCGGCGTCGATCATGTCTCGGTGTCACTCTCTTGCAGGTCGCGGCCGATGCCGAGCCAGAGCGCGGCGAGCGGCAGCAGGCTCAACCATCCAGGCAGGCCCAGGAGCAGTCCCAAGTTGGTGGCGCGGCCGTAAGTACCGGCTGCGGCGTCGCGTAGGCGCGGCCAGGCGTGGCCCCAGAGTGGATTGCCGTGCTGCGGCGCCTCCGGGGAACCAGCTGCCCCAAGGGTCATCTGCGCGATCGAGACCAGGGCGAGCACGGCGACTAGGCGCGGCACCTCGCGCAGGGCGGGGGCTAGGCCCAGGCAGAGGAAGGGCAGCATCGGCACGCAGTGCCGGGGACCGAAGGCGGCGCCGCCATCCCACATGTAATAACCCGCGTTTAACAGGACGAAGTAGGTGCAGATGAGCAGCGATGTTGCCGCGATCGTGCGCTCATGGCCCCCTAAGCGGCGGTCGAAGCAGTCTGCGACCAAGCCCCACGCGGCCAGCAAGAGCACCGGTGCCAGGTAAAAAAGCCCGCGGTAGCTCGAGAAAAGCAGGCTGTAGAGCACCCCAAAATCCGGGGCGGCGATGCCGTAGCGGACCTCCATGCCCTCGGCGAATTGCGCGAGGTAGACGAAGTCGTAGCCGGTGTTCAGCGGCGAGCCGAAGGCCGCCCAGTGGTAGAGGCCGAGCAGGCCCGCCCAGGGCAGGCCACCCAGGGCCGTGAAGAGGGCGCCACGACGGCCGCCGAGGATGAAGGCGGTGATGACCAGGATCATCACCGGCACCGCGGCTGTGTACTCGCAGAGTACCGCCCATCCCAGACATGTTCCTGCGGTCAGGTAGTGTACTGGCCGGCGGGCGTAGACGATCGCGGCGAGGGCGATCAGCAAAACATCGGCGGCGAGCTGGTGACCGTAGAGCGCGGTGCTGTAGACGAATGCGGGGGTGCCAAGGCCGTAGATCAGGGCGATCGCGAGGGCGTTGCGGCGTTCACCGTTGAGGCGGCGGAGTGCCAGTAGATAGAGCGCGGCGACCCCAAACACGGCGAGCAGAGAGGTCGAGAACAGGCGGCAGAGGTAGAGCGCGAGCCGGTAGGCCCTGTTGTAGCGCAGGCGCTCGCCCTCCTCGGGGATGCCGCGGCCTGTGGCAACGCTGGCGCCGGCCTCTGCGGGGCGATCGGCGTCGTCCTGGAGCCCGGCGATGGGCGGCCGGATCGGCACTACCTCGGCCGCCGCAAGTTCGCCGCCGCTGGCCCGTGTGAGCCCGTACGCGAGCGCGTAGGTGGGCAGGGCGAGGAGGGAGGCACCGGGCGCCTTGTCGCTGAAAAAATGTCCACCGCGCCAGCTCTTGTCGCCGGTGGTGTGGTGATAGGGATCGATCGCCGTGGTTCCGGACTCGACCAGCGCTCGGGTGAGGGCAAAGCGCGAGTTTTGGTTCCACGCCGGCGACCCGACGAAATAGCCGTACGTAAAAAAGACCGCGAGCAACGCGGGCACCAGGTACCGGCGATCACGGCGGAGCAGTGCTCGAATCCCGAGTTTTGGCCCTGGCCCTGACCCGGAGCCTGTGCCCATCGTCAGGGCTCAGCTATCCGTGCCGGCCCAGGCGGCGGCTCTGCTGTTTGCGGCTTGGGTGACAAGCTCGGCGAGCAGGCTGCGGGAGTGCTCGGCAGCGGCGGCTTCGGGGGCCTGGGCCAAGCGCTGCAGCATCTGGCGGGCACCGGTGTAGCGGCGCCCGGGGTCGCGATCGAGGTTGCGGCGGACGATCTCGCTGAGCTTTGGCGAGAGCCCAGAGACCCGCTTGGTCGGGTGCGAGATCTCGAAGCGTACGATCGCGTCGATGGTCCGCAGATCGTCCTCGGCCTTAAAGCAGCGCTTGCCCTTGAGGATCTCCCAGAGCACTACGGCCATCGCGAAGAGGTCGGTCTTTTCGGTGGCCGGCGCGGCCGCGACGATGCGCTCGGGCGCCATGTAGGCCCGGGTACCGGCGTGCACGGTGTCAGATTCGGGGGCCAAGAGGCGACTGGAGGCCGCGTTAAAATCGCTGAGCAGCACGTTACCTGTCCGCGAGAGCAGGATGTTGCTGGGAGCGATGTCGCGGTGGAGAATATGCAGCGGTGTTTTTTTGCCGTTCTCGGGGTCGGGGTCGGCGTAGTTGTGCATGTAGTCGAGGGCGTCGGCGAGCTGGCCCATGATGTAGACCGCCATCTCTTTGGAGAGCGCCCGCGGCTGGTTGCTGTCGTGGCCGAGCAAACCCGCGAGGTCGACACCGTCGATGTAATCCATGATCACGTAGCGGGCGCCGTCTTGCTCGCCTTCGCCGTGGGCGCTCGGGATCGACGGATGGTTAAAGCGCCGCAGCAGCTCGATCTCGTGGTCGAAGTTCGCCCGCAGGAGCGTGTACTCGTCCCCCGATCCGGGCATGAGGATCTTGACGACGTAGGCGGGCGGCTGATCCTCTGGGTCGTTCTCGTGGCGGGCGAGCACCATCCGAGAGGAGGTGCTCCGGGCCTTGAGGGGTCGGACCAGGCGAAACGTGCCGAGGTTTCGGAGCTCCATGGTGATCGCAGTGTGCAGGGTGGGGATCGCCTTGTCTACCGCGGCGCCGCGAGCTGCTACAAGTGGCGCCCATGCCTGCTTCGTCGCCTCCGGTGGTGGTTCTCGGCGCTGGCCTTACGGGTCTCGCGGCGGCTTATCACCTGCCGGGGCCCTGCGTTGTCGCCGAGCGCGAGTCCTCTGTCGGAGGTCATGCGCGGACAAACCGTCGCGGCGGCTACTCCTTTGATGTCACCGGCCATTGGCTGCATCTTCGCGATCCCCGGATCCGGCGCTTGGTCGCAGAGATCAGCGGTGAGCGTGCCTGGGTCGAGGTCGACCGGCGGACATCGATCTACACCCACGGTGTCCGCGTGCCCTATCCGTTTCAGGCCAACCTGCACGGCTTGCCCCTGGAGGTTGTGCAGGAGTGCCTGGTCGAATTTTTTGCCGCCCGCGAGGCCGCAGCCCGTGGCGAACAATCACCGCCGCGGACCTTCGCAGAGTTTGCCGAGGCCCGCTTTGGTCGCGGAATCGCCCGCCATTTTTTTATCCCCTACAACCGCAAGCTCTGGGGCGCCGCCTTTGATCGACTCGATGCCAGCTGGGTCGATCGCTACGTGCCGACGCCGAGCGTCGCCCAGATCATCGGCGGCGCGATCGGCCTGCCGCAGGAGGGTCTCGGCTACAACGCGCGCTTCCTTTATCCCCGCGCCGGCGGCATCGATGCCCTGCCGCGCGGGCTTTGTGCGGCGATCGAGAGCCGGTCGCCGGGCACGATTGCGCGGGGTTCGGAGGTCGAAGAGATCGACGTGCACGGCCGTCGGGTCAAGCTCTCGGGGGACGACGAGTGGCGGTCCTACGGGGCGCTGATCTCGACGCTGCCGCTGCCCGAGTTGATCTCCCGGATCAGCGCTGCGCCGCCGGAGATCAGAGCGGCGGCGGCGGCCCTGCGCTGGATCAGCTGGCGTTATCTCGACCTCGCGAGCCGCCGCCGCGCGCCGATCGACAGCCAATGGGTGTACGTACCAAGCCCGCGTTTGCCCTTCTTTCGGGTCGGTGTCTACTCCAACGCGGTCCCGAGCATGGCGCCGCCGGGGGCCTCCTCGATCTACGTAGAACTCGCGGATCGCCGGGGTCCGGTAGATCTCGCGGCCGTCGCCGAGGGGCTCTGCGAGGTCGGTGTTTTGGAGAATCGCGGCGATATCGTCTTCACCGATCTCCGCAAGATCGAGTATGCCTACGTGGTGTTTGATGACGACCACGCACCGGCGACCGCGACCCTGCACCGCTGGCTTGCGAGCGTCGGCGTGCGCTCGTGCGGTCGCTACGGCGCGTGGATTTACAACTCGATGGAAGATTCGATGATCCAGGGCATCGAGGCCGCCGCCTGGGCGACCTCCGAGATCGCGAAGGGCAGCGCACGATGAGCGACTCACCCGAGGTCAGCGTGGTCATTCCGATCCACAACGAGGAGGAGATTCTCGTGCGCAGTGTCGAAGAGCTCTGCGCGGGACTCGACGGGCTCGGTGTCGACTACGAGATTATCCTCGCCGAGAACGGCAGTCGCGATCAAACACCGGCCTTGGCGGCTGAGCTCTGCGCCTCGAGGCCGCGCCTGCGGACCCTCTCGATCGGCGCGCCAAATTACGGCGGAGCCTTACGCGCGGGTCTGCGGATTGCGCGCGGTCGTTTTGTGCTCTGCGAAGAGATCGATCTCTGCGACCTCGACTTTCACGCTCGGGCGTTGGCGTTGTTGCGCGGCGAGGGCTTGGCGCCCGGTGAGCCCGCACCGGATCTGGTGATCGGCTCCAAGGCGATGGTCGGGGCGCACGATCGTCGACCACCGCTGCGGCGCCTGGCGACCCGCGCTTACAACGGGTTGCTGCGGTTCTCGCTCGGCTTTCGCGGCACCGATACCCACGGCCTCAAGGCGCTGCGTCGCGAGGTATTGCTGCCGATCGCCGGTGAGTGCATCGTCGACTTTGATGTCTTCGCCTCCGAGCTGGTGATCCGGGCGCAGCGGGCCGGCGTCTGCACTCGAGAGATCCCCGTCGATCTCGCCGAAAAACGGCCGCCGAGTGTGCATTTACTGCGACGGGTACCCAAGGTGCTGCGCCTGCTTGTCCGCCTTTGGGCGTCGATCCATCTCGGCAAGAGCTTGGGGCGGGATCGTGGACAGACACAGACACAACAACGTCGACGAGCGTCGACTCAGGGAAAAAACTAACCGATGGCGCTCACGAGCAAGGCCACCCTCCTCTCCGTCGATCTCGACGATGTCGCCTGTTATCACGGGATCCACGGGCTTGCGGCCCCGACAGCCGCGGCGAAGCGCATCGTGCTCGAGCGCTGCCTGCCCCGCTTTCTCGAACTCTTTGGCGAGGTCGCGAGCAGGGCGACATTTTTTGTTGTCGGGCGGGATCTCGAGCGGGATTTGGGCGCTGGAGGTCGCGGTGCGGCGCTACTCCAGCAGGCGGTTCTCGACGGGCACGAACTCGGCAACCACTCCTACGGACACGACTACGATCTCAGTCGTTTTGTCGGCCGAGAGATCTACGCCGACCTGCGGCGCTGTGATGATTTGATCCGCAGCCTGGGGGCGCGGGCTCAGGGCTTTCGCGCTCCCGGCTATACCCATAACCGTCGCCTTTTAGAGCAGGTTGCGGCGCTCGGCTATCGCTACGACTCCTCATTGTTGCCTTCGCCGACCTATTATCTGGCGAAGCTGTCGATGATCGCGCTCAAGGGCCTGCGCGGTCATCGATCGACGTCGATGGTCGGTGGCGCGCGTTCCTTCTTCGGCCGGAATCGACCCTTCTTTCGCGGCGATGTGGGCCTCTGGGAGGTGCCGATCTCAGTGCTGCCCGGGCTGCGACTGCCGATGGTCGGGACCTTTGTGCTCGGCAGCGAACGCGCGACTCGGGCCGCTGCAGCGCTTAATTTTCTCCATTTGGAGTTGCACGCACTGGACCTCGCAGATCCCGAGAGTGACGGTTTTGACGGGGCGCTGATCCGCCGGCAACCAGAGCTCAAGACCCCGCTTAAGATCCGGCGCGAGCGTCTAAAATGGTTGCTCGCCGAGCGCGGTGGTGCGGCGACGCTAGCTGGCGCATTTGGTGGTTAGCTGGCGCAGACGCAGAGCTCGATCACGGAGAGCGACGCCTTCGGTGTTCGCGAGCGTGCAGTCGAGGGCCGATTCGCGCCCCCCCCGTATTGGCTCTTTTGGTCGTGTCCTGCGAGGCGGTGTTTAGAAGCAGTCGAGGTCCACAGGTGGGCAGGTGAGAGTGCCGTCCTTGAAATAGCCGTCCTCGCCGCTGTTGGCAGTGCACTTGCCCGTGGATAGACATTCGGCGAACTCGTTGTCGCTGACGGTCCAACACGCCTGGGGCACGGCGGCGCAGATTCCCTTGGGCGTGACCCACTCTGTGTCTTTGCAAAAAATACCGCCAATAACACAGATTTGTTTTTCGGGGCAGGTTACACCGCTACACTCGACGGGAGGGAAGTCAAGGGGGCCGTTGGTGCCGGTGGCGGCGGTGCCGGTGGCGGCGGTGCCGGTGGCGGCGGTGCCGGTGGCGGCGGTGCCGGTGGCGGCGGTGTCAGTACTGTCGCTGTCGCCGCTACAGCCCAAGCTGAGTATGGAAGCGATCAATAATACAGAGCAGATGAGAAAATGTGGCATAGGCGAGTAGCCTATCATAGAGGCACCGCGCAATGCCTGATATGCGGTGCTTCTCGCGTTTTCATAGAGTTGGAAGGTCGCAATGGGTCGATGCTTAACTCGCTGTCCTTGTCCTGACCTGGGTCTTGGCTGCGGCGGCCGCTGAAGGCCGTCGGTTGGCGCGGTCTCTCAGGTCTCATTCGAGGGCTGGCGGTGGCGGGCCGATGGAATTTTCGGCTTCGTCCTGGAGGTGAGCGCTCGTGTAGCTCGGCGCCGCTCAGTCCGTTGTGGCCGCGTTCGTTTCGGCCCGCATCATCTTGCGGATGCCAGGTCGCGGTGCTCTGGTTTTGGCTGAAAGTTGCCTACGAGAAGGGGCAAAGAGATCCCGTAAACGCCGGATCCAGCGCTGCGCGGGGATGGTAGCCTCTCGGAGCCATGACCAACGCCGGAGAGAGCCGATGAGCAAGCGCGAGCAGATCGAGGAGTACGCGCAGGGGGGCCGCAAGATCATGGCCATCAAGGTCTATCGAGAGGCCACTCAGGTCGGCTTGCGGGATGCGAAAGAGGCGGTCGAGGCCTTTATGGATCGGGGGGGCTGGAGCTCTGAGCAGCTCGTCGCTCTCGGCGAGATCGAGGCGAAGACCGCCGCGGTCGCCGAGGTCACGAGCAGCAGCGGACTCAGGGCGGTCGAGGTCTGCGTCCAACAAAAGAAAAAAATTCCCGCGATCAAAGCATTGATGGCGTTGAGTGGTTACGGTCTGCGCAAGGCTAAGGATGTCGTCGAAGAGTTCATGGAGAGCGGGACTTGGCCGGCTGAATTGGTGACCCCAAGCGAGTCGAATTCGCGTCTGGATCTCAGCACCGTCGAGCGCTTCGTTGCCGCTGGCAAGAAGATCGAGGGGATCAAGGAACTCCGGCGCATCAGCAAGACGATCGGCCTGCGCGATGCCAAGGACGCGGTCGAGGCCTATATTCGGGATGGGCATTGGGCCGGTACCGACTTTGGCGCAGTGGCACCGGACTTGCCCGGTCATGGGCCCTGGCCGCCGAAGAAGGGGGAATCCGGGGCTCCGCCAAGCATCGAGCACCAGCTCCGCAGTGTTGGCAATATGCTGAAGGGCGATAATCTTCGCCTCGCGCTCAACGCATTTAGCTCGATTCCCGGCGTCGATCGTATGGACATTCGGCACGAACTCGAGATCTTTCAACGTTGGGGTCGCTGGTCGACAGAGCTTCGCGCGGCGCTGGGTTTGCCGGCGAGCGATCCGTCCTCGCTCGCCGACACGATGCTGCCCTCGGATGCGCCTGTGAGCCCGCAGGAGCCGCTCCAGACCACGCAGACTAAGCAGACCACGCAAACCTCCAATAAAACTCCAGCTGCGAGCGGCTCCGCAGAGCCCTCGCTCTCGGCGGCGGTGGCGAAGCTGCTGCGCACGGAGCCCGAAATCGCTGAGGTTGTCGCCGCATTGGCCGAGCGTCTAGGCTCTAGCCGCATCGATCAGATTTTTGAGACCAAGAAAAACCTGTTTAACGGCTACTTAGCGCTCTGTGGAGACAATGCGTATTTTGTTGTCAAGCGCTTTGGCACCTGGGAAATCGATGGCGAATACTCGCAGTCCGAAGGTGTCGAGGTCGAGGTGCGCACGAGCTTTTCTAGGATCGAACTTCGCTTGCGCGTCGATTATCTACAGGACACCTTTTCGGAACTCGACGAGGCCAGCGCGCGCCTGGTTGCCAGGCGCCTAGGCGCGTAGTTGGGCGGCCTCCCGGACCGCAGGGTCGATACCAGCCGCGGGGTCGATACCAGCGTCGAGGTCGAGATGGGGGAAGCTCCGTCTCGCTTGATTCGCTGCACGATCAGCGCAGAGACCCGGGTCTGCGTTACCCTTTGGCAATGACCCCAAGCGACGTCGAGAAGCTACTGCGGAGCCTGCTGCCGGTATTGTCGATCTCTCTGGCTGCCTGCGATCCCGCCACGGGTGCGAGTGCGGGTGCGAGTGCGTCTGCTGGCGCCGGGGCCTCGGCAAAGGCCGAGTCGATCCACCCGGACGGTGAGTCCGTGCCCGAGTCCGTGCCCGAGTCCAAGCCCAAGTCCGAGCCCAAACCCGAGCCCAAACTTATGCCCGAGCCCAAGCCCGAGCTTGTGCCCGAGCTCAAACTCAAGCCCGAACGTCGCACCGCGTGTCCAATGCAGGACTGGTGTGGACCGAAGACGGCGGCCGCAAAGCTCGCCCACGACGAAGTCGATGCACGGGGCTGTCCGACGACCGTCAGCGCTTCCAGTGCTTCGTTGGGGCGACAGGGGACAACAACCTATAGCGAACTCTTGAAGGCCGACTTCGAGACCTACTCGGGGCTATTTATGGGTTCCAGAAACCGACCAGCCTCGCTGGATAGGGAGGCGACAGAGGCCAAACGAGCTGGAGGTGATGCCGATGCGTGTTGTTACACCTGGATGACACAATGTCCGGGCGGTCGTGCTTTCGTCGATGAGCAGGCCCAACCGATCATCGCGGACTTCGAATCGGGGGCACAGTGGCTGGACCCGGATCTCGTTACAAACCTTCCGGACGAGGCATGCGAAGAGGCGGCGAAGCTCTGGCTCGCCGATGCTGCCATGGAGCACGCTTCGGTTGCGTCGTTTGGGCGCCAAGCACTCGAGCTGCTCGCGCTCGGCGCTCCGGCAGCTCTGATCGAACAAACGCATGCCGCTGCCATCGACGAGATCCGGCACGCGAAGATCTGCTTGTCGATCGCGCGAGCGTTGGGGGCCGACCCAGTCCAGCCCGGACCCATGCGAATCGTCGGCGTGCGCGAGGCTCATTACTCCCGTCTCGCAGCAGATACCTTTGTCGAAGGCTGCGTCGGGGAAACCACGGCCGCACTGGTGATGCAGCGAGCAGCTGCCGGTTGCCCAGATCCCTCGCTGGCTCGGGTTCTTGCACAGATTGCCGATGACGAGAGCGAGCACGCGGCCCTCGCCTGGCGAACCGTCGCCTGGGCGATCGAAGAGGGCGGGCCCCAAGCGCTCGCCGCAGTGGAGGCCAAAGCACGAAGTCTTGCAACCGCGTTCGAGGCTCAAAGGCCGCGTGCGACCGGTATATGCACACTCGCCGCCGCGGGTCGTTTGACGCCCGCGCAGCTCTCTCAGGCGCGCAGTGACGCGTGGTTCGGCATCGTCGAGCCGATGCTTTCGCGGCTGATGGCCGGGTAGCTCCGGGTGTAGAGGTCGGCGCCCGGTCGGCCTCGCCGAGGTTTGCATGTGGGTGGCCAGCGCGGAGGGGCGCGAATTTCCTCACGCCCTGATAGGGTCGCGCCTCTTCGGTTCACTGGTATGGCCTCTCTCATGCGTCCACTGCTCCCCTCCCTACTTCTCCTCTCTGGCATCGTGCCTGCGTGCACTGGCGGATCAAACGACTCCGATACCGCGAGCGGTGGCACCACGCAGGTGACGAGTGCGAGCGCGAGTGCGACGACTGGCGGCAGCTCCGGGAGCGCGACTGCGGCTACGTCGGCCACGGCCACAGGCACGGTCGGGGTCTCGGAGTCGAGCGGTAGTTCGGCGGCCAGCGACAGCGACAGCGATAGCGATACCCGGGGCCCGATCTACGACGTCGGTGCCGACAGCGACAGCGATACCAGCGACACCAACGGCGAGGTGATCACCTGTGACGACGCGGTCGACAAGCCGTCGAACTTTGGTTGCGAGTTTTGGGCCGTCGACATGGACCAGCAGGACGCCTTTAACGACCCCGCGAGCGCACCCTGGGGGGTGGCGATCTCCAGCGCGGGCTTCGGTTTCACCGATGTGACAATCGAGATCAATGTCGCCGCACCGGGCGAGCCGCTCGACCTAGTTGTTGTCGAACAGCTCACGATCGACGCCGACGAGGTGCTGCCGGTCGAGCTGCCGACCCGCGAACTCGACTGCGGGGCGATGCCGAATGACTACGCGGCCCCGGGGACCTGCCTGTCGTCGAATGCCTTCCGCATCACCTCGACCTCGCCGATCATCGTCTACCAGTTCAACGTCTTTAAAAATCAGTTCTCGAACGACGCCTCGCTGCTGCTGCCAACGCCGGCGCTGGGCGAGAACTACCGGGTGATCGGCTGGCCTGCGGGGCATCCGGTCAAGCTTTTCGACATCATCGATCGCTCGGCGGTGACGATCGTCGGCACCGAGCCTGGGACAACAGTGACCGTAAAACCGAGCTGGCGGATCAAGGGCAACCCGCCAATTCCCGCGGCCAAGCCCGGCGAGGAGATCGTTGTCGAACTCGGGCCCTTCGACGTGCTCAACCTCGAGACCGATGACGGCACCTTCCAAGACAACCAGAAGACGATCGCCGATCTGACGGGTACTGTGATCACTTCGACCAAGCCAGTCGCGGTTTTTTCTGGGGTTGAGTCGACGTCGGCGCCCGCTGGCGTCGTCGATATCCCGACCTACCCGGGCTGGGTCGAGGACGATACCTGCTGTCTCGACCATCTCGAGGAGCAGCTCTTTCCGGTCGAGTCGATCGGCCGCGAATACGTGATCACGCGCAGCCCGATCCGCTCGACCAGCGACTATCACGAGCCGGATGTGATCCGCTTTATGGGCGTCGCCGAGAACGCGCAGATCACCACCAACCTGCCGCCGCCCTACGACTCCTTTAATCTCCAGCCGGGCGATGTGACGACGACCTGGGCCGATGCCGATTTTGTCGCTGTTGGTACCAAACCCTTCATGGTCGCTCAGCTCCTGATCAGCCAGGAGTACGTTGACGGCCCCTATACCGGCGATCCGGCGCTGACGATTTTTCCGCCCGTGGCCCAGTATCGCGACGAGTACCGGATCCTGACGCCGGCTGACGACGGTCTCTGGGGCTGGGCTAAAAACTACGTGGTGCTCTCTGCCGAGCCCGCGAACATGATCACGATCGATGGTGTCGAGCCGATCGATTGCATTATTACCCCGGCAGGCACTGTCAGCGGCGTCGACTACGAGTCGCGACGTTGCCCGGTCAGCGAGGGCGCGCACTCACTCAAGGGCGTGACGCCCTTTGGTGTGATCGCCTACGGCTACGGTTCGGCTGGTTCGTACGCCTTCCCGGGCGGCGCCGACGTCGAGGCGATCTACATGCCGCCGCAGTAGGCGAGCAGGGCCCCGGGGCGAGCGCTGCCCCGGGGTTTTGTTTTG
>CAYYUP010000043.1:26952-34482 GCA_964474905.1 uncultured Nannocystis sp. | reverse complement strand
GTTTTGTTTGCGTTTAGGTTTGGATCGCTCGGCCGGCTGCGTGCTGGGCACTTCGCAGGATCACCCCGATCGCGAAGAGGCCCAGGAGCACTAGCGCCGAGAGTCCGAGCTGTGCGCTGAGCGGTTGTTCTGTGCCCCAGACGATCAACACTGTCAGGCTGACGACGATCATGGTCAGGGTCATTCCCAGGCCCAGGCGGCTGGCGAGACTTAGGCGATCGTCCTCTAGGGGTGTGTGGGGCGGCGCATTGCCTCCGGGTGCGAGCTTGCCGAGCTGCGCGGGTCCGGTGAACCAAAGCCGGATCGAGCGGGCGATGCTCGTCGCCGCTACCCGCCTGCTGGCGCGCAGCAACTCAGCATAGAGATGCAAGTTACCCCACAGTGGATCGAGGGAGCCGATCGGTTTGGTAAGCCCGTAGGTCGGCTCTTTTTCTTCGGCCTGGAAGGTGCCGAATAGTCGATCCCAGAGAATAAAAATACCGCCGTAATTTCTATCGAGATAGTGTGGCTCGGTGCCGTGATGCACGCGGTGGTGCGAGGGCGTGTTCATCAGCCATCCCAGGGGCCCGAGCTTGCCGACAAAGCGCGTGTGTTGCAAAAATTGATAGAGAAAGTCAAAGACGATGATACCGATAAACATCTCGACGGGCATAAAGAGGGCAAGCGGCAGGGTCCACGCCCATTTAAATGCCTGTTGAAAGAGCGGCTGGCGGAGTGCGGCGGCGAGGTTAAAATCCTCAGCTGCGTGGTGCACCCCGTGGATCGCCCAGAGAAAACCGACTTCATGGTGGTGGCGGTGGCTCCAATAGGAGCAAAAATCATAGGCAAAGAGCCCGAGAAGCCAAGCCCACCACCTATCCAGGGGCAGCGACAGGGGCGCGACCTTGGCCAGGGCTAGATAGGGCACCATCACCAGGCCCTTGGTGAATACGTCGAGGGTCTGATAGGCGACTCCGTGGGCGACGTTGCTGGTCGCCTCGCCGAGTCGGTAATAGCCGAGTTTTCGTCGGTAGCTGAGCCCCGCTTCGACGGCGATCAAGAGGAAAAAAGCCCCGTAGGCAGCACTTAATAACGTGAGTTCATCCACTGCTGGGGCTCGTCTCAGGTCGCTGGAGGGGGATCACGAAGGAACTCAAATCCGTTCCAGCTGCCTGTAAGCATGGCGAGTAACATGGCGAGCAGAGTGAGTACGACGAGCAGCGCCAGCAGGCGTGGCAGCAGGAAGGGCGCGATGATCCTGACGATTTTGCCGGTCTCGATCCTCTCGACGATGTCTTCCTTTGGGAAACGAGGCCTCGCCTTCATCCGTGCATAATGCGCGGCCAGCGAGGGGTACTCGCTGAGCGGGGCGATGTTTAGGGCCAACATGCGGGCGCAGAGAACTGTGGCCATTACATCGACGAGACTGTAGCTGTCGCCGACGATGAAGTCCGCTGTTTTGAGGCGCGTCTCGAGTTCGGTTAGCAGTTCGCCCAGCACTGTGCTGGCGGCCTCTAGCTCTGCGGGCTTTGCCATTGTCGAGACCCAAGCTTGCACGTCGGTAATTCTCACGTCGTAGAGAGCCGCGAGCTCGGGGGCCTTTTTTTTGTTCTTTCGCAGGGCCCGCAATCGCTTGGGCATCAACACTCGGTCGCGGACGACCGCCAAAATACCGCCCATGCGGCTGTAGCTCAGCTCCCTCAGTGGTAGGGCGCTGATGCGGTCGACCAGGGCCAACGCCTGCTCGCGAGTTGATGGGTCCGCAGGCAGCAGCGGAGGACCCTCGAAATTTGCGTCGATATAGCGGATGATCGCCGTCGTTTCGCAGACATAAGCCCCGTCCTGCTCGAGCGTAGGGATCACCATCCTTGGGTTGATGCGGGCGTACCAGGGCTCGTAGTTCTCCATCAGCGGGCCGATTTTGACCTGGTGTCGCTCAAACTCGACGCCCTTCTCGGCGAGCGCGAGGTAGACGATTTGGGTGTAGAGGGAGCCGTAGAAACCGTAGATTTTGACGCTCATCGTACTGCCTATTGGGGGATCATTGGTCATTGTCGCGGGGGGATCTGTTTATTTGAGAACTGCGTGTCTCTATTTTGGCTTCTCTAGGTGCACCGGGCCCCGGAGTGTCGGGTGTACTTGGGGGGGGGCGTAGCGACCGTCAAGAATGTGCCTGTAGGTCATTGAGCATTGAGGATAGAGCAGGAAAATCGCGTGGGTGTGCAAGGTGCTCGGTGAGAGCATCGAACCAGTTCGAGCCGCTGCACCAAACTTCGGCCTGTTCGCGTGTGAAATCCATGTGCTCGAGGGCATCTATGATAAATTCGCGGACGTCTTGTTTTGTCGCAGAGTGCCAGTATTCCCCGTTATCGATGGCCTGTTTGTGAAAAGCGGGCACGTCGTCAAGCAATCTCGATAGCGGCGGTAGCACTTTGGGCAGGAGTTCACAAAGGAGTTCTCGCCGTTGGTTGAGTACGGGGCTCAGTTGTTGGTTTTTGATTCCGTGCCAATGCTGCTTCAACCGATCGCCGAGCGAAACCCACGCCTGCTCGCATGCCCTCTGAGCACGTTGTGGGTCGAGGCCGGGTTGCTGTGAGGATGTCGCTTTCGCGAGCATCTGCGAGAGCGCATGACTCGGGCCGCCTGAGAGCAGGACTGCCTCCGCAGTGTAGGCGTCCCAGAAGCTGACACGGAGCCCAAACGTCTCCGTACCTTTTTTGTGCTGCTGGGTAAAAAAGGCGTCGATGAGTTTGCGACTATGGGTATTTGTGAGCCAATCTCGGTCGAGGATCAGTCGAGCCTTGCCCCAGAGGGTTTGGTTGTTGCGGATCTCGCTGAGGACGACACGGAGTGCAGGTAGTGAGCGCAGATTTTCGATGCCGTTGAGGCTCCAATACATCGCGGTCTCCTGGCTGCCCAGGCGGTTGGTTTTGAATATGCGGTCGAGCAGGGCGGCATCGCTGGCGCCCTCCACGAGCAGGAAATGCTCGCATTCCAGGGCATTGAGGAGATCGAGGGCCGTTTCGGCTCCGATCGAAGACATCGCGCTTCGGAGGGGGCTGGCGAGGAGGCCGCGTTGGCGTCCCCGGTTGATGACATGGGTGCTCGCGATCGGCCGAAAGTGGTGCTCTTTGTCGGCGGGCGCGGGCATGAGGTGAAACACTCGGTCCCAGCTCGTGTTGCGGAGCATCGACTCATTGTGGGTGGTCGCGAAGACCTGGGTGTGTTGCGTCTTTTGCTCGATGATCTCGAGGAGGCGCCGTTGAATATCTCGGTGGATATGTGAGTCGGGCTCGTCGAGGAGGACGAGGTTGAGGTCGGAGGCATCGAGGTAGAGGTTGAGCAGGATTTCGATGATTTGGAGGGAGCCGCTGCCGAGCAGAGAGATGTCTCGCAGTCGATCATTTGCTGACGTACGTGCGGTGGCCCGGACCAAGACATCATTGATGGAGTTGCCGGAGACCTGGATGTTGAAGCTATTATGGCTCCCGTTCAGTATGTAGCCGACGTTATCGTTGAACTGTTGGAACTCCGTGGCGCGGGCGTGGAGCCGGAAGAGCCGGTTGCGGAGGACCTCGGCGGAGCGTCGTCGTCGGACGATGTCATCGATTTTGCCGGGGGAGAGGAACTCTTCGGTGGTCTGGAGCGCGGCGATCGGCGAGGCGAAGATCACGTGGAAAGGGCGGGGCCAGGACAAGCTGCTGTCATTGAGCCGTCGGTGCAGAGTTGGGCCGCTCGCCGTGCAGGAGAATTCATAGGTTGATCCCCGAGCCTCACGGATTTTGATAGGGATCGAGAAGGTGCCGTCTTCATCCTCGAAAGTTGCAGTGAGAAAGAGTTCCTTTGCATCGCGGTGAAAGAGGTCATGAAAGTTGGGGCTGCGAATCGAGATGACCTCGCTGTGATGGACGTTTGCGGGCCGCAGGTATTGCTGTCCACGGCGGACTCCGAGCTTTGTGCTCGCTTTGCCAGCGGTGGAACAGATGCGGTAGAAACTCGTCACCCAGAGAGAGAGCGCCTCCAAAACGGTCGTCTTGCCGGAATTATTGGGTCCGGTGATGATGTTGATTCGCGGATGCCAGTGCAGTGTCGCGTCGCCAATGGCCTTGAAGTTCTGGATCCTGAAGGACTTGATGCGCAGCGGCATGGTCGTCGTAGCCTACGTGGGCGGGTTGTTCCTGTCCATGGGCGCCGGTGTCGGACACGAAGGGGCTAACTTTGTCGCGCGTATTTTGAGGTCCTGCGATGCCCGGGGGCTAGTCGCGGCTGAAGTGCGCGGTCCTACTTGACTTGCGCGCAGGCCAGGCGATCTGGGAGGGCAGCAGGGGGCCGTCTGTGTGCCGATGTTTGCCCTGCAGGCCGCCCTGTATCGTGGGCTTGGCGCGGGGGGGTCGTCAGGCAGGTATGCTTGGTCAGCTTGGCCGAAGGTAGAGGTCTTTGATCGCGGTGACTGGCGGCGCGGGTGCGCTCACGACCTTGGTGCGGTCGCTGACGAATGTGAAGGTCTCGGGGTCTACCGAGGCCCATTCAATCGCC
Organism: uncultured Nannocystis sp.; assembly: GCA_964474905.1. Classification (GTDB taxonomy): domain Bacteria; phylum Myxococcota_A; class Polyangia; order Nannocystales; family Nannocystaceae; genus JADJRG01. Next base: position 29,967 of record CAYYUP010000043.1, on the reverse strand, counting down.
TGCGCAAGAAGGGGCGACTGGCGAGCGCGCCAGGGTTCACAGTTCCCCATCCGTGGACCGATTTTCTCATCGTACCGCCTATTGGGGGATCACGTTGACCAGGCCGAAACCGGTCATATCCGAGTATGTGTACATGCTTGAACTATTATTAAAGACTTCGTAGGAGTAATCTGTGCGATCGATTTTGTAGGCTTGTGTGCCCATTTCGACGGCCCAGAGGTAGCCCTCGACATCGGTGGCCAGCCCCCATGAATTGCCGAGGTCGGGGATATCCGCCTTGGTGATCATATCGGTGATCTGCATCGAGTCGGCGTCGACCTTGATCAGCCTGATATCACCGTTAGCGACGCCTCCAACCCAGACGTTGCCGTCGCCGTCCTGGGTGATCGAGGTGCAGGGAAAGGGGCAGGGGGCGTCTTGCCAGCTCTGGCTCATCGGGTCGTAGCGGTGCATGCTGCCGTTTAGCAGCCACGGGCGGTCCTTAGAGTCGACCATCGTGCCGTAGGGCGTACCGGTCGCGGCGATGACCTCGTAGGTGAGATCTGCGCGGCGGATGTGGCCGAGTTGCTGCGAGTAGCCGCCGACGAACCAAAAATCGTCCTTTGAGTCGACCGCGCCGCCGTAGACCGCGTAACCATTGCCCTGCCAGCCGTCGATGACGATCTCCTCCTCGATCGTGCCGTCCTCGCCGTTGAGCAGGTAAACCTTCACGGAGTTCGGGTCTTGGGCGTTGCTCGTCGCGGTCCAGACCTTTGCGTTCTCGTATTTGCAGGTGTTGGGGTTGAGCTCACCGGCGGTCCAGGCAACTGGGCGATTGGAGTGCTCGGTTAAGGGGGTGTGCCAGAGAACGCACTCGTCTTGGCCGTAGGGCAGCACGTTGTTGGAGCCGGTCGAGGTCTCGATGTTACCGTTGTTATTGAGGTCGATGCAGTCCTCGTTGCGGGCGGCGATTTTGGTCACACCGGCGCATCCTTCGGCCACTGGATCCTGTTGGTTGCAGCGATTGGCGACCGCCATGTCACCGTGCAGGTTGACGGAGGTTCTCGAGGGCGAGCCGCCGGGTATACCGTCGGGGTGGACCTTGTAGCGGCCGACCTCGAGCAGGGTGACTGTGTCGATCTTCGAGACGGTATTTTGCCCGGAGTTTGCGACCCAGAGATAGGAGAAGTCGATCTCTCCCATCATATTGCCCTCGCAATCACCGCCTGTGCTGCCGGTGGTATCAGTGCCGTCACTGGTGCTGGTGCTAGTGCTAGTAGTGCCGTCGGTGGTCGTTAGCGGCGAGGTCGTCGAGCTGCCGTCGCTAGTGGAGCTGCCCGTCGTCTGTCCGTCACTGGTGCTGGTGCTATCGCCTTGGGAGTCGCTGCCGGCATCGCTTTCGGTTGCGGTCGCGGTCGAGCCCTGGCTGCTGCTCGATGTGGGGGCGGTTGCGGTTGTGGTCGCGGTCGCGCTCGCGCCTGTCGAACTCGCACTGCTGTCGTCACCATTGCAGGCCGCAGGTCCGACCGTCGCGATCATGAAAAGAGCGGCGGTGCAGGTCCGCGAGACGGGCCCATTTTGGATCGATAGAAGGTTTGTCAGCATATCGAGACCTCAACGGATCGTCGTCGCCTGGGGTGGCTCCGGTCAAGTCTCCGCCCGCATCCAGGATCCCACAGACGAGAATGCGGCCAATTCCGGGCACCGAACCGGCGGCCCTTCACCCGCCCGCGCATCGCTGATAGTCTGCGACTCCCAGGGAGGTCGATCGCGGACCTCACGACCGTAGAAAAAGAACCATGCCGAAGTTAAATCAGATCCTCGCGATCGAGAAGGGCGTTAAGACCCGCGTCTACGCCGAGGTGAGCGAGCTGCATAAAGCGACGCAAAAGCCGGGCTTGATGAACGGCTTCCACAAGACCTATCAGCGCAAGGATGAGGACGGCGAGAGCTATCCGCCCGAGCATCAAAAGGTCCGCTACGTCTTCGCAGACGTGCTCAAGCGGATCGGCCGTTCGCTCGCTGAACTCTTTGACATCACGGCGACCAAAGACTGGGCCAACTGCAGCGCTCGCGCCGATGTCATCGTCGACGGCAAGACCCTCTTGGAGGCCGTACCCGCGACTTATCTGCTCTTTTTGGAGAAGCAGCTCAGCGATCTGCACGCCTTTGTCGGCAAGATGAACGAGCTCGATCCCGGTGAGGATTGGGATGCCGATCCGAGCACTGGGCTCTTTAAAACGCCGCCCCTGCAGACCCACCGCACGAAGAAAGTGCAGCGGCCGATTGTGCTCTACGATGCAACCGAGCACCATCCGGCGCAGACCCAGCTGATCACCGAGGACGTCGTCGTCGGCTACTGGAACACCGTCAAATTTTCGGGCGGGATCCCAGCCCCGCGCAAGCTCGAGATCCTCGAGCGCATCGAAAAACTAACCAAAGCTGTGAAGTTCGCGCGCGAGCAGGCGAACTCCAGCGAGGCCGAGAAAAAGCACCTCGGTAAGGAGGTGCTGGACTACCTGCTCGGATCATAATTTCCTTCGGGAGACAGACTGAGATCTCAAACTCAAACTAATTGGGGCACAAATCAACGGCACTTGGAGGTTCGAATCCTCCTCCGGTCATCTCTAGGACCGGATGGCGGAATTGGTAGACGCAGGCCGAATCATTGGCTGCCGGTCCCTTCAAACTCAAGCTCTTCTCCCAAATTCAGCACGCCGCCTCTCACCATCTCTCACACCTTCGTACGACGACTCGAGATACGGGTTCGAATCCCGTAGGGACCTCTTCACGGCCCCTTGGACTAACGGAATGTCGCGGGTACTAAGATCTGATGCGAGGGTACCTGCCGTTGGTGAGGGCACACGGCAACTGTGTTTTCAGCACAGAACGGCCCCGGGGTCTCGGATATAGACCTCGGGGCCACCTATTTGGTTGTTTTGTTAGTTGGTTAGTTAGTTGGTCGTTTGTTCGTCGTCGGCTTCCGTGATTCGGTCTCGACGTCGACTGGGCCGGGTTCTTCAGGCTCGATAGCGG
>CAYYUP010000043.1:24054-26852 GCA_964474905.1 uncultured Nannocystis sp. | reverse complement strand
TTCTTCGGCCTGTCGCCTTGGTCGTCGCGGATGGCCCACATTTGTCCGCTCCGGCGGTCGATGTAGAGTTTGCCGGCGATGAGCGAGACCTGTTTAAACTCTGCGATCCAGAGGTCTTTCTCTTTTCGCAGGATCACCGGAATATGGGGCTGTGGGGAGCAGCGACGGAGATCGAGCACGCGTTGCTCGGCGGCGTCTCTGGCGACTTTTTGCGGCTTCAAGTACGACGCGAGCCGCTCCGCGTATTCGACGAGCGGCCCGGCGTCTGCGCGCTTCGCCAGGGGCAGCACCCAGACGGCGCGCTTCAAGGCGTTTGCGACTTCCTCTACTATGTTAATAAGTGGATCGGGCGTCGGCTTGTTACGAGGTGCCCACAGCGCACCGTGCAGACTATCGCGGAGGTGATGGGCGACGATTTCTGCGGCGTACTCTCGCTTGCTGCAGCCGGCACCCACCTCCTCTAAGAGCGGTGCGACGAGCTGGTCTTTCATCAACATCAGGTCCTCGTCGTCGGATTCGAGGTACCAGCCCTCGGCCCAGCACCAACGGCGCACGTCCTGCTCGTTGCGGTCGTCCTGGACGATCACTGCAGCGCGTGGGGTCTCGCGGTCGATCACCTGAAAGATCCGACCGAGATCACGGTCGGGGGCGTCGATCTCATCCGCAACCCAAGCCGCAAAAAGGGCCTCGGCGGCAGTGCGGCGCTCTTCTCCCTCAAATACCCGCAGTGCGGGCAGCAGAGAATCGATCGGCAGGTCGCGGAACCATGATTTGGGCATGGAGGTCCTTTGTTTTGTTTTGTTATGTTATGTTGTGTTGACGATCCATCGCACGTCCTCAACGAGGGCGCATCGGTCGAATCGCGGCGACACTTAGTACGCCCATGAGCAGATGGAGCAACGCAGTGAACCACACCACCGAAGAGGCCACGCCGTCGAAGCCCGCGCCGGTTTGAACAAGCGCCTCGACGAGATTAAAGGCGGCCGAGCCGAGGAGTAACGCGCGCTGCACCTGCACGTTTGTTGCATCTCGGAGCGCGAAGAAGACGATGCCGTAGCCGAGCAAGGTCGCGGCGTAGCCACGGGCGACGAGTTCTCCGGCGACATCAAGCTCGAGCCCGAAGGCGGCAAAGACAAGCGCTGGGGCGGCGAGAGCAGCGACTGCGAAGGGCAGAGTGAGCGCTGCATTGGCGAGGAAGAGTCGCTTGGTCATGGTGACCGAAGTCTACACACTGCGCCCATGCCAGGAGCGATCGGGGCGCGTCTGTGGTGGGCATTTGGCGGGCATCTCGTCGCCCGCGGGGCCATTTTGGCTTCAGCCCGAGGCAATGCCGAGACTCTTGCCGTTCTCGTCGACCGGGTTGATCTCAAGGTCAAGGAATGCTGTCTCGGCGGGTCCCGAGGCTCAGTCGAGCGCGCCGAGGTTGCCCAGCAGATCGGCGATGTCGACCGGTGGGGCCAGTTCGCTCTCGGCGAAGTCATCGCGGGCGAGTAGGGCGTGGCCCTTGGCGCTCTGGAATTCGCCGAGGCGGATGTCGAGGGTCGCCGAGAAGTAATTTCGCAGGCCGCGGCGCAGCGGATCGGCTTCGATGTCGATCTCCGCGAGCAGGGCGGAGCGGATCACCGAGGCGAGGGCGGGCTCGGAGATCATGATCACCAGGGCCTCGAGGCGGTCGGCCTCGAGGTCGGCGGTCTCCGCATTGAGAGCGGCCTTGTCGGTGAGGATCGGCAGGTACTGGCTGACCGTGGCGGTCGCTTGCAGCTCGCCTTCGGCCTCGAGGTCGAGGTGAATGAGCCCCAGCAGCGCCGAGGCGAGCTCAGGGTTGATGCCGAGTGCGCGCTTGTAGGCATCGCGGGCCTGCTTCGGGGTTTTGCGGGCGCTGGCGATCTCGCCGCGGATGAAGTGAGCCTGGGCCTCTTGGATTTGGTTGCCGCTCTTGCTTAGCGAGGTGATCGCCTCGTTGGCGTAGGCATCGGCGCGGTCGAGGTCACGCTGCTCGAGGGCGATCACCGCCAGCAAGTAGGGCAGCGCAGGGTCGTCGAAGCCGGCCTCGCGGGCCTGCAGTAGAAAGGGTTTGGCAGCGCCCCCAGAGAATTCGGAGAGCTGCACGCCGCCCCATAAATAGGCGAGGTCGGGGGTCAGATGGCCCTCCGCCGCGAGCACGGCGATATCGCTTTTAAAGACGGCCTCGCCCATTTGCGCGACCTCTTGGTTGGGGGCGCAGCGGCTGACATAGGCGGTGACTCGGGTCCTGGCGATGCGCGCCTGGGTCATGAGCGCGGGGATCTGCGACTCGACGGCCGCGTCCAGGGCGACCAGCAGGGGCTCGATCGCGAGGTCACTGCTGGCGATCGCTGTGCCCTCGTCAAAGTCGACTTCGCGGGTGGTTGTGCCGCTCTCTTGCAGGGTCTCGGGCAGGCGCCAGGCGATGCCGCGGATGCAGGTACTGAAGTAAAAGGCGCCGAGATCGGCACGGGCGCTGGCGATCCAGTGGCGACCTTCGCTGTCGGCGAGTTCGGCGAGCGCCCGGTCGGCGGCCCGAATCTGGCCCTGGCGCAGCAGCTTCGAGGCGGCGACGAGCGCTGCGGTGGTCGCCGCAGGTGCGTGTGTCTGGGCGATTTCGACGAGCGGTGAGAGATCCTGCCACTCCTGCCAGGTGCCCATCGCCGCAGAGGCGGCGGCCGAGCCGGCTTTCGGTGGCGTGCTGGCCGAGTTGTTGGTCTTGCAGGCGAGGGCGAGGCTGAGGGGAACCGCGAGGAGGAGTGCGCGGATCGTGTGCACTGTGCGGCGTGCGCGAA
>CAYYUP010000043.1:20775-23954 GCA_964474905.1 uncultured Nannocystis sp. | reverse complement strand
CGCCGTACCGCCAAGTCCAAGTCCTCCGGTTATGCGCCCGTACCCAGGCCCAACCGCATGGGTACCGAGTACGGCGAGACCACCTACTCGTCGGTCCGCGAGACCAGCTTCAGGCGTCGCAACAAGCGCAGGCCCGACAGCGTGCGCACGATTTACTACGACTCCCGCGAGGGGCTGCGAGCCCGCGGTATTCGGGTCGATCCGCCGGTCTATTACTCCACGCCTGTGCCTGTGCCCTATCCGGTGCCCTTTCCCGAGGCTGGTTACGCCCCGCCGCCGCCCCGCCGCTACTGAGCACGGAGGCAATTCCGTCGAAGGGCGGGTGCAGGGTGCAGGGGTGCCTGTCTATTCGGGCATGTTGACGCGTGGCGTCAACCGGCGTGTTGGCCAGGCACTGCTACTGGGAGGCTGGTACTGTCTCTTTGAGCAGGTTACGCACGGCCGCAGCGGCGCAGGCGAGGCCGAAGGCCCCGGTGACAAAGGAGGCGGTGCCGTAGATCACCGAGCGGTGCTCGCAGGAGTGGGGGCTCTTCTGTCCCTGGGGACAGACACATTGAAAGCCGCCGTCGTCGTAGGCGAGGCTCTGCGGCAGCGCGGGCTCCTCGATCGAGTGGATCGTCGGCAGCCCCAAGAGCGCATCGCTGCGGGGGAAGCCGTGGCGTTGGCGGAGGATCTTGCGGGTCGCGGCGAGGAAAGGATCGCCCTTGACCTTGGCGAGGTCGCTCTCGCGGATCTGGGTCGGGTCAAGGCGCCCCGAGGCGCCCCCCGAAACCACCAGGGGCAGGCCACGAGCGCGGCAAGTGGCGATCAGATGGGTTTTGGCAGCGAGGTTGTCGATCGCGTCGATCACCAGATCGGGCGGATCGGCGAGCAGCTCGGCCGAGGTCTCTTCGTTGTAGAACTTGCGCACGGCATGCACGGTGCAGCGCGGCTGTACCAGGCGCAGGCGCTCGGCCATGACCGCGACCTTGGGCTTGCCGGTGGTGCCCTTGAGCGCGTGCAGTTGCCGGTTTGTATTGGTGACGCAGATGAGATCAAAATCGACGAGCGAGATCCGGCCGACACCGGAGCGCGCGAGTGACTCGGCTGCCCACGAGCCGACGCCACCGATACCCACGACCATGACGTGGCTCGAGAAGAGGCGGGCCATGCCGTGATCGCCGAGCAGCCGCCCCATCCGGTCGAAGCGCCGATGCAGGCGAAAGCCGCTCTCGTTGGCGATCGCCGGAGCCGCTGTGTCCGTGTCCGCGCGAGCACCAGTACTAGCGCTCGTGCGAGCGTCTGCGTTTTCGTGGCTCGAGGTCTTGTGTCGGCGGAGATCGGCGAGGGAGATCGTCTGGGTGGTCATCGCTAGCCCGGGCGGTTGGTTGGCGGGTCGGTTGGCGGGTCGGGGGTTGGTCGCGGGGTTGGTGTACTGCAAGTTGGCGCGGCCGCGGGGATCTATCTATTCGCTCGCTCGACTGAACGGTCACAGGAGCGCCCGGTGGGCTTGTTTGCTGGACGAATCGGCGAGTCTCCGTTCTAGATCACAGCCCACAGCTAGGGCGTGGCGCTTGGAGTCTTGCTGCACTACGATCGCGGGGTGTTCGAGCGTGCACCCGCTCTCCTCGCTGCGATCTCCATGATCGCCTGTGGCTGTGGTTACACCTCGGCCTATGTGCCCCCGGATGGCTGGCGGGCGCGGCCGCTCTACACCGGTAACGAAGTGGCGATGATCGGCTCTCGGGAGCTGCCCACATGCGCCGTCGGCGATGGGAACGCGGGCTCGCGAGAGGGCAAGCCGCTGCCGATGATGGTGCTCGATGGCCGCGGCAACTGGGTGGCATCGCCGCATGTTCACGTCGTGTTTTGGGGGCCCGTTTTTGTCCCGCATCCCTTTGTGTTTGTTCCGCCGGGTCCCCACAGCTTGCTGCTCGGTTCGCTGCTCAGCTCAGGGGGTGGTGGTGGTGGTGGCGGCAATGGAAAAGGTGCCGGCATGGTGATGGCATTGATGGCGGCGGCTGCCGTGGTGGCGTCTTCGGGCGTGGCGATCGGGCTCGCGGCCGCCTCCCCAGAGGACGACGAAGAGGTCGTCAAGGGCATCGATTCGGTCAATCAGCACAACGACCGGGTCCGCGAGCGGATCTCCGAGTGCATGCGACTCGCCGAGGCCCAGCGGGCAACGCAGGGCTCTGCTGGTGTCGAGGTCGAGCCCGCGTCAACGCCCACGCCCGCGCCCGTAATTCCGACGGAGCCGGGCGGCCAAGATGGAGTGAGCGAGCCGCGGCCGAGCGGGCCGGGCGGTCTCGATTCGGGTGCAGACAAGAAAACACAGCCGCCCAGCGGTGGCAGCAAAGGCCAGGTTGGGGGGTCGATCGCGGTCGGGGCGTCGTTGCGACCGAGCCCACCGGGCACGCCCTCCTTGCAGCCGACCGCACCGGCGCAGCAGGTGCCCGCCGATCCCGGCGCAGAGGGTGGAGATCCGGCGGCTCCAGCAGCGAATCTCGACGGCTCCAGCGAGGATTCTGCGAGCGGCGACGAGGTGTTGCAGTGACGCGTAGTGGTTTAGCAGCGGGGCAGGGCCAAGGGTCTCGCGGTCCCGAGGTGGGCGATCGAAGCGCACCAGCAACCGGGGCTCGCTGGCGACGTCTCGCCACTCTGTTCGCGAATTGCGGGCTCGTGGGCGCGATCGGTTGTGCCCCGGCGATGAGTTCGTACGAGCCCCAACACGTCGGTCCCGCCGAACTCACCCTGCGCTACAACCGGGGCGTCGAGGTCTACAGCGGCCGTAATTTTCTGGCGAAGGGGCCGACCTACCGCGGTCTCGCCGAGCATGTCAGCTGCGTTCCGCGGGCCTACGAGCACGCGCGTTACGCCCAAAAACACGGTCGTGCGCGTCGTGGGCTCGCCTGGAGTGGGGGCGCCCTTGGGGTTGCGTCGCTCGGTGGTCTTAGCGGCTTTGCCTTCCTCGAAGAAGAGCCCAAGACCGCCTTTGCGCTCCTTGGGGCGGGCTTAGGTGTGGCCGTACTCGGCATTGTCCTGGCCGGGGCTTCGCGCTCGGCGGGCAATCAGGCCCACGGAAACGCGATCGACGCGATCAATTATTACAACGACGCTGTCGGCTCGGTCGGTGGCAGCTGTGCTGCGGCCCCGGCAGGTGCTCCGCCGATCGCCATGATCCCAAGCCCAAGCCCAAGCCC
>CAYYUP010000043.1:0-20675 GCA_964474905.1 uncultured Nannocystis sp. | reverse complement strand
GCCCAAGCCCGCACGCCGATGCCGCGCCCTCCGTGCGAACGCAGGAGGGGCCGGTGGGTCCCACTGCGCTCTCTGGGGCAAGCCCTTCGCTCGGCGCTTATGATCATAACGGTGGTCTCCAAAAATCGATGCACTTTTAGCCCCGCGGTACGCGTCATCGACACCTCGATCGTGCGGGTCGCGAGTGCCCGGACAAGCCCGCGAGGTCGCTCAATCCGCTCTCGCCCTGTGCAACCAGCGGCATGCCCGTGGTATTCGCCAGGGCAGCGAAACTCCCGGGTCGAGGTTGATGACTCCCGGCGCGCGTGCGCCGAAGCGGATCCTGATCGAATGCAGGGCGCCCTGGCGCGGCTGATTAGAGCGGGCTTCGCGGGTTCTGCCGGGCTCGGTCGTCGGCCGAGATCAGGAGCCCGAGCGCATCGCTTAGCTGGGTGATGAGTTCGCCCTCTGTGCAGAGATCGCAGCGCAGCTCGACAAATTCGCTGGCGTAGCCGAGGGCGTCTCGTTCGACGGAAATCGTGCTCTCGTAGCCGATTTCGCGGAGGGGCAGGGGTTGCACCGTGATCATCACCAAGGGGCCGTGGGCGAGCCTTGGGGGCGCATCGCTGCCTGTCGCCTGCAGTAGCAAGAAGTCGGCGCGGCTCCGCAGCTGATGGGCGACGGCTTGGTCCGCGCCCGCTTCGTGCAACGCCGAGGTATCGATCAGTAGGCCGGCCTGTGTCGGAGCCAGCGCTGTCGCGGCGCAGATGAGCCCAGTGCTGATCATCGACGGGGCGGTGCTCGGCGATGCGGCAGCGATCACAGAGGCGAGCAGAGAAGCGAGCATGGCGAGAGATCCAGGGCGGAGATCCAGGGCGAAGCCAGAAGTGACGCCGGAGGCATCGACAGCGGGGCGTTGACGGTGAATTCAGAGAACACCCGCGGACCGCGGATCGCAAAATTTGGGCGAAGTAGAGGGCCTGAGCGCGGAGGCACGCGAGCACGCTCCTGGTATCCTCCGCCTTCGCCTCCGCGCACGATCCTCGGCGCGCAGCCTGCCCAGCCACCACCGCAAACGATGTCCGCCCGCGAACTCGTCGTCCTCGGCACTGCCTCTCAGGTGCCCACCCGCTACCGCAACCACAACGGCTACCTCCTGCGATGGGACGCGGAAGGCGTGCTCTTTGATCCCGGCGAAGGCACCCAGCGACAGATGATCAGCGCTGCGGTCACCGCGTCGATGATCACCCGGATCTGCATCACCCATTTTCACGGCGATCATTGCCTGGGTTTTGCCAGCATGGTCCAGCGGATCTCGCTCGATCGGGTGCCACATACCGTCGATGTCTATTATCCAGGGTCTGGGCAGGTGTATTACGACCGGCTGCGGCGGGCATCGATCTTTCACGATGTCAGCCACATCTCGCCCCATCCGATCCGCCAGGCCGGTGTCATCGCCGAGTGCAAGGCGTTCACGATGCGCACGCTCTCGCTCGATCACGGCGTCGACACCTGGGGCTTTCGTCTCGACGAGCCGGGCTCCCGGACGATGCTGCCCGACAAGCTCAAGGCCGCCGGTGTGCACGGGCCGGCGGTCGGCGAACTCCTGCGTCGGGGGCAGATCGAGGTCGATGGTCGCAAGGTATTGCTCGAGGATGTCAGCGTCGATCGTCCGGGCCAGTCGCTTGCCTTTGTCATGGACACACGCCTCTGCGACAACGCTTACGAACTCGCTCGCGGTGTGGATCTGTTGATCTGCGAGTCGACCTATCTCCATCAAGATGTCGACAAAGCGCGCTCAAATGGTCATATGACAGCTCGTCAGGCGGCGATGGTCGCCCGTGATGCGGGCGCTCGAAGGCTTGTGCTCACCCATTTTTCGCAGCGCTACCAGTCGACCAAGCCCTTCCTCGCCGAGGCCCGTGAGATCCACGAGGATGTGGTCGCCGCTCGCGATGGCGATGTCGTACCGGTGCCAAAGCGGCTGCGAGTGCCCTGAGTCCGCGACACCTCATTGTGGAACATGATGGTGCTCAAGCGAGGGCCATTGTGTGGGCTTCGCATCGGTTGCGCGCCGCTTTGGACGAGCGCCGGAGCAGGCGCTCGTCCAAGGCGTTCGCTGCAGCGGTGCCAGATCAGGGCGCCGGTGCGATGCGGATCACCCGTCCTTCGACGGGCGAGTTGAATACGTCGAGTTCGACGGTCGTAAAGTACACCCGGCCGTAGCCGTCGGAGCCGGAGCCCAAGATGTTGAGTTCGGTGTTGCCGACGATACCGAGTTCGTCGACGTTTTGGCCGTCCCAGTGGATGCCAAAGAGTTCGCCTGTGCAGAAATCACCGTAGAAATAGCGGCCGCTCCAGGCCGGGACTTCGCAGCCGCGGTAGACCGCGCCGCCGGTGATCGAGCAGCGGCCCTGCGAGTGGTTGTACTCGGCGATCGGTGCGGTCAGGCCCCCGGCGTTGACCCCGTTGGGTCCTGCGGACTCGTCGCAGTTGTCGTCGTTAAAGCAGTGATTGCCCTCCATCGCGCTCCACCCGTAATCGGCGCCGCCGCTGATGATGTCGACCTCCTCCCACTGGCCCTGGCCGACATCGGCTGCGTAGAACCATCCGGTTTCGGGGTCAAAGCTCATGCGCCAGGGGTTGCGCACGCCAAGCGCCCAGATCTCGGGGCGCACTCCGTCCATGCCGACGAAGGGATTGTCCGCGGGGATCGTGTAATCAAAACCGTCGAGTACCGGGCAGCCCTCGCAGGCCTCCGTTGAGTCGGGACTTTGATCGGGTTCGACGCCGATGCGCAGCACCTTCGCCAGCAGGTAGCGCGGGTCTCGACCGGTCTTAAAGCCATCGTTGGCACCGCCGCCGTCGCCCATGCCGATGTAGAGGTAGCCGTCGTCACCAAAGGCGATCATGCCGCCGTTGTGGTTGCTCTTGGGCTGGTGCATCGCGATCACTGTGCGTCGCGAATTGGGGTCGACCTTGGTCGGGTCATTGGCGTCGAGCTTAAACTCGTCGACGACGGTCGGCTGGGTCCCGTTGCCCGCCGGGTTGTAGTTGATGTAGACTCGCGGGTCGGTCGGAAAGTCGGGGTGAAAGGCAAAGCCCAAGAGGCCCTGCTCCGGCCCAATTGTGTCAGGAACAGCGTTTTTGACGGCAATAAAGAGGAAATCCTCGGCCGGCGCTTGGCTCATACCGGGCTCCAAAATCTTGATATGCCCGCCCTGTTCGACGACAAAGAGGCGCTCTGGATCGCTGGGATCGCTGGTGACAAAGAGCGGCCGATCGAAGCCCTTTGCGACCTCCTCGAGAACGAGCTGGGGGTCGCCTTCGATGGGCTCGCCGTAGCAGACGGGGCCGCCCGTGGTTGTGCTCGTGCTCGTCGAATCGGTGTCGGTTTCGGCGACGGTTGTCTGACCGACGGTGCTGGTATCGGTGCTCTGGGTCATCCCAGAGGTGCCCGTGGGCTCGGTGGTACCGGTGGTACCGGTGGTGGTATCGGTGGTGCTCGCGGTGGTGCTCGCGGTGGTGCTCGCGGTGGTGCCGGTGGTGCTGTCGGTCTCGGCGCTGCCGTCTGTGCAGGCGACGGTACAGATGCCAAAGAGCACGGCGAAGAGTGAGGGCAAGGAGAGGGCGGTTGGACTCGGGCTGTTAGGGATGCTCATGGGATCAGGTGATCAACCTAGCAGTCGGCAACAGCCGGGTACACCTGTGCGGAGTTCGGAGTTCGGAGTTCGGAGTTCGACACAGGCGCGGTGCGAGCTTGCGGGGTGCCGGCTTGTCGTCCGGGGGCCGCACAAGCGCGCAGCTCTCAGCGTCTGGCGATACAGAAGGGGCGCCCGCGCTTGTCGTTGGCCGGTCGCTCGGTCGTGCGTTTCTCGAGCATCACCACGGCGACGCCAAAATTGTCCTTGTCGGCCTTGTCGCGGGTCCAGTAGAGGAATTTTTTGATCTCGGAGTTGCTGGCGAACTTAAGGACCTCTTTGGAGGAGGCCAGCTTCCAGGCGCGCAGCCTGGCGAAGCGCTTCTTTTTGAGGCCAGCGCAGTAGCTTTTGGCGCCCGCCAGATCGGTGTTGTGAGCCGCCGACTTGAGCGTGTAGGTGCTGCCCGCCGAGAGCACGAGGCTCTTGTCGGCATTGACCTTTGGTTTCTTGCTGCTGGTATTGCTAGTGCCGGTGGTGCCAGTAGTAGTGCCAGTGGTACCGCCAGTGGTGCCGCCAGTCGCGGTGGCATTCGTGGTCCCGGTGCTGCCTGTGTCGCCTGTGTCGCCTGTGCTCGCGCCGGTGGTGGTGCCAGTGGTGGTGCTGCTGTTTGCATCCCCGGGGTTTGCGCTGTCGGCGACGATGCTGGGATCCTCTGGGGCGGTCTCGACATCGCTGGAGCCCGGGCCGAAGGCGTAGTAGAGCCCGGCCGCGATCGCGACGAGGATCAGCAAGAGCACGATGATGTAGAGCCCCTTGCCGCCGGAGTTGTCCTTTGTCCGGTGAGCGCCGTGTTCTTCGGCGAGAGCGGCGGCCTGTCCCATCGACCAGCTATCATCGGCGCCGAGTCCTTGCTCGGTTGGCGGTAGTTCGGTGCTCCAGGTGGCACCGCCGGCGGTCGCCAGTGGGCCGATGGAGGGTTCGCCATGGCCAGGTCGGAACCCGGGTGGGGGCGGGCCTGCGAGCAGCGGAGGGCCGTCGAGCACGGCTGTCGCCGGATCGGAGTTGGGCGCGGACGTACCTTTGGGTGCCGCGTGGGTCTCGGAGGTGTGCGGCCCATGGGTGCCCTCAGTCGCGAGGGAGCCGCCGATGGGCACGACCGGCAGTGCTTGGCTGGGCGCGGACTGGACGGCGTGGGCGGGGATCGGCGGCAGATTTTCGAAGGGCGCGAGCACATCGCTAAGCTCGCGGGCGCTGGCGTAGCGGCGAGCGGGATCTTTTTGGATGCACTTTTCGATCACCGCCACTAGCTCGACGGGCACGTAGGGCGCGAGCTCGGCGAGGGGGACGGGCTCGCGGGTGGCGACCGCGACTAAGGTCGAGGCGATGGTCGGTCCGCCGAAGGCATCGGCGCCGGAGAGCGCCCGATAGAGGATGAGCCCCATCGCCCAGATATCGGTGCGCTCGTCGACGTTGGCGGCGCCCTCGGACTGCTCCGGCGACATGTACTCGGGGGTGCCCATGAGCACGCCGACGCCGGTGCGACCGCTGCTGCTCTCGGCCTGCGAGAACTTAGAGATCCCGAAGTCGACGAGCTTGACCAGGAGACGCCCGGGCGTCGGTTCGCTGAGGAAGATGTTCTCGGGCTTGAGATCGCGGTGGATGATGCCGGCGCGGTGGGCTGCCTCGAGACCCTCGAGGGCTTGGCGCACGATCAGCACCGCGAGGCCTGGATCGATCCTGCCCGAGGACTCGAAGAGGTCGTTGAGCGGCCGCCCTTTCATCAGCTCCATGACGATGAAGGGCCCGAGCTCGCTCTGGCCGAAGTCGAGGATGTCGCAGATATGGGGGTTGCCGATGGTGCCGGCGGCGGTCGCCTCGTTGCGGAAGCGCCCGAGGATCGCCGGGCTAGAGGCGAACTCAGGGCGCATCAGCTTGATCGCGACGGCCTTCTTGACGAAGATATTTTCGGCGGCCCAGACCCAGCCCATGCCGCCTTCGCCGAGCAGCTTGTCAAAGCGAAATTTATGGGCGAGGAGGCGCCCGTGGAGGGGTAGCTGCTCCTTGGCCGTCGGGCAGACGAGAGCATCCTCGGGGTGCTCCTCGCCGCAATGCGGGCACGGCCCGAGGGCTGCGGCGACGCCGGTCATCGTCGGCAGGTATATCACGGTCGCCGCGCTCGTCTGCACTTCTGGGGTGTGCGTGTGGCCGCCGCGACGGGTCTCTGGACAGGGCCGCGGACTGAGATCGCAGATCGGCCGCTAGGCCCCCTATAGAGGGCAGTATTGGCCAAATTCGTGCACGCTGTGCGGCCCCGCTTGCGAGTGAGCACAGCTGTGGTCATGCTCTCTCGGCCATGGCTCTGTCCACCTCTTTGGTCGCCATCGCCCTCTCATTTTTGGCCGCGAGCGTCGGGATCCGCTCCTGTTCGGGGTCCTCGGGCGCGGGTGAGGAGGCGGCTGCAGCCCGCTCGGCAGCGACCCCAAAGGACCCGAGCAGCCCGGTAAATTCAGGCCCCGTGGCGCCTGTGGCCGAAAAAGAGGGGGCCGCGTTGCTGGGGCCGCGGGCGAAGAGGCCGGGGTTCTCGGGGCCCGGTGCCGAAGCTGGGGCTGTGACCGTCGCCGCGGTGGGGCCTGTGGGGGAGCCTGCGCGGGTACCCGCGCTCTCCAGCGGCGCTCGTTTGGAGGATGAGCGCAATACCATCGCCGTCTTCGAGGCGGCCGCGGCCGCAACCGTTTATGTCACCCAAAAGAGGATCGTTCGCGATCTCAACATGCGTGCCCTCGAGGTGCCGACGGGCTCGGGCACGGGTTTTCTTTGGGATACAGAGGGCCACGTCGTCACCAACTACCACGTGATCGACACCGGCCGGGCGCGCGGCTCCTTTGCGGTCACGCTTCACAGCCAACGAACCTACGACGCGGTCCTGGTCGGCGGCGAGCCCAAGCGTGACATCGCCGTACTCAAGATCGATGCGCCGGCGGCCGAACTGCGGGCGATCCGGGTGCTGCCCGCGGGCGGCTCCATCGACGTCGGCCAAAAGACGATCGCCATCGGCAACCCCTTCGGTCTCGACCACACGTTGACCACCGGTGTCGTCTCGGCAAAGGGCCGCGAAGTGGTCGGCTACGGCGGCATCACCATCCGCGACATGATCCAGACCGATGCGTCGATCAACCCCGGCAACTCGGGGGGGCCGCTGCTCGACTCCAGCGGTCGTCTTATCGGCATGAATACGATGATTCTTTCGAAGACCGGCTCCTCCGCGGGCATCGGCTTTGCGGTGCCGGTGAAGACGATTCGCCGGATCGTGCCGCAGCTCATCAAGTTCGGCAGGGTCGAGCGTGCGGGCATCGGTATCAGCTTCCTAGACGACGCGATCGCGGCGCGAGCAGAGGTCAAAGGTGTGATCATCACGGCGGTGATGCGGGGCTCTCCGGGCGCAAAGGCGGGGCTTATTCCTCTTCGCCAGGGTCGCGACGGCCGGATCGTGCTCGGCGATATCCTCGTCGGTATCGACGACGCGAGCGTCGAGAGCTACGACGATCTCTACAATGTGCTCGAGCGCTACAGGGCCGGCGATCAAGTGGTGCTTAGGGTCCGCCGCGGGGCGACGATCGTCAGCCTGCCGATTCGGCTGACTTCGATCGACTAGCCCGAGAGATCGATGCATCGACGAACGGGCGAACTGACGAACTGACGAATTGACGACTTGGCGTCGCCCCTTGGTATACTCGCGCCGTGGCTCTTCTCCAGCGCGCGATCAGCACAGACCAACGCCTGCGGGCCCTTGCGGCGGTCACCACGGATCTCGTGCGCGAGGCCTGCCAGCGCCACGGGCTTGTTGGCGCCGAGGCGATCGTCCTCGGTCGGGTGCTGACGGCTGGTTGTCTGCTCAGCACTCTGACCAAAAACGACGACGAGCGGGTGCGCATCGCCTTTCGTGGCGAAGGGCCGCTCGGTCGGGTGGTTGTCGATTCGCGGAGCTCGGGCGAGGTCCGCGGGTATATCCAGCTCGACGACGGAGTTGAGCCACAGCCGATCCCCGAGATCGTCGCCGGGCGCCGACGGGTGGGCGCCCTGGTCGGCGATGGTTCGCTGATGATCACCCGTGATGTCGGCCTGGCTGCGCCCTATCAAGGGGTCGTCAATCTGACCACGGGTGAACTCGACGACGACATCGAACACTACCTCAGCCACAGCGAGCAGATGCCATCGGCGCTCGCTTGCGAGGTGATGCTCGACGCCCAGGGCGGGGTCTTGCGGGCCGCTGGTATCCTTGTCCAGACCTTCCCTGGGGCGCCTCCAGAGTCGGTGCTAGAGCTGCAAACGAGCCTCTTCAACGGCAGCCTCGCCGATCTTTTGCGGCAGGAGCGGAGCCCCGGTGAACTTTTGGGTTTTGCGCTCGGCGGGGAGCCGCATCAGCCGCTCGCGGCGACACCTCTTAGCTTCGCCTGCGCCTGTGATCCCGAGCGCGCCCGGGCGATCCTCTCGACCCTGGGCGCCGAGGATCTCGACGAACTCGCCGACGAGCCCGGTGCCACAGAGGTGCGCTGCTCCTATTGCGGAGCCTGTTACTCGCTGAGCGCGAGCGACCTGCACGGTCTCGCGGATAGTCTGCGGAGCGATCGTTCGTAGTGGCTCGTGTCTGAGTTCGGGTCGTTCGGGCAGTGCGGCAGCGTCTGCAGCCAAGAAAAAATCGCGAGCGAGAGGCGTGACGATGTTCACCGGGGGCTGTTAGTGTGCGTCGCCATGGCCCAGGACGGACGAGTTCGCTTTCGTGTGGTCACCGCAGAGGACGGGCTGACGCTCAGACAACTGCTTTGCCGGCGCTTCTCGGACTTGCGGCCGCAGACCTCAGCCGAGCTGATCAAGGCCGGCGGCGCCTATATCGATAACGTCCGGATCCGCTTGCCTTCAGTGCGGGTCATGGCCGGCGAGCGGATGACGGTCTACCGAGGCGCGGCTGAGGTGGCGGTGCTCGACCCTGCAGACTTGCAGATCGTGCACCGTGATCCCGAGTTTGTGATCGTCGACAAACCCGCCGGCATTCCGCCGAACTCAACCCGGGCGAGCGCCCGCGGTACGGTCGCTCAGGCGCTGGTATATCGCCTGTGTGCGGAGGGCATGCTGCGCCCCTATGTCGGACCCGTTCGGCCGATCCCGAGTGCGGCCTCGGGACTCGTGCTCTACACGATCCGCGATCAAGATGCGGTATCCCTGCAAAAGCTCTACCTCCGGGCTGAGGTGACGACGGTCGATCGAGTGCTCGTCAAGGGCGACGCGCCTGCCATTTTGCGCTGCGATCAGCCGCTGCTCTTGACCCGCTCGGGGCGGCTGGAGGTCTGCTCTGCCGGCGCCTTGGGGGCGAGTCCTGCCTCCACCGAACTGCGTCGCCTGGACACGAAAGAGGGCGACGGGGGGCGAGTTGCAGAGGGCGAGCCGCGGGTTGTCAGCTTGCTCGAGGCGCGGGCGCGGGGGGCCTTTGGGGCCCAAGCTGCGGTGCACAGTGCGGCGCTTGGGTTTCCTGTGGCGGACCCATCAGCTGCCCTTGGGGGGGCAAACAGGGGCGAGCCTGGAGTGGGGCTTTTGCTTCACCGCAGCCGCCTCGAACTCGTGCACCCACACAGCGGCGAGCGACTCTGTTTTGATTCGCCGATGCCAGCGTGGGGCCGGTTGCCCCAGGGGGCTGGTGCGTAAACAGTGCACCCCGACGGCGGTGGTCGTCGGCTTCTACGTGCTCCTGAGCCTGGCGTTGCCGCTGGCGTGCATTTTGTTTCGGGCGCTCACAGAGGGAAGCGGCCTTGGGGGCGGGGCGATCAGCAGCGACATCTGGGTTCTTAGCGGAGCACGGGCGCTCGGCCTCGCGGGCATCGTCGCCGGGCTCGCGTGTGCGGCTGCCTATCCGCTGGCGATCGTGGTGCCGGCTCCGCTGCTCTTCGGGCTTTTTTTGGTCTCGCCGTTGGCGCGGGCGCTTGGGGTGCTCGGCCTGGGAGTGCCGCCGGGCGCACTGGCTGTTGGTCTTGCAGAACTCGGCGGCGCTCTGCCCTTGGCGGCGCTTCTTGTGTTGCAACGTCTGCGGGGTCTCGACCCTCGCCTGCTCCGGGCCGCTGCGGATCTCGGCGCTTCTCCTTGGATCCGCTTTTGCACGATCACCTTGCCGCTGCTCTGGCCGGCCCTGGCGACCGCGGGGCTGTGGACCGTGCTGGTGAGCATTGGCGACATCGCCACCCTCGAACTCGCAGGCGGCGGAAAATTTTATTCGTTGGGTTTGGTGCTGCGCGAGGTCGCCTTTGCGATGGGGGATGACGCTCTGCTCGCGGCGATCACCGCGGCGCTTCTGGGGCTCGCGTTGCCCTGCGCTTACGTGTTGCTCCGGGGGATCTCTGCGCTCGGTCGCGGCGGCGTGGCGGGTGCTAAGGCGGCCGATGCTTCGCGGGATCGGCTTCTCACTCCCGCACGCATGCCGCTGCACCTGGCTGCTTGGACAGCTCTTGCGATCGCCGCTCTGCCCTTCGTCGGTCTTGTGCTGCAGATGCTTCGCCCGCAGGTCGCGGCGCCCGTGCTGAGCCCGCTTCGGTACGCTGTCGAGCCGACCCTGCGGGTGCTGCCGCTAGTCGCCGTAGTGGCCACGCTCAGCGGGTTTGCGTTGGCACTGAGGCGGTCTCGCTTGCCTCTCTGGGCGGCAGTTTGGGTCGTCCTACCGCTGGCGATCCCACCTGCGGTTCAGGGAATTCTAGCGCTCGAGATGGGCCGGTTTTGGGGCATCGCGCCGGGTGAATGGTTGACTCTCTGGGGGCTTTTTCCGACCTGCCTCGCGATCGCGTATTTGGGCGGAACACTCGCGGTCGGCAGCTTGCCGGCGGCACTCGACGGAGCCGCCCGTGATCTCGGAGCGTTGGCGTTTGTCCGGTTTTGCAGGCTCTGGTCGCCGCTGCTCTGGCGCTCTGCAGCCGGTGTTGCGCTGGTGCTGCTGGCGTTGACCCTCGGGGCCGTGAGTGTGCCGGCGTTCACCTCGGGGCCGGGCGGCAGTACCCTGGCGATCGCCCTGACGATCCTCGCCCGCGGGGGCGGTGGTGCGGCGGTCGCTTCGGTCACGTTGCTGCTCGCAGTGACGCCGATTGTGCTCTTGCCGATGATCGCTCGGCTGACACGGAGGCGCCGATGAATCTCGAAATCGACAGGGTGACAAAGCGCTACCAGGGCGGTGTTGTGGCCCTCGACGGGGTGACCCTCGAGCTGCCAGCTGCGACGTACACCTGCGTGATGGGGGCCTCTGGATCGGGCAAGAGCACGCTCCTGCGGGTGATCGCGGGCCTCGAGAGCTGCGACGCCGGGTCGATCCGTCTCGGCGGTCAGTCTCTCGATGGGCAGCCCCCGGAGCGGCGACCGGTGCACACGGTTTTTCAGAGCTACGCGCTTTTTCCCCACATGAGCGTCGCCGAAAACGTCGGTTTTGCGGCACGGATCCGAGGCGAGCGGGGGGCTCGGCTCGAGGGGCGGGTCGCGGGTTTGCTCGCCGACGTCGGCCTGGGCGAGCCGGGCCTCGCTGAGCGGCGTCCCGATGCGCTCTCCGGCGGTCAAGCGCAGCGAGTTGCGCTCGCGCGGGCGCTCGCTGGATCGCCGCAACTCCTTCTCTTGGACGAGCCTCTGGCGGCTCTCGACAGGCCACTGCGGGCCGGTTTGCGGCGCATGCTGGGCGCGACCCAGCGGGCGAGGGGGCTGAGTTTTGTGCATGTCACCCACGACCCCGAAGAGGCGATGGCACTCGCCGATCAGCTGGTGCTGCTCGCAGCAGGTCAGGTGATCGGCGTCGGCGAGCCGCATCAGCTCTACACGCAGCCGCCCTCGCAGACCGCCGCGCGGCTCCTGGGCGAACTCTCGCAGCTGCCGGTCGACGGGACTCCCCGATTCATCCGCCCAGAGAAGCTCGTGGTACAGACCGGCTTGGAGCGAGCGAGTGACCACCAAGGAGAGAGAGAGGACGCTCTGCGCCGGGTGGGTGCTGTATTCGCCTTTGAGCACAGCCTGGGCGATCGCTGGGAGATCGAGGTCGAGGTTGCGGGCGAGCCACTGATCGTGCGCCGGGCAGGGCGGCTTGACGCAGAGCCGGGAGCCTCGGTGACGCTCTGCTGGAGTGCTCGCGACGAGATCAGCTTTGACTGAATGTTTGAATGTTTGAATGTTTGAATCTCGAATCTCGAATCGCGAATCTCGAATCTCGCAGTGTGATCGTTCGTTCGTCGCCCGGTAGCGCGGCGCAGACGGTGGATCGAAGCGACAGGGCGAGCGACGCCTGAGCGTGTTTGAGTTTTTGTGTTAGTGATTGTCCGGTGTTCGCACGACGTCGGCTCCTGCACCTCTTTGGGCTCGGTACGCTGGGTTCGTTCAGCTTGGGCGCATCCACGGGTTGCCAGCGGGGGCAGCTTTTTGCGCTCTACAACTGGGGCGACTACCTTGCGCCTGGGCTTTTAGAGCGCTTTGCCGAGCGCGAAGCAAAAGCCGGGCACGACGCG
This sequence comes from uncultured Nannocystis sp., assembly GCA_964474905.1. GTDB lineage: Bacteria > Myxococcota_A > Polyangia > Nannocystales > Nannocystaceae > JADJRG01. Next base: position 8,542 of record CAYYUP010000043.1, on the reverse strand, counting down.
CTGCGGCCGGTCCAGGACTACTTTCTTTCGGAGCTCGAGCTTTTAAACAAGCTCCGAGCGGGCGACAAACACGACGTCGTCGTGCCGATCGATTACCTGATGACACGCATGGCTCGGGAGGGTCTGCTTCATGCCCTCGACCTCGCGGCGATCCCCGGCATCAAGCATCTGGACGCCGCCTATCCGCCCTGGCGTCCGCCGGCGAAGTACCTAAGCGAAGCCGGCGATCAGGCGCTCGGCATCCCCTATTTTTGGGGTGTTACGGGCATTGGCTACGACAGCGCCAAGGTCGATCCACCGACGAGTTGGGAGGCGCTCTTTGATGCCCGCTATGCCGGTCGGATCTCCGTGCTCGACAGCAAGGGCGATGTCTTTGATCAGGCCCAGCTGGCGGCCGGGCTCGGGATCAACAGCACCGACAAAAAATCGATCCGCGAGGTCGTCTATCCAAAGCTGGTCGCCCAAAAAAAGCTGCTGCGGGCCTACGACGGCAACCCTGAGCGGGCGCTAGCGGCCGGCGAGACCTACATCGCGCAGATCGACAGCGGCGATCTGATGCGCGCTCAGAGGCAGCGCCCGAGCCTGCGCTTTGTTGTGCCAAAGGAGGGCGCGCCCTACTGGGTCGACTACTTGGCCGTGCCCAAAGTGGTTGCCGATGTGGCGCGTGCCCATCGCTTTATTGATTTTCTCTTAGACCCGAAGATCGCTGCCGAGAATGCCAATTACCTCCGCTTTGCTACGCCCAATCGCACTGCCCTCGACCGCGGTCTGATCGCAGATGCGAGTGATCCAGGTATCTACCCGCCGGCCGAGCGCGAGGCGGTGCATCCCCGCTCCGAGAATTGGGACGGCAAGACCAAGGCGTTGGTCGAGAAGCTATGGATCGAGCTGCGGGCGAGTTAGTTAGTTAGTTAGTTAGGTTTTGATGTTGGTTGCTGCCGCGAAGGCGTATTCGACGAAGTGCTTTGGCGGGCGACGGCGGTGGCGAAGTCGAGGCCCGAGAGGGTGCCGCAGATCGTGCCATCTTGGATCGCGAGCACCCGGCGTGCTCGGGTGGCGAGGGCGAAGCGGGCGGCGCGATCGACCGGCATGCTGGCATCGAGGGTGATCGTGGAGTAGCCGACGATCGCTCCTGCGGGCGAGTCTTTGGCGAGTTCGCGGGCGGCCAGGGCCTCTTGTTGGGTGACGATACCGGCGAGCTGACCGTGATCGAGGACCACCACACAGGCCCCGTGCTCGCCTTGCACGAGGTTTATCGCCGAGGTCGCTGGATCGTTCCATTGCAGGATCGGTACCTCGGTGCACATCACATCGGAGATCGGCAGTCGGAGGCCGGCGAGGGCCAGGGCTCGCATCAGATCGCGGGTGCTGAAGACACCGACGGGTTTGCCCTCCTCGAGCACGTACAGGCGTTGAACTCGGAGCCGTCGCAGCTCGCGTGCAGCCTCGACGATCGTGGTCTCGGCGGTCGTGTGCAAAATCTTGGGACGCACGAGATCGCCGGCGCACATCGAGGGCATTTTGAGCAGGCCGAGGCTCGGCGTCCAGGGCGTGAAGGTGCGGCCGATCTGCAGGAGATCAGAATACGAGAGCACGCCGACCGCCTGGCCCTCGCGGCCGACGACCGCGACCGAGGTCACCCGATGATCGCGCAGGGTGGCCAGCACGTCCTCGAGTGAGTCGTCCGCGCTGACGACGATCACCGGGGAGCTCATGAAGTCACGGATCGGGCTCTGGAGGTGCATCAGGGCCACGCTAGCACAGAGGACACGGTGAATGCCGCACTGGTGAGCGCGATCGATCTGCGGCGGTTATCGTTGTCGGCGTCAAGCGGTCACGGGAGCTGTCCGTGCATGCGGACCGCACGCGACCGCGCGGTGTTGTGGTTGTGGTTGTGGTTGTGGTTGTACCCTGCGCCCCGGTGATTCACCTCGACTCGATCTCTAAGCACTACGGCAAGCAGCTCCTTTTCGTGGAGGCATCGGCGGTGATCCTCCGGGGCGAGCGGGTCGGTTTAGTCGGCCCCAACGGCGCTGGTAAGACGACGATCTTCCGCATGATCCTGCGCGAGGAGCTGCCGGACGAGGGGCAGGTCAGGGTCGAGCACGGCCTCTCGATCGGCTATTTTTCCCAGGACGTCGGCGAGATGGCGGGGCGCAGCGTGGTCGCCGAGACGATCGACGGTGCGGGTCCTGTGGCTGCGCTCCAGGTCGAGCTCACTTCGCTCGAGGATGCGCTCGCCGACCCCTCGCGCTTGGCCGAAATGGACACACTGATCGAGCGCTACGGCGAGGTGCAGGCGCGTTTTGTCGGTCTCGATGGCTACTCGCTTGACTCCCGAGCGCGCGAGATCCTTTCGGGGTTGGGGTTCTCGCAGGAGGTGATGGACGGCGATGTCGGCCAGCTCTCCGGCGGCTGGAAGATGCGGGTCGCGCTCGCTCGCATTCTCTTGATGCGCCCCGATGTGCTGCTTTTGGACGAGCCGACCAACCACCTCGATCTCGAGTCGATTCTCTGGCTCGAGGCCTATCTCAAAGCCTTCGCGGGGGCGCTGATGATGACCAGCCACGACCGCGAATTTCTCAACCGCGTGGTCCGCAAGATCATCGACATTGACGGCGGCGAACTCACCTCATTCTCCGGTGATTACGACTTTTACGCCGAGCAGCGAGTGCTCCTCGACCGCAAGGCCCAGGCCTCCTACGAGCGCCAGCAGGCGCGCCTAGCCAAGGAAATGCGATTTATCGAACGCTTTAAAACCCACGCAGCGCGGGCGGTGCAAGTGCAGTCGCGGGTAAAGAAACTCGACAAGATCGACCGGTTAGAGCCGCCGCGTGAGCGCAAGGTTCTCTCGTTTGATTTTCGCAAACCGCCGCGTTCGGGCAACGATGTGATCAAGGCAAAGGGCCTGCACAAGGCCTACGGTGAGCGGGTGATCTACGACGAGTTTGATCTGACCGTGCGCCGTCGCGAGCGCTGGTGTGTGATGGGGGAAAATGGCGCTGGCAAGACCACGCTGCTGCGCATGATCGCGGGGGCGAGCGAGCCTGACCGCGGTGCATTGACGATCGGCGCCAGCGTCAAGCTCGGCTACTTTGCGCAGCATTCACTCGACATTTTGCAGCCCGGGCTGACGGTGATCGAGTCGTTTACGACGGCCTTTCCCGCCGCCTCCGAGGGCCAACTGCGGGCACTTGCCGGTGCTTTTGGCTTCTCTGGGGACGACGTTGACAAGCGGGTGCGGGTGCTCTCGGGCGGTGAAAAGGCGCGCGTCGTGCTGGCGCTGATGCTCTATGATCCACCGAATCTCCTGGTGCTCGACGAGCCTACCAACCACCTCGACATGGCCACCAAAGAGATGCTGATCACCTCATTGTCGACCTATGAGGGCACGATGATCTTTGTTTCGCACGATCGGCATTTCCTCGCGGCGCTCTCCGATCATGTGCTCGAACTCGGCGGCGACGGGGGACCACGGGTGTACCTGGGCGGCTATCGCGAGTACGTGGCCGAGAGCGGTCACGAGGCGCCGGGTATGCGTTAAGGAGCTATTCACGGCCAAGAGAGCGCATTGGCGCCGATGGAGGCCGATTAGTCTCGGGTTTTTGCGTCTTCGCGCGGGGGATTTTTGGCCCTTGGGGAGGCGTGCAAGCGGTCGCCGGATCGTACGATGGGACATGCGGATCTGGGTGATGATGATCGTTTTGTGGGCGGCACTTGCAGCTGCCTGCAAGCCGGCGACAGAGGTGGAAAAATTCAGGCGAGCGTTGCGCGGGACCCGTGCCGAGCAGCTGCGCGAGCAGCTCGACAGTGGCAAGGATGCCAACTACGAGTTTGTCGACGGTCGGCGGCCGCTGCATATCGTAGCCGAGCTCGCGCACGGTGAGCCCGAGTCCGTGCGGCTGCTGATCGAGCGCGGAGCGAAGGTCGACGCCGTCGATCGCGAGGGTCGCAGCGCATGGGATCTGGTGATCAGCCATTCGCCCGGTGATCTTAGCGAGGACGATACGGCCGTGCTTCTGGCGCTGCTGGATGCTGGTTTTGTGCCGCCCCGGCCAACGTCTGAGGGCGGGCGAACGTTGCTTCACGAAGTCGCGGGGCGCATGCCAAGCGCCCGTTTGGTTTCGGTCTTGGTTTCCGAGCACGGCTTTGAGGTCGACGCTCGTGACGACGCTGGTTGGACACCGCTGCACGTGGCCATGCATGAGAACAATGCCGAGGCCGCGACAGGCCTGCTGGCGGAGGGTGCCGATGCCAACGCGGAGACCACTCAGGCCGTCGGTCGCTCGCACCAGAAGGCGGAGAGCGTGGTCGTCGACTGGCGTTACGAGGTCGGCAGCCATCCCTTGGATGTCGTGCGTCGCAGTGGGATCGGTCGCCGCGAAAAGGACGCCCGCAAGGTCGTCGAGCAATACGGCGGAACTCGAAACAGCGCGATCAAAAACAGACCTCGTTGAGCTGCGACCGCGCGTTCGATCGTTGACCATCTTCGCGCGTTGAGAGATCGAGCGTATCAGCCTCGCTCAGGCTCGATCGCAAGTGTCGAGTATCGACCCGCTCGAAGGGACACCTTACAAACATGTCACATAGACCATGTTGTCGGTGTTCGGCATCGTTACCTAGGGAAAAGGAAGTCGTGAATCCGCGGGTCTTCTGTGGGTAGATCCTTTCGGGATGGGGGTAGATAATCGGCGGAGATGCGGGCTGGCGAGCTGATTGCGGGGCGATTTGAGATCGAGGCGGAGATCGGTGCCGGTGGTATGGGCACGGTCTTTCGCGCCTGTGATCGGGCCTCTGGGGAGCGGGTCGCGGTCAAGGTTATTCGCACGGCTGGCGAGGGCGAGCTGCGTTTTGTCCGTGAGGCCGAGGCGTTAGCGGAGCTGCGGCATCCCGGCATCGTCCGCTACATCGACCACGGTGAGACGGCGGCGGGTGAGCACTTCTTGGTGATGGAGTGGCTCGCGGGCGAGAGTTTGGAGGAGCGACTGCTCCGGGGTCCGCTAGCGGTCGAGGAGTGCGTGAGCATGATCCGCCAGGTGTCGCAAGCCCTTTCGGTCGCTCATCAACGCGGCATCGTGCACCGCGACATCAAGCCCGGCAACCTGGTCGTCGAGGCACAGGGGGTGACGAAAATCGTCGACTTTGGTGTCGTTCGCCTCCGCGATTGCGATCACCTGGTGACACAGGCCGGTGTGATGATGGGAACGCCGGCTTACATGGCGCCCGAGCAGGCTAGGGGAGACCGCGACCTCGATGTTCGCGCGGATGTATTTGCCCTCGGTGTGGTGCTCTACGAGTGCTTGACGGGTATTTCACCGTTCGCGGGCGAGCACCTGATGGCGGTCCTGGCGAAGATTCTTTTGGAGGAAGTTCGGCGGGTCGACGAGCTTTGTCCGGAGGTTTCGCCGGCGCTCGCAGACCTCGTTCATTCGATGCTTTGCAAGGATGCCGCCGGCCGACCTGCGGACGCGATGGAGGTTGCCATGGCCCTCGCGCAGCTGCCCCAAGCCGAGCACAGCGACCGAGTTCCGAGGCGACATCGGGCTGCATTGACCCTCCGCGAGCAGCGTTTAGTTAGCGTCATCCTTGTTGCCTCCGATGACGCGCCGGATCCGGGCGGCGACACCTACGACGGGCAGGCCGCGCAGGGGTGTGCGCCGACGATGAATGAGGGCGGGGAGCGCTTGCAGATCGACGATGTGCGTCGGGCCGCAAAGGCCCACGGCGGCGAGGTTGAGCTGCTCGCGGATCGATCGATGCTCGTGACCATTGGGACAGGTAGTGCGGCGACCGATCAGGCTGCGAGTGCAGCACTTTGCGCGTTGGCGCTGCGCCATGTGCTGGAGGGCGTGGTGATCGTTTTGGCGACGGCGAGCGGAGAGGCCGGCGGGCGTCGCCCCTTTGGAGCTGCGCTCGATCGGGCGGTCGCGGTCTTGGGTGTGATCGGCAGCGCGGGTATCTACCTCGACGAGGTCACAGCGGGCCTCTTGGACGAGCGCTTCTGTCTCGAGGAGGTTGGTCGCGGTGCTCAGCGCTGTGTTCATCTGCGCGGCGAGATCCTTCGCGACACACCGACACGCATGTTGATGGGCAGCCCGACCCCCTGCGTCGGTCGTCGACGCGAGCTGCAGATCATGGAGACGATTCTCGAGGAGGTGCAGGAGGAGTGCGTGGCTCAGGCGGTACTCGTTACGGCGCCGCCGGGGCTCGGCAAGTCGCGCCTCCGCTACGAGTTTGTCGACCGATTGAGCCGTCGGGGGGACGTCGTGATCTGGACTGCCCGCTGCGATCCGATGAGCGCAGGTTCCCCTTTTGGGCTGGTCGCGCGGCTGTTGCGATCCGCCTTTGGCATCCGCGATGGAGAGCCCGAGGTAAGCTTTGCGAAGCTCGAGGCGGGCGTCACCGCGGCCCTTCCAAAGCGCGATCAGGAGCGGGTCACGGCATTTTTGGGGGAACTTTGCGGGACGCCGTCACCGGCCGGTGCTGGTGTGCAGCTGTTGGCAGCGCGGCGCGATCCACAGGTCATGGCGGATCAACTCGGCCGAGCATGGGAGGACTACATCGGCTCGGTCTCTGCGGGCAGCACTCTCATGTTGATCCTCGAGGATTTGCAATGGGGAGACCTGCCCTCCGTGGCGCTTTTGGATCTCGCGCTCCGCCATCTGGAGCGGCCGATGATGCTGCTGGCGCTGGCCCGGCCCGAGGTGCACGAGGTTTTTCTCCGTCTCTGGGCTGGCCGTGGCATCACCGAAATTCAGCTGCGGCCGCTGTCGCGACGGGCCTGTCGGGCGCTGATCGTCGAGGTGCTCGGAGATGCCGACGAGGAACTCTGCGCCCGCATGATCGAGCAGGCCGCAGGCAACGCGCTTTACCTCGAAGAGCTGATCCGTTCGGCCGCGGATGGCAGAGGCGAGGTGCCCCCTGGCAGCGTTCTGGCGATGCTGCAGGCGCGTCTGCAGCGGCTCGACCCCGATGCGCGCAAGGTGCTGCGCGCGGCCAGTATCTTCGGTCAGGTCTTCTGGGAGGGTGGCGTGCGGGCGCTGCTCGGTCAGGAGGCAGAGCTGTGCACGCGTTGGCTCGGCAGGCTTGTCGAAGACGAGGTGATCTCGGCCCGGACGACGAGTCATTTTGTCGACGAGATCGAGTACGTATTTCACCATGACCTGGTGCGTGCGGCCGCCTACGCGACGCTCACCCCAGCGGATCGCGCCCTCGGTCATCTCTACGCGGGCGAGTGGTTAGAGCGTCACGGCGAGCGCGATCCGGTCGCTTTGGCGCTGCATTTTGAGCGCGGTGGAGAGAGGGAGCGGGCAGTCGCTCATTTTGTTCAGGCTGCGGTGCAGGCGGTGGAGGGCAACGATTTCCAGGCCGCCATCGAGCACAGCGAGCGCGGGATCAGCTGTGGCGCTGAGGGGGAGGCGCGCGGTCGTTTGCAGCTGCAGAGCGCGGTCGCCCGGCATTGGCGTGGTGACTATGCCGAGGCGCAGGTCGATGCGAGCGAGGCGACCTTGCGCCTCCCCCGGGGCAGTGCGCAGTGGTACGAGGCGGCATCGGTGCTGATCACCACCGCGGGGTCCCGCGCGGATCTTGAGGTTCTCGCGCGCACGGTGGCCACGCTGCAGGCAGCGACGCCGCAGGAGGGCGCCTGTGCAGAGCGCCTGATCGCGGCGGCGCATGCCGTCGTCCAACTCAACCACACCGGACGTTATGCCCTCGCCGAGTCGTTGCTCACCTGGACCCGGGCCCGTGCGACCGACGAACTCGCGAGTGAGCCGCAGGTGGTCGGCTGGATCGAGCGAGCCGCGTTTATGCGGGCTGCTAGCAATCTCGAGCCGGGGCCGCTGTTGCTCGCGGGCGTCGCGAGCACAGAGGCTTTTACGGCGGCAGGCGACCTCCGTATGGCCTGCTATCAGGGTATGAACCTGGGCTACAGCAAGATCGTCGTCGGTCTCTACAAAGAGGCGAATGAGGTCCTGGAGTCGGCGGCCGTGATGGCCCGGCGTCTGCATTTAGAGCATCTCTTTGCCAGTATTGACAGTTATCTCGGCTACTCCTTGGGACTCGGCGGGGCCTTTGACGAGGGCGTCGCTCGACTCCAGGCTTCGGTCCAAAATCTCCGGCGCGAGGGCATTCAGCGCATGGAGGTGCGGGCTCGCAACTACCTGGCACTGCTGCTGCTCGCGGGCGGTCAGCGGGTCGAGGCTACGGCGATGATCCGCGAGGCGATCGCGATCAGCGATTCATTGCCAGCGACGCGGGCTCTTGTCGAGACCACAGCTGTCCATATCGCGGTACTGGAGGGCAGGATCGGCGAGGCCCTGGAGGGCACGCATGCGCTTCTCGAGATCCTATCGCAGCAGGGATCGATCGAGGACGGCGAACCGCTCCTGCGCCTGACCCACGCCCGTGCACTGCTGCTCTCGGGCGCTGTCGACAAAGCCCGCGAAGTGGTCGGCGGCGCCTATCGTTCGATCGTCATCCGAGCACGCACGATCGAAGATGCGGCGGTCCGCGAGAGCTTTTTGTCGCGGGTTTTGGTGAA
>CAYYUP010000042.1:0-52471 GCA_964474905.1 uncultured Nannocystis sp. | reverse complement strand
GTCATCGTTCGGGTCGACAACAACGCCGCGGCCGCGGGTGAACGCGATCGCATGGATGTATTCGGCGATCAGCAGGCCTTCGCTGGAGAACTTGCCGATCCAGAGGTGGCCACCGTCGTCTTCGGGGTCGAACTCGCCGACCACGTAGACGTTGTCTTGTGAGTCGATCGCGAGGCCGCGGGCAACGCTAAAGCCTAGAGGCACATCGCCGCCGGTCTGCGGAATGTGGCGCGTCCACAACACATCGCCGCCGTCCCCCTGGTACTTGCGGATGGTCATGCGCGTCTTTCCCTCGTCGAGAGAAGCCGACGTCTGACCGACGGCATAGATGTCGCCGGTGCTGTCGCTGGCGACGCCGTGCGCCTTGCTGCTGAAGGCTAGGCTGTCGAGCCACTCCCAGAGCTGCGAGCCACTGATCGGCAACTGGATGTCGACCTTGACCATCGAACTCGGGTCGCTCGCGTGCTGCTCGTCGTCGTGAGCGACGGCGTGGGCGTCGTGCAGCCCGTTGAGCACGTCGGAGTCGGCGGCGTACTGCCAGGAGTACGGAGCCTCCTCGTCACTGCCGAGCAATGCCCCATCCCAAAAGAAGTCGACACGCACGACGTCGTGGTCGCCGTCTTCGACGTCCGCCACAAGGAGCAACTGCTTCGCGCTTGGGACCTCTAGCAGCTCGGCCTCGCCGTTGACGGTGAAGTCGGCGACAAAGGGCTCTCCGTCGCCACTGCTCTCCGTGTCGGAGTCGGTGCCTGTGGTCGCACTGCTTCCACCACCCGTGCCCCCGCCGCTGGTGTCGCCCTCAGAGGTGTCCGCCCCCGAGTTGCCGGTGACCGTGGAGATGCCGGTCACCTCACCGCTGTCATCGCTATCGGATGAGAGTGACTCACCCGCCGTAGCGGACTCCTTGAGCTCATCCCAGAGCTCGCCATTGTAACAGCCACCCACCAGCGCTAGGACTAGCAACGGCGTGGCGATCCGACCGTACGACCGCATTGTCACCATTCGTTACCAGACTCGGGATAGCCGCACAATCCTGTGCAAGGGCGCGAACGCTCTATCAGAACCGGCACTTTGTGCATCGCGATGTCGAGCAGAGGTCAAAATTCCATCCCCTCACGAGGACCTGTTGAGGAGAACCAGCACCCTCAACTGCGCAGGAATAGTATCGGAAGGCTCCTCGATTTCACAGTATTTTGTTCGCTCCGAACTCCCGGAAAGAGCCCCAGGGCGCGGCCCACAGCACCCTCTTTGGGGTCTCGGAAGACCAGGGCCTGGGGTCTACGTGACCCCCCACAATGGGCTATCATCGCCCGCCCTGATCAACCTCGCCCATGAGCACCCAACCGCGACCCGTCCTCGATGAGCTAACGCTCTCGGTCGATGCAGACACACCCACCGGGCGACCGGCTCTGGTCGTCTCGGATGGGGATAACGGACGCACGCGAGAGATGAGCGCCGACCCAGACGACGCGTCCGGGGTCCCGTCGCCCCTGCCCAGCCGCAAGCCCTGGATGCCGCCCGACTTCTCGGGACAGATCTTCGATGATCGCTACCGAATCCTCGAATTAATCGGTTTTGGCGGCATGGCGACGGTGTACGAGGCGGAGCACATCACCATCCAAAAGCGCTTCGCGATCAAGATCCTAAACCCGGACTACGGCAGAGATGGGGAGATCGCCCACCGCTTCCTGCAAGAAGCGCGAACCGCGTCAAAGCTCCGCCACGAGCACATCATCGACATCACCGACTTCGGCAGGACCGACGACACGGCCTACTTCGTGATGGAGCTGCTCGAGGGCGAAGATCTGTCGGCGACGCTCCTCGACAACGGCCCCCTGCACTACGCACGGGTGGTCTCGTTCGCCAAGCAGATCTGCAACGCCCTGATCGCCGCCCACCGGATCGGCGTGATCCACCGCGATATCAAGCCGGCCAACTGCTTTAGGGTCACCCGCGGCGGCAACTCCGACTTCATCAAGGTCCTCGACTTCGGCATCGCCAAGGTCGTCAGCGACCGCGACGACCAAAAAACCACCGGCACACCTCTCGGTACCCCCGGCTACATGGCCCTAGAGCTGCTCAAGGGTGAGACCTACGACCACCGCGTCGACATCTATGCGCTCGGCGTGTTGATGTACAAACTCTTGACCAACAAGATGCCCTTCCCGGCGCTCAACGCCTACGGGACCGTCGCCAAGCAGCTCGACGGCGAGGCCATCCCCCTCCGCAAAGCCGCCCCCGATCTGGGTATCCCAGAGCACCTAGAGGTGCTGATCCACCGGGCCCTGGCGCGCGATCCAGACGACCGCTACCAGAGCGCCGAATCGCTCCTAGATGCTCTTTTGGGGGCCGAAGAGAGCCTGCCCCAGGGCAAACGGCTGCCCCGAGATCCGCGGGATTGGGGCGGTGCAGACGCAGCTTCAAGCTCCTCCGGCGGGGCCGCCCAACTGAGTTCAACCTCGCTGCTGGCCCAGGCCGCTCGGCTCTCCTCAAACTCCCACGAGCAGGTCTTAACCGCCGAACCAGAGCCGCGCGCGGCACCGCGGATCTGGGCGATCGTCGTCGCGCTCATTGCGGCGCTGTGCGCCCTGCTGCTCCTCCTCTACGTGTTCCTGCCAAGACCAACAACGAGCGCGATCCGCCACGCGCTCGACGGCGGGCGATCGATCGAACGCCAGGTCAACGCCTACGACTTTGGCGAGAGATCACCGGTACCCGCTCCGACCGACCCGATCTCACTGCCCTCTGAGCTCGCACCCGCCGAGCCCCCCACTACAGACGAAACCGAGCCAACGAACGAGCCGCAAAAGGCTATCGCCAACAAAAAAATACTCCCGCGAGTCCCACGAAAGCTGGCCAAATCAACCGTTGAGCGCGAGATCGATGGCCTCAAGCCGGCGATGAAAAATTGCCGAAAACGCTACAGTGGCGGGATCACAAGCGCACATTCCCTCAAAATTCGCCTCGTGATCGACGGCTCGACAGGCGCTGTAAAACAGGTCAAAGATCTCAACGGCGGCGCCATGTCACTGATGGGCAACTGTGCGATCGAAGCGATCGAGCGCATGTCCTTTCCGCCAGCCCAAACCGACACGACGCAGGTCCACACCATCAGCATCTAGGCCGACCGGCCACGACCTATCGATGAGACCCCGAAGAGAGACCCCGAAGCGCATGAGTGAGTTCGCAAGCTCCGAACGACTCCGCCAGATCCTGCCCCTGATGATCGCGGCGGGGCTGCTCGCCGCCCCCACTCCAGCCCTCGCCGACGACAGCAAAGCGCCCACACAGAGCGATCCCGTCGACGCCGAGACCCACGAGCAGGCAGACCCGGATGACCCGATGCCTGCGGTCTCCAGCTACTTCGCCGAGGCTACCGAAGCCGCTTTGCAGGGTCGCTACGTCGCCGCCGCCGATCTCTACGAAGCGGCCTACATCCTCCTCGAGGACCCCCGTAAGTACCGAAATTCGCGAGGCACCGCGATTTCGCAGCTCTACAACTCCCTGCTCGCCGCCTACGAAACCGCCGAGACCAGGGCCGCCAGGCTCCGCCACGCCTGCCGCCTGCGCAGGTTGATGACCGTGTATCTCGACGAACTCAAAGCCGCGTACGGCGAGGCGAGCGAGGACTTTCCCGAGGTCTATTTTGGCAGCGAAAAGCTGGCGAGCCTCGACATGACCATCGCCTCCTACGGCGATCCCGACGCACTGTGCCCGATCGGCAACACCAGGCACAACACCGTCGCGATGATCGATCCTGGGTCCTCGCGAACTTCCCCAGCCGGCATGACGTCGAGCACCGACGACCCCAAACCGCAAAGCGGGCCAACAGATGATGCTCAGGACCGAAGGGTTGGGCCCGATCGAGATCGAAAGGCGGTCGCGATGACAGCCGTCGGAGGCAGCGCGATCGGTTTGGGCACCATCGCCCTCGGGGTCATGACCGCTTTCATCATCCAAAGCACACAGCGGCGCTCGGCCTTCGATGCACTGAGCGCCGAGGTGCAAATGCGCGGAGCCGACGCAGTCCTAAACGAGGAGGAACTCGCCTACGGAGAGCAGCTCGACCTCGAAGGCATGCGAGCCAACAAAATTGCGCTCAGTGCCGGAATCAGCGGCGCCGCCGTGCTTGCAACAGGTGTGGTCCTGACCGCGATCGGGCGCAAGCGCATGCGAGCGCGCGAACTCTCGCTGGTCCCCAACGCCAACCAAACCTCGCTCGGTGCGACCCTAAACTTTCGCTTTTGAGCGAGCCCTGGGCGGGCCGATTGGCGAGGCCCTGCACCCCTACGCGAGCAGCATCTCGAGGGTCGGAGCGATGATCTCTCGCCAAGCGTCGTCACGCACACAGGCGAGTGCCTCCGCATCGAGACGACCGTGAGCGGCGAGAGTCGCAGCATCAAATCGCTGCGACCCATCGGCCTCGGCCTGCATCCCGAGCGCGCGGAGGGTCTCGGCTGTAGCCTGCAGAGCCTGACGGATCGCCGGACCCTGCCCGCTACGGGCTGCCTCCGCACATGCCCAGGCGACCGTAGCCCAGGCGAGTTCGGCGTGGTTTGTCTCGTCGGTGGCGATGCCCGAGAGCCCGGCGCGGATCGTCGCGTGCTCGCAGTTACGGGCGGCACGGGTCGCCATCAAAGCCGCGATCGTCTCGCCGACGCAGCCCTCGATAAAGGTCGCCACCGCGAGCCCCACGAGATCGAGTGCCCGTGGAGTGACCGCCGGCAAGGGACCCGGCCCCCGCCCATCGGCGCCGTAGCGGCGGGCCATCGCAAAGCAGGTCTGGGCATGCGCGACCTCGTCTAGGCCGGCCTGCTGTGCGCCCGCGACAAGCGAAGGAGGCGCCCCGAGAGCGAGCAATTCGAGCGTCGCGCGGGCGAAGGAGGCCACCGAAGCGTGCTCCATTTGCGCGTCACCGAGCCAAGCTGCAGCGAGGTGCTCGGCGAGTTCGGGATCACACTCGAGCGGGAGCGACAACTCCCCTAAAACGCCCGACCACGCATCGCAGGGTACAAGAGGTGCTACCTGAGCATCCTCACTCAGGAGTCCTCCGAGGCGATCGGGCCCACCACCGGTGTGCGGGCCGCTCGCGAGCAGCGGTCGACCGCTGCAGTAGTTGAACCAGTGGTAGCAGCAGGCATCGGCCGCCCCCTCGGTGCGGGCCTCACGGGTCGCCAGACGCCGCAGTCGTCCCTGCATCATCGGATCAAATGACAAGCCCGTGAGCGCCTTGTCGGTCTTTCGGGTCCCGTTTTTGGCGACGTGCACAAGCCGCTCGGGACAACCAAACTCCTCGGAGTCGTCGGCCCCAGAGTTCGCGAACTTACGAGCCAGATCGACCGGGCCGCACCAGTCGCCGTTCTCACAGCCATCCTCTTCGGCGGCCTCGGGATCGTAGGGATCAAAGCCCCAGCGATCGGGATAGGGAGACTTTGCGAAGGGCCGAGCCATGTCGTCGTCGACCTTGTGCTTGGACACGCTGACACGACCCGGCGTCGGCGAGGCGGCAACCTTTCGCTGCGGCCCGGCAGAGGCCTTTGGCGTTGTGTTGGAGCTGCCGCCGCAAGCGAGCGCGCCCAGAGCAAGGGGACCGCTGAGAAGCACCGCGTGGAGGCGTGCACGAAGAAGCAGGGTGTCGCGCATGCGCCAACCCTAGCACGCACGGGAGGGCAACCGCGCAGCCCGCGACGCAAGTCGTCACACCGTCTGCGATCGCACAATAACTGCAAGCCCGGGCGCTCTCGCCGACCGCGCGCCAACGCCAACGCCCCGACCTCGATCTGTCTGCACAGACATGCCTACTCTGCGCTGACGGGCAGCCGTTGGCGCCAGCACACCTCGACGAGAGTCAGGCCCTGAGCCGGCGCGGTGATCCCCGAGATCGTCCGATCGCGTGCGTCGAGCAACGAACCGATCCACTCCGGCCGACGCCGCCCATCACCGACCTCGACCAACGATCCCACCATGATGCGGACCATGTTGTGGAGAAAGGCCTGACCGTCGATGTCGATCGTGATCCTGGCGAACTCACGATGTCGCGTAAAGACCTTTGGATCGCCCCACGGCTGCAGAGGCTCGGCCTCGCCGGTGATCGTGATCGAGTTGATCCGGCGCACGGAGGTCGGCGCCTGACAGGCGGCGGCGCGGAAGGAGGCGAAGTCGTGTTCGCCAACCATCAACGCCGCAGCGGCTCGCATCGCCTCGAGATCAAAGGTCCGGGGCAGATGCCACTCAAATCTGCGAGTCATCGGATCCCGAAGCGTCGCGCAGCGGATCACGTAGCGGTAGCGCTTGCCCTGATTGCGACGCCGCGGATCCAAGGGCCGACCGTCGAGCGTGAACTCCTGCCAGGCGGAGGTGACGACGATCGCCCGCGGCAAGCGACCCGCGAGGCCGAGCACCAGGCCCCGCATCGGGATCGCGAAGGGGGGCTCAAAAGCGACCAACTGCCCCTGGGCATGGACTCCAGAGTCGGTTCGGCTAGCCCCGCGGACCTTCACATACTGGCCGTAGAGAATCGCCAGGGCATCCTCTAGAGCCCCTTGGATCGTCGGTAGCGGACGGCCATCCGGGCGTGAGTGTTGTCGCGCAAAGCCGTGGAAGTCGCCGCCGTCGTAGGTGACCCTCAGGACCACGCTCATCGGCCTCCGAAGATGACGAGACCCGAGGCCGCTGTCAACGACTGGCCGCAAGCGCGGGATCTGCGTGGTAAGGTGCCGCGCCGTGAACTTCTGGAAGAGCTACTTCCTCCTACCGAATCTCTTCACCCTCGCAAACGTCTTCTGCGGGTTTTACGCGATGACCCTCTGCGCTCGTCTCGGTGAGGAAGGTGTGGGCAGCGACGTGCTCTACAAGGCCGCGATCGCCATCGTCTTCGGGGCTTTTTTTGACGCCACCGATGGCCGCATCGCCCGCCTCACCAAAACCCAATCCGAGCTCGGCCTCAACCTCGACTCGCTCGCCGACATCGTCACCTTTGGCCTCGCGCCGGCGCTGCTGATCTACCGCTGGGGTCTCGAGGATCTCGGCCGCGGCGGCATCGCGGTCGCCTTTATTTTTGTCGCCTGCGGTGCCCTCCGCTTGGCCCGATTTAATGTGCTCGCCAACCGCGAAGGGCGCGACACCGCCGAGACCTTAAGCGCCAACGAAGCGCTCGCTAAAAAGGGCGAAGGCACCAAAGCCAAGGAGGTCGACAAGTACATGCTCGGCCTGCCGATCCCGATCGCCGCGACCGCGATCGTCGGCCTCATCCTGGTCAACCACGCGCTCGGCATCCCCCGGCCGACCAACGTCGTGTTGGTCGCCGTGATGGTCGCAGTGCTCGGTTATCTGATGATCTCGCGGATCCACTTCCGGACAATGAAGGACCTCAAGCCGACTCGCCGCACGCTCGCGACCGCCGG
The DNA here is from genome assembly GCA_964474905.1 of uncultured Nannocystis sp. Classification (GTDB taxonomy): domain Bacteria; phylum Myxococcota_A; class Polyangia; order Nannocystales; family Nannocystaceae; genus JADJRG01. The sequence continues at coordinate 45,068 of CAYYUP010000042.1, read as the reverse complement.
TCTAGTGGCAGTCCTGGCGGTCATCGTCGCCACCCGGATCAACCAGCCGGCGATCCTCCTGCTGCTCGTCGCCTGCTACATCTCGCTCGGCCTCTTTGAAGAGCTGGTCTTTCTCCGCCGCCGTTTCACAGAGTCCCGCGCCGCTCGCCTCGCGGCCTCCGCCGAGGAATCCGCGGTACTCGCCGAACTCGGGATGGAGGAGTAGGTGCGCGCCGCGGAGCCGCTCCGCCTGATGATCTTTGACCGGACCTGCGCCGGTCGCCGCGGCCTGCCCGGGCTCAGCCGCGCGTGGCTCACCGGCGGCCTCCTCTACCGCGGCCTCCGTCGCCTGCACGCCACCCGCGGAGTCTCCTCCTGGGGCGAGGCGCTCGAGTGGATCGCGAGCCACGATCCCAGCCGACCGATCGCGTCGCTCCAGTTTTGGGGGCACGGAAAATGGGGAGAAGCCCGAGTCGGCGACGAGCCTCTCAACGTGCACGCCCTAAAGCCGACACATCGCCTCTACCCGGGGCTCCAGGCACTGCGCGAGCGCCTCTTGCCCGACGGCAGCTCGCTCTTTTGGTTTCGGACCTGCGAGACCCTCGGCGCCGATCCAGGCCACAACTTCGCCCGCCGCTTCAGCGAGCAACTAAACGCCCGGATCGCCGGCCATACCTACATCATCGGCCCCTGGCAGAGCGGCCTGCACAGCCTCGCACCCGGCGAAGTGCCGAGCTGGTCCCCAGAAGAGGGGCTCTTCGAGGGCAGCACTGCCAACCCCAAGCGTGCGCGCGGGTCCAAGCGAGGCGAGCCCAATACGATCCACTGCCTCCAGGGCCAGATCCCCGCGGGCTACTGAGCACGCTCTAGAAGGCGGAAACTTGCGGCCAAGGGTCGCTCTCTGCTAGCGCCAGAGGCAGTGAGCAAAAAGGGCAACCGGCGAGTGCCGGCCAACAAGGGGCGCAAGGCCAAAGCCAATACCCGCAGCGGCAACGGCAACGGTAAGGGTCGCAAGGGTCGCAAGGGTCGCAAGGGCCGGCGCAAGGTCGATCCGGTCGAGCGCAAGGCTCGAAATCGGACCATCCTCCTCTTCGGCCTCCTGATGGCGGTCAACGCCTATGTTTTTCTCTGGCGCGGCGAGGGGTCGATCGGCGATCTCAGCGTGCACCGGGCCGCAGCCATCGGCGGTCACGAAGGCCCGCTCGGCACCTATGCGGCACCGCCAGACGATGCCTGCACCAGCGAGTCGCTGCGGATCTTCGACGGTCTAGAAAACTTGATCCGCGCCGAGACAAACCTAGAGGGTCGCGATCTCCGGACCGCGCTCGCAGGCTTAGGCGTCGGCGAAGAATCGATCAGCGCGGCGATCAGCGCGATCCAGCCGGTCTTCGATCTCGACCTGCTCGCCAAAAGCCACACACCTCTGCGCATCGTCAGCGATCGCTTTGGCGACCTTCAGGCCGCCGAACTCGGCCTCGAAGAGGGGCACGTCGTCCAGATCTGCCGAGGCCAAGACGGCTACGAAGTCCGCACCCTGCAACACGCGCCAAGCTCTGACGTGGCGATGATCGAGCTCGAACTCGGCCGCGCTGCGGATCTCCTGCGCGCGGTCAACGACGCCGGCGAAGCCCCCGAACTCGCCGCCATGATCGCGGCTGCGCTGGCCTACGACGTCGATTTTTTGACCGACGCCCGGCCCCACGATCGCATCAAAGTCGCCGTCGAAAAGCGCTTTCTAGGGGGCGAGTTCCACCGTTTTGGATCGCTGCTGGGGATCCGCTTTGTCGGCGAAGCGGGCACCTTCACCTATCTCCGACATCGCCCCGAAAGCGGCGAGGCTGCGCTCTACACCCGCAACGGCCAGCCTCGCCAGCGCCAGCTCCTGCGCACGCCCTTCGCCTTCCATCGGGTCGCACCCGAGGCCCGCGGCCTGCTCGCGCCAACCCTCGAGGTTATCGGCGGACGCACCGGGGCGATGTTCCGGAGGCCAGAGGGTGCCCCTGTTGTCGCCCTGGGCGATGCCACCGTGCGCTCCGCCAAAGAGGCAGGCGACGCCGGCCTGGTGCTCGAACTTCAGCTCGAGGACGGCCTCAATCTGCGCTACGCCCACCTTTCGCGGGTCGTCGGCAACCTCCGTCCCGGCACCCCGGTGCACGCGGGCCAGATCATCGCACTCGCCGGCCACAGCGGCAAAACAGCGAGTGACCGCGTCCGCCTGGAGATGTGGAATACCGACGTCGGCCAGGAGTCGATGCTCGATCCGCTCTTCATCCAGAGCCGCGGCGAGGGCCGACCCAAGCGCCAAGGCGATGCTCTAGAGGGCGACGAACTCGATCGTTTCTACGAAGATACGATCGCTCTGCGACGCCTCCTCCGCTAAGCTCGGATCTGTCCCAAGTTACAGATAGATCTGCACTCCAAGCAGGAGACCGAGTCGCGTCTCCGTCGGGCCTGGATCCAAGCGAGAACAGAAAAAGCGCCGCCCCTCCGAGGAGAGCGCGGCGCTCATCGCTAGCGAGCAGAGCTAGAAGCGACCGCTCAGCACCGCACCGCCAAGGGTTGGCGCGAGTACAAACTCGCTGTGCTTGAGGCGCTTGGTGCCGAGGTGGTAGAGCACACCGCCGGCGCCGACGACGAGAATGCCGGTCAGCATCGCGATGCCGCCAAAGCGGGCGTACTTGTCGTCGCTGTCGATCTTGCCCTCGACGTTGGTCACGTTCTCGGCGATCCCCGCGCAGTACTGCCGCCCTGGATCACGGCTGCAGTTTTGGGCCGTGAGCTGCTCTTTCGCGAAGATCAGCTCTTTTTGGTGGAGGTTGCCGCGGGCCGTGAAACCCAGGGCCACGCCCATGCCCGCGAGACCGATGACCCCCGCGGAGAGCATCGTAATTTTACCGATTCGGCGAAATTTTTCGCCCTTGGCTCGGTCCTTCTCGGACATCGGTGCGGGCGGCTCCTCGGGAGCGGGTCCCTCCACTGCCGGTGCGACCGCTGGTTGCGCGGCCGGAGCTGGTGCCGCTGCTGGTGCCACTGCCGGAGCTGGTGCCGCTGCCGGAGCTGGTGCCACTGCCGGAGCTGGTGCCGCTGCCGGAGCTGGTGCCACTGCCGTCGACACTGGGGCCCCAGCCGCCGGGGCTGGTGCGGGACCCTCCGCTGCTGCAGGCGCGCTAGCACCTGCCTGAGTCGTTACAAAGAAGATCGCCAGGGCCGCAGCGGTCGCTCGCAGGGCGCCGCGTGACCGCCCAAGGCTGTTCTGATGTTGCTGGGTCGCCATCCGTCGCATGGTGTCGCTCCGTGATTCCGTGTGGTCTAACTGGCCTACTCGTAGGCCGGCAGCGACTCCGCGATAACGCAGAAGCCGATGCTCGCCTCGCAGCGGACCGCAAAGTCGGGGTTGATGCCGTTGGCGTCGTCGTTGCAATCGTCGTCGCTCTCGCAACCGATCGCCGGATAGAGTCCGAGCACGCTGTAGTCCGCGCTACAGCCATCCTGCTGGTAGGTGAGCTTGGCCTCGAATTGCGTGCCCTGGGCATCCGCAGAGACTAGCCAGCGGGCGTCGCTCCACTTGTAGCTGATCGATGACGCCGGGATCTCGGGGAGACCGGGATCGGTCTCGTCCTCCTCGGTGTCGGGATCGTCGACTGTCGGCAGCACCTCGGGGAGCAGCGGCATGTCGATCGCGCCCGCGTCGAGATCCGAGACCATGCAGAAATCATTATCGTCGGGCAGGCCCGCCGAAAAATCCCCGAGCGAGTTGATCGAGGTCCACATGTCCGAGTTGAGGGCCGCGCCGCCCTCCTCGGCTGGGCTCATCGCCCGGATAAGGAGGCCACCGAGCGCCGCCGGTCGGATCGCGACGACCGACTTGTTGTAATCGGGAGTGCCGTTGAGGCCGCCCTCTTGCGAGTACGACTGCATGCCCAAGCGGTCGCCAGGGAGCTGACCACAGGGTGAGTTTGGATCGCCGCTCTCGAGCTTGTAGACCGCTGCAAAATCGCCGTGAGCGCTCATGCAGTTGATCTTGGGCTGAGTGCAGCCGGTCATGAGGAGGAAGGCCCCTCCCGCGACCGCTGCGGTCGGGAGGGCGTGTCGAAGCAGGTTCGTGCAGATCGGCATGGGTTTGCTCCTCGTCTGACTAGAAGGTAAGGCGAGCGCCGAAGCGGAAGAGCCGCGGCCGCTGGTAGGCGGTGGGGTTGCCAAAGTTGGGGTTTAGCACCAGGTCCTCACCGTTGACGTCCTGGAGGCCCTTGAGATCCTCGAGGGTCGCGTCCTTGATCGGCACGACATCCGAGAAAGTGTAGTTTTGGTCGCGTGCGAGCACCTGCTGGAAGTTGAAGACGTTGAAGACGTCCATCGTCAGCGTCAGCACAACGTCCTTCGAGAACTGCTTGCTGTAGCCGATGTTGGTGTCGATCTGGAAGTTCCAGGGCGTGCGGCCGTAGGCGCCACGAGGCAGCAAGAAGGCCTCGCCAGAGCCGTAGAGCGCGTGCGATCCGAGAGCGTTGAGCGGTCGGCCCGAGCGTGCCCTAAAGGCTCCACCGAGCACGATCGCGTTGTGGTTTGGCAGCATGATCTCGCCGGCCGAGAAGACCTTGAGCACGTGCCGGGTATCGCCTGGCAGGTAGCCCGTGCGGTTGTCGAGCAACGAGATAAGGTCGAAGTCCGAGTTGATCCCGGGATCGAGCTGGCCGGTCTCGGGACGGAAGAGCCCAGCGATGTTGCCTCGCAGCCACGAGAGGGTGTAGCTGCCCGTGAGCAGCCAGTGGTCGGTGAAACGCTTGTCGAGGTAGAAGACCGCGGAATCGTAGACCCGCTCCGCCTTGGGGAAGTCCTTGGCGATGCCGTAGCCCGGGTTACCGATGAAGTACGTAGTCGCCTCGTCGCGGCTCATATCCTCGATCACGCGAGTGAGCCAGCGGTGGGTGTACTGCATACCCAGACGCCCGTTTGGGAAGATCTCGTACTCGGCGATGGCGACGATCTCGTCGCTGGTCTGCGGCTTGAGATTGGGGTCGATCGCGGTCTTGCCCGCGCCGTAGTGGATCCAGTACTGGTCCGGCGAGGTGTCGCCGCCCACGGGCAGGCGATTGGAGTTGTCCTGGCAGGTGCCCGTGTGCTCGGCGAGGTCTGTGGGATCGCAGTTTTCGGCGTCGTGGTAGGTGATCGCACCCGGCTCACCAGAACCTGCCCGGTCGGCCAGGTTGAGTGGGATGCTCTGGAAATAGCGGGCGTAGTTGACCGCGAGTTTCGCCCTACCGGATTGGGTGGGGTCCCAGATAAGCCCGGCTCGGGGTGCGATCTGGTTGGGCAGGGCCATCGCCAGTGCCCCATCACCGCTGAAGAGGTGCTGTGCGTCGTAACGCAGGCCGGCATTCAGGGTGACCTTATCCATGATCGCCCAGCTGTCCTGGAGGAAGCCGCCGATCGTCGTCGACTTCACGTTCCACCTCAGGGCGTCGAGGATCACCGGAGTGTCGGGGCCGGTGAGAAAGCCGTACTGGCGCGAATCCTGGAAGTAGGAGCCACTGGTGGTCTCGCGGTAGAGCGTCTTGCCCGAGTAGCCGCGGTTACTGGAGTAACCCATGTACTCGAAGTCAAAGCCGCCCTTGATCAGATGGTGACCCGCGCCGCGAGCGAGGCGAGTGAACATCGAGCGGACCTGGAGACGGTCGAGTTTGCGATCGTAGAGGAAGCCTGGACCGCCGCTAGCCCAGGTATTGACCGGGCAAACCGTGGTCGCGTCGATCATCTGGCCGGGCGCCTGGTAGGGATCGCAAGCACCGGCCGCGACACCGTCGGGCACATCCATGAAGTCGGTGATCGTGTGCGGCCCGGGATTGCGATTGCGTCGGTAGCCGACACCGGGAACCGCAGCCAGACCGACGCCGGAGCCGATCCCCGTACCGTCCGAGGCCATGCGCTGGTTGACCTGATGGTGCCAGCCGACGGTGGTATCGACATTCCATTTTTGGTCGTCGGTATTCGCCAGCCACTTCAACTGCATGTCGGTGGACGAATCGCTGTAGCGGTGCGCGAGCGCGTTGTAATCGCCCTGAAGGCTGCCGCCCTCCGGTGCGCCGGTGCGTGCGCTGAGACCGTAGGTGCCATTACCACCAGAGATGCTCGGCGCGTAGATGCCGAGGAGCTCCAAACGGTGGTTTTTGGCGACCGCGTAGGTGAGCTTGCCGAGGGCCTGGACCGTCGTGCCCTGGGCCTTGCGCCGAACCCGGGTGCCGGGGATGCGCTCGGTCTGGGTGAACTCGGTCACATCGTCGACCACCGGCTCACCCGTCGCCGGATCGACGATGATCCGGTTCCACGAAGTGTCCAAACGGTAGACCGTGCGCGACACCGAGACGCCGCCGTAGAACCAGAGCTTGTCCTTGATGATCCGGCCGCCCATGTCGAAGCCGACATCGCCGAGCCAACCGAGATTGCGCTCGGTTTGCAGCGTCGAGCCCTCGCGGACCGGATAAACACGCCGTCCCTGCAGCCCACCGGGCGTAAAGAAGCCCCAAATGCCGCCGTGGAAGTCGTTTTGGCCGGTCTTGGTGACCGCGTTGACGATGCCGCCAGTCGCCCGACCGTACTCCGGCATGTAACCGCCGGCCTCGACCGAAACCTGCTCCAAAAATTCGACGGTCAACGCGGTGCCGTTGAGCCCGAAGCCCGGATCGTTCACCGAAAGGCCATCGATTTGGTACTTGTTCTCGGGCGACGTCGTGCCGGCGACGGAGGTGCCGTAGGTGTCGCTGGCGGCACCGGGCGTCGCCTCGGCGATCGCCTCAAAGGAGCGGTTTGCCGCGCCCTTACCACCGGGCGTCGCGATCGGCACCCGCTTCGCCATCTCTTTGTCGATGGCGAGACCGGTCGAACTCGAGCCGACGTCGACGGTCGGCGCCGGGATCTCGATGACCCGACGGTCACCCCCGGCGGCCATCAGCGAGATGTCGATCCGAATGGTCGAGTTGGCCCGGAGCTTGATGCCCTTGCGCCGCTTGCCCTCGCCGTAATCCCCGTGGAGAACCGTGAGGTCGTAGGTGCCGACCGGCAAGTTCGGGATCCGGTAGAGGCCGCTGACATCGGTGGTCATCACCCGTTCGCCCTGGATCTTCTCGCCGGTGACGATAATAACCGCCCCCTCGATTCCAGAGCCGGACTTCGCGTCCCGGACAACCCCGATCATGACAGCGCTGGTCGAATCCGCCCGCGCCTCTTCGACCATCAGGACTTGGGCGGCAACAGCCACCCCAACAATCGGTAACCAAGCGTTCCTGCGCATCCGCTTCTCTCCGCGTGGTGTCACCCGACGAGCGGTGCGGCTCCTGCCACACTCAACAGAGCGCATCGCGCGCCAACTGTTCTCGTCGAGATCAGGCACCTGTGATCGGCTGCAAAAGCAGCTTTTTTTCGAGCAATCAGGTGCACGAACCAGCGCATAGCTCGCCGCTTGGTCGTCGGTCAATATCAAGCGAAACTATTTTTACTCGCGTGATTCGCTCGCTTGATCGGCCTTGAACTCTTTACGTCTACATATTTATGTAAGCTAGCTATCCTAATATTTTATATTAGTTAGTTTTGTTATCCGCATACAGCGAATTTGCCTGTGCAAATGATCTGTGTCGCCAGGCTCCCCCAGCGGACCGACAGACCCAACTTGAGAGTTATCTCTCACAGGGCGAATATGCCGATCATTCTCCGAGGCGCGCTTGCCAATCCCCCCGCAGCGCCCGCTCGGTCCCGTCTATGGACAGACCTCGAGCTCAGAGATCACTGACCTTGGAAATCATGAACAACCGGGCAACACGCGCTATTCCGCCAAAATTGTAGAGCTGATCAGATAGCTCTGATCAGCTCTACATCGAGAGAAACGCGCGACATCGCACACCTTTCGGTTGTTCGTGAAACTCGCGACCGCGAGGCACCACGAGTTCACCGATGACGCCTTGGCGTTAGATGTCGTTGGTCATCTGGATCATCTCGCGCACGAAGGTGCCGCGAACCTGGATCATGCTTGGAAAGCGAGCTTGATGGGAGGCCGGAATGGCAACACCGGTGGGCGTCAGGGTCTCGCCGTCAATGTTGTCATTTTCGAACGTGTAGACCGCGGAGACGCCCTTACTACTCGTGGGCGTATCGACACGCGCACGGGCGTCCGCGTCGGCATTGCCGGGCGGCGTCGGCTGGAGGGCAAGAGCGAACGTGAGAGAGGCGATGAGCGACATACGTTGGGTCCTTCCCGACTTTGGTTGAAGCCGGCCTGCATCTACAACGCGGCTCTTCTCGCTTCGATCTCAAGAAAGTCAGCCTCCGCTACACTGCTGCCGTGGGCATCCCCGAGATCGACCTCACCGACCTCACTTCACAGGCCGTCGACAACCTGGTCACGCAGTTCTCGTCGAGCCTCGATTTCTACCGCGAACTCATCCAAAACAGCATCGACGCCGGCTCGGCGACGGTCGACATCTGGCTGGAGTTCGTGCCCGGAGAAGCCGATCAGGGGGCTATTGCCATCCATATCGACGACTCCGGCGAGGGCATGAACGAGGCGATCATCGACCGCCAGCTGACCCGCCTCTTCGCCTCTAAAAAAGAGGGCGACCTCACCAAAATCGGCAAGTTCGGGATCGGCTTTGTCTCGGTCTTTGCCTGCAAGCCGGAGGCGGTGCTCATCCACACCGGTCGCGGCGGCGAGTACTGGGAAATCTGCTTCAACGCCGACAGGTCCTTCGTCAAGGCCCGCCTAGATACGCCCGTCGACGGCACCCAGGTGACCGTCTTTATCACCGGCGATCGCGGCCGCTACGGCGAACTCATCGCCGATACCCGCGAGACGCTCAAGCGCTGGTGCTCCCACTCGGACGTCGAGGTCACCCTAGAGGACAGATCGTCGTCAAATGACACCTACGAGGTGATCAACGAGCCTTTCACGGTTCCCGGCACTGGGCCCGTGGAGTTGACGATCGAAGGCGCAACAATCGTCGCCGCCCACAGCGACACACCGATTTACGGCTTTTACAACAAGGGACTCGCGCTCGCGGTCTCTAGCGATCGCGAGCTGATCCTCGGCAACAGCTCGAGCCGCTTCGGTTACATCGCCTTCAAGGTAAAATCTCGCTACCTCGAGCACACCCTCAGCCGCGACAGCGTCGTCAAAGACAGCAACTTCACGAAGGTCATGGACATGGTGCACAGGCTCGCCTCGGGGCCCCTGCAAAATGCACTCATCGAGCGCACGCAGGCCCTCTGCGCGAAGCCGGCGTGGACCCTCGCCGACACCGAAGACTACCTGCACGAGCTTCGCTACATCGCCGCCGAGCCGATCGAGACCCTCACCGAACACGCGCAGGTGCCTTTCCTGCGCAGCATCGAGGGCAAAGCCCTCTCCCTCGACGCGGTCTGGGATGCGGCGAGCTCCGACGGCGTAATTTACATCAGCGATCAGGCGACCGACATCAGTGCAGCTCTCGCCCGCGAGGGCATTCCGGTGCTCTTCTACCGCCAAGCACTGCGCCCCGATAACGACGATAAAAAATTCGGCGACCTGGCGACACTCGTCGTCGCCTACCTCGCCCACCGCTCGCAGGACAGCCTCGTCGGCAAAGCCCGCTCGGTCTTTGGCTACAACCACTGGGCCCCCTTCGCAAAGATGCTCAAGACTCCAGAGCAGGTGCTTCTCGCCATAACAGAGGTCGCCGACGCTGGCGACGCGGCTGCGCTGATCGCCAACGCTGGCGCGCTCCTCAAGACCAGCGGCGCCGGCTATCGACGACTCATCGCCTGTCGAATCAACGACGAGCACGACAGCCCGCCCCTCTTCGTCGTCGCCCGCAAAATCCAGCCACTGATGGCTCCCCCGCCTCCAGCCGCCCTCCACGAGGGGTTTCGTTGGCGACGCCCCGAGGCGGCCGTCAACCTCGATCACCCGCAGCTGCAAGAGCTCCTAGGGCTCCACGCATCCGACCCACCGATGGCCGCCTACTGCTTGGCCAAGGATCTATTGCTCACTCAGGACCGCGAGCTCGCGCTCGACAGCGTCCTGATGGAGGCCGCCCTACCCGAGCAGGCCAAACGCTACAGCGGCAACTCGCCTGACCAGGAGAACTAGCGATGAGTTCGATCGACGCAGTCATCGCCCGAGCCCGGCGCCCTGGCGCCTTCTCTGAGCGCCAAACCTTCACGCTGGCCCGCACCCGGGCGATCCAGAAGATGCGGCACTTCGCGCTCTCCGATCCGCACTTCTACGTATTGGAGCTGATCCAGGCCTCGATCGCGAGCGGTGCAACCTGGGTGACGCTCGACTCCGACGCCGACTCGTTCACGCTCTCGTACATCGGCGGCGGCTTCCCAGAGACCGGGCTCTCAAACCTCTTTGACTTCCTCTTTACCTCCAAGGATCGCCGCGAATTCGCGGCCCTCAGGGCGCTCGCACTCGGGGTCAATGCGCTGCTGCTCTTCGAGCCCGATCATCTCGTGATCGAATCGGGCGACGGCACCTTAGCGGGCACAACTCGCATGGAGATCCAGACCGGCGCCGACAAGCTAGAGATCGGCCGCCCCGATCAGGCGCTGGCCGGCACGTTTATCCGCGCCTCAGGCATGAAACGAGAGCGCATGAGCCGTTCCTCCAAGCTGTCGATCCAGGGCGACGGCAACGACGAACGCGATGTCATCGAACAGCGCTGCATCTGCGCCCCGGTGCCGATCTTCTTCAACGGCGACGCGGTCTTCGGCCTCAGCTCGCAACGGATCCCGCGAACCCTTGGCTATCGCCGGCAGATCGAGTTTGATGAGGGCGACCTCTTCGGGTCCCTCGGCTTCGATCCCGGCGGTTTTGCGCCCAGATTCCGCCTGCTGACAAATGGCGTCTGGATCGAATCACTCGAGCACAAACTGCTCAGCGAAGCGCCGCTCGGTGGCACCATCAATTTTAACGCCCTGCGCAAGACCGCCGACCACGCCCGAATCGTCCGCGACGAACGTCTCGACGAACTCTGGCTCCGCATCCGACCTTACGCCGAGATGCTGCTCAAGGGCACGACCCGCACAAGCGATGCCTACGACGTGTCGATCTTCGGCGGCATGAAGATCCCGGCAAACCAGCTCCGCCTCTTCCTGCGAGAACTCGGCCAGGTCGTGGTGATCCCTCCCAGCACCGAAGAGAATAGCCTAGAGGCGGCAGTCGCCCGGCAGATCGCCCACTCCCTCGACGCCGAATTGCTCTGCGCCGCGCCCGAACAAATCGAGCGCCTGCGGGTACTCGGCGGCCGCGAGGTCTCGATCATCACCCCCGATCTCCGGAGCTCGGTCGACCTCGAAATCTACACCCGCAAGCCCGCCCCCGAGCCCGCCCGGCCCTGGCTGCTCTCTCCGATCGAGGGACCGCCGGTGACCGTCTCTGAGTTCATCGCGGCACTCTGCTCGGACCTCCAAAGCCCGCACGCAGAGGCTGCCAGGTCCGCCAATGAGCCGCAAAGCCCCTTGGCGCGCCGTCGAAGGATCCTCGACCGCGCGATCGGCTCGCGCGGCGAGATCACGACGACCATCTACACACCCGCGAACGCCAGCACCAACGGCGCACTCGAAATCCGGCTGACCTCTAGCGGCCGCGAAGTCGCGACCGTGTCGGTGATCTCCGCCCAGCCCGGCCATATCGTCGTCGCCGAGTTCGCGGGGCTGCAACCCGGGCGCTTCGCCGAATACGGACTCGCCGAGGTGACCGCCAATCAGATCGCCCGCAACGTCGGCGAAACCCTGCGCGATGCCTCTCGCCGCGCCCTCTACAGCCTCAACCCCGAAACGCTCTCGCCCGGCACCGCACCGGCCCATCGCGCCCTCTCGGCGATCCAGCGGAGCTATGTGGTCCGGATGCAACGGCGGGCCCAGGGCAAGGCCGCCCTGACAATCTCTCCGGTCGAAACAATCGACGGTTTGGACCTCCTGGCGCTCCGGCTGCTGCGCACAGTGAGCGGCCGGGAGCTGACACTGCGCGAGCTGCCCGAGTTGCTAGAGGGCGGCCACGGCCTGATCTACGGGGTCATTCCCGAAGTTCCCGCGGATCTCAAGGGCCTCGACACCGACCTGATCCTCGACCTCGACGCGGTGTCCGAACGCCTGCTCATCGCCCTCCTCGGCGAGTCGGCTTACGTCCGCATCGATGCCCGCGACCTGCTCGCCGAACACGAGGGACTGCGGATCCGCGACCTCGCGATCGGCCTCCGTGAGTTCCCAAAATGGCCGCTGCTCGTCGAGGGTCGCGACCCCGAGTCGCTCGATGCCGAGGCCCGAGCCCACGCCGAAACTGCTCTCTACGCCCAGCTGCTCCACCTCTACGTCGATACGCCCGACTCAGGCGATGCCGATCTCGCCGAGGAACTCCGTCGCCAGGCCTGTCGCCACATCCAGCGCTACCTCTGCCGCTCACTCGCCGCCGGCGTGTCCGAGCCCCTCGGTTTTGACGTGCCGATCGTGCTCGGCCAAGACGGCACAGCCTACAGCCTCCGCGAGATCGTCGCGGCCTTCTCGACGCACGGACAGATCGTCGCCCACTACGATCACGGCTCTCTGCCACCGCCGACAGCCCAGCTTCGACGAGCCGCCACCGACAGCCCGCCACCGACGGCCCTTCTGGTCTCTCCCTTCCTTTTCAGGCAGCTGCGGCGCATCGGCAAACTCGCTCTGCCCTTTGACTTCGCCCTCGGCGAGCGCACCCCGGACGCCGCCAAGACCCGCAGTACGCAGCGATCGGCGGCGACACAAGGCAGCTTCCTCGCCAGCATCGAAATCCACGAGGCCGGCGTTCGGGGAGTTCTGGGGATCCCGCTTGTACGCCCGGAGAGCGCACAGATCGTGCTCCTCGACACCGACCTCCGGGTCTTCTTCGCGCTGCCAGGGATCGCCGATGACTTCGGTGTCGTCGGCGCTCTCCACCTCGAGATCGAGCTGACAGATGCCACCATCGAGCCCCTTTTCGCGGCCCTGCATCGAGCAGCGGCCCGCGCCCTGACAAAGCTCGCGCAGCAGCTGCCAGAGTTCGCGTCCGGCAGCGCCGAGGAGCTACGAGCCCTCGACGTTCTGCTGACACACGCCGGTCGCCACCTCACCCTGGTCGCCAGCCCCTCCGGTGCGATCCTGCCGTCGTGTTCGACTGAGATCGCCGCTGAGATCCTCAAGTTGCCGCTCTTCCCGGGACCCCAGGGCCTGCCGATCTCGGCCTCGGCAATCCTCCGCGAGCTGACAAGCGAGGCCCGCAACCGACCGAGTACGCCGATCTCAGGGCTCGACCTGGTCGTTGCCGATCACCTCGATGAAATCCGAAGGACATGGCTTGAGAGACATCTCCATTCAAGCAAGATCATCAGGCCTGCGGGCCAAGGAGTGCGAGCTGCACCGCCCGGCCCCGCCCCGGCGAGCGAGAGCCCAGACGTGTTCGACGGGCTCACGCTTTGCGCGACGATCCAGGGCTGGATCGGGGCCCTGCGACCCGACGAGCCGCTCGTCAGCGAGAAGCCCGGCGCACGCGTCAAGGTCTGGCTCGCCAGCGACGGGGCCGACGACCAAGACGATCGCCCCTGCCAAGTCTATGCCCGTAGCGGCACCCGTTCGGACGTCACCCTAAATTCAGCACATTGGCTGGTCCGCTGGGCGCTCGACCGAGGCCAAAACGAACAGCGGGCCCTCGCATGGCTGCTGCTCGCGGTCTACGCCGAGATCAATACGCTGTTGGTCGACGTCACCAATGCTCACGAGCAGGAGTTTCAGCGGCGAGTTCTCGCTGCGCTGCACGGAGCCAAGTTGCGACCACTCGCGCCCAGTGTCGAAGCTCCAGCACCAAGCGAAACGAGCACAGGCCACCAAGCGAACTCCTGGGCCGCGTTTATCAGCTCCTAGGGCACGCCGAGCGTCAACTGGACCTACGCGCCAGCAGCTGCACTTCGCAGGCTCCGAGGGACGTGTAGAGGTACTCGCGCCGACGCTCGCGGCAACGCAGCGGTGGTAGAGTCGCGAAAGTGCGACGCGATCTACACGTTCTCTCGCTCGCCTCCGCCTTCGTCTTCGCTGCCGTCGTAGCCTGCACGTTTAACGATCCGCTGGCCGACGATTTTGGGGCCTGTGAGGACGAGGCGCCTCTACTGCTCGCAGGGCTGACGTACTACGCCGATATCCAGCCGATCATCGCCGAGCGCTGCGGCTCCTGTCACCGCGAGGGGGGCATCGCGCCCTTCGCCTTCGACACTTACCAGGCGATCTACCCACTCCGCGATCTGATCGCCACAGAGAGCCGCGACCGGACGATGCCGCCCTGGCCACCGGGGCGCTGCTGCGCCGAGTACAGCCACGAGCGCCTGCTCCACGATGCCGAGCTCTCGGCGATCCTCGGCTGGGTCGCTGACGGCGCTCCCGAGGGTGACATCGCCGACGCCCAGGACACGCCTCCGGCGACCGATGGCCTCTCGCGCATCGACCTCGAGCTGTCGATGCCCACGCCCTACACCCCGAGCGAGAGCGACGGCGACGAGGTCCGCTGCTTTGTCATCGATTGGCCCGAGAATACGCGGCGCTACATCACCGGGCTCGACATCCACCCCGGCGAGCCCAACATCGTCCACCACGCGATCGTCTACGCGGTGCCGGCGACCAAAGGCGCGACCTATCAGGCACTCGAAGATGCCGACGAGGCGCCCGGTTGGGCCTGTCCCGGAGGCCTGGCCGAGGGCGGTGATACGGTCGTCGGCGGCTGGGTGCCGGGCTCGCGCGGCCTCGATTTTCCTCGCCAAATCGGCCGCGCCGTCGACCCCGGATCAAGCCTGATCCTCAGCGTCCATTACCGCTTTGCGCCCGCCTCCGCGCCCGCCGATACCACCCAAATCGCCCTCCGTCTCGACGACTCTGTCGCCCGTGAAATCAACGGTCTCGCGGTCTACAACCCGGCCTGGCTGCTCGGCGAAACCATGCGGATCCCGGCCGGTGAGGCCGATGTGACCTTCGCCTACGGCTACGACCCGACCGCCTTCACCGGCGGCGCTGCGCTGATCCAAAATGTCTCCCTGCACATGCACGAGCACGGCGCCTCGGGATCGCTGGCGATCGAGCGCGCGGACGGCAGCGTCGAGTGCCTGCTCAACATCGACCGCTGGGATTACGACTGGCAGGGCGACTACTATCTCGCCGAACCCGTGCGAATCGACAGCGGTGACAAGCTCAAGGTCGAGTGTCATTTTGATAACTCGGCGGCAAATCAGCCCCTCGGCGCGGAGCCAGTCGACCTCGCCTGGGGCGACGACCAAGAGATGTGCATCGCGACCCTGCTGGTAACCGCCCCTTAGCTTCTCACTCCGACCTCGCCAGCGAAGCCGGGCCGCGCCGCCAGATCCACAGGAGCAGGAGCAGGGCGATCACGCCGAGGGCGAGGGTCAGCCCCCACCACAGACCGGCGACGCCGAGACCGAGCTCAAAGGCCATCCAGATGCCCAGGGGAAGGCCGAGCACGTAATAGCCGACCATATTAAAGACCGCCGCTGGTCGGGTGCGCCCCATGCCGCGCAGCACCCCACCACCGACCACCTGGATGCCGTCGAAGAGCTGAAAGCAAGCGGCGATCGGCAACAGGACGCCGGCCACGGCGAGCACCTCGAGGTCATCGGTGTAGAGCCCCGCGAGTCGATCGCGAAGGGCGATGAAGAAGATCGCCGCGACGAGCATCACCCCGCCACCCATCGCCAGCGCGACCCAAGCCGCACGCTGGGCGGCGATGAAACGGCCGGCCCCGATCAGATTGCCGACTCGGGTCACCGCCGCCATCGATACCCCAAGAGGCACCATGAAGCTCAGCGATGCCATGTTGATCACCACGGTATGTGCCGCCAATGCAGCTTCGCCGACACGACCGGCGAGCAATGTCATCACCTGAAACGACCACATCTCGAGGCCGAGTTGAACGCCCACCGGAGCGCCGTAGCGGAGGATCTCGCGGAGACCGGCGAGTTCGATCGAAGCCCGGCTCCAGGGAGGCCATGCGCCGACGTGCAGACGCAGCGCTCGAACCACAACGACGAGGCTCACCAGGAGAGCGATGCGGGTCAGGGATGTCGCCAAGCCGGCCCCCTCGACACCTAGGCCGGGCAGACCAAAGGCGCCGAAGATCAGCAGTTCGTTGGCGCCGACATTGACCAGATTTGCGGCGAGGATCACCCACATCGCCGGAGCCACAACGCCGCGCCCCTGGAGGTACTGGCGGATCGCAAAGAAACCCAGGAACGCGGGGATGCTCGGGATCTGCACGCGCACGTACTCGCCGGCGATCGCCGCCAGCTCGGGTGCCTGGCCAAAGGCTACGAGTGTCGCCTCGGTCACCCACCAGAGCCCCGCCAGTGGCGCGCTGAGCAGCAAGGCCAGGACCAGAGCGCGCTGGAGTGCGAGCCCCTGTCGAGGACCATCACCGGCGCCGTGAGCCTGGGTGACGATCGGATCGAGCCCGAGCATCACCCCCATTCCGAGCACCAGCGTACCCATCACCCAGACGTTTCCGAGGGCCGTCGCCGCCAGGGTCGTGACACCGAGCTGGCCGACCATCAACGTATCGACGACACCGAGCGCCATCGTGCCCACCTGGGTGATGACGATCGGCAAAGCGAGACGGGTGAGCTTGCGCAGCTCGACGCGAGTCGCCGACGGCGGCGGTGTACGGACCATGGCGTCACTTCACTTGGGCGACGGCTGACCGCGACGTGCCTTGGCAACCCCACTCGGCGGGCGATTCTTGGACCTGTCCTTTGGCACAGGATACGGACGCCTCGCCTCTGCGATCAGCTGCACGGCGTGTTCGCGGGCACTCGCCTTGACCCGCGCTCCGCCGAGCATGCGCGCGAGTTCATCGATCCGGGCCTGCTCGCCGAGCCGCTCGACCCGGGTCACCGTCCGCCCTTCGTGGGCGAGCTTGTCGACCCGAAAATGAACATCTGCGAAGGCGGCGATCTGCGGCAGATGGGTGATGCAGAGAACCTGACGCTCGCGGGAGGCGGCGTACAGACGACGTCCGATCGCCTCGGCCACCGCCCCGCCGACCCCCGCATCGACCTCGTCAAAGACGTAGGTCGCGATATGATCGCCGGTCGCCAAGACCCCCTTAAACGCGAGCAGCACCCGCGAAAGTTCGCCGCCCGAGGCGACCTTGGTCAGCGGTGCGACCGGTTCGCCGCGATTCGCCGTAAAGAGAAATTCGACACGATCAACACCGGCCGGCCCTGGCTCCGAGAGCGGCAAAAGGCGCACCTCCAGGCGGGCATCGGCGAGGTGCAACGCCCGCAACTCGGCCTCGATCGCCCCCCCGAGCCTCGCGCTGGCGCTCTGGCGAGCGTCGCTGAGTGCCGCCGCCAGCTCCCCCAGATGAGCCCGCAGCTCCACCTCGCGCGAGCCCAGGGCCGCGAGATGTTCGTCTGCGTTCTCTAGTTCGGCCAGCTCCGTATGCATCGCCTGCGCCCGCTCTGCGAGTTCGCCTGGATCCACCCTATGCTTGCGGCGCAGACCCTCGAGTTCGTGCAGGCGCTCCTCGGCGAGATCGAGTTCACCTGGTTCGATCTCGATCTCGGCGGCAAATCGGGTCGCCGCCGAAGCGGCCTCTTCACAGGCGATCTGTGCGGTCGACAGCTGCTCGCCGATCTCCGCCAGCAGCTGCG
Organism: uncultured Nannocystis sp.; assembly: GCA_964474905.1. Taxonomy (GTDB): domain Bacteria; phylum Myxococcota_A; class Polyangia; order Nannocystales; family Nannocystaceae; genus JADJRG01. Next base: position 27,414 of record CAYYUP010000042.1, on the reverse strand, counting down.
ACGAACCCGGCCCCCGACGCGCCTCGTCGACAAGCCCAGCAAGGCGCGCTGCGATCGCGTCATCGGCTTCGTAGAGCACCTCGTGGGCCTCGCGAGCGAAGCTCACCCAGCGCTGGGCGTCGCGAAGCAAAGTGATGCGATCCCGCAGGGCCCCGTACTCCCCCGGCTCAGGTGCGACACGCTCGATCTCCTCGATCTGGTAGCGCAGGTAATCGGCGCGATCGATGCCCTCCCGGGTCCGCTGCTCGAGATCACAAAGCGAGCGCTTGCAGGCGTGCCAGCGCTCGTAGGCCTCGGTGTAGCGGCGACGCGGACCTCCTGCACTGTCGAGCCCCGCGTAGGCATCGAGCAGATCGAGGTGGCGGCTGACATTGGTCAACGAGTGGTACTCGTGCTGCGAGCAAATATCGACAAGTTCGCCGCCGACACGCTCGAGCATGCCCTGGGTGGTCAGGCGCGAGTGGATCACCGAGCGCCCGCGCCCCGCCTTGCCGACCACCCGCTCGATGACCAGGCCCTCGCGCCAGGACGGGTCTAAGTCGAGCTCCGCCAGCGCAGCCGCGACACGCTCGCGGGACCCCTCGTCGAGCTCAAACTGCGCCTCGACGCGCGCCGCCTTCGCACCTTTGCGGACCAACTCACCGCGACCACGGGCTCCGCGGAGCAGGGTCAGAGCGTCGACGATGATCGACTTGCCCGCACCGGTCTCCCCGGTGAGCACGTTCATGCCCGGTCCGAGCTCCAAGGCGACGTCGTCGAGGAGCGCAAGACCGCGAATATGGAGGTACGCGAGCACGCGCGGCTTCTAGCACAGGCGCGCGACACCTGCCGAGATCGCCCACCCCGCAGTCCGAGGACCGCCCTCCTGCGCCCAACGACCTTGACCTCGCCACCGCCCGCCGGGCCCTTCGGCTTCCTCTACCCCTGGCCTGCTCTCGACTGGAGGCACTCCTCAGCGCCCCGCGGGCTCAGCCTCTTCGCCGCCCATCGGTGGCTCGACGATTTCCCCAAACTCGCGCACACCAGCGACCTGCGCTGCCCGGGCGGCCTCCAGAGCCACCGTCACCTCACCAAGACCGGAGCGCCCAGCCTCAACGCCGAAGGTCCACGCCATCGCCGCGCCCAGATCCGCCGCGAGGGACTCCGCGTTCGCCGGCCGACCCCAAATTTCACCGTACAGATGTTTTGCGTAGGTCCACTCCGAGCTAAAGTTACCTGTATCAAAGGGCAGGTTATTGAGACCCCGGACCAACGCGAGGTCGTCGTCTAGACGCGTGAGGATCGCCGCAGTCCCGTAGGACCAACGCTCGATCTGCGACTCGTTGCAGAGCACAAACTCCCGCAGCGGCCACCCCGAAATGGACTCAAAAGTCCCGCGACCCTGGATCGTCGGCGCACCAGTATGCAGCGCTCCGACGATCCGAGACCTCGCCGCCATCGCCTGTCGCCGGCTCAACTCAGAGCCATCGAGCCTAAAATACCCCCAGGTCGGGCCCGCGCTATCGACGACCACGAGGATCGAATCGGGACGCAGGACGATCTCTAGGAGCATCTCGCCGTAGTGCTCGCCGCCAAAACCCAGCGCGGTCGCCCACGGATTTGGCCACGCGAAGCGATGCTTGGCGCAACTGGGGCTCCTCAGAATCCTCGCAGGACCGGGCAGAGCCGCCCCCTGCTCCCGCAGAAAAGCGTCGTAGCGGCTGAGTTCGCCGGTCTCACTGCGCGAACGTCGGAAGAGCTGGCGATCCTCCGCCATTGCGGCGATCTGCTCGCGAGTCGTCCACGAATAGAGCACCCGCGGCAAGGGCAGCGGCCCGTGATGCACCACCGCCTGAGCCGCAAGGCGGGCCCGCAGCGCTCTTTCGTCGATCTCGATTTCGACTTCGATCTCGGCTTCGATTTCGGCTTTGGGCTCGACCGCCTGCTCTGCCTGCGCAGTGCCGACCTCTGCGGATCTCTCCGCCGGCTCCACCGACGCGGCCTCATCGACCTGTCCCTTGGGAAATGTACCCTCGATGGACACAGGAGACGCCGCAGCCTGCTCTCCCGCAGTTGTGCAGGCAACGCCAACGCAGAGAAGGCCGAGGATCTGTCCGTAAAGCCAGCCCCTGCGTTGCCCACCGGGACACATTGTGACGTCGATGCTCACCATCAAGACGCTACCCCTCGGTCACTACCTTGCCAAGTGAGCCGCCAGTCGCACTCAAACCGTCCGGGATCATCACCCGGTTTAGGCCGCGCGGTCGAGATCGGCGAGCATCGTCTCGGCATTGAGCTGATCCGCCGAGGCCCCGTGCATGTATTTCAACAGGCCCGCGCGCTCGTAGTAGGGCAGAACTCGCGGGCTCAAGAGGCCTATCTCGCGAAGGTTCGGCACGAGCCGCGTGAACATCGTCTGACGAAAATCCCGCATGCCGGGAAAATTGGTGACAAGCACGCGCCACTGCGCCCGGGTGATAAGCCCCTCAAACCACTCCTCATAGACCTCGTAGGCCATAAAGCGATTACGCATCAGGATCGCGACCTCGAGGGCCCAATCCTCGCGCTCACGGCGTTCGCGATCGCTAAGCTCGCTGCGAAAATGTTCGCGAAGGGCGAGTACTCCGTAATGCACATGCCGCGCCTCGTCCTGGATCACCGCCCTGAGCAGGCTCTTGAGCAGGGGCTCCCGGGTCTGGCTGTAGAGGGTACTAAAAGCCCCGAGCGCGAGACCTTCAACCATGATCTGCATACCGAGGAATTTCATGTCCCAACGGCTGTCGGCCATCAAAGCATCGATGATCACGTAGAGGTTGTCGTTGATCTGATAGAGGCGACCGAGCTTGTCGTCGAGATAGCGAGAGAAAACTTCGATATGCCGCCCCTCGTCCATCACCTGGGTGGCACCGTAGAGCTTGCCGTCAAAAAATTGCACGGCTTCTGTGACCTGGGCCGCAGCGAACAGAGCCCCCTGCTCACCGTGCAAAAACTGCGAGAGCATCCAGGTCGTGATCGCGTAGATAAAGCGCCGACGCTCGTTCCCTGTGAGGCGGATACCGTGGGCCTCGAGGGCGTGAAAGTCGATGAAGGAGTCGGGCAAGAGCGCCCGCTCGGGGTTCATCGGATCGACGTCGATACTCCAATCGAGGTAACTATCGCCATCCCACTGGCCGAGCTTAGCGCGGCGGTAGAGCTCTCGCATCTCGGGATTGTCGCAGGGGTAGGTCCAATCAAAGTGGGCCCGATGCGTCGCCTGCATCTTGGTGGGCACGCCCTGCTTGCCGCGACGGAGGATGAGCCCACGCAGCCCCGAAGGCCCGAGCGCCCGCAGTACCCGCGGATCACGGATCTGCGCGAGAACTGAGACAGCCTCGAAGTAGGCGTCGACCTGCTGGCGAAGACGCCTAGGGAGGAGATTGGTGATGCGGGCGAGATCCATAGACTTAGCTCCTTGGGACAGATTGATGATCGACGAGTCGTGCTACGTCAACGCCGAGAAAAAATTGCGAACCTTGGTCAGGTGATAACGGGCGAGGAAGACGTTGATAAGCGGCATCGATCGCTGCACCAGTCGAGCGACCTCCTCGGCTGGAAGATGGGCGAGACGGGGGGTGAGCATCGCCGCTTCGCGCTCTAGGAGCTGGCTCATCGCCTCCTCGTAGATCGCGAGATCCTCGACCTCAAAACCGAGTTCTCGGCTGAGACCGGCGCGGCGAATACCACCCCAAAGCTCGATCATCCAGGCGTCCTGAGCCGCGATCTGTTTCTCGCCATCGACCGTGAAGGTCGTCAGCAGGCCGAGCTTTTCCATCGCCAGCAGTTCGGCGAGCGTCAACCCGTGGCTCTCGAGCAATGCGGCGACCGGTACCGTCTCGCTGTTGCCATCGCCGAGTACAGCTGCCAAGTGGGGGCGAAGATCGGCGAGAAAGGTGCGCTGCTCTAAGGTAAAACTCTCGTCGCGTCCCTCGAACATCGCCTTAATCGCCTTTAGCGGCAGAAATCGCTCGTGCTGGAGTTTGCGGATCAGGCGGATCCGTTCGAGGTGCAGGGTCCCGTAATAGGCCATGTTGCGCCCGGTCTTAAAACCCTCGGGCACTAACCCCTGCTGAATATAAAAATGGATCGCCTGACGATCGAGACCGGTTTGCTCGCAGAGGTCGCGCATCTTAAACGGATAGCGTTCGCGATCGACAGCAGCGGCAGCCATCAGGGCACCTCGATCGTACAGGGACCCACGGGTGCGCCGCAGCAGGTCAAGATGTAACCATCCGCTCGCTCCTCGGCGCTCAGGCAATTAGGCTCGTCCATGACGACTTCGCCGGCGAGCAGGCGCACCCGGCAGGCGCCACATCCACCCACCGCGCAGGAGAAGGGCAAGGACTCACCGCTGGCACTGGCGGCCTCGAGGATCGTCGCGCCCGCGGGTACCAGCAGCGCCGCGCTCTCGCCAGACGGCCGACCCTGTCGCCGGATCGTCAGCGATGATGCGACACCCACAGCCGTCGATGTCGCGGCTCGCCGAGGCGCCGCAGAGAAGCGCTCTTCGTGCAGCTTATTCTCAGACACGCCGCGACCGAGAAGCAGCTCGCGTGCCCCCTGTCGCACGGGCTCAGGACCGCAAACATACCAGCCATCGACGTCGGCCAACGGCCACGGAAGTGCATCTAGCTCGGCGTTGATGCCATCTTTATCCAAGCGACCGTGGGTCAAAAAACAGCCGGGCGGCGCCTCTTCGACCCGATACGAGATGCGAATGCGACCCGGATTTGCGGCGACGAGGGCATCGAGAGCCTCGCGAAAGATGATCGACTCGGGGTTGCGATTGCCGTAGATCAGCACCAGCTCGGTACCCTGCTCGACGGCGAGCAACGCCTCGATCATCGCCCTCAATGGCGTGATCCCAGAGCCACCACCGATCAGCACCAGGCGACGACGATTCGCAGGATCTGGGGTGACCGTAAAGGCACCGGCGGGGCCGAGAAGACCCAGGCGAGCACCCACCTCAATGCCCTGGTTGAGGAATGTCGAGACCCGCCCCCCCTCGACTCGCTTGCAGGTCAACGCCAAAGAATCGGCGGTACCGCGAGACGTCGATGCCGAATAGGCCCGCCGCGCGATCGTGCCGTCGGGCATCGTCACAACAAGCGTGTAAAACGAACCCGGCAGGAACACGAAAGGCGCCCCGCTCGGATCTTTGAGGACAAGCGTGACCGCATCAGCTGTCTCTTGGGAAAGCTCCGAGAGGATGACCTCGCGGGCGTCCAAAGCTCGCGCGACCGGGGCCTCTGCGGCGACTCTGGAGTCGCGCGGGCTTCGATCCATGACGGGGTTGCGCACTCCACGCCAGTCGTTCGCGACAGCGCGACAATCGCGCGAAAATTGTCGAAATACCTCGCTCAGGCGTCTATCCGAGGGTTGAATGCGAAACATCACCACATCGCGAGGGTGTCTCGCTCTCCTAAAAGTGTCAAGTGCTTATTTACACAATATACAAGTTTGAACATCAAGAGACCGACGACGGTGCCGATCGCAAGCGCTCACAAGCACATTGACCTGTCCGCATAGACATCTCTCAGTGGCGGTACACTGATGCTCGCCACCGAGCGTAACGATGCCTGTAGATGAGAACGATCGACGCTCCCCTGCAGCGCCGCTGATGCGTTCGCGCTCGTGCTTCGCGGCACTCGGACGCTACCTGCCTCGGGCGACTGCGCTTTGCGCCCTGCTGCTCGCCTGCCAGGTCGATGACGATCCGCTGGCCTCCGAGGTACCGATGAGCGGCCGGTCTTCACCGGTCTTTGCCGAAGTCGATATCGCGATGCGTCAACTCGTCAAGTGGCGCTGTGTCGGCGCAGGCGTGCTCGCGATCTCCTACCGCGGTCATCGTGTCTACAGTCGCGGATTTGGCAAGCTCCGCGGCTCCGCGACCCCCGAGGAATACCGCCCAGGCGCCGCCGATCGCTGCCGCGACCAGTGGGATCCAGAGGCGCCGATCACCCCCCCCGAAACGCCGATGCGGATCGGCAGCATTAGCAAAGGTGTGGTGGCCTCGATCGTACGGCCGATGATCTCCGCGAGGATCGCAGAGCGAGCGCCCGGAAGCTACGAGAGCGAGCTCGACGTGACCCTGCTCGACCCCACACTCGAGCTGCTGCCGGCGTCGCTTCGCCGCTATTTTCATCACCCCGACAACTGTCCCGAGGGGCTAGATTGCCTGGCACCACCGGTCGCGAGCCCCGGCGAACTGCCGCCTCCAGAGGTCCCTGGGTTTTGCGAACCCACCGAGGGCGCCGATCGTCGCTGGCCGGTGATCACCATCGGCCACCTGCTCACTCACCGCGCAGGGCTCGCTCGCTCGAATGCTCAGTGGCCCGAGGTGATGCCGGAGCATTTTTCCAAAATCCGCGGCTACAGCTCCCGCGCCGACCTCGAGGATGCACACCAACGGAGTCGCGAGGCCTTCGGCGCCGCAGCGATCGAAGAGACGCGAACCCTGACCGCACGCGCCCTGGGGGCCGACCCCGCGACGGTCTATTTTATCGGCCACCACGACCAACGCGACCCGATGCCGGTGGACCAACAACTCAAGGTGCTCGCCGGGCGCTGCCTGGTCGATTGGCCAGGCCACTCGAAGGCCTATTCGAACAGCGGCCATGCCCTGCTCGGCCGGGTCATCGATCATCTCTGGAGCGAGACCCACGGCGGCGATCTCAGCCGCTCCTTCGCCGGCCGTCTGGGCCACCCCGAGGAGCACGAAGGCAGCGCACTCGCGGCCTTTGTCCGCGACCAGCTCGAGATCGAGGGTGGCATCGAAAGTCGCCATGCGATCTACGGTCACCAGTGGTACGCCCCACGCCAGGGCCTCGAGAACGAGCCAGGAGAGCCCGAATTTCGCCGTTTTGAGAACAATACCTACACCCCAGGATGGGCCCCCTCCTATCATTTTTATTGCGTCTGGTCGGGCGATCGCTGCGACACCACCTATTGGAATGTCGAGACCCTGCGTTGGCGCTGGGATCTGAGCCAAGGATCCGTACCTCATTGGGCCGGCATGCACAGCGACAGCTACGCCTCGGGCGGTTTGGTCGGCGAAGCATCGGCGATGCTCGAGCTCGCGAACCGCTTTCAAATCGGCCGCGGCATCGCCTCGGGCACACCGCGTCCGGGCTGGTATTACGGCACCAGCCACGGCGGCTCGATCACCGGCGGCCACGCCTACCTGGGTCGGCACGGCGGCATCAAAAACACAGTCTCGCTCCCCCCATTGGATCGCGAGGGCCGGCTCACCGACAACTTTAGCAACCTCCAAGAGCGCGAGATCCAGCCACAGCGCGGTGCCGCATTTTTCGTCGCGATCAGCCAACAAAACGACGCCCGCTGCGGCTCTGAGTGCGAAACGGCCTATTCGGCGATCGACGACGCGCTCCGTTATACGCTCGCACGGATCGATTGGGATGACGTGCGCCACCTGATCCACAGCCGTCGCCGCCGGGTCGTCGGCCTCACCCGCACAAGCGACGACCGAGCCCTCGCTTGGTACGCTGACGGCTCGGTCGGCCTCGCCTCCGGGGATTATTTTTCCCCGGCACTCGCCGACACGGACACGGATGCTGGCGACCTGCCGCGGGTCGGCGATTACCGCCTGCCGAGCACTCGCATCGGCGATGACGTTCTCGGGATCACGGTCGCCGCAGACGGCACATTCATCGCCCTCTTCAGCGACGGCCGAGCGAGCTTGGGCGAATTTATCGACAATGGCGGCAAGCTGCTACCCCAGCTCGACCGCGCCCGCCCCCAACGATTTGGCCTACCGGAAGGCACCCTGCCCTCGATGATCGTCGCCCTCGCCACCGAAACCGACGGCACCATCCTAACCTGGCTGAGCGACCAGACACTGCTCCGCGGGCATCTCGAGAACCTCGCCGCGAATGGCCAGTCCACCTATCGGTTGCCCCCTGAGCGCGCGGCCGAGGAACTCGCGGGAGCGACGATCACCGGTGATGGCCGGGTGCACGCGCTCTTCGACGACGGCAGCCTCGCCCTTGGCAGCGCCGAAGATCTCAGCACACTCGCCTCGTACGCGCAGGTCGTCGGCATCACGTTTTTGACTGATGACACGATCGTGGTCGCCCACGCAAACGGACACCTGCGCGCGGTGAGCCTCGGCGATGAGCCCGGTGAAGCAGAGCCCCAAGGCCTCGGCATGATCGCCCTAGATCCGCCGCCCGAGCCCGACAGCGCGACAAGCCCCAAAGTAGACCCTGAGAACATCATCGCCGTCGCGACCGACCGAGCAGGCATCACCCATATATGGCTCCGAAATGGACAAGGACGTCGCGGCGACGTTCATCTCCGCAACCATGACGAGCACGATGACGATGACGCCCTCGGGCTCGTCGATGCCGATCTCTACCGCGAAGAATTCTCTTGGGTTGGCGATGATGAGTCGATCATCGACATCGCCTTCGACGACGACCGGGTGCTGGTATGGCGGCGCGACGGCACCCTCGCCCCCGCCGATCCTCTCGACCTGCGCGGCGACGATGACCTCCGCCGACCCTTTACGGTGGCCGAGGGACGCTCACTTGATCAGCTCGTCGGCGTGTCGATCGATGACGCTGGCATCGCCCACGCCCGCTACCGCGACGGGCTCTGGAGCAGCGGCAGCCCCGAGGCCCTCGGCTCCAACAGCGATTGAATTCGCAGGGCGACCCCGGCCGACGACCCGCGACTCTGCAGAGGAACCGGGTGCACTGGCTCGAGGCTCCCACATACCAACTAAAATCGCAGGCCAACTCAGGCCGGAGATACTCCAGGCTGCCAACCCGCAGTTGCGGCGTAGATCAGACTGTCGACAAAGCCGCTCTCGGTCGCCCAGTTGGCGACAAGGTGACCTTCGCGGCGGTAGCCGGCTCGCTCAAAGGTGCGAATGCAGGCGTGATTGTCGGGATCGATGTCGGCGAAGACTCGACCGAGCCCGAGCTCAGAGTGCCCGTAAAGGGTGACCGCACAGATCGCCCGGCGAGCGATACCCCGCCCCTGGGAGTCCGGCGCGACCTGGATTCCGACCTCCATCACACCCTGCCGATGGGCGACCAAAGTCACCCGCCCACACGCCCGATCGTCGTCGCCTGTGATCGTCCATTGCGGCGAATCTGGAGACTCGTTCCAGGTTGTGATCTGCGCCCGAGTCTCCGCCTCTGAGAGCGCCGGCCGCAGCATGTAACGCATCTGCGCGGGGTCACCGAAGATCGTCTGCAGAGCGGCGAGATCACGGCTTAGATCGATCGCCCGGAGGGTCAAGCCAGCGTGGTGAAGAGTCGGCACAGCAGCCATCGCCAAAGGGTCGCACTTCGGCGATGAGCCGTCAGGTCCTTGCGAGTCGAATCCCGATGAGTCCAATCAAGACCTCGAAGGCCACCGCAACGATCGCTGCGGCGTCCTCCAAGGCCCTGACAAGACTCGCCGTACTCTTCGTTAGCCGCCGATGACCACGACGACCCGACGCTGCGATCCCCCAACTCCTGACCGTGCGCCGTAGTGGCGAACGTCGGCGCTAGCGTAGCGACGGGCTTCGTAACGAGCATGAGTGTGCACGGGCGGGCGAGCGTCGCTGCGGGCATCGAAGCGAGGCGTCTCGGGGTGACGCGAGCGAGAGGCCGACCGCCGCGGGCCCGGTGTGCGACGGTTTTGCTCGGCTCGGCGAGCCTGCCCGGTGTGACGGTGCTGCTCGGCACCCAGGTCCGCAAGCCGCATAGTCTCCCGCCAACGCTGGTACCAGTTGGGCTTTGTGCCCGACCCCGTCGAACGCTGACGGCCGCCCCCGCCCCCGCCTCCGCCAAAGAAAAACGAGCGCACCGCACGGGCCTCTGCACCCGCCGCGAAGAAGACAAAGGCGCCGATGAGCATCAGCATCGGCCGCGTGAAGAGACCGACGATCATCATCGCCACGCCCGCGTAACGACCGACCGTAGCGGCGACTTCGGTCGCCCGTCGATAGCCGATCCGACCGGCGAGCGCCGCCCGAAAGACCCGACCGCCGTCCATCGGAAATGCCGGCAGCATGTTGAACGCGGCGATCATCAGGTTGGCCCAGCCCAGCGCACCGATGAAGGTCGTCGGGCTAAAGTCGCCGGTGATGCCAGCAAGACCGAAAAAGACCCCCGCGAGCCCAAACGAAACCGCTGGCCCTGCAAGCGCGACCCACAGCTCGGTACGCGGCGGCATGATGCCGCTCTCGAGCTGAGCCAGGCCACCGAGCGGCGAGAGGATAATTTGTCGGGTCTCGATGTCAAAGCGGCGCGCGGTCAGGGCGTGGCCAAATTCGTGGAGCAGGACCGACGCAAACACAGCGAGCAAAAAGACCACCGAGACCAACGCCGCGACCAACGTCCCGCCCTGAGAGATCGCGCTAAACGCCGCCCATGCCACCAAGAGCAGGAAGGTCGCGTGTACGCGCGTTTCGATCCCAAAAATCCGTCCAAGGCTCCATGACCAGCCGTTCATGGGACTGAACATGGGCCCGATCCGGCGCCGGTCAACCGGGCCCAGACCAGGTCGCAGCCGGGCCCAGAAGCGCCTCTTCGTATTCCTGCTGCGTCTGTGGCGCCGATCCGGCGAGCGCAGCGCCCTGCCACCCCCCGTACATCGGGTTCGGGATCATCACCCAGCGCCCCCCCCAAAAATCGCCGTGATGATCGATGATCGCAGCCCGCTCTTCGATCGTTCCCTCGCTCTGATCGGTGAAGTCGCCGAGGTTATCACCGACCAACATCAGCACCCGATGGGTCGCAGCGACGCTCGCCCGACGGCTGCCTTTTTGCGAGCCCCACTCGGGCCGCTCATTTCGGAGGAGCACAACGTCGACCTTGCCATCGCCCATAGGAAAACCCCGTGCCTCGAGATTGTCCCGCGTCGCGGCCTCGCCAGCGACATCACGGTTGCTGACGTAAAAGACAGCTACGCCCTTGGAGGCCGCGTACTTGGTGAATGCCAGCGCCCCAGGGATCGCCCGCGCCTGCCTGGCTTCGACCCACGCAGACCAGCTCTTCGGCTCAAAATGCCCGCCTTCAAGGGCGATCCAGGCCTGGTAGGGCGAGTTGTCGAGCACGGTCTCGTCGACATCCAGGATCACCGCTGGCGGAAGATCGCGGACATCGCCCTGTTGCTCCGGTGCTGCGCTGCGCATGCCGTCTGCGAGCGCGGCGTCGAGGGCCACACGGGCGAGCGCAAAGGCCTGCAGAGTCGCCGCCCGATACTCCGCAGCAGTCGCGTTGTAGACCGTCGCCATCAATCCCGTACGCGAATTGCACACCGCCTCCGCAGGCGTCTCTGCGCTCGCAGCCGCCTCTGCACTCGCCTGCGTCTCTGGGTTTTCAGTGGTGACCGACTTGTCGCAACCAGCTCCAAAGGCCAGCAGCGACAGCGACAGCGAGCACAGGTAGGTGGCAGTTCCTGACATGCTCCGCACACTAGTACAGCTCGCCAAGCTCTGCCGAAGCGAACGATCACCCCCTAGAACTTGACCTTGTGCACCCTGAGCTTGGCATTCACCAGCTTGCCCTCGTCAGCCGAGCCAGCATCACCGACACAGATCTGCCAGACCCCGGGCGCCTCCTCGCCGGCAAGGTCGCTCAGATCCCCCGCCAATGCCTTGCCGTGATTCGGAAAATAGTCGCAACGACCGTCGCTCTTACAAACGACCCCGCTGATCCCGAGCATCGAGCCCAGAGTTTCGGCATCGTATTCACCACCCATGAGGAAGTTGATCGGCGCCTCCGCTGCGAGGTCCGAACCCTCGACCGAGATGCCGCCACCGTCGTCCGCAACCTCGTCTAGGCCGGGCCGCGAGAGCACGGTGATCACAGTGCCCTCGGGGCTAAAGACCTTGATCACAAGATCGCCGACCCAGGCGTGATCGATGCCGACTTTGGCCTCGATACTGTCGACCCGATCGATGCCGTTTGCAACGACGTTGAACGAAGCGCAAGCCATCGAGCCCTTGGTGCCGTCGTAATTATCGTCGACGATCACCATGTTGACCCCCGAAGCGTCGTAGGTAATCGATTCGTTATTGCCCGGGCAATCGTTTGGAGAGTCGCCGACAATGACCTCGCACAGCGGTCCCAGGACCGAGAGAACCGTCTGCTGATCCGACTCGGCAAACCCCGCGGAATCCATCGCCAGGACTAAATCAGCGAGCACATCGACAAAATCGACGTACATGATCTGGGCGTCATCATCGCTGCTAGTAAGCCCCAAGTGCACCGCCATCATGTCCCCGCAGGGGTCATCGGCACTGACGCCCTCGCCGATCCCAGCCCCCGGCGAATCGACCTCCTTCGTGTATTTGACCGGCCCATCGATGGCACCAAGCTGCCTCGTAAAACAGGTCGCAAAACGAACGAGATCCGTGCCGTCGAAATAGCCGTTGATCGCGTCATCGGCGGCGATCCTGCTGATAAACGTGTCGGCGGTCTCGGCATCGCCCACCATCGCCTTGAGCCCGGGCTTGCGACCGACCCGCTGGTACACCGTCAGGCCGTTCTCGACGTCCTCGACGATCACCTCCTCCATATCCGCGAGCGCCTCCATGATCTGGGACTTATCGATATCTGTGAGATCGGAGTAGATCTTCTGATGGTCGTCGAGAGCAGCGCCGTAGTCCCCGATCAGATCGCTAAAATCGACGCTGCTGATGCCCATGTCCTGGTGCACGATCACCATCGCCTTGCAGGTGTAGATCGCGTCCTTGCACTGCATCTCTGCGCTTATCTGGCTGTTTAGACAGCCGACAAAATGCTCGCCGTTGACGTCGGAATTGAGGAAATATCCGTTGATGCGATCGTCGAGCAGAAGCTTGGCGAAGAAGTTGTTGTGCAACGCGTCTAGGCCCTCGTCTCCGCCCAGGCGGTCGCAGACCGTCGGCACCCCTCCGGTGGTCTCGGTGGTGCCCTCGCTGTCGCTGTCCGTATTATTGGTGGTCGTTCCTGTACTCCCGGTCGAGCTCATGCCACCGCGGGTCGTTCCTGTGCTGCCGGTCGGATCGGTCGTACTGCTGGTGGTCGTGCTGCCCTCGCTGTCGCCACCGCCAGTGCTGCCGCCACTGCCCATCGAGGGGCCGCCGACACACGCGGAGACGAGGACAAGGCCGAGGGTCACGGCGAAGCCGCCAGGGGGTCGCTTATGCATCGTAAAACTCCGTACGCAGGGAAACCCACCGGGTGGTGGACTCTGTCATCAGTGTCGTTTCCCACACTATTTTTTCAAGCAAAAGCCCGCATCGGCAGCTCTGTGCACCGCATAAGGGGTCGATGCCCCCCACCGATCACACGCGTAATCGCTGCCCTTGCGCGCTCTCGATGATCGAGCCCCGCGCGCTTACAACAATGCGCGACTTGTCCCTAGAGACATGCCCGATCGGCCATGCATCCGAAGCCGTAGATCCAGCGGTGGGCCCGACGCTAGCAGCGGTAAAGCAGGCCGAAGCCCTCGATCTCGATGCGGTCGCCGATCTGCAGCAGATGACGTTCGCCGAGGCGCTCACCGTTGACCAGGGTGCCGTTGACCGAGCCCAGATCTCGTATCCACCAGCCCTCGTCGTCGCGACTCAGTTCGGCGTGCCGGCGCGAGACACCGTCCAGATCCAACACCACGTCGCCCCGCGGAGAGCGGCCGATCACCATGGCATCACCCTCGAGATCCACCTGTCTGAGTTCCGCTCCGGGACCGGGGGCGCTCACCTGGAGAAAGGGCTTCGGCGTGTCGTCCATCCTCTAGCCAATCTGCAGCACAGCAAGCCAGCTTGTCAAAGGAGCGCCAGCGCGACCGGGCGCTGACATAGCCACAGATGCGGGGGATGGAGAAGCGCCGAGCGATGCTGGAGCCGGTGATAGGAACGCAGCAGCGCAACAACGCCCGTCAGCGGAGGCAGAGGGTCGACTCCGACTCGATTATGATCGCGGTTCGCGAGCTGCTGCGTCACGAGGTCGATCTCGACACTCTGTTGCGCAGGGTGATCGACGCCGACCGCGGCAGGCGATGGTCTCCGACGATTGTGCATCCCTACCGGCGACGCTGATCGAGAACGAACTCTTCGGCCACGAGCGCCGCGCCTTCAGCACTCTAGACCGCAGCCGACTGCCAGTCCGCCGCCGACTGCCAGTCCGCCGCCGATGGGCCCTCGCCCATCTCTACGAGCCTGCACACCGCGAACGAGATCACGATCACGATCACGATCACGATCACGATCACGATCACGATCACGATCAAAACGCCGGCGGAAAGAGTTCGTCGCTGATCACCGGTGTCGATGCAACTTCGCCGACAAGCGCCCACTCGGTATCCGGGAGACGGATCTCAACGTCGATGTCCTTGATGTCCTCGGTACAGCGGACCAGGATCGCCTGGATCGGCAGATCGCCCGCAGGCGCACTGCCAGCGGGCTCATCGTCAGTCTTGTCGAACCAGGCAAAGCCGTGCACCTCGAGAAAAAGATCGTCCTCATCGCCGACGCCTGCCGCATCACCGAGAAAGACCCAGACCGCGTCCTCGACCTTGTCATCCGACTCGCGCATGCGCAAAACGCCACCGGAATGGCTGACTGCACCGCTGTAGGTGACAAAAAAATTGAAGGTATCGCTGAGCGTCGTGCCGCCGAGACGATCAAAGCCGGGCACATCGTTGACCGAGTACTGGTTGTTTTGGGTCGGATCTGTCCAACCGAGCAGCTCGGCACCAGCGACCACATCGCTGGCGACGATCTCCGGATGATCGCCGCGGGCGAAGGCAAAAATCGTCTCGTAATCGAAGCCGCTCGCGCCCGAGTCGCAGAAGGCCTCGTCGACCTCGCCGCCTACCTGAAACACACGCACAACCGCCGTCAACCCACCCTCGGGTGTGGGCCACTCGCCCTCGGTAAATTCTTCGATCGCACCGTCCCGGGTGGTCCGCAGAATTCGCGGATCGCCGTCCAGAATCTCGACCGTCCAATCGTCCTTGCGACCGTTCTCGGGATGCACCTCCCAGCCCATCGGTTGGATCACAGTGGAGTGCACCGTGAGGCCGTCATCGTCGACCTTAAACCCCCTCATCTCGCGCACTCGGGCGGGCCCAAAGGGGTTTTGCAACTCTGACCAGAGATTCACAATACCGTCAAAATGCAGCTCGTAGGCCCGCGTGCGACCGTCGCGTGTCTGCTCGCCGCTCCACACCGTGCCGTCAAGGGCTGCCAAGAGCTCATCTGCCGCGTCGCTGCCGGTCGTCGTCGTATCCGTCGTGGTCGTCGTGCTCGTCGTGCTCGTCGTCGTGCCCGTCGTCGCGTCGCCCGTCGAAGTCTCGCCGTCGCTCGTCGCCTGGGTCGAGCCCGAGGCCGAGCTATCATTGCCCGTACTGCCGGTCATTGCATCGTCCGTGGTCGTTCCGCTGTCGCTGGCCACACCATCGTCGCCCGCACAACCGCCGAGCCCGAGTCCCAGGTTGCACACCAGCCCTGCCCCGAGCAGAACTCGGAGAGAGCCGCCCGCAACGCGAACACGACGACGAACACGACGACGAACACGACGGCGGCGGCGAAACCCCAGCAGCACCAGGAATCCGAGCCCGAGACGACCGGCGTCTGAGGGCGCGCTCGCCCGACAACCGCAGCCCTCTTCGTCGTCAACACCGCCCGCCGACGCGCTCGCGCTGTCGCCCGTCAAGGCGCTGTCGCCCTCGCTACCGAGCCCGGAGGTCTCCCCGTCGGTCCCCCCGCTGCCGCCCGTGCCCGTGCTCGTATCGGTGTCCGTACCGGGTGGCGGCTCGGGCAGTCCAGGGATCACCAAACCGTCACAGCTGGCCCCCTCGGCAGCAAGCTCGGGCGGGTAGGCCCGGCTCACCGAACCTGTCTTCTTGTTCAGGAGTTCGGGGTAGCTCACCACCGCGCAGAGTTCGACCGTCGGAGCCTCGCTAAACCCGCTCAAAGAGCCACCATGACACTCTATTGGAGCATCTTCGATCATTTGTGCCGGATATTCGAGGTCGCCAATGCGCACCGAAAGCGAACCGGCAACGTCGATACCCAGGGGAAAGACAACCTCCTGGAGATAGTCGCAAGAGCCCGCCTGCATCCACGCCAGTGAGTAGGAAGCATCAAACGAAGCGGCTCCGCGAGAACCCGGGGGTGGCCCCAATTCGTCGTCCAGCGGCAACACTGCCCCGTGATCGGCGAGCGTCGCCGCAACGAGGTTAAACGAGTGGCTGTAGATCCCACTCTCGTAGAAATGGTCGAGCACATCGCCCTCTAGATCCGGGTGGGCTGCAGCCGCCAGACGGCTGTCATACTCGGAATAGACAGCGTCTTTTTGCGCCTCGACTTCGGCCACAAGCTGGTCGAGATAGGCCTGGGCCTCGGCGATGAAGGCCCCGTAAATCGCGTCTTTGATCGGCTGCACGATCGGCTCGAAAACCGCAGCGATGATCGACGCCAGATCGACGTCGATACCAAGTGACTGCATCAGTGTATCGAGCTCGATGATCCAATCGGGCACGATCGAATAGACGAGCGTGTCGTAGTCGATCGCGGTGACCGAGTCGACCCAGTTGTCGAGCGGTACAAAGGCGACCTTGAGGTCCTCCTTGGTGAGGCCAAAGCCGCTTTCCATGTCCCCGGGCTCGGTGTTCATCATGTTTGAGAGATTGGCAACCGTCTCGAGGTAGGCGACATGAAAGCTCTTGAGCTCGAGCCGAAGCTCATCGCTGATCTTGGCAAAAGCAGAGGGCAGCTCCTGGTTTTGCGCGTTGTAACGCGGCGCGAGAAGGCCAGCGTAGGTAAAATAGGTCGCGTACAAGTTCGGACAAGTGAGCGCGCAGTCGGTCTCGTCATCCTTGGTACCGAGTTCACCATCATCACCTGGGGTCACCAGGAGTTCCCCGCCCTCAGGAGTATTTGGGTCCTGCATCGCCGCGACGGCAGCCTCTAGCTCGGCCCGCTTATCGTCGATCAGTTGCTCGACGGCGCCGAGGTAGATCGGTGAAAGCACCAGATGATCGCCGGGCGGCACGTCCATCGCCGCGACGATCGTCGGCAGCGACGCCCCGGGGTTCTCGGCGACCGCCGCGTCGTACTCGGCCATCGCGTCGTTGGCCATCAACTGCCACAGCGGACTATCGACGTTGAGATAGGCCCGCAGGACAAAGCCCATCGGGATCGAATGCACAAACTCCGCATCGGCGAAGGCCGCGGGATCGAGGGAGTAGGCGGCCTCTTGGATCGCCGATTCGGCGAGAATGTGACGGACAACGTTATCAAAGGAGTCCGTGCGGTCGCTGCTGATCGGCGTCAGCGTGAAGGTCTCACCGGTCATGTAGTTGACGTAGTGGTGAGCGACCGCATCGCTCGCACCGTGGAGGAAGCAACCCAAGGAAAAAGCCCTCTCCTCGCCTGTCAGCGACTCCTGGTAGAGCAGCTCGCACTGCTCAAAAGGGCCTTGACCAAGGGCATGCGAGGGATCGGTCATGCCCGGGAACACCATATTGTCGGGACCCACCGCGCCCGCTCGAAAAGCGAGCGGATTGTCGATAATCGCGGCCGCATCATCGGCGGCGAGAACCACCGAGTGCTCGCCAAAATGCAGGGCGATACTGCCATCACCTGCGTCGATCAGCGCCTCTCGAACCTTGTTGGCGAGCACGATATGCAACCGCGTCGAGAACGCTGAGGCCGGCGTCGGAGCCACAAAAAGCGCCGCTGCGACGGCCAGGCACGGAGCGAAGAGGTGGCGGGTTCGCATTCTCTGAGTATTCCACAGACATCCAAGCACACGCCAGCAGCGCGCCCGGCGACCTCGCCGGCTCTCAAAGCTTGCGTCCGAGTTGTAAAAACCGTGAAGATGTCGCCCATCATGAGCACGACGCGACGCAGCCTCGCCCTCGCGGCGATCCTCCTCCTGGGTCTCCTCTCGCTCGTGGACGCCGGCTACCTGACGCTCGTGCACGTCGACCTTGAGACCGGCGCCGGCGGCATCGGCCGGATTTGCCACGCCCTCTCAAAAACCGGCTGTGAGGTCACTGGGGGGCGATTTGGCGAATTATTCGGCCTCCCGGTCGCGGTGATCGGCGGCGCCGGTGTGCTCGCGACCTTGGCCGCAGCGATCGTCGCGCTCGTGCGCCGCCGAGACGACGCACACCCGAGCCACGCGCTCCTGGTCGGCCTCACTGGCGTCGCCCTACTCACATCGATCCTGATGGCGGTGCTCTCCCTCGTCGAGAACGCCTACTGCCCCTTTTGTGTGATCTGGTACCTGCTCAACGCAGCGAGTTTCGCCGCAGCTGTGGCCGCTCACGACCGTCCGATCGGCCAGGCGATCACGGGCGCCCTCGGGGCATGCCGCAGGACCGTCGGAGTACTCGCCGCCGTTGTCTTCTGCATCGGTATTGGCCTCGGCCAAGCCGGCTACCGCACGGCGCTCGAGCGGATCGGTGCGATCGTCGACCAGCAGGTCAAAACCGAGATCGCAGCCGCGCTCGCACGGCCGCGGATCACAGACCTCGACCTTCGCGATCAACCCCGCCGCCGCGTCGGTGGCCCCGGCGAGCCGATTCTTATCGTCGAGTTCGGGGACTTTGAGTGCCCCTACTGTCGCCAGCTCTGGGTGCACTCCGAGCGCTACTTCGCCGCGACTGCGCGACCCCTCGAGGTCGTCTTCATCAACTTTCCCCTCGACTCCGCCTGCAACGTGCGCAGCCAGAGCACCCTGCACCCACAGGCCTGTCTCGCCGCCTACGCGGGGGAGTGCGCCCTCGGGCAGGGTCATTTTTGGGAGTACGCCGACCGCCTCTTCGACCGCCAGCCCGATCTCGGGCGCGCCGCACTCATCGACACCGCCGCCAAGCTCGGCCTCGACATCGCAGCCTTCGAACAATGCCTCGACGATCCGGCGACCGCGGCGGCCATCAAAACCGACGTCTCACTCGGCGCCAAGGCCAAGATCCGCGGCACACCGATGGTGCTCATCGACGGCCACAGGCTCACCGGTGTGATCCGACGGCCCTTCTTCGAAGGCATTTTAAGCGCGCTCCAAGGGCCCATCAAGGCGCCCTGATCTGCGTCTCGAGGAATCGACGCCAATCGAAATGAATGACCCAAGGGACATGTTCTATTGAACCGCCACTAGTGGATTTCATCGAGCCACCAACGGCCTTCGAGACGGACGAGGCTAAAGGACATGCCCTCGTTGTCGGGCTCTCCTGTACGGTGAAGAAAGACCACCCGCAGTCGCACATAGGCCGACTCCTCGTCCACCTGCTCCTCGCCCAGGCTGACAACGTGGAACCGGTAGCCACGATCGAAGATGGCCTTGGAGAACGACTTCTCCCAGCTCCGCTCGCGCTCAGCACAGGCCGGGGTCATTAAAGCGAAAGCCCGCTGCCGATCACTGGCATCTGCGGCCGCGATGTAGGCCGCAATCACATGCCGCGGCTGCTCCTGATCCGGCGGGCCCAAATCATCTCGCCGGGCAACTGGCGCAGCATCAGCCCCCTGCGGTGCATCCGTCATGGGCTCGGACTTGCTGTCGTACGACTCGCCCGCTTTGCTGTCGCCCGCTTTGCTGTCGCCGGATTTCCTGTCGTACGACTTGCTGTCGTCGGATTTCCTGTCGTACGCCTCGCTCCCGCCCGCGTTCCCCTCGCGAGTCTTGCCCTCACCAGCGCTGTTGTCCTGTGCCCCACCTTCCACCACAGCCTGTGCCGGGGGAGGCTCGGCCCCTCGCGCGCTCGGGTCATGGGGCCCTCCTGTCGGCGCACAGACCACAGTCGCGGCGGTGCCGATGCACACTGCCAGAGGAACAAGAAATACCTTCGCCGAACCGAACATGCCTCGGATTGTAGTGCACTGGGCAACGGGCTTCCGTGCGCTCCATCGAGCACGCCGCTCACCAGATCTCGCGGGCAGCTCCGCCAGCAACAAAGGCTGCCAGATTCGCTCGCTCAGTCTTCCCCAACTCGGGCAACGGCTTACCCGACAGACCGCCCAGAACGACGACCAAAAACACCGCTCAGGGCAAGAATGACGAGCGGAGCCGAGACCTGACCGATCCACCATCCACGCCCGACCCTCGCCGTCGGCAAAACCCCCGCGATCCGGGCGTGCAAAGCTGGCAATTCTGTCCAGTGAGCGCCGGGGAAGTGGTGATGCGCAGTATGATAGCCAAAGTTGTCACGGACGCGATTGTAAGCACCTCTGACGATATTGTTGGAGACCCCTAGCTTTGAAGAGTCACAACCGACATGGTTTTGATAATCGGTCAACGCCGTGAAAAAGAAGACGAGAAAGAAACAAGGCCCATAAAAGGCCGGCTCCGCAGCGATAAGGACCCCTGCAAAGAGCAACACCACGCTTTGCTCGAGAAAGGCCATCCTAAAATTCAACGGATGTTTATGGCCACATAGTACGCCCCGAAGAAATGCCTCCCACAGCGGCAAAACCAAGAGCAGGACCCCGTAGCGCAGCGAATACCACAGAGCCCCGAGAAGCGATGGGCGCCGGAGTTCCCATGGTCTTGCGTGTCTCCAGCTATCATTACCCCGGTGGTGACGAAGAAGATGGTGCTGCCGCCACGAATACGCTGACATGCCCGTCGTCAGGGACAAGAGCAGATCGATCACCTTGTTTAGGGGGCGCACACGGGTCAAGGGCCGATGTACGTGCTGATGCAAGATAAAATTTGCGTCGTTGATGCACATCCACACCAGCAGGCCGCAGGCTAGCCCCCCCCAGGAGTTCGGTAGTCCGAATATCGCCGGTAAGAGAAAAAGCGGCAAGGCGAAGAGCGAACGCAGAAGGTTCATGCGATCCTCTGGGTACACTACGAGGCTGCGAGACGATCGCGCATCTCGTGCAGAGTGGCGACGAGTATTCACGGGCTGACATTAGGGCCCGTCGCCCCGTAGCTGTCAAGCATTCGTAGCCGAGCGGGCTGTCAGCGAGCCCCCTAGGCGAGCGTCTTTGCGCTCACAGCATACCCGCAAGACGACCTAAGCCGCCAGTATCGCACAACAGAAACGATGCCGAAGCGCCCGGTCAGCGGATCCAGATCGAGTAGGTGCCTGCATTTTGCTGAGCGGTCATACCCATGTCTCCACACTCTCCCGTAAACCCGACGCTCCAGCTGTCGCTGCCGTAAGAGCTGCCGAAGGCGATCGCGACAATAGAATCACCGAAATCGAGGTTATTCGGGTTATTGAGGTGATCCGTGTAACAAAACCCAAACTGCGCGGCCGAGCTGTTGCCATTATTCGTCACATCACAGAGATAATGGCCGCTATTGCTTGTCGTCGTTTCATTATCGTGCCAGATTTTGCTCTGAGCGGTGGACTGAAGCCCTGGATCGACGACATACGAAGTGCCGTTGGGGCTCGCCCCGTGCAGCTTCGAGCTGTTATTCGCGGTCGCGTAGCCGTTCACCTGGGCGAAGTGTCCCTCCGCCTCGCTCTTGTCATTAAGCGAGCAGGTCATGCGCACATCATCCCATTGATCACCGAAAAGGTCGATCGCCAGCGCCCCCTGATCGACAAGAGTAACCATGCCCTCCCCGGCGCCTGCGGTGATCTTTTTGGTGATCGAGTCATAGCTCCAGCTCTCCTCGGTGAAGAGGTTATGGTTGTAAATACCGATAAGGTCGTTCTCCTTGAGCCCCCCCGGGCTGCCACCCATGTCAAAAACATGAAACACCAGCGTCCAGCCGCCGCCGTCGGTCTCCATGTCGCAGGAGACCGGGAACGCCGGTACCCCGCCATCGCCGTCGGGATCGATCGTATAGGTGCCAGAAAGAGCATCCGGATCGAGCCCGAGGATCTCATCGCAAGACGCGGCAAGCGTGCATTGCTCAGCGATGCAACTGCCCTCCGAGCAGTCATCGTCCGAGCTGCAGATTAGCCCCAAACCGCAGGTCTCACAGGTCGCCCCCCCGCAGTCGACATCCGACTCATCGCCGCTGACGATCCCATCATCGCAGCTCGGCGCCGCGCAGAGTTCGGTGCAGCTGTCGCTGTTGTCGGCGTTGCCATCGTCGCAGTCCTCAACGCACACTGCGACATGCTCAGATCCGCCACAGCTAGCCAAATTCTTGATTTTGCTCCCGATTTCGGCTACCGTTTTCGGGCTTGAATTGGTTCGATTTTGGGTCGATTTTGGGCGAGTGCAGATGCCCCGATTGACAGAGAGAGCGGTCGCACGCGCCAAAGCGCGGCAACGCAAGTACGAGGTGTCGTGCTCGGTTCTCCGGGGCTTTCTGCTCCGCGTACTTCCGAGCGGTAAAAAGGCCTATTATGTGCGCTATCGAGATAGCATCGGAAGGGACCTTCGCGTCCGGCTCGGCACAACCACGGAGTTGAGCTTTGCGAGGGCGCGCAAGCTCGCAGATGACATGCTGAGCGGCGCAGGTACTGGTACTCGTGATGGTTATACGATTGATAGTAGGACAGCGAACAGGCAGAGGGCGATTCGCCGCCCGGCTCCGCGCCGGCACGAGGGCGAAACACCCCGCTTTCGCGAGTTCGCCGAGAGGTTTTTGCTGGAGCACGCGCAGACCCGTCTTAAGCCGGGTACCCAGCAGTACTACCGCCGCTGCCTGAATGCGCGGTTGATCCCGAGGTTCGGCAATATGCGGCTCGATGCGATCAGCTTCGCAGATGTAGCGCAGTTCCATGCTGCCATGTCGGAGACGCCGCCGATGGCGAACAATGCTCTGGTAGTGCTCAGCTCGATCTACTCACGAGCGATCGAGTGGGGGGTGCTTCCTCGGGGTTTTATGCCGCCGACTCGCGGGGTCAAAAAGTTCAAAGAACGGACCCGAGAGCGCTTCTTGACGCCAAATGAGCGGGCGCGTCTCGATCGTTTTCTGGCCGCCGCGCGCGAGATCCCCTGCTCCAAGACCGGGCATATCGGCTGGACAGCAGTCGCCGCAATTCGCCTGCTCGCGATGACGGGTATGCGGCGAACCGAGGTGCTCGACCTCACCTGGGAGATGGTCGACTATCGCCACCGCTGCTTTCGCCTGCCAGAGTCAAAAACTGGCCAGAAAGTCGTGCCGGTCTCGAGTCAGGCCCTCGATCTTGTGCGTGAGTGTCGGCGCCGATGGACGCTTTGCAAGTTCGATCCAAAGCCGCGATACGTAATCTACTCGCGAAGCGGCAAACGCATGCAGCCGAGCTCACTCTCGCGGACCTGGGCCAAGGGCGTTCGAGACAAGATCAAGGGCCTGGAGGACGTACGCCTGCACGACCTCCGCCACTCGATGGCAAGCGATGCGATCATGGCAGGTGTACCGCTCGCCGTCGTCGGTAAGATCCTCGGCCATCGCAGGCCGGAGACGACCGCGAGGTATGCACATATCGCGGACTCGGTGCTCAATGATGCGGTCGAGAAGGTGGCCGAGGCGATCGAGCGCAGTACGAAGACGGGCAAGCGCCTCCAGTAGCGCAACAGCACAAACTCGGGTGGCCGCTTCGCTGTCACGAAAATATCACGAGGATGCTCAAACTCTATGATATACGAATCGTCTGCCCTCATGCTAAGCATTGCACCTCCCGGGACTATCGAGCACAAATTCCATGTCAACGGCGACACATTCAACCAAAAAACTAAGCGACGAGGTACTCCACACTCGTTTCCTCGCCGGCGACAGAACGGCGGCCAACGTATTGGTCCAGCGCCACTACAGCGAGATTATCGCTTTCTTTTCGCGTCGACTGCCGAGCGATGCTGATGATCTGGCTCAGTCTGTATTTGAGGTCTATGTCCGCGACCCAAAAAAAGTAACGGGGACAAACCTCCGCGCCTACTTCTACGGCGGCGCTCGTTTCAAATTCCTCCGCGCGCTCCGCGATCGCAGCCGCCACCCGGTCGACAACCTTCCCTCAGAGAGCCTACAAAATGCCCTGGCCCCCGGAGTATCGACAATCGTCGGCGGTCGTGTCGAGGTGCAAAAGCTGTTGATGGCGCTACAATCGCTGCGAATCGACCATCAAAATCTCATTGAGCTGATTCTGAAGGGCTTCTCGATGAGGGAGTGCGCCGAGATCCTGGGGCGCAGCGAGAACACCTGCAAGACCTGGAAACGCCTCGCGCTCGCCGAGTTACGTGGCCAATTTGGAGAATTGCGGCTCTCCTTGCGTGGTGCGCTCATCGCTTTGCATGAACTCGAACTTCTGCAGAAAACAAGTATCCGAGAGATCTTCGACGCGGAAGAGGCCCCGGATGAGCTACTCGCTGAGGTCGAAGCGCTGAGCGAGTGACAGGCACAGCCTGAGCGACCGACACACAGACATAAAACATGGACTCAGAAGTGGACGCAGCGTGATTTTGCCCCCCCTTCTGGGGCCTCTCCCGAGATGAATGTGCAAGGACCTGCGCACTTCCTGTTCCCAGGTCTTGCCCACGTGCTTCTCACCCAGCTACGCCTGTTGTAACCTGCCGCCGTGCAGGAATTGCTCGGGCAGACGATCGACGGCCGCTTCAAGCTCGTCAGCATCATCGGCGAAGGCGGCATGGGAACCGTTTTCGAGGCGATCCAACTCGATCTCGTGCGTCCCTGCGCGGTTAAACTGTTACTGCCCTCCGAATCTCCAACAGCGAACGCACGGTTTCTGCGCGAAGCACGCTTTGCTTCCCGCATCAACCACCCAAACGTCGTTAGTATCATCGCCCACGGCAAGGATCCCGAGCGCAACCTCTCCTATATCGCGATGGAGCATATCCAGGGCGAGAGCCTTGAGAAGACTCTGCAGCGTGAAAAACGGCTCTCCTGGAGTCGCACTCGACATATCATCACACAAATATGCAGGGCCCTCGAGGCCGCCCACCGCTGCGGTGTCGTCCACCGCGATCTAAAGCCAGCGAATTGCATGCGAACCACCTCCGATGGTGATGCAGATACGATGAAGTTAGTCGACTTTGGGATTGCCAAGGCGCCCGAGGAAATTGACCGCACAAAGCTCACCGTCGCGAATGCGCCTATTGGAACAGTCGACTATATGGCCTATGAGCAGGCCTCCGGTTTCGACGACGTCGATCAGCGTGCCGATGTCTGGGCCGCGGGCGTTATCGTCTACGAGATGGTGAGCGGCGTACTCCCGTTTCGCAGCGCTCCGCGCACGCAGATGCAGCGGCTGGTCGCGATCCTCACGACCGAGCCGATTCCGCTGAGCGCAACAGTAGCGACTGGATCTGTGCCCCCGGGCCTGTCTGAGATCATCGACAAGGCGCTGCAAAAGGACCGCTCCCTCCGATATGCATCCGTCGCTGAATTTCGTACAGCGATTGAAGGACTCGGCGCTCTCGTAGCATCACCGAGCACAGACTCTCCCAGTTCTCGGCCGACCGAACCAACACCCCCGACTGAGCGACCGACCCGCGTTCCTCTCTCGCCGCTCCATGGCGCCGGAGGATCCGCCGCGACGGGGTTGCAAAATGCAGATCGTGAGGCCCTATCACAACCGCCACGACGAGCGCCCCCCAGCATGCCCTCCCCCGTGGGCCCGACCGAACTCCACCCTGCCGATGTATTAACTGTCGCCACCAAGCCTTCCCTAACTGGCCATACCACCGCACCTCCGTCTCAAAAAGAGACCCAAACCGGCCTCTCCCGCGGAACCTGGTTCATCGCCAGCGCGAGCATCCTCTTTCTCGTACTTGTTCTCGTCTGGAAGGTCTCCTGTGGCGAAGAACCAACGACGCCGACGGTGCTGCCAACAGCCACCAGCGGGAGCTCGACCACTCGCGGAGATGAATCGACGAGCACTGGACCCTCCACCACTGGGCCTGGGCCTACGACCACTGGATTCACCACCACTGGACCCTCCACCACTGGGCCTGGACCTACGACCACGGGACTCTCCACCACAGGACTCTCCACGGGAGGCTCAACTACAGGCCCGCCAACGATTGTGGGTACGCCTCCTGATCTCAGCGTCAAAGAGATGTGCAAGCAGCTCAAGAAGGCCGTCAAGAAGGGCTTCGAAAATGCGTGTCATAAACCTCCGCCCACAAACCCGATTTCATTCACGCTCATGGTCAATGGCAAAGCCAAAGTCCTCCAAGTAACTCCACCGGCAGGCCTATCGGGAACTCCTCTCGCCAACTGCGTAATAAAACTCCTAAAGAAGAAGTCCCTGCGCGGCAAGCCGGCCAGGAAGAGCTTCAATTGCTCGTTGTTTTAGGCCCTGCCCGCGCTAGGCCCTAAAAACGCAAGGCCGCGTTGACTGTCCAGGATCGCTTTGGCCCCGGGACAATCGACAACGCAGAGTCGACCCGCCTTCGCTCGTTTCCCCTGCGATTGCGAAGGTGCAGCACTCCCAAGACGATCGCCGATACACCGAGCGCGGACCCGAGCGCAAGGGTCGTATACACACCTGCGATCACCCCATTTTGCTGCGAGCATGCGCCGTCGAGACTCGTCGATGACTGACGAGCCGCATCTGAGCACATGTGATCCTCAGAGCCGTGCGGGAAATTTGCCACAGAAGCAGCCTTAAAAACCCTGCAGTAACTCCCGTACCCATCGTACCCATCTATGCAGTCCGTGTCGAATTCCTTCATTGCGACTACTGCATATTGTGGTATCGTGCTCAATAGAAGGGTGAGACTGAACACTCCGGTACTGATCGCCGCTGCCCGCAGGCGAGGCTTTTTGGCTGGAGGCGTGGCCGGCTCCACATATTGCAAGCCCTCGGTGTTGTCTATCTCGGGCACGACCTCGAGTTTGGGCGCGACCTCGGGTTTGGGCACAACCTCGGGCTCTGGACCGCAAGCACGTGCATCTTCAGGCAGCACGAGGGTCTGTGGTTCGCACGCCAGGCCTTGGCTAGCGAACCTGTCATAGGCTTCATGAACCTCGCTGCACCCGCATTTAACGGCCAGGTTCGCCATGCCAGCGCAAACCATCGACTGCCAGAGATCGCGGTCACCGGCAGCGACATCCGTCGCCAACGAGGCCTCGGCAAGTTCGCTCACGGCCTCGATACTATGCTCATAGGCAGCCTTACAATCCCCCCCAACGAAGGCCGGGCTGATCAGGTCCTCGTATTTTTTATTGTACACAGTATAGGGATTCGACTCCTCCGCTGCGGCACTGGAGACCGGAACGTAGAGGCTAAAAGCTAGGCCGAGGCCAAATATGTAGATGCTTGCTCTGTGCGCGCGCTTCATGACGAACTCCGTTAGTGCTGACTCAGCGTAGTCTACTCCGCAACCCCGGCGCAAGGACATCAAGCCATTTCGCAGGCCTGACAACACCCTGGAGTCGCATGAAATCGGCGGCCGGCCTCAGCTCCGCAGCGGAGCTGAGGCCGGCGAGGGCAAATCTGGCACTGGTCGCGCGCAAGGCCATGCCCGCCGAGTCAAATGTGTTGATCGCGGCCCGCAAGTCGCGACCGATGCTATTACGATCACCCGAGAGC